>JAEUOZ010000023.1 GCA_016790225.1 Rubrivivax sp.
CCAACGTACACAATAGCCATGGACTTCCCCTTCCGAATGAGCAGATGAGACTTCGAACTTCCCATCTTGGCACTTTGTTGCCGTTCGCCGCCAAGCGGCTGGTTCGGAGTGGGGAAGTCCCTTTCATTCGTTAGGCCGCACACTCACACCGAGCCGTGTCCAAGCCGACGCTTCCGCGTCACTCCGTCTTGCCCCAGCGTTGACACCACGCTAGACTCCCTGTGCCACTTAGCTGAACCGTTGTCGGGTTCTGTGCCGGGTGTACAGCCAGGCCGATTGGCATTGAACGACATCGTCGCGGCAAATCCCTCGGGGTTCGCCTAACGGCGAACCCCGAGGGATTTGCCTCGTCCAAGTAGGTGGCTCTTTCTTGCAGGTTGTACATAACAATTCTGCCTTTGATTCGCCCCGGGAAAAGTTGCAACGCTACTTCTCCCGGGGCGATCTCTTCTTTTCACGCGACACCCACCTCTGCTTCGTTTGCGGAGCTGCTGGCGAACGTCTGCCAGAGACTGGCGAGCGCAGTCTGCGTGCGCTCTTTGTTGAGCATGTCCTGAGTCGCGGAGACCACAAGATTACTTGTGTGCGCGCTGAGACAGCGGCCACAGAGTTGCTGAGACAGATTGACGAGCGCGGACAGAACATATCGACATTCGAACGCACCATTGCAGAGACGGTCGACAGCGTACTGATCTTTCCAGAGAGTCCAGGCTCGTTCGCTGAGCTGGGCTACTTCTCTGCACATGAGCAGATTGCCAAGAAGTGTCTGGTCGCAGTCCGCGCCAAGCACCAGAGCAACTCCTTCATCACGTTGGGTCCCGTACACGCGATCGCACGCGTAAGCCTGTTTTCCCCTGTCCCAATTGCACTGGCGGACCCTCCTGAGGCGCAGATGCCTCAAATCGCTTCAAGACTTCTCGGCGACAGCGAGACCAAGAGAACATATCGCCAGCGCTTCCAGCGACAAACGTGGAAAGAGTATGACTCGCGCCAACAGCTCGCTCTAATCGACGAGATTGTGGACCTTGTGGGCGCGATCACAGAAGTTGACTTGCAGCACGCGATTCAATCAACTTTCGAGAACTATGATGTTTCAAAGCTCCGCCTCCAACTTTCAATCTTGGTGGCGACAGGACGAATCGTCCGAAACGATGATGGGGATATCTTCTCAAGACCGAGATCGGCCCCGTTTGTTCAGCAAAGGAGCCAAGAGAATTTGTCGGTGAAGGCGGCTTGGCGCAGAGCCTTTGAGTTACACGACCCAGAGGCACTGCGCGAACTGGAAGAGGCACAACGATGAACTACGCTGAGCTTCTTCAAGCGTGGTGTCGCCTACTCCGCGCCACGCCCCAGGATGTAACAGTTCTTCTGATGCGTGGGCCGTATCAGTACAAGCACTACCAAATTGAAAAGCGGACAGGCGGCAAGCGCGACATCTTCCATCCAACGCCGAATCTAAAGGCGGTTCAGCGCTGGCTGGTCAATGAGCATCTGCAGACCTTACCAGTCCACGACTCAGTCTATTCCTACCGCGTTGGCCGAGGAATTCGCCAGCACGCTGACGCTCACGTGCACTCGAACTTCCTGCTGCGACTGGATTTCAAGGATTTCTTCCCGTCGATTACCCAAGACTGGCTGCTGCAGTTCCTGCTGCAAAGTGCACACGAAGGCAGTCTGTCCCTGGACGACCGCGCGATCGCAGCGTGCATGCGCGTTCTCTGCAGGTTCAACAAGTTCGACGGCTCCCTTGCGCTAAGCATCGGAGCCCCCTCGTCGCCAGCGATCTCGAATGCGATACTTTTCCCCGCTGACGTGGACGCTCATTCTCGCTGTGCGGAGCTGGGTTGTCTTTACACCCGCTACGCCGACGACATCTACGTGTCGTCTCGAGAGAAGAACGTACTTGTAGAAGCCGAGCGACAAGTCAAGGCTGCATTCTCGCAACATGCGCCACGACTGCAGTTCAACGCAGACAAGAGGATCAATGTTTCCAAGAAGGCCAAGCGGGTTGTCACTGGCCTCACTCTCACGCCCGACCGAAAGCTTTCTATAGGGCGAGAGCTGAAGCGCTCGATCAAGACGCTGGTGTACCTCCACGTTTCAGGCAAGCTCGATCCCGTTGAACGACCCAGGCTCTGTGGACTAGTTTCCTATGTTCGAGATGTTGAACCAGCCTTCTACAACTCACTGGTGCTGAAGTTCGGCCATGTCACCATGGAAGAGCTGTTCCGCTGCGGTCCCGGTGAGGCCTTGTATCTTCCAAATGAGGGACTGTGAGAGTTTGAGGGGGTTTCTTGATCGTCGTGGTGGAAGGCTGTGGGCCAGCGGGCCGCTTCGAGCGGCAGCTCGAACTGTCCACTTGTCCACAGCCTCGCGCCGCGGTCGTTTTCGCGGTCGGTGCGCCAAACCCGATTGGCCTTTGAGCATGCAGCTCGTGGGTTAGCTCTTGGTCAACGCACCGGCCCGTTTCATCCAACCGTGTAGCCCGAACAGTTGTCAATCATGAACATGCATCCGCAAGGTGGGGTAGCGAATCGTGATCAACGGCCCAATGCTGGTGTGGACGTGTGCAAGCAGCATCTCGATGTCTGCGTGGGCACGATCGAGCAGCGGGTGGCCAATGACGCGAACGGATGGGGCGGGTTGATTGCGAGGTTCAAGGAGGCCAACGTCGATCTGGTCGTCCTGGAGGCCACCGGCGGCTACGAGCGCGACCTGGTGTGCGCGCTGCACAACGCGGGCATCTCGGTGGCGCGCGTCAACCCCCGGCAGGCGCGTGACTTTGCCAAGTCCATGGGCGTGCTGGCCAAGACCGACCAGGTCGACGCCCGTACGCTGCGCGACTTTGCCGATGTGCTGGGGCGCCACAAGGACCGGGCCAAGTACATCACCTCGATGCCGCACGAGCATCGGCAACAGTTGGCCGAGCTGATGACGCGCCGACGTCAACTGGTAGACATGCGCGTGGCCGAGGGCAACCACCTCGAACATGCTCAGGCCAAGCAGTCCGTTCGCAGCATCAAGAGCGTTCTGAAGATCTTGGACAAGCAGCTCGAGGCGATCGACCACGAGGTCGATGACCACATGGATCGGTACTTCAAGGACCAGCGCACACTGCTGGACAGCGTCAAGGGCGTGGGGCCGGTGACGATCCTGACCTTGACGGCGGCGCTTCCCGAGTTGGGCAGCCTGGGTCGGCGGCAGATCTCCAAGCTTGTCGGTGTGGCACCCCTGGCCGATGACTCCGGGCCGCGCAAGGGCAAGCGCCGCATCTGGGGCGGCCGAGCCCATGTGCGCGCGGTCGTGTACATGGCCGCGCTGGTAGCGATCCAGCACAACCCGGCGATCAAGGTTTTCTACAGCCGCCTGATCGCTGCCGGCAAACCCAAGAAGGTCGCCATCGTGGCCTGCATGCGCAAGCTGCTGACCATCCTCAACGCAATGTTGCGCGATCAGGCTTCATGGAATGCCGCCAAGCATCTGGCTGCTTCAGCTTCAGCTTGACTTCAAAGACAGTTGCTAACCCCTTGAGCCGCGAAAGTCTTTACCGTGCGCTATCGGCCGGAGGCAACCCGAGTTTCGCGACAGTGCTCAAGGTCGCGAAGGCATTGGGTGTCCGGTTCCATGCTCAGGCCGCATAGTGACGCCGAACTTGTCGCTGCACCAGACGCGCCACGGCGTGCGGCCTTGGCCGCGTAGCCGTCTTGGTTCATCACCGGCCAGGCGGCCAAGACCGCACACCGTGTATCGGCCTTCTGCGGCATGACGATGCTCAGCTCGGTCAGCAGGCTTCGGATCTGTTGCTAGTCGCCCTGAACGATGTCGCGCGCGCGAAGGGGATGTCCCTCGCCGCCAAGCGGCTGGTTCGGAGTGGGCAAGTCCCCTTCATTCGTTGGGCTTCGCGGTGAACTCGGCCCGCCACCTCCCAGTGGGCGGTGGTGATTGCAGTCTACGCAGATGATGCTATCATTCGCCAGTGAACGGCACGCAGCGCAAGACACTCGATAAGGTACTCGCCGACCCCGTCAACGGGAGTATCGAGTGGTCGCGAATCGAGTCCTTGCTTAAGGCAGCAGGCTGCAAGGCGATCGAGGGCGCCGGCTCCGCAGTCACCTTTGAGTTTGCCGGTCGAAAGTTGACACTGCACCGCCCGCATCCCGGGAAAGAGGCGCTTCGCTACCGTGTATTGGCTGTGCGTGAGTTCATCGAAAGAATGGGGATCAAGCCATGATCAATTCAATGTCCTACAAGGGCTACACGGCTAGCATGGTCTTCGACGCAGAAGACAAAGTCATCGTTGGGCGCGTTCAAGACATCGACGACATCATCTCCTTCCACGGCGAGTCCGTTGCAGAGTTTGAGGCGAACTTTCACTCCGCCATTGAAGGCTACCTCGCTGCATCCAAAGAGCTTGGTTCTGCTCCCGAGCGCCCGGCAAGCGGGAAGGTCATGCTACGCATCGCACCAGAAGTTCATGCGGCAGCCCTCAAAGCTGCGGCGAGAAGCGGTACTAGCCTGAACAAGTGGGCTGAAGGGGCGCTTGGCAAGGCAGCGCGGAAGGCTCCAGTACGGGCTGCAACGCGCAACGAAGCCTAACCCAGCAGTCAACGGGTCCCGCTACGGCAGGCCCTGTAAGCCCGGTCAGCGCCAGTCGTACCATCGTCGCCGACCGAGCCTGCAAGTCCCGCCTCCGCGAGCAAGTTGCCGCGAACGTCAGGCACTGCAAACACCCTCATTGATTGCGCGGCGCCGCAATCCAACTCCCTATGTCACTACCCCTTCGGCGCCTCATCGCCCTTGTTCTGGACCTCTTCCTTCTTGCCCTGGTCCTGGTGGCGGTCTCGCGCAGCCTTCCGGAAGGCCCACCGCCTGTTGACGCAATGGCGTTCTTTTCCGCCCAGGACTTCAAGAACTACTTTACGTTGGTAGTCATCTGCTTGCTGTTGTCAGCTGTACGAGTGCTTCCGGCGCCCCGGTCGGACCGCACGCTGAGTCCCGGCGATTGGCTTATGCACTTGAAGCTGGTCAGGCTTGACTGGCTGAGGCCGACGCCGATCGATCGGCTGAAGAGGTGGGCAAGGGGACTCGTCCCGCTGTTGCTCGTGCTTGTTCCAGGCCCCCTGATTTCGTTGAGCCTGGGCTGGTTGCTCGCTCACCATACCCATGGTGCGTTCACAACCCCAGACGATCTGATGACGCGTGCCGGTCTCCCTGGTTGGCTCAGGTACACCTTGCACGGGCTTTCCTTCGCGGCATTGGGCGCCGCGGTGCTTCACCTTGTCTTCATGCCCGTCGCCCGACGGATTTCTAGATCGGATCAACACAACCTGACCAATCTGGACAAGAGGTCCGGAACCACCCACGCCGCGAGCGATGTCTAACCCCTAGCGCGAGCTGACCCGCTACGGCAGGCGCTGTAAGCCCGGCCTGAGGTACTCCGTACATTTACTCGGTCCGGGCTTGCAGCTTGGGGTTCCGTCGACAGTGGGACGCGTATCGAACGCTGGTCGTCACTACAAGTGTTGATGTCCGCTACATAGCCCTCGTTGCAGAATGCTTCTTTCTTCGTGTAACGGCTGCGATTGGACCGTCCATGAACCGACGAGATGTGTTGAGATCCCTGGCCATTGGCTCCTCGAGCGCTTGCCTCTTCAGCATGGTTCAAGCGGAGTATCAATGCACTCCGTTCATGCCGAACGGAGTCCAGCGATGTCAAGTTGGGATTCGTTCGAATCTGCTGGGGTTTTCTGCAGCAAGTACCCAACGACTCGACCAATGGTGTTGGGCAGCATGCATTCAGATGGTGTTTCGGTACTACGGCTACAGCGTTTCGCAGCGTCGAATCGTCGAGGAGACCTTTGGTCAAGCTGTGAATCTTCCAGGCACGGCGGGTCAGATCATGGACAACCTGAACCGCGACTGGGAGGATGACAGAGGGCGCGAGTTTTCGGTGACGGCAGACGTGTACTCGGTCAACGTTGCGACTGCCGCTGATGACTTGGCGAATGACATGCCGCTGATCGTAGGAACGATGGGGCACGCAATCGTTCTAACCTCTCTAGACCTTCTGAGAGACGTATACGGGCGAATCCAGGTCGGAGCGGCAGTTGTGAGGGATCCTTGGCCAGGGCGAGGGCGAAGAGTTCTCTCACCCCAGGAGTGGTACTCAATCGCCTTCGCAGCACGAGTCCGCGTCGACTGAACGGCTGACGCTTCAACGGCCCGATCTGCCGCAGCATGTCCCGCATGGCTTCTCGGCCTCAACGGCGCCTGCGTGTTCGCTCGAGCAAACGGTATGCGCCGTAGAAGAGCGATCATCTCACCCTGCGCCATTTCAGTTCAGCCAGCCTCGTGGAACCTGTTGACTTATCGCGAGTTCATCTGGGTGCATCGAAGCCGGTTACGGATGGGATGCCGCTCCGCATGGGCTCCAGCGGGCCTGTGACAGCAAGCGTTTGACCGCATGAAACCCCTCCGCTGGCTCCTGGCCTTGCTCGCTCCTGCTGTCGGGCTGTTCGTGGCGTTCGCCGGCGTGGTCTTGCTCACGGACCTGCTTGTACGCGCCTGCCCGCCCGACTTGCTGGTCTCGGGCATGTGTACCGCCAGCTGGTACCCTGCAGCCGAGCGTGCAGCGTTTGCCGTGGCCGCCTTTGTGGGAGCGCTCGTCTTCGTGTGGCTGCCGGTGAAGGTCGCACCCGCGTACAAGAATGAGGTCAGATGGGTCTGTCTTTCGGCAGGGTCTGTCTTTGCTGCCATCTTCGTTTGGCAGGCCGGACCGGAGCTCTTGCCTTCCTTGTTTGCCGCGCTGGCCGGTGGTGCCCTGGCCGCTCGCTTCTCAATCCAGCCGCTTGACCACTCGGTCTGACGGGGCGCTGCACCGGCACGGCGCGACCCTCGGGCCTCGGAGAAAACGCCAATGCCGCTCGACCGATTGCCCGAGCAGATCGAAACGCCCCGGCTCATCGTGCGAGTCGCGAAGCCCGCCGACGCCCTTGCCTTCCATGCTGCCATTCTGGAGTCCCGGGCCGAGCTTTCGCCCTGGCTCAGCTGGGTCACACCGCCCCCGACCCTGGAGCAATCCGAAATCGACTGTCGGCGCGCCTACGCACGGTTCCTGTTGAACGAAGACCTGATGGTTCTGCTTTTCCTCAAGGAGGGCGGCGCCCTGGTCGGTGGCAGCGGGCTGCATGGCGCGAACTGGACCACGCGCACCTTCGAAGTGGGCTACTGGTGCCGCACGGGCTATGGCGGAAGAGGGCTCATCACTGAAGCCGTGCGCGCCCTGTCGGACCATGCGCTCACGAGGCTGGAAGCGAACCGCGTCTTCCTGACGTGTGACGATCGCAACACGTCCAGCTGGAGGCTCGCCGAGCGAGCAGGCTTCAGGCTCGAAGGCATTCTGGTCAATGAGCGCTTTGATCTTCAAGGCCGCCTGCGCAACACCCGGGTCTATGCACGCACGGAGGTCTGACCTGTCTGTCAAACGCACGCACCGCGTCGCGTCATGAGAGCCATGTTCGACCACGTGAAGTTCGGAGTCAGCGACTTTGCGGTGAGCAAGGCCTTCTTCCTGCAGGCCCTGGCACCGCTGGGCGTAACCGTGGTCACGGAGTGGCCGCCCGACGGGGCGGAACTCAGCCAGCCTGACGGCCAGGCTTCCCTGTGCCTGTACCAGACCGAGGAGAAACCCGCCCATCTCCACCTGGCGTTCACGGCCCGCAGTCGCCAGGAGGTGGATAGCTTCTACCGCGCGGCGCTTCTTGCCGGCGGCAGAGACAACGGTCCGCCCGGCCTGCGCCCGCAATACGGCGGCAGCTATTACGCAGCCTTCGTCATCGGCCCGGACGGGCACAACATCGAAGCGGTGTTTCATGAGGGCGAGGCCTGACGCTGTACTCAATCGGATTGCCCGTGGCAGGACGACCCGAAGATACGAGGGTCGGGTTACGAGCGGAGAGACGGCCGAGGGTCTTAGGTTTCTGGTTCCGGAGTGTCGTCAAGCGGGTGCAGGATCAGCCACTACTGCGCGCGAGGGTCCACAGCATCAAGGACTTCGATCGTGCACTTCATCAGGTCCGCCACCTGCTCCAACTCCAGATCCTCCGGGCTGGTTGCGTCCAGATGATTTCGTATGCCGAAGAGCTTGCTCTTGAAGGACTCGCAAGAAGAGACATAAGTCATCTTCTGCTTGATCTTGCTCGAGTCAGGTCTCCAGAGGATGAAGAGAACGCGATCGGTCGGCCGTGTATTGACTCGGAAGATGACATAGCGGGGCTGGTCGGCGGGAAGAAGGCCGACCAGCTCCGAGAACCTGGCAAATCCAGATCTCTCGACGGCAATCTCGTCCTTTCCTTCCTTGTTGGGGCAGATCTTGCAGACGAGATAGCCCAACTCCTTGCGCTTCTCCAGCCGATCAAACTCATGAAGGCACTCCTCGGAGGGTGGCGTTGATGCTGACAGGTTTGGGCTGGTAGAACTCATATCGACCTCATCTCCTGGTAAGGCAACTTGTTGATCTGTCAAGAACTCGCGGCCAACCCCTGCGTTGATCTTCCGCAGTCAAGCGACCAGAACTGTGGGTCAGATCACCCGGAGTCGCGAGCACTTCTCGACGTTCACCTGGCGCACTGAGGTGGCGTGAGCCCTTCACATCGCGCGCTCGCTGCGGAAACAAGGAGTGATGCGTCGCGATCGGCCGAAACGATAGGGTCAACAACGAGGCCAGAGGGGCTGGCTTGCCTTTCGTAACGCTTGTTACGGCTGGCTGAGGCAGGTGCATTCGAGTCAAGCGACGGTCTCACCAGGCCTCTTGACCTCGCAGGTCATTGCGCCGCCGGCCGCGGGACGCCAGACTGGCCACTTTCAACGTTCGATGACGATCGGCCATGCGTTCGGACTCACAGCCATCACGCTTCTGGATCAACTGGCTCCTGCTTGTCTCTGCAGGCGTCGTCGCCTTCGGGCTGGTGCTGGTGCTCGCGCCTTCTCTTGCGAGACAAGGCTTCTCGCTGCTGGTCTACGCATCGCCTGAGCGTATCGACGCCTTTGGTCAGGAGGCGGCTCGCTACATTGCCCTGGCCCACGCCGTGATCGACGGCGTGATGGTCGGTTGGGGGGTCGCACTGTTCCACGCGACCAGAAGCCTTCTTGCGCGTGGATCACTGACCGCGTTGAAACTCATCGCGCTGTCGGTGGGGCTTGGTTCATTCCGGACACAGCGTACTCATGGACGTCCGAGTACTGGCAGAACGCCGTCTTGAACACGGGCTTCCTCGTTCTGTTCGTCGCGCCGCTGTGGGCAACGCGAGGCAGTTTGCGTGCTGACGGCCAGACCGTCGCCGCTTGAACGGCCCTGCGGCTGAATGCCCGGCTCGCCGCCCTGGGCCCGCCAGAGCGCGACCGGCATCGGCTGTACCATCGTTTGCGTCCGGGCCGCAGTGAGCTGCCTCCGCGTGCCCGCCGCCGAGGTTTGCCGCCGATGCTGATCGCCCACGTTGGCCACCCACGTGGGTCCTCGCAGCGGCGTCGCCTTGCTTCTCCGCCCGAAAGGAACCGCAGATGGTCGCAAGCAAGACCCAGACGACGGGAGCGAGTGTCGCCGAGTACATCGCCTCGCGGGCAAGCCCGGAGCAGGCCGCTGACTGCGAGGCGCTGATCGCGCTGTGCGAGCGGGTGACCCATCAGCCGCCGAAGATGTGGGGCCCCAGCATCGTCGGCTTCGGGACGTACAGCTACCGGTATGAGTCGGGCCACTCCGGTGAGGCGCCTCTGGCCGGCTTTGCCATCCGCGGCCGCGAGCTGGTCGTCTATCTCAGTTGCGAGGCAGCGGATCAGCGGGATCAGCTGGCCAGGCTGGGCAAGCACAAGATGGGAAAGTCGTGCCTGTACTTCAAGCGCCTGGCGGACCTGGACACCCAGGTGCTGGAAGCGCTTGTCGAGTCCTCCGTCGCAGAAGTCCGGCAACGCTGCGGCGGGCACTGATCGGGCGGCGCAACACGAACGATCGTCCCCACGCACTCAGGCCTGCGATGCACCCGGTTTCCAGCGCGCGAAGACAAGCCCTGTTCGCCCTGGTGGCCTCGCCCTGTTGGGCCTGGCCAGGTCTCGGCGCCGCGCAGGCAAGGCATCCTGAGGCACGCTGGTTTGTCGAGGCGGAGTCGATGAGGCGGCTTGCGGTTTCGTGGGGGGACCAAAGCTATGGCGCCGTGCTGGTGCTGGACAACACGCTGGTCGGCCAAGGGCCGAGCCGCGTCGTCAAGGACCGAGACCCGAACGCGCATGCGGAGCGTGTGGCCATCCTGGATGCCCAGCGCAGACTGGGCCGGCAAGACCTTGGCGGTGCCATCCTGTACTCCACCTCGAGGCCATGCGCTCTGTGCGAGCAGGCCGCAGCGCGCGCTGGCGTCGCGCGCATGTTCTTCGGCAGCACGCTGCAAGACGCCGGCCAGCCCGCGCTTGCGCAGCGGTGATCCCTGATGCTGCGTTCAAGCTGACTGGCCACGGTAGGCCTTGTTCGCTCGGCCCGAGGTCTTCCGAGCATTCGCTCAGTCCTGGCTTGCTCGATGAGTCGATCGTCAGGCCGGGCAACTCGGGACGGATGTCGACAGTTTCTCCAACATCCTGCGGGGCCCCTCGTGGCCGCATCATTGCCCTCACACCGCTGGCGGATTTGTACCGGATACTGCAGAGATGGCGCTCGAATCCTGGTCGGCCAAGTTGACGTGGATGGTCTGCGGGTTGCTTCTGTGCGCCTGCGGGGGCGGCGACAGTACGGCCGCGTCATCAGGCGCGGCTGCAGCGGCCGACCCAAGCCCCCAGGAGCTGCAGTGTCAGAGTGCGGGCTGGAGGCGTGAGGTCGTCGCCGCGGCCGGGCTGCAGCGTCTGGTGCTCTGGAAGGCCCCCGCAGCGTGGACTCGAGGTGCGCTGATCGTGATGCATGGAGGCGGTGGTTCGCACACCAACTTCTGTGTTGCCAACGTTGCGTCGATTGCGGCGCAAGTCCGCTTCACGGAACTGGCGCTGGCACAGGGTTTCGCGGTCTTCCTGCTGGACTCTTCGGACCAGGTCAGCGACAACGAAGGACGCGTATGCGGCAAGGTCTGGGACGACGAAGTCAGGGCCCGCGCGAACATCGATCTGCCCTTTGTCGATGAAGTCCTGCAGCGCGTCATTCCGGCAAAGCGTCCTTCGGGCAGCCGAAGCGAGGGTCTTTGTGACAGGCCATTCATCCGGCGGATACATGACGGTGCGGGTGGCCAGCCGCTTTCCCGAACTCGTCACAGCCTTTGCTCCGGTATCGAGCGGAGATCCCTACGGCTGGTTCAGGGACTGCACACGGCGGCCCGGAGATCGCGCCAATGTCGCCGGAGCAGGCTTCGACAATGAAACCAGACGCCAGATCATTGAACCAGGCGCCTGTGAAGCCAGCAGCTATCCCAATGAGAAGGCCTGGGACGGCGCCGGGAGCGCGACGAAGCCAGCATTCCGCCAGTTTCACCACGCGCAAGATGGGATCAATGATCGCTCCTGCGCTGCCAAGGTGCGAGCTCAGTTGCTGGCCCGTGGGTACCCGGAAGTGGCGCCGTTCATGCTGGACGGGGGCTTGCGCAGCATCGAGGCTCACTCGTGGCTTGATGAATACAGCGCACCCTTGCTCGACTTCTTCACGTCACGTTTGCGCTGACGCGATGCCTCGCAGGGACGCCGCACCATGCACCCTCCCGATCCTGAAGTCACCCTGCGCCTCATGACCGAGGCGGATCTGGAGATGCTTCACGGCTGGCTCCATCGGCCGCACATCGTCCAGTGGTGGGGTGGAGAAGGCGCACGACCGAGCCTGCAGGAGGTGCGGCGTCACTATCTGCCGCGGGTCCAAGCACAAGAGCCTGTGACGCCGTACATCGCCATGCGAGGTCCGGAGCCCATCGGCTATGCGCAGTCGTACGTCGCGCTCGGCAGTGGTGAAGGCTGGTGGGAAAACGAGACCGACCCCGGCGTTCGAGGTATCGACCAGTTTCTTGCCAACCCGACGGACTTGAACAAGGGCTCTGGCACTGCGCTGGTACGGCGGCTGGTCCGGCAGCTGTTCGACGATCCCGCCGTCACCCGTATTCAGACGGACCCGTCGCCGCAGAACCATCGCGCGATTCGCTGCTACGAGAAGGCAGGCTTTGTGCAGCAGGGGCGCATCACGACGCCGGATGGGCCGGCCATTTTCATGGTGATCACCCGGCAAGCGGTCGAAGCCGCACGCGCGGCCTCCAGACCACTTGCCCCGGGGTCAACGCCTGTGCCATTCAATCCGTGGCGTGCGTAGCGCTCGCAACAGGTCCATGAACCTCAGCCCCTGATCCGCTCAGCTGCCGCCGCAGGCACTTCAAGCCGCGCCTGCGGGATATGGTGCATCATCTCGAACGCGGCTTGCAGCGCCCGCCTCTGTGGGAGGCGCAGGCAGACCGTTGGACATCACTTCACAAGCACCGGCTCACCGTGCCGCCCCTGCCATGAACACGCGCAAGGCTCTGTTGCTCTTTGCCTCTCATGCTGCTGTTGCCTTCGCAGGCTTTGCAGGGGGCATCTACGCACTGCCCATCCTCATCGCTCCGGATGCTCCCACCGCGGAACAAGTCCAGGCAGCCACTGCCCAGGCCTTGTTCAAGGCCGAGTTTCGACGAGACCTGAAGGACAGCGATGCGCTGCACTGGGGGCAGGGTGCCGTCACCATTACCCCGACGACAGTCTCGCTGCTGGGCAAGCTGTCTCCAGGGCCCGACTACAAGCTCTATCTCTCCCCGGAGTTCGTCGAGACCGAAGCGGACTTCAAGCGCCTGAAGGCCAGCATGGTTCGCGTGGGTGACGTGAAGACCTTCGAGAACTTCGTCGTGCAGCTGCCCCATGGTGTCGATCCGGCAAGGTACTCGGCAGTGGTGGTCTGGTGCGAGTCCTTCAGTGAGTTCATCACGGCAGCCAAGTACCGGTAGTGCGCTGTGCCGCCTGAACTCGCGATCAAGCTGACCGGCTGCAGCGCGAGCCTGCGCGGCCTGCTGCTGTGCGGGCAGGTCCGGGCCTGAAGTTCCTTTCGTTCATCGGGCTTCAGCATTCGCTACCTCCTCGCCCTCGCCGCGCTCCTGATGACACTGGCCGCCGTGGGCTGGTCCATCGGCTGGGCGCTCCAGAACGTGACTGGGCTCTCGGTCGCCCTGGTCCTGCTCTCGCCGCTCATCGGCTTCGCCCTGGCCCCGCTGCTGGGCTCGCTGCTGGGCCACTCGGTCGACGCCATGAAGGCCGCCGCGATCCGGGACATCGATGGACAGCATTACGAGTACAAGGGTCGCCCGCTCGTCGTCGTCGAGGATCTGCAGGGAGACCGCTGGATCCAGATCAAGGGCCTGAGAAGCATCCTTCGCGCGCTGCCCAGAGATGAAGTTCTGTTGCGAATCGCTGCCGAGGATGTCGCCCGGGGTGAAGGCAGTCGGGCGCTGCTGTTTCGCGCGCAAGGGCTGAATGCCTACCTGCAGCGCAACCAGGACGACAACGCGGTCCGGTTCAGAAACTGGCTGCAGCGGGAAGTGATCTTTCCTGCGGAGAAAGCCAAGCGCCGCAACGCCGCAGTGGCGCCGATGCCGCCCGCGCCCGGGCCTTGAGCGCGGCTCCACGCTGCGGCCGCGCCTGCAGTAATATCGTTGAGACATGGTTTCTGGCCCGGCCTCGGTGGCGCCGGACCGGGCTTGTGCAGTCTGCCTGCATCAAGGAGAACACGATGGAGCTGGGTGCCTTCTCGATCAGCCTTGCCGTCAAGGACATTCAGGCTTCGCGTGCCTTCTACGAGACGCTGGGCTTCAGCGTCTTCGGCGGCCGGCAGGAAGACAAGTGGCTCATCATGAAGAGCGGCACCACGCTGATCGGGCTGTTCCAGGGCATGTTCGACAAGAACATGCTGACCTTCAATCCCGGCTGGGACGCCGATGCCAAGCCCACGCCTGAATTCACCGATGTGCGCGGCATCCAGCTGCATCTGAAGGCCCAGGGGCTCAAGCTCGATCAGGAAGCCGATCCGTCAAGCACGGGCCCTGCCTTCATCACCGTGACCGATCCCGACGGCAATCCCATCCTCATCGACCAGCACCGTTGAGTCCGCCGAAGGCCCCAGAGCGCACAGCGCCGTCAGTGACGTCAGTGCCGTCAGTGCCGTCAGTCCCGCCAGAGCCACCACGGCCCTCGGGCCCGGCCTGACGGTCCGGCAGCCTGCGCGATCCGGATTCCGTGGCCTGCGTCCGTTGACTGCGTGCGTGCCGCAGTGACCGTGCTTCAAACCCCCCGGCTCCTCCTCGAGCCCTTCTGCGACCGCCATCTCGACGGGCTGCAGGAGATGAACTCGCATGCTGAGGTCTTTCGATACCTGAGCGGAGAGCCGGAGACGCGGGCGCAGACCGCTGCAGCGATTGCCCGTGTGCAGCGCTGCTGGGCGGCGTGGGGAACCAGCTGGTGGGCCTTCATCGAGCCGCAGAGTGCGCGTGTGGCCGGCGCGGGTTGCATCCAGTACCTGCGGCGCGAACCGGCGATGCCGCAGGATCTGGACAGCCTGCGGGCCAACCCGCTGGAAGTGGGCTGGCGCCTGCACCCGGATTTCTGGGGCCAGGGCCTGGCCACGGAAGCGGCTGGCTGCATGCTCAGCTTCGCCTTCGAGCGCTTTGCCGTCCCGCAGATCCTGGCCGTGCGTCACCCGGCCAACACCGCGTCGGCCCGTGTCATGGAACGGTTGCAGATGCGCTATCGTGGCCTGGAGTCCTGGTACGGCAATACCGTCGCCACCCATGAGCTCTCGAGAGCCGACTGGTGCCGTGCTCAGGCTGGGGCCGCTGAAGGCCCGGCGCGCTGAGCGTGCGGGTCACTGCGTCCATTGCATGCCGAGGTGGGCGCCGCGGCGGCGTCCAACGCGGCAGCTGACGGCGCAACTCAGGAGCGGCTAAAGGCCTTCCATGGATCTTGAACTGCGCAAGGCCCGCGCGGCCGACTTTCCGGCACTGCAGCAACTGCTGGAGCTGTACCAGTACGAGCTGTGCGACATCTGGCAGCAGGATACGGACGCCGAGGCGCGCTACGGATACGCGCTGGAACGCCACCGGCTTGATCAGCGATTCCATGCCTATGTCGCCCTCGTCGGTGCGCAGTACGCCGGCTTTGCGCTGGTGGCGCCTGCTGCCGTCACCCGCCAGACGGGCCACTGGATGGAGCAGTTCTTCATTCACAGGCGCTATCGGCGCATCGGTGCCGGCCGCGCACTGGCTGCCTTCGTGCTGCGCAGCCATCCGGGGCCCTGGGAGGTGGGCCAGATGCCCGACAACCTGCCGGCGCAGGCCTTCTGGCGCAGCGTCATCCCGACTGTGGCGGAGTCGCCCTTCCTGGAGCTGCAGGTCACGCAGGGATGGTGGCAAGGGGTGGTGCAGCAGTTCCCGGTGGCCGCTGCAGGCTGACCACGGTATCGGCAAGAACGGCCGGGCCATCGGGTAGACCATCAACTCAAGCGTTTAGCATCACCCGGTCACGCGCGCTGCCGCAACGGGGGCATCTTCGATTACGCTATGTGCCCCCTAAACAAGAGGAGCGCCACATGCAAAGACGACAAGCTCTGTTCACCGCGCTGGCTGCGGCCGGCCTTGTGCTCAGCGGATGCGCCAGCGGGCCGGCCGACGGCGGCTGGACCACGCTGATCGACGGCGACAAGGGTCTGGACAACTGGAATGCCATCGGCAATGCCAACTGGCGGGCCGAAGCGGGTGCGATCGTGGCCGACAAGGGTGTGGTCGGCTTCCTGGTGTCCAAGCAGTCCTACAAGGATTTCGCCATCCGCGCCGAGTTCTGGGCCGCGACGGATACCAACAGCGGCATCTTCCTTCGCCTGTCGGACGCAAAGAACATCACCGCCGACAACTCCTACGAGGTCAACATCTGGGACATCCGCCCGGATCCCAAATACGGCACCGGCGGCATCGTCAACTTTGCGGCCGTGCCCGTGCCGCCGGTCTTTCTGGCCGGTGGCCGCTGGAACGTCTACGAGATCGAAGCGCGCGGCCCGCGGGTGACGGTCAAGCTGAACGGCGCGACCACGGTCACGATGAACAACGACAAGTTTGCCGCCGGCCCGTTTGCGCTGCAGTTCGGCCCGGGCGTGCAAGGCGTGGTGGGCGGGCCCATCAAGTGGCGCAAGGTGCAGGTCAAGGCATTGTGAGTGCCCCCAGGGCCGGGCTGCGCCCAGCCCGCCCCCCGTGGGGGTTCAAGCAAAGTGGCAAAGCCACATTTGCTTGAGAGCGCCCCCAGGGCCGGGCTGCGCCCAGCCCGCCCCCCGCGGGGGTTCAAGCAAAGTGGCAAAGCCACATTTGCTTGAGAGCGCCCGGGCGCTTCGGGCACCGGCGCGCTGGTCGCGTTTGCGTCCTTTGGCCCAACTTGTCTCGAATGGCGACAAGCGGGGCCGGCCTGGAATTCCCCGCGCCGCGCCAAGCCCTTGATTTCATTGAGCACAGGCCGGTGGCACGGGTCTCGCGTTGGAGTGACTCCACTTCCACGTCATCGCGAGGTCCGTCATGGCCAATGTCACTTTTTCGTCGCCCGTCATGGCGCGCGACCTTACCGTCTATGCCGTTGCGGGAGACCGCGGCACCTTGCTGGGTCTGGCCATCGCGCATGGCATTCCGCTGCCGCACGATTGCCAGGATGGCGACTGCGGCTCGTGCATCGTCGAGGTGGTACACATGGCCGGCCGCGTGCGCAACGGACTGGCCATGACCGAGAAGGAAAAGGAACTGCTGCGCCAGCTCGGCAAGATCACCAAGGAAGAGATCATGGACGCCGAGGTCAACGACATGCCGCCCCGGCATCGTCTGGCCTGCCAATGCTTCGTGCGTGACGAAGACATCCTCGTGCGCTTCGAAGGCGACATGACGCTGCCGCCCAAGGGGCCGGCCCTGTCGCTGGCCGCCGGCATCTACCAGGGCGGTGTGCGCATGAAGACCGTCGGCGAGTTCCTCAGCTTCTCGGTGCAGGTCGAAGAAGACGCGGCGATCCACTTCGAGCAACTGGCCGATGCCATGAAGGGCTGCGGCAACGACGATGTCGAAGCGCTGTTCCGGCAACTGGCCGGCTACTCACGCCTGCACCTGGCCGAAGCCCGCGACAAGTGCGAGCGCAGCGGTGTCACGCCGCTGCTGCCTTCCAAGACCGCATGGCCCGACAACGCCACGCCCGAGCGCACGGACCTGTGGGCCGGCGACCCGCGCTTGACGCGCCTGGGCGCACTGAAGGCCGCGCTGCAGGGCGAACGCCGCGGCTACGAGTTCTATTACGCCGTGGCCGGCACGACGCGCTTTCCGGAGATCCGTGCGCTGGCCCAGGAGTTTGTGCGCGAAGAGGCCGAGCATGTGGAGAAGCTCAGGCAGTGGATCGAGCAGGAAGAGGCCGCGCTGCGACGGCAGGAAGCCGTGCCCGGCGGTGCCTGACCCCGGCGGAGCACAAACCTCCGGGGCTTGACCCCGGCGCGCCTCAGCGGCCGCGTCGGCGATCCATCGTCGACTTTTCGAGAATCGCGAAGAGGCGCGCGACGCGGGTGTTCCAGGAAGCCCAGAAGGAAGTCATGTTGAAGCCCGGTGGATGAAGAGCGGGCGATGATGCCCGGCTTCCTGTCCGCGCGCCGAGCGTCGCGCGAAAGACCGGCTGGCGGCGCACAATCAGGGCCGGTCTTGCGCGCCCTGGCGCCGCGCATGGGCCCGTCGACCGCATGCCGCCCCGCATCTGCCGCTTACTGCTGAATCTGCCGTGTGACCACGCGACCGCGGCGCGAGGCTGCGCCTTCCAAGGCCCGGGCCCTAAGCGCCTGCGGATCGCAGCGCCATGACGGCCGATTTCCTGCTGCGCTTTGTCTCGTTGTGTGTGCTGCTGGCTGGCGCGGAGACGCTGCACGGCATCGCCCGCACGCTGTGGGTGGTGCCGCGACTGGGCAAGGCGCGTGCGCAGCAACTGAGCATCGTCACCGGCTCGCTGCTGGCCTTCGGCATCTGCTTCCTGCGCGTGCCCGATCTGGGCGTGCAGACCACAGCCGGCCTGCTGGCGCTGGGCCTGGCACTGGCCGTCTTCATGGCCTCGTTCGACATCCTGTTGGGACGCCTGGTGCTGCGCCGCAGCTGGGCCAAGGCATTCAGCGACCTGAATCCCGCCACCGGCAATCTGCTCGTCTTCGGGCTCGCGTGGCTGGTGCTGTGCCCGCTGATGGTGAGCAGTCTGAGGGGCGGCTGAGCGAAGGGCGGTGGCGCAATCTGTGCGGGCGTCGAGGCTCAAGCTGCTGCCGGCTCACCGGTTCAGTCCGGCCTGCGCCCAGTGAGATCGCGAGGTTCTGCGCGAAGCGACATGGAGCGACGCAAAAAACCACACCTTTGCTGGGGATTGAGGGTTTACCCGCATTCACTCCCGCCCCAGTAGCTAACTTACATTCTCAGCAACCGATCACCTCTTGGCGCTTGAGCCATCAACCGCTGGGGTGTTCGGTTATGGAAGCTGATGATCATCAAGTGCGCAGCTTATGGCGCATCTGATCGTCGCACGTTGACATCGCTGCGAGGAGCCCGCGCGCCTCGCAGGCAGGGAGGACACCCGCGCGATGAGGTCCCCGCTCTTCAGGCCTGAGCTTGCGCAGCACCGCCAGGCGCAATGGCTCGGCAGCATCCGCCTGGCACGGCGTCCGAGTTTTGCCTGGGTAACTGGCGTTTCAGTCGGCCTGGCCATGCTGCTCCTGGCCTTCGGCGTTTGGGCTGAGGTCACCCGCAAGACCACCGTTCCCGGCCTGCTGTTGCCCGTGGGCGGCTTGATCCTGGTGGCTCTGGCCCGCCGGCGCAGCAGCCTGCAAGCCGAAGAACGGCAGGCCCTGGCGGAATTGGAAACGGCGGCCCAGCGTGTGCGGTTGGCCCTGCGGAATCTGCAGCGTTATCAGGAACTGGCCGCCAGCGGGTATGTCTCCACCGTGCAGGCCCAGCAGAAGCAGGAAGAATGGCTGGACATGCAAACCCGGCTCGGCAATGCACAGCGTTCTGTGCAAGCCTTGCAGCGGGATCAACAAGTCCTGCTGGACGAGCAGCAAGCCCGTGCGGCCAGTGCCAAGAC
The DNA here is from genome assembly GCA_016790225.1 of Rubrivivax sp. The sequence goes on from JAEUOZ010000023.1 coordinate 19,147, forward strand.
TTCACAGGTCCAGATGATTGGCAGGCGAGAGCAGAACCGCTTCGGGGCGCTTTCTGCATACATCAGAACTGTCGAAGAGCTTCGTGCGGTGCGCCGGCAGCCGCTGCGCCATGCAGACCCACTTCAAGCTCCTTTCGCAAGAGGTCGGGACAGTCTTGACGATCGACAGCTTGGCGCGGTATTCACCGGCCCGCAAAAGCGGAGCTTTCTCGAGCGGAAATGGCCCCAAGAGTTGAGGAGTCTGACAATCCGGATGGGATTGAAGTAAGTCCCTTGTGCGAGCAATGGCTCATGAGAAGGCCTTTTTACATATCCCTTTCAGTAACTTTGTTGGCAGGTTCGCTGCTTTGTGTTGTCTTGCCAGGGAGGGCGCCGTCATCCATGATTGCCGGTGTCTTGGTGATGGCAATGGTGGAAGAGTTCGTCTTTCGTGGTTTGGTGCTAAGGTACCTGCTGACAGTTTTGGGTACCAACGCAGCGGTATGGTTGGTATCCATGGGATTTGCAGTTGTTCACTTTAACCTCGCTGGAATCCCCTTCTATGCGATAGCTGGAGCAGCCTTGGGTTACATCGCGGTCGTCGCAGGCAGTTGGATTTGGCCGGCCTTGATACACGCTGCTGTCAACCTATTGATTACTGCGAGAAGCGCGAGTGGTGCTTCTGAACTGATATTCGATATTTGGACAAACAAGATCATCGGCGGAATATTTGCGGTCATGATGGTACTTGTACTAATGGAGACTGTGGTCAATAGAAGGAACAGCCTTCCTGGAAGTTGATAACTGATCGCGTGATCATTTATACTTCCCAGTCTCCATATTCAAGTGGCATTCGTCCAAACAAATTAAACTTTCTCCAAAGATCTTGATGAGTGATGAACCTCAGCCTACACCGGGTGGCCGCTTCACTCGACGGCGTCATTCGAACGGCCTCCCGCAGCTAGCCTTCAACCGATTTGTCCAGATCAAGGCGCCAGTTGAATCGCTACGCGACGTGGTTGGTGACCAAGTTTAGGCGGCTCTCAAACTCGTTCTCGGCTTGAAAAGTTCTGACCGTCACTACATTTATGAAGCGCAACGAGTCTGAGATGCTTCGGCAAGTGTGCCGTAGATGAGTCTTGAGTCACCGCCGGGCTTCATCAGTAATCAGGTTGAGTTGAATGTCGGTGCTTCCTTGGAGTCCGATGTGGTTCAGGAAAAGCGCAGCGTCTGGGAGTAACTTTTTGAGCGACCGATGGCTGTCAGCCAGCAATTGAAGGCTCTGTCGGATCGCCCAAACAAGACCAGCACGGGAGATTGAGCGAGTGTGGGGCGTAGGAGGCGTGCCGGCAGCAGTCGGCGATGATATCGAGTGCCGTTTGATCAATGAGAACTTTGAATGCACCAGAAGTCTTCTACGAATCCGGAGGTTCGGGCCCAATCATCGTGGATCCGAATGTAGGTGTGTCTCCAGACGGAACCATGCGGTTCGTGACAGCGGAAAACTGCAACGATAGTCTCTTTCATACGAATATTTTCGGGTCAGTGCTTGAGCCTGGTTAAGTTCCGGATGTTGCCACAAAGGTTGTTGGTGGTGTTCCGCATCCTGCTGCAGAGTTCATTGGTGGAGGTCTTAGGATTCTTGGAGCTGGAGTAAGAGCAGTAGGGGAGATATATATGGCGAACGCAGTGGCAGAGAACCTGTTGAGGGCTCCGAATCCTGGCAATCCTAAGTACGCACCTGAGGGAGAGGGCAGAAAACTCATGAATGACTTCAATGGTGCGGCCATACGATCATCTTTAAGTATAGTAGATTAACTTGCAGATCAGTCCGCGTCAGCATCAATGGCGCGGCCGCTTGCAGGGTGATAATCCAGGAACATCATTCATGCGATATCGGAGATTGAATGGTACTCGTGCATTTTAAATCCAAGACGGGTTTGTCACTGATCTGGCCTTTCGCTTGGAGCCGCTCTGCGAGCAGGGTCCCGGTTCATGTTGGCAGGAGGTCGACTTCTTGGGCTTACTTTATATTGAGTGCAAATGTAGTTTCTCTTGTGCTGGTTGTTGCGTATGGTGCATTTTATATTCCGACTCTACTTTATGCTGCCGCAGTACTTCAGGTTTCTCGAGTATTCGCCTCGATTGGTGGAACTAAAATCTTATGGATTGCCCCCAGCGAAGTTACCTCCGTTTCAAGGGTTCCTGCAATATATATAATCGACGAAGTTGTGTCGAATATCGTTCCCCCATTGATCTTGGCGTCGTGTATATATTTGGGCATTTTTGGCGATCGAATGAGTTATGTTGCGTGGGCTCTCATTGTTTTCTATGTCGTATTTGGAGTGGCTGTCACAAGGAACTACATCGGGTCTCTTGGCTGCGAATTGTCAACGTATTTGTCTGAGAAGGATCGTTTGGATCTCAAGTGAGTATGTGTGCAAGAATTCGCCTGATTGGTCTTGAAGCCCAGAAGTTACCCATCGCTGATCAACGGCACACTTGCCGAAGCTGCCCAGACTCGCCGCGCTTCATAGGCGTCATGAGCGTCAGAGCCTTGGATGCCGAGAACGACTTTGAAGGGCGGCTGAGCTTGGTTACCAATCAGGTAGCGGAATACCCTCTTCAATAGGTCGTGGGAGCGGCGTGATACTGTAGGAAAGTTTCTTCAGAAATTTCTTCGCAACTGAAACATGCGCCAGTGACGCGATGTCTGCGTCACTTGGCGTCGAAAGGGAACAGCTGATATGGTGAGAAAGAACTTTGCAGCTTGGGTAAGCTCTTCGGCAACCTTCGGGACTATATCTGGCGTGTTCTGGTTTGGTGAGCCCCAGTTTTCCTTTGCCGAAAGATTTGCCGTCTGGATCGTGTGCTTTCTTGTGGTTTCGCTTCTTCTGTACAAATACTTTGCCCAGAGAAGCAGTGATTGAAAGATCGATGGAAGATCGTTTCGAAGAGCCTGCGACGATGAATCAAGATCATGGGGGCACGGATTCTTCTCTACATCAGCAGATGTTTACCCGTGAATCATGGCTGAGAATTCTCCCGGCTGATAACCTGGATCCGTGGTCGGCCTTGCAAATGGCACTTCACGCCACCGCCGATCTGCCCGGACTCGCCAGACCGGCAAGCCCCAGCCACGACATGCAGGGCTGCAGCCAAGACCTGGTCGGTTGCAGTCGCGCTGGCCTGCACTGCGGTCCATGGCGACGCTGTTCGACGCCCATGACGACCATTCGAAGCAGCCATGCCAAGGAACGCCGGGCCTTGGCCTGCAGCCTCCCCATCTGCCAGCGGATGTTGTAGCCCAGCGCCCAGCTCAATGCATGCACCGTATCAGTCGTCGGTGGCCATCGATGTGCCTTCGGAAACTCCAAGGAACCGAGGGCAACTGGAATCAATTCTCGGAGTTCCGTCTACCGGCAATCACTCCGCAAACCCAATGTTCACGCGGGTTCCAGCGGTCTTGCAGTGCCGACTCATTGACTGGTATCAACAATCATGAAAAGATCGGCTCGCTCCTTGTTGGCGATTATTGTACTCGCCACAGTCTGTATTGACTCATCTGCTGCGCCGGTTGAGTTTGACGTTTCAGTATGGCCTGCTGCGAGATTGAATGCTCATCAGGGTGAGGTATACATAAACGAGCGGCCAAGATTGGGATGTCTTCGGTCATCGGAAAACCAAGTCCTGGATGAGGAGATTGGCGAGGCAGGTCTCATTCTGACAAGGCTTTGCAATAGATGGATTGCAGTTATCAAAACCAAGGCTTCAAAAGCTGGTAGATATGTTGAAAGATTCGTCGTAGCTCATGAGTTGTTCCATTTATTGGCTCAAATTGATGTCTTGAAGGTTCCGATCCAATACATGCTTGCCGGCTTTTCCCCATCACAGTCAAGCATCGATCGTCTAAAGGAGGTATTCGCATATGGTCGACATCGGCTGGCGGATGCGTGCAGTCTGAGATCATGGCTCTTGAATGATGAGGCAAATCATGCACTGTTGGCCAGAGTAGCATTTGAGTGGCCGGCAGAGTATTATGCGTATTTGCACCTCAAGAACCGAATGGGACTTACCTTGCCTGAGTATTTGGAATTGAGGGTCGCCTTGGGCGACAGTGACCTCTACGTGCCCGGTGTTCTGCTGGGCATGATTCTGGATGATCATCTGGGCAAAGAATTCTCCCTTCGCCGACCTGCCAGTGGAATCGAATGGCTTGATCGATTGGCGCTTCTTTGTGGTTCAGACAACATCTCCTTGAATGAAGGGGCAAACACTACCTTGAGGAGCTGGCGCTTTCCGTAGGCTGTCGGGTTTGGATCATTGGTTCTGTGAGTGCGTGAGTCAACAGTCACTTGCCCGTGGGACGTTTTCTGCAATGGCAGCCGTCAAACCTGCATCTCATCCCGCTGAAGAGCCGCCCAGATTGAATATATTCGACAGCGTATCTGCATTCTTGTGGCGCCACCAGGTGCGCCTTTGAAGAGCGCACGGCGATGAAGTTGACACCAATCCTGCAAAGCGAAGCCTCCGAATGCGCCATCGCATCGCCAGCGATGGTCGCCGCGGCTCATGGCCAGCACCATGATTTGAAAACACTCAGGCGCAGCTTCTCCACCAGCCTGAAAGGCGCAACCCTTCAATCCCTGATTCAAGATGGCGTTGGACGATGTGCTCACCAGCGGTGAGCGGCAGATGCTCACCGTACTGGTCATCGGCTTTGCCTTGCTCTTGCTGGTGCAAACCGCGATCTGCCTGGCGCGCAGCTGGATGGTGATGGTGCTGGGCCGCTACGGCCAACACGCTGATCTTCGGCGTTGAAAACCTGCTGGTGCTGTGGTTGGGTGCGCGGCTCATCATGAATGGGCAGCGGCAGGCACCACCGTCGCCCCATGGCTCCGTCGACGCGGCGCCCGCTGGCGCCTGATGCGCCCCTCAGCGTGTCGCGCCCGGCGCCGGCCGCACGGGGATGCGCTGCGCTTCGGTCCACTCCAGCAGTCGCTCCAGGGCATCGGCGCGCAGATCGCTGTCTTCGCCGCGGGTGTCGATGATGGTGGGCTTGAGCAGGATGACGAGTTCGCGTTTCTCTGACAGGCGGCTGGTCTGTCCGCCCAGGATCTTGCGCAAGGGTTGTGAGACCAGGCCGGGCAGGCCGCTCTCTTCGTAGGCGCTGGCCTGGCGCATCAGGCCGCCGATGGCGATGATCTGGCCGTCGCGCGCGCGCACCACGGCGTCGCTCTCGTTCACGTCGCTGCTGGCCAGCGGCAGCGTGAAGCTGCCCTGCGTGCCGAGGTTCAGCACCTTGTTGCGCTCGCTGACCGTGCTCACCGCCGGGTGCACGTGCAGCGTGATGAAGCCGTTGCCGTCGATGTGCGGCGTCACGTCCAGCGAGATGCCGGAAAAGAAGGGCTGCACGGTGATGTTCGGGCTGCTGGAGCTGGTGTTGCCCACCGGCGTGGTGGTGGTGGAGACGTTGGTGACGAAGAAGTCGTCCGTGCCCACCTTGAGCACCGCCTTCTGGTTGTTCATGGTGGCGATGCGCGGGCTGGACAGCACCTGCGTGTTGCCCTGCGTGCCCAGAAAGTCCAGCACGGCGGCGAAGTTGCTGGTCTGGAAGGCCAGGCCCAGCAGCGCGCCGGGTGTCCCGGAAGCCAGATCCAGCGCCTGGCCGGCCAGGCTGCTGAGCTGGCCGTTGCCGATGGCGCCGGTGGGCGACAGGCGTGCGCCGGGCGAGAGCACGCCGGTGCTCAGGCCGCTGTTGTTCCCAACGCGGAAGGCCGCCCAATTGACGCCGCTGCGCTCGCTGTCGCGCAGCTGCACCTCGACGATCTTGGCCTCCAGCATCACCTGCCGCTGCACGGCCAGGCGCGTGGTCTCCAGGTAGTTGGCCACGGTGCGCAGCTCGCGCGGCATGGCGCGCACGACGATGTTGCCGGTCTGCGGCGAGACGACCACGTTGCGGCCTTCCTTTTCGCCCACCAGCAGCTTGATGGTGGCTTCGATCTCCAGCCACAGGTCATTGCGCTGCGAGGTGCTGACACGGCTGGACTCGGAGGCTCCGCCCCCGGTGCTGCCAGTGCTGCCCGTGCCGTTGCTGCCGCCCGAAGCGCTGCTGCCGCCGCCCCCGCTGCCGGTGATGCCGCCGCTGACGACCCGCAGGTCGCTGCGGCCCTGACGGTTGAACGAAGGGTAGTCGACCGTGAAGATGCGGGTCTGCAACTGCGCCGGGCTGACGACGATGTGCCGGCCGATGACCTTGTATTCCAGGTTGTGCAGCTCGCGCAGCAGCTCCAGCGCTTCGCGCAAGGTCACGTCTTTCAGCGAGATGCTGATCGGGCCCTTGACACCCGGATCCACGGCCACGGACAACGGGGTCTCGGACAGCAGCGCGAGAAACAGCGCCTCGGGCGAGGCGCCGTTGAGCACGACCGAGAAGCGCTTGGGGCTGCGCACGCCGGGCAAGGCCTGGACCTCATCGGCCGGTGTGCCGGCCGCGCCTGGCGGGATGGCGGCTGAAGTGGCGGCTGAAGGAGCGCCCGAATTCGCGCCTGAAGCAGCGGCCACAGCGGACGCGCCGGCACCGGCGGTAGCGCCGGCCGGCGACGCTGACGCGGGCGCATCGCCCGCGGCCTTGCTGGCGTCCGTCGCGGGGCCGGTGCTGGCCGTGGTGCCCGAGGCCGGCGCCGCGTTGCCGTTGGCCTTGGCAGCCGCGTTGCCATTGCCATTGCCATTGCCGTTGCCGTTGCCGTTCCCATTGCCGTTGCTGCCACCGCTGAGCAGTTGATGGATGGCAGGCAGCAGCGCCTTGACGCTGGGGGTCTGCGCCGGGCGGCTGGCGGCATCTGGGGCCTTGCCGGCGTCCGCCTCGGTACCGAAGCCGCCGGGCAGCGTGCTGCAAGCCGACAGCGCGAAGCAGCACAGCAGGCCGCCGATGAGCGGGCGGGGGAAGCTGCGAAGGGTGTCAGTCATGGCGGTGATGGGCCCGTGGGGCGGGCCGCGGTGGTGTCGGCTGGAGGCGCCGGCTGAGGAGCCGGTGTGAGCGTGCGGGCGTCGATCCCGTCGTGTGCGGGCTTGCGGGCGTTTGGCGACGCACGGGGCTTGCGTCGGCTGGGTGCGGGTTCTGCCGCGGCACTGCTGACGGCGGAAGCACCGCCCGCTGCCAACGCGGCGGCCGAGGCCGGGGCGGGAGAGGGAACCAGCTGCGGCAGCAGGTGAAGCGCTTGAGCCGATCGTGCACCCTGCGCTGTCGTCTGCAGCCTCACGCTCAGCGGATCGATCGCGATGAGCGTCTGCTTGCCCAGGCGAGCGCCCGGTTTCAGCCACTGGTCGTCAAACAGCGCATGCCACTGGCCCTGGCTGTCCTGGCGGATGGCCAGCAGGCGCGCGCCGTTCTCGGCACGCGCGATCTCGTCGGTTTCGGGCGTGGCTGCGGCGGCAGGGCCCGGGCTGCCGCGGCTGGCGGCGCGCTCGGCGCTCTCTGCGGGCAGCGGCACCGGGATGCGCTGCGTGCCGGGGGGCGGCAGGGCGATCGGGCGCAAGGCGCTGCCATCGCTGGCCGGGCGTGCCGGCTGGGGCTGGGCGCTGGCCGGCGGCCCGCCCAGCGGGCGCATCGGATCGGCCAGCGCGGGTGCATTGGCAAGGCCTGCCGCCGCGGCGGCCAGGGCGAGCCAGGGGCGGCAGGATGACAGCCTTGCGAGCCACGGCCGGAACGAGCGCCGCAAGACGCTTGCCAGGCCGTCCTTTGGCAAGGGCGCGTGCTGCCTGGGCAGCCCAAGCCGCTCAAGCAGACCGTTGGTCACGCCGTTCATGAAGCACTCCCCCAGGTCGGGCTCAGGCTGATGGCCTGGGCCTTCAGGGTCAGGCGGATCGCGGGCCAGTCGCTGCTGTCCAGCGAGAAGCTGGTCCACTGCAGCGAAGGCGCTTCCTTCTCGATGTGCGCCACCAGGCGCTGCAGGTCGCTGTAGGGGCCGCTGACGGTCAGGCTCAGCGGCAGCCGGTAGACACGTCGGCCCGCGAGGGTCGCGCCAGCGCTCGCACCCGGCGCCGCGCCCGCGCTGCCGCCAGGCGCTGATCCGGGCAGGCCGCTGCCACCCACGGCCAGCGAGGCATCGGGCGAGAGCTCCAGCGCCACCAGGCGCAGGCTGCCCATCTGCCCGGTCACGGTGCGCAGCACGCGCGGCAGTTCCAGCGTCTGGCGGCCCAGGCGATCGCTGGCCTCCTGGGCGGCCTGCAGCCGCTCGCGCAGCGCCGCTTCCTGATCGCGCAAACGCTGCAGATCAGCGGCTGCGAGCGGGGTGCCCGGCGCGGCCTTGTCCAGGGCATCCTGGCGCGTGGCCAGTTCGGTGGCGGCGCGGCGCGTGCGCTTTTCCAGCGGCGCCGTCCACAGGGTGTCCAGCAGCACCAGGATGACGGCAATGCCGCCCCCCAGCAGCATCCAGCGCTCGCGCGGCGGGCGCAATCGCCACCAGGCGCGCAGCGGCTCGACGGAGGGCAGGCTCAGGCGCTTCACGGTGAGCTGGCCGCGGGGCTGGCGGGTCTGGCGGTGTCGGCCGCGGGCCGGGGCAGGGTGCGCAGCGTGAAGTGCAGCAGGCCGCTGCGCTCCTTGTCTTCGCGCAGTTCCAGGGCCCGCGCCAGCAGGCCGCGGAAGCTGTCGTGGCGCTCCCAGGCGCCCAGGTAGCGCGTCACGGCTTCGGGGTTGAGCGCCTGACCGTCAAGCGTGGCCACGCCGTCACGGCCGACCTCGGCCCGCAGCACGCCCACGTCGCTGCTGCCCAGGGCCGCCAGGGCCTCCAGCCACAGGGCCGGCGTCAGGCGCGCGGCCTCGCTGCCGGCACCGGGCGACAGTTCGGCCTCCAGGCGCTCGGCCTGGCGTCGCAGATCGGCCAGCAGCTCGGCAGACGGGGGCTTGAGCGCGGCGCCCGCGGCGGCCTGTCGCTCGGCCAGGCGCTGCAGATCGGCGCTGGTCTTGTGCGTCTGCTGCAGCTGCCGCTGAAGTGAAGCGCCATGCAGCCCCAGCAGGGTGAGCCCGGCCGCCAGCACCGCGCCGGCGATGAAGAAGCTGGCGTCGCGGCGGGGCAGCAGGCGAGGGGCGTCGAACAGTTCGATCATCACTGCAGCGCCCATTCGTCGGCCGGTCGCGAGGCCCGTCCCGGGTCTTGCGGGGCGGCGGCATCCGGCCCGCGGGGCTGCGCAGCATCGGGCGCGCGGCCACCCGGCGAAGGCGCCGCTGGCGCCTGTGCGCCTGCGCCCTTGCCCGCGCCTGTTCCTGCGCCTGTGCCCGCGCTTGACGGGTCTGCCGCCGCGGCTGGCGAGCCGGGGGCTCCCAGCGCGGCCAGGGCGCCCGCGCGTGCCGCGGCGCTCTGGCCCTGCAGCAGCCGGCTGGCCGCCACGCAGGCCAGCGCATGCAGGTCTTCGTGGGCGTTCAGCGTCGGCCGGGCGGCCGCGTCGATCTCGAAAGCCCGCGCCAGCTCGAAGCGCCTCGCCGGCAGCGGCAGCGCACTGGCCACGGCCTCGAAGCCCTCGCCAGAGATCGAGGGCAGGCTCAGCAGCACATGCCGCAAGGCCAGCATCGTGGCCTGGCGCTCGAAGACATCCACGGTGCGCTGCACGTGCAGCGCCAGCGTGTCGCGGTAGTCGGCGTCATCGCTCGGGTGATTCTGCGGCAGGGCCAGCGTGCGAAGGGCGCAGAAGCGTCCCTGCCACATCAGGGCGATGCACAGGCTGCCGGTGGCCGGGGCCAGCACCACGCAGGCTTCCTGCGGGCCGGCCTGCAAATGCAGCATGCCCAGCAGTGCGCTGTCGATGACGTCGATGGCCCTCACCTCCAGCCGGGCCTGGCGCAGGCGCGCCAGCTGCGCCTGGACGGGCGCCAGCGGTGCGGAGATGGCCAGCATCTGGTGGCGTGCCGCGCTGCCCGTCTGTGGCAGCTCCAAGGCGGTGCACAGCAGCTGATCGGGATCGATATCCTGCGCCGCCGCCGCGGGCCAGCGCGCCGCGATGCCCAGCTCGGCCTCGGGCACCTGGGGGCGGTCCAGCGTGAGCAAGTGGCGCGCGGCGGTGCCCAGCACCAGCAGCGGCTGGCTGCCTGCGGCCAGCTTGCGCCAGCCGGGCAGCACCTCGGGCCCGCCGGCACTGGCGGCGCGGATGTGCAGCGCGCCTGAGGCGCTGGCTTCCACACGCACGGCCAGGCAGCGATCACCCGCCATCACCGCGGTGATCGCCGAGCCGCGCCGGCCTTGCAGGCGCGGCCATCCGGGCAGGACGCCCGGAGAGCGCGCCAGCCAGGCCCGTGCCTTGTCCACGATCCCGTTCATGACCGGGATCATTCCGCGCCATGCGTCACGACGATCGGTCGAACATGGCCCGCTTGAGGCTTCAGTTTGGTGCAGGGCGCGCGCAGGCGGCGCCCGGGCTTACCAGATCTCGCGGCGCAGGGTGGGATCGCGCTGCGGCAGGCCCCAGGTGGCCATGTTCGAAGGGCCCGCACTGCCGCTGCCGCCCAGCAGCCAGGGCAGGCCCATGGGCTGCAAGGCGGCCGGTGTGCTGCCGTTGCAGCTTTGGCCGCTGGCGGCTTCGCCGGCCAGGTGCAGGCGCAGACGGCCGGTGGCACCGCCCGGGCTGGCGGGCAGGCTGATCCAGGCGCGACCGCCGCGCGTGGTGACCGATGCCGCGGCCGGCGAGGCGCAGACACCGGCCGTGCTGAAGATGCCCGAGGCATCGCTCACGCCCAGCTGCTGCGGCTGCAGCGTGACGCAGCCCAGGTCTTCGGTCATCGTCACCCAGCCGGCATCCGTCCAGCGCTGCAGCTGCATCAGCGCGCGCACGCCGCTGCGCGCATCGCCAAAGGCCGCAGCCAGCGACAGGCGCCCGCTGTGGAACACGCCGCCCTGGTTGAAGACCACGCTGCCGTCCGCGGCGCTGGCGCTGAGGGTCGGGTTGCCGGCCACGCCGGCCTCGCTGGCATCGGTGACGGTGGCGCTCCAGGTCCAGCCGGGCGTCACACTGGCCTGCACCGTGCCGGCGGGCAGATCCAGCAGGAAGCGATCCAGGCCGCCGGCCTCCAGCCGCGCCTGCCCGCCGCCCAGATCGCTGACCGTGGCGCTGGCGAAGAAGCTGGACAGCGTGGCCGTGCCCGCAGCGCTGACGCCCAGCGCGGGCGCCAGGCTCGAAGCCTGCAGCTTCATCAGCGCACCGCTCCAGGCCGTGGTCGGCTGAGCCTGGGCGTTGAGGGCCGTGACGGTGACCTGGGGTGTGGTGGCCCAGCCGAAACCCTGGCCCAGGAAGGTGGCGCCGCTGCCGGGGGCCAGGCAGGCGGCATTGGCGGTGGCCAGCCGGCCGCTGCGCGTGACGCCGATGCTGAAGGCATCGGGCACGAAGCGGCCCACGTCCTGCGGGTCGGAGACGATCAGCCGCGAGGCCGCCAGCGTGTCGGCGGCATCGACGCTGCCGTAGCTGCTGTCCTGCAGCTGCACGCGGATCGCGCCGACCTCGCTGTAGGTGACGCTGTTGTGCACATAGTGTCCGGCGTTGGCGCTGACCTGTCCGCCGCCCAGCACGCCGGCCGGGCAGGCGCCTGCCTGCGGCAGCGGCAGCACGCAGGCGGCCTGGCTCAGCACCGGGCTGCCGTCGTACTGCGTCATCACGGCGCCGCTGGCATCCAGCGCGCGGGCACGCAGCGTGAAGGGCCGGCCGGCGCGGTGCACCACGCCGCCGGAGGCGTTGAGGTTGCTCAGCGCGCGGGTGGTGCCGGCGCTGCCGCTGTCGGCATCGCTGGCACCCGCGCCGCCCGCCGTGGCACCCCAGGCCAGCTGGGCCGGCAGCGCGGCAAAGGCATCGCTGCTGCAGCTGGTGACCACGCCCGCCGGGCCGTTGAAGACCATCTTCAGGCGCATCACGCGTGTGGCCGTGGCCGGCGGCGTGATGCTCACCGAGGTGCGCGCCGTGGCGCTGAAGCTGGCGCTGCCGGCGCTGCCCAGATCCACCCAGCTGGCGCGGCAGGAGCCGCTGGCCGCGCCGGAGTCGTCGCGCGCGTCCAGCCAGCTCAGGCTCACGCTGCCGGTGAAGCTGCTGTGCGGGCCCGTGCCGCTGCTGTCCAGCGCGACCACATGCACCGTGCTGGCCGTGCCCGCCACGCGGCTGCGCAGCACACCGGTGATGCTGCCCGCCACGGTATCGGGCTCGAAGGCATTGAAGCCGGCGGGAGCCAGCGCCGCCATCGTGGTGCTGATCCAGTTGGCGCTGAATTCGCTGGTGTTGCCGGCCGGGTCCGTGGCGGTGGCGGTGATGGCGTCGCCCACCACGGCGTCGCCGACGCTGATGGCAAACGTTCCACTGAAGCGGCCGTTGGCATCGGCCGTGAGGGCGCCGAGGTAGCGGCGGCCTTCGCCGTGGCCCGACGGGTCTGTGTCGCTGACGAAGAATTCCACGCGGGAGCCGGCAAAGATGACCTGGCCGGTGCCGGTGCCGATGGTGCCAAAGGCGGTGACGGCCGCTCCGTCGTTGGCGATGCCCACCCCGGTGATCACGGGCATGTCCATGCCGTTGTTGGCCTGGGTGGGGTTGGTCAGGCCGTCGTTGGCGTTGACGCTGCCGTTGCCGTCGAGATCGATGCCCAATTGGCCGTTGCTGCGGATGCTGTTGCGCAGGATGCGGGTGCGCTGCGCCAAGGCGTTAGGGCTGTTGCGGCTGATGACGATGCCTTGTGTGGTGGCATGGGCGATCAGGTTGCCGGCGCCGTCTTCGGGTCCGCCGATCACCAGATCGTTGAACGGGCCCCAGGGGCCGTTGGCGATGCCTGCACTGAATCCGCCAATGTTCGCACTGCCGTCGGCACCCACGCCGATCCGGTTGCCCTTGATCCAGCCGCCGGTGGTGGCCCCACTGCCGTCAGACGTCAGGTTGATGCCGGACGTGCCGCCCCCGGCGATGACGTTGGCCTCGGCAGCCGTGGTGCCGCCGATCTGCAGGCCGGACACCGCTGACACCCGGATGCCGTGCCAGGCATTGGCCAGGCGCGCATTGCCGTTGGCCGTGGTGCCGATGTAGTTGCCACGGATGCGCGTGTCGTTCGCACCCACGCCAACATGAATGCCCGAAGCGTTGCCGCCGGCGGCCGAGATGACGTTGCGTTGCGCGGAGGTGGTTCCGCCAATGAGAGCCCGAGCACCGGTGAGCGCCACGCCGTGCCCGCCGTTGCCCGAGGCGCTCACGCCTCCCGGTGCCACGCCGATCCAGTTGCCCTGGATCACGGCGTCAGCGCTGTTGACGCTGAGCGCATGGCTGTTGAAGCCGGTGATGAGGAAGCCGCGCACCGCAGAAGACGGTGCGTTGAGCACCAGGCCGCTGACACCGCTGCCCGCACTGGCGCCATGCAGGCGCACCAGCGGGTCGAGTGTCCAGCCGGCCTGCGTCTGCGCGTCGATCTGCATGGGGTTGGTGACCGCCGGCAAGGCACTGGCCGGGTTGATCGTGCAGGCGGCCTGCCCGGCCGCCGAGCACCCCGGCAGTGCGAAGCTGATGGTGGGCGCGCTGCTCTGCGCCGGCAGGGCATTGAACTCCCCCAACGCTGCACGCAAGGTGCACACCCCACCCGCCGTGGCGCACAGGCCATCGCCGAGGTTGGCGTCCAACGCATCGCCGTTGTCATTGACCACCATGTCCACCACCAGGTTGGCGAAGTTGGCGCCGAACTCGCTGGTGTTGCCCGCGGCGTCTGTTGCCGTTCCTGTCAGCCGCGTGCCCACGCGCAGCACGGCCACCGGCATGGTCACCGTGCCGCTGAAGTTGCCGTTGGCATCCGTCGTCACAAAGCCCAGGTAGCTGCGGCCTTCGCCGAAGCCGGTGCTGTCGTTGTCGCTTTCGAAGATCTCCACGCGGGCGTTGGCAAAGGCGCTCTGGCCGGCGGCGCTGCCCACGTAGCCGGCCACGGTGAGCTGGTTGCCGCGGGCGCGGGCGCTGGTGAAGACCGGGTGGTCCATGCCCTGGTTCACGCCGCTGCCTTTGCTTCCATCGTTCGTGGTCACGCCTTCCGCGCTGCCGTCCATGGTGCCTGTATTCTTCAGGTCGATGCCCAGATGGGTGTTGCCGAACATGGAGTTGCCCAGCATCTGAACCCCTGTAACGGGACCAAAGCGCGGCTCCACCAGCACCCCCGCACGGGCACTGCTGGCAATGACGTTGCCAGCCCCGGCGGTGGTTCCGCCGATGAGCACGTTGCTGGTGACGTACACGTAGATGCCGCTCCAGCCATTGGGCAGGTTGGTCGAGTTGCCCGCGTCGCGGCCGATCAAGTTGCCTTGGATCTGGTGGCCATTGCCCGAAACGCCGACGCCGTACGTGGTGTTGCCCGCAACCACGTTGCCGGCCGCTGCGGTAGTGCCGCCCACCAGCACGTTGCTGGGGTAACTGTTCAGCCCAATGCCTGCGCCGTTGGCAATGACACCAGTGCCCGCTGCATTCAGCCCTACCCAGTTGCCCTGCACCGTGGACTGCCCGCCACCCGTGAAGTCGATGCCTGTGCCCACGTTGCCGCTGACGATATTGCGCGCGACCGCCGCTGTGCCGCCAATGACGGCGCCGGTGGCGTTCTGCAGATCGATGCCATTGCCGTTGTTGGCAAGGGCTGCTGTGCCCGCAGCGTTGGTGCCGATGAAGTTGCCTTGCAGGGTGTGGCCGGTGCCTTCGACGCGCACGCCCGTGTTCGCGTTGCCGCTGATCAGGTTGCCGGCGCCCGCGACGGCGCCACCCACGATGGCGCCGCTCGCTCCGTTGTACAGATGCAGGCCGTAGCGCCCATTGGCCAGGGCTGCGGTTCCGGCGGCATTGGTGCCGATCCGGTTGCCCTCAACGCGCAGGCCGACGCCACGGCCGGCGCCCCCGCCGTCCACCACCACGCCATCCAGCGCATTACCGGCAATCAGGTTGCCTTCGCCGGCGGCGGGGCCACCGACGCGGGTGTTGGCCCCCGAAGCCGAGCCAAAGGCCAAGTACACGCCATAGCTGGCATTGGGCAAAGCAGCCATGCCGGTGGCATCGGTTCCGATGCGATTGCCCAGGAGTGTGGTGCCGTCCACGGTGGACAGCACCCCGTACTGCGTGTTGCCCGAGATCTGATTGCCTTCGCCAGCTCCGGCGCCGCCAAGGCGCACGCCAGGTTGCTCAATCACCACCCCGTGCCCGGCATTTGCCACGGCGGCTGTGCCCGCAGGATTGGTGCCGACGCGGTTGCCGAGGATCACCAGGCCGTTCCCGGCCGGCGCGCCGCTCCACACGTACACCCCAAAGCGTTCGTTGCCTGAGATCACGTTGCCCTCGTTGGCGCCGCTGCCGCCTAGCTGGTTGTCCGCCCCTACCAGGACGACCCCGTCTAGGTTGCCCGGCGCAGCCGCGCCGCCGGGCGTCAAGCCCAGCCAGCTGCCCTGCAGCCGGTTACCGGTGCCGGCAACCCACACCTGGTGCTGCGCCGAGCGATTGACTACGAAGCCACGGAGCGTGATGCCCGTGCCGGTCAGGTGAAAGAGGCCGTTGAACGAGCCGGAGGTGTTGCGCCCGTCAACCTCCACGATTGGGCTTGCCACCCAACCGGGCTGCGTTTGCGCGTCCATCACCATGGTTGTGGCCAAGTCAGGCAACGGCGTCGCCACCCGAAGTGTGGCAACACCCCCGCTGAAAAGGTTCACCGTATTGCGCAGCCCTGCCGCCGAGCTGCCATTGCCGATCATGAACACCACATGCTCCATGCCCGCCGTGCGGCCGGCCACCGCGAGGCTGGCGTCGCCGCCGAGCGCATTGGCATTCGTGATCACCTGCCGCAGGCTGCCGGCGCCGCTGTCGTTCACGTTGACGACGGTGCTGAAGTTGAAGCCGAAGTCCATGTCGGCGATGCCGGTCGCGGCGCTCACCTGCACCGTACCGCTGGCGTTGGCGGTGCCGGTGGCGCCGCTGCTGAAGATGCCGGTGCTGGCGTTGGCCGTGGCGCCGGCTGCGGCGGGGCCGGCATCGGTGGCGGCGGGGTCGCGGCCGCCCACAAAGTCTGTGCGCTCCACGCGCGTGCCCAGCGGCGCATGCGCAAAGTAGGTGAGCACCGGGCGCAGCGTGCTCACCCAGCCGCTGCGCGAGGAGGCCACCGTCTCGCTCACCACCCGCACCGCGTAGGTGCCCGCGCCCGGCGTGGGCAGGACGTAGTTGCCACTGGCATCGGTGGTGGTGTGGCTGAGCATGGTCACCACGCCGCCGCTGACGCTGCCGATCTCCACCCGCGCGCCAGCCACCGGCTGCGCGCCCTGGGCCTGCGCCGTGGCCCAGCCGCGGCCGGCGCCGCCGCCGTAGTTCACATCTTCAAACACCTTACCAGCAACACCACTGGTCACGGTGACGTTGGCGCCGAATTCGCTGGTGTTGTTGGCGGTGTCAGTGGCGGTGCCCGTCAAGCGCGTGGTGCCGGGCGTGATGGTGAGGGTGCCCGGAATGGTGAAGCTGCCGCTGAAGTTGCCATTGGGATCAGCCGTCAGCGCGCCGATGTAGGTCTGGCCTTCGCCGAAGCCGGAGGCGTCGTTGTCGGAGACGAACACTTCCACGCGGCTGCCGGCAAAGGCCGCGAGGTTGGGCGCGTTGCCAACATAGCCGGCGACGACCAGCGTTGTGCCGACATGGGAGGCCGTGGTGAATACCGGGCTGTCCATGTAGAGGTTGGGCGCGCCGGTGGTCTTCAGGCCGTCGTTGGCTGTCACACCGATGCTGGGCCCGGCGACGCCGCCGCCCAGGTCAATGCCTATGCCGCTGTTGCCGTAGATGCTGTTGCCCAGAATCTGCGTGGCGGGGCTACCCCCATTCACCGCAATGCCCACACCCGCGTTGCCGGCAATCACGTTACCGGCACCACCGGCTGTGCCGCCAATGCGGTGGGTTCCCCCCCAACGGACTTCGATGCCGCCCACACCGCTGTTGGGAATGAACCCGGTACCCGCTGCATCCACGCCGATGCGGTTGCCTTCGATGACGGAGTTGTAGCCTGTGAGAAAGATGCCACCGGTTGATGCTGCATTGCCCGATATCAGGTTGCCCGCGCCAGCCACCGTACCACCGATCTGCGTGCCGTTGGCATCGATCACCATGCCCCAGCGGCCATTCCCTAACGCTGCCGTTCCGGCACGGTTGGTGCCGATCGTATTGCCCTGAATGGTGAGCGCTGTGACGCCGCTCTCTGCCCAGACGCCTGCCCCTCCATTGCCCGAAAGCAGGTTGCCGGCGCCCGCCGCGGAACCGCCCACGGTGCTGCCGTTGCCGCTGAAGACATGCACACCGCCGTTGGAAGCACCGGCACCGCCGTTGGGCAGCGCCGCCGTCCCCGACAGGTTGGTGCCGATCGTGTTGCCCAGTACGACCACGCTGTTGGCCTCGATGCGCACGCCAGCCTGACCATTGCCGCTGATCAGGTTGCCCGCGCCAGCGGCGGTGCCGCCTACGGTGATGCCCGCGGCCTGCACGAGCACACCTTGTTGCGCGTTGGGCAGGGCGGCGGTGCCGCTCGCGTTGGTGCCGATGAGGTTGCCTTGCAGGGTGATGCCTGACACCCCGGAAAGCATCTGAATGCCATGGCTTGCGTTGCCGCTGACGAGGTTGCCTTCGCCGGCAGCGACGCCGCCCACGCTGTAGCCGCTGGCCGTGCCTGAGAAGTGAATGCCTGAACCGCCATTGCCCCGCGCCGCCGTGCCATCGGACGACGTGCCGATGCGGTTGCCGGTGATGGCGGTGCCGGCTCCGGGCACCGAGGCCTGGATGCCGTGGTTGGTATTTCCACTGATCGTGTTGTCGGCGATCGTGTGGCCGCCGCTGCCGGCATCGATGAAGATGCCGACGGAATTGGGCCGCGCGGTGCCGGTGGTGTCCAGCCCGATGGTATTGAAGCGCACGGTGGCATTGGCCGTGGCGCCGATGTGCGATGTCAGCGCCACGCCGCTGGCGCCATTGCCCGCGATCACGTTGCCATGCGCCGACGTGGCGCCCCCGATCACCGTGCCCGTTGCGCCGCCCACGTTCACGCCGCCGTTGGTGTTGGGCACGGCCGCGGTGCCGGCGGCATTCAGGCCGATCATGTTGCCGGCAATCACGTTGCTGTTGCTGGCGGTCTCGCTGAGCCACACGCCCTTGTCCAGATTGCCGGAAATGACGTTGCCCGCGCCAGCCACGCTGCCACCGATCGTGTTGTTCGAGGCCCCCACGCGGATGCGCACGCCCGAGCTGTTGCCGATGGCAGCCGTGCCCGTCGCATTGGTGCCGATGTAGTTGCCCGTGACGGTGTTGCCGCTGCTCTCCAGCAACACGCCGTGCACGGTGCTGCCGGAGATGACATTGCGCTGCGCTGGTGTGGTGCCGCCTACGGTGGCGTTCAGCGCCGCGCCGGCAGCATGCAGTACCACACTGCTGGTGCCGTTGGCGGCTGCGGCGGTGCCGGCGGCATCGACTCCCAGCCAGTTGCCCTGGATCACGACACCCGTGGCGCCGGTGCTCACGTAGATGCCCATGCCATTGGGCACGCGGTTGATGATGAAACCCGCGATGCGCCCGCCTGCGCTGCCATTGGCGAATTCGATGGCGCGGCTGGCCGAGCCCAGGCCGCTGCCGTTGATCTCGATCAGCGGCTCCAGCGTCCAGCCCGGCTGCGTCTGCGCATCCAGCACCATCGGTGTCGTCACATTGGGCAAGGCGCTGGCGGGCTGCAGCGTGGCCACATGGCGGCTGCCTGCAGCGGTGGCGAAGGCATTGAAACCGCTGCGCAAGCCTGCGGCACTGCTGCCGTTGGGCAGCATGAAGGCGATGTGCTCGATGCCCGCCGTGCGTCCGGCTTGCGCCAGGCTGGCGTCAGCCCCCAGCGCATTGGCGTTGGTGATGGCCTGGCGCAGGCTGCCATAGCCGCTGTCGCGCGTGTTGGTGACCGTGTTGAAGCTGAAGCCGAAGTCCAGGCCGGTGAGGTTGCCAGCCAGTTGCACCGTGCTCACGGCCTGCGGCGCTGCGCCGGCCGTCGTCAAGCTCGCCAATGTGGTGCCGCTACCAGCGTTACCGGCCTCGCCCAACAGCGGGTTGCCGCCACCCACGTAAGCGGTGTCGGCAATCGCCGTGCTGCCGCTGGCATCGGCGCGGAACACGACCGTGGGCACCAGGGTGTTCACCCAGCCCGCGCGAGAACTGCTCACCGAGCTGCCGACGACACGCACCGTGTAGTTGCCGAGGTTCAGGCTGCCGAAGCTGTAGTTGCCGGATGCGTCGGTGCTAGTGGCGCTGACGAAGCTGCCCGTGCCGTCGAACAGCTCCACGCGGGCGCCGCTGCGCACGCTGTGTCCTGAGGCGCTGGCGCGGGGGCGGCCCGCACCGCCGCCGTAGTTGAGGTCTTCGAAGACAGTGCCGCTGATGCTGGCGGTGAGCGAGTTGCCCGCGGTCAGCCGGACGTCGTCGATCGCTGCGCCACAACCGGTGGTGTCCAGGCTTTCAAACCACAGCACCGTGGCGGCGGAGCTGGCGGTGAACACCATGCTGCGATCGACCCAGGCGATAGTGCTCTGGGTTTGACCGTTGGGGTCAAATCCGTACGTGCTGTTGGACGAGCCCGCCGTGACACGCAGCGATTTCACTGTGTTGACGCAAGGGTTGGCACCCAGTGCCCAGGTGAGTGTGTAGGTGGTGCCCGGCGTGGTCTGAACCACCTGCGCAAGGCCGCCCCTCGTCGCGCCGCTGAGGTCCACCGATTGGCTGCCTTGTGCCGAGTTCAACGAAGCACCGAAATCGATGCTGTTGCCGGTGACGGTCCAGCCGGTCAGCGCGCTGGAACCCGTGGAGACATGAGTATTGATGGCGCTGGTCGGCGCCTCGAAGCTCGCGTTGGTGACCGTGTTGATAGCCCCCAACACTACCGTCGGCTGTGCCGCACTGAACTCACTGGTGTTCCCCTGCGCATCGGTGGCCGTGCCCACAATGGCTGTGGTGCCGGCCACCAGGCCGCTGATGCCCGCCGTGGACACAGTGCCCGCAAACTCCCCATCCGCATTCGCCGTCACCGTGCCGATGTAGGTTTGCCCCTGCCCGCTGTTGTTCACGTACAGGTCCACCAGCGCGCCGCCGAAGGTGCTCTGCAGCGCCGCGCTTCCCACGTAGCCGACCACGGCCAGGGTGTTGCCGCCCAGCACGGCCTGGGTGATGACGGGGCTGTCCATCAGCAGGTTGGGCTGACCAGCGCTCTTGGCGCCGTCGTTGCCGGTGGTGCCGTTTGCGGCAAAGTCCGTGGTGCTGCCCAGGTCGATACCGCTGGCGGCATTGCTGAACATGCTGTTGCCGCGGATGGCATTGCCCGTGGCGCTTGCGCCGGAGACCAGCAAGCCCACGTTGTTGGACGCCACCGTGTTGCCTTGCCCGCTGCCGATGCCCCCGATCTGGTTGCCGCTGGCGCTGGCGATGACGACGCCATGCGCGCCGTTGGCCAGCGCCGCCGCATTGGCAGCATTGCGGCCGATCACATTGCCATGCAGCAGGTTGTTGTTGGCGCCGTTGTAGAGCTGAACGCCGTGGGTGCCGTTGCCGCTGATGACGTTGCCGGCACCGGCCGCCGTGCCGCCGATGGTGTTGCCGGCTGCGCTGTTCAGCAGGTAGATGCCGATGCGGCTGTTGCCGCGGGCCACGCTGCCCGCCGGATCGGTGCCCACGTAGTTGCCCTGGACGAGGTTGGCCGTGGCGGTGGCGTTGTAGATCAGGATGCCGTCCTGCGTGTTGCCGGACACCACATTGCGCGCCGTCGCGGAGGTGCCGCCAATCACATTGTTGCCGCCGGTGATGGAGATGCCGGTCAGGTTGCCCAGGGCAGCGGTTCCTGCCAGGTTCAGGCCGATGAAGTTGCCTTGGACGGTATTGCCACTGGCATTCAGGAAGACACCGGCACTGCCGTTGCCGCTGATCACGTTGCGCTCGGTGGCGGTCAGCCCGCCGATGGTGGCGCCGCCGCCGGACCAGATCTGCACACCACCTTGGGCGTTGGCGATGGCGGCGGTACCGAGCGCGTTCAGGCCGACGGTGTTCCCGCTGATCACCGTGCCGGAGATGCCGCTGCCACCCTGGGATACACCACGGTCACCATTGCCGCTGATCAGGTTGCCAGCTCCTGCCACCGCGCCCCCCACCACCGTGCCGCTGCCGCCGGTGATGTTCACGCCGTGGCTGGCATTGGCCACGGCGGCCGTGCCGGCGGCATTGGTGCCGATGTGGTTGCCGCGGATCAGGTTGCCGGTGCTCGCACCGGAGCTGACCTGCACCCACACGCCCATGTTGGCATTGCCGCTGATCACGTTGCGCGCGGCCGCCATCGTGCCGCCGATGGTGTTGCTGCTGGCGTCGGTGATCAGCACGCCATGCGTATTGGCCACCGGTGTCACGCCATCGGCGCCCAGGCCGATGTAGTTGCCCGCGAGCGTGTTGCTGTTGGCGCTGTTGCTGATGTCCACCCCGCGGCCGGTGACCGAGGCAGCGGTGATGAAGCCGCCAATCACGTTGCGGTCGTTCGCGCCCGTGCCCCCTACCGTGTTGCTGGAACTGTTCACGCACACACCCAAGGCACCATTGCCCGTGGCCGCCGCGGTGCCGCTGATGGCCGTGCCGATGTAGTTGCCCGCCACCGTGTGCCCGCCGCCACCGGCCAGGGTGAGGGCGCAGCCGCCAAAGCCGTTGATCACGAAGCCGCGCACGGTGCTGGCGGCGGCGCTGGTGAGGTTGAAGCCGACGGCTGCAGCGCCCGCAGATGTGCCTCGAATCTGCACCAGCGGCACCCCCACATACCCGGTCTGCGTGCTGGCATCGATGACGGTGGCGTCCGTCACTGCGGGCAGCGCGCTGGCCAGCGTGATCGTCCACACGCCGCTGGCGAGATTGGGGTCGGTGCTCGGGATCGCAAAGCGCACTGTCTGCACGCCCGCATCCGCGTTGGCATTGGTGATCGCCCAGCGCAGGCTGCCCGTGCCGCTGTCGGCCGTGTTGGTGACGGTGTAGAAGCCGTTCAGCAGCATGTTGCGGCCGAACTCGCTGGTGTTGCCGGCCCCATCGGTGGCGGTGGCGGTGAGTTGATCGCTGCCGGGCACCAGCGTCACGCCGCCGGGCACGGTGATGCTGCCGCTGAAGTTGCCGCTGGCGTCAGCCGTCAGGGTGCCGACGTAGGTCCGGCCTTCGCCGAAGCCGCTGGCATCGGCATCGCTGACATACACGTCGACCAGTGCGCCGGCAAACAGCGCCTGCCCAGGGCTCATGCCCACGAAGCCGCTCACGCTCAGGCTGCTGCCCTGCAGGGACGCCGCCGTGAAGACCGGCGAATCCATGAACTGGTTGGCAGCATTCGCCGTCTTGGCGTTGTCGTTGGCCGTCACGCCCAGGACGGAGCTGACGTTCAAGTCAATGCCCAGTCCGTTGTTGTTGTAGATGGCATTGCCGCGCACGCGGTTGCCTCCGGCCGGCGCCGTTCCCGTGCCGTCGATGCGCACGCCGATGTTGCCGTTGTTGGCGATGGTGTTGCCTTCGCCCGCAGCGACGCCGCCGATCTGCGTGTTGCTGGTGTCGGTCTGCACCCAGATGCCGAAGCGCTGGTTGCCGAAGGGCACAGTGCCCGCTGCATCGGTGCCGATGCGGTTGCCCAGAATCTGGTTGCCGAGTGTGCCGTTGTTCAGCACGTGAATGCCGTCCAGCACGTTGCCGGAGAACACATTGGCCGCGCCGGCAGCCGTGCCACCCACGACCGTGCCCGACGCGTTGGTCGTGAGGAGCAGGCCGCGACCGCCATTGGGCAAAGCTGCGTTGCCCAGCAGGTTCAGCCCGGACACATTGCCTTGAATGACGGTGCCGGAAAGGCCGTTGACGCGGATGCCATCACTGCCGTTGCCGGATGCCAGGTTGCCAGCGCCTGCCACCGTGCCGCCGATGAGGTTGCCGCTGCCACCCGCCAGCAAGTGGATGCCGTGGCGGCCGTTGCCCACGGCGGCCGTGCCGGCGGCATTGGTGCCCACGCGGTTGCCCTGGATGGTGGTGCCCGTTGACGTGCTCACCACCATCCCGTCGGTCGGGTTGCCGGAGATCACGTTGCCGCTGCCGGCGCTGGTGCCGCCGATGACCTGGTTGACCGAGTCGTCGACATACAGGCCATGGGTCCCGTTGCCGATGGCTGCCGTACCGCTGGCATTCAGCCCGATGAAGTTGCCCTGGACCCAGTTGCTGGCCGGGCTGACCGCGATGGAGACGCCCCGATCGGCGTTGCCGCTGATGACGTTGCCGGCGCCCCCGGTGCCACCCAGGCGGTTGCCGCTGGCGCTGTTGTTGATGAGGACACCATGGCGAGTATTGGGCACCGCTGCCGTGCCCAGCGCATCCACGCCGATGTAGTTGCCCTGGACATCGTTGTTGGTGACCAGTGAGCCGAACAGGCCGACACCGTCGCCCCCATTGCCGCTGATCACGTTGCGCTGGGAGGGCGAGGTGCCGCCGATGCGGTTGTTCTGCGCCGTGCTTGCGACGCCGTAGACATAGACACCCTGGGCTCCGTTGGGCAGGGCTGCCAGGCCGGACGCGTTGGTGCCGATGTGGTTGCCTTCCACCACGTTGCCACTGGAGTCCAGGCGCAGGCCGTGGCTGATGTTGCCGCTGATGAGGTTGCGCTCACCCGCCGCGCTGCCCCCCACCCGGTTGCCGTTGGCGCCTGACGTGATGAAGATGCCCATGCGGCCATTGGGCAGCGCTGCGGTACCGGCGGCATCGGTACCCACCTGGTTGCCCCGCACATGCGTCGCCATCGTGGTGGGGGTTCCGGCCTGCAGGTAGATGCCATCGGTCGTGTTGCCGCTGATCAGGTTGCCCAGGCCCGCTGCGCTGCCACCCAGCTCGACGTTGGTGGCCTCGAGGACCAGCACGCCGAAGTCGTTCGGCCGCACGGCCGTGCCGCCAGGGTCCACGCCGATGTAGTTGCCCCAGACCTTGGCGCCGCTGCCAGCGGCTTCAATGCGCACGCCCTGCGCGACAGCACCACCCAGGACATTGCGGTCAGCGGCCTGCGCCCCACCCACCACATCGCCGGGCGCGTCCACGACGATGCCGAAGTTGACCGCGGGCGTGGCCAGCGCGCCGCTGCGGTCCAGGCCGATCCAGTTGCCCGCCAGGGTATTGCCACCGGGGCCGCTGGTGTCGATCGCCCGCCCGGTGAAGCGGTTGATGATGAAGCCGCGTACCGTTGTGCCGCCGCCTTGCACCAGCAGCGCGTGGCTATTGGTGGTGGCGCTGCCGTTGAGCTCCAGCACGGGGTTGGCCGTCCAGCCTGGCTGGGCTTGTGCGTTGAGCACCATGGGCGTCGCCAGCGTGGGCATTGCCGAGCCCGCCGCCACGCTGGCCACGCCGCTGCTGAAATAGTTCAAGCTGCTGCGCAAGCCTCCCGCCGCCAGACCCAGCGAGCCACCGGCGCCCGTGCTGCCGTTGGAGATCATGAAGACGATGCTCTCGATGCCCGCCGGGCGGCCGCTCTGCGCCAGGCTGGCATCGCCGCCCAGTGCATTGGCATTGGTGATGGCCTGGCGCAGGCTGCCCGCGCCGCTGTCATTCGTGTTGGTGACGGTGCTGAAGTTGAAGCCGAAGTCCACGCCCGCGATGTTGCTGGCGCCCACATGCACACTGCTCGCGCTGTGCAGGTGGGGCTGCAGGATTTCGCAGGCCTTTACCGTACCGAGGGCGGGGTCGCCAAACGTGCCGTTGGCGCAGCCTGCGCCGTCGGTCATGACCCGGGTGGTCCAGCGCGTGTCTGCGCCGTAGCGAACCAGGCGCGTGCCGGTGAAGCTGCAGGGGTTGCCCGCGCCGACGCCCTCCGCGGCGCATGGCGTCCAGCTCAAGGCCGTTGCTGCAGCGCTGTCGGCGGTGTCAGGCCGTGCACCGCCTGCTTCGTTGCTCACCGCGGCGGGCCCCACCCAGCTGGACTCGTACCGCCAGGTCTGAACCCCCACGGCGGCGGCCGTGCTGCCGCTGCGCGTCGAACGCACACTGCTTTGCAGCACACGCACGAAGTGGCCGCCGCCGCCGCTGACGGCAAAGCTGTAGCTGCCGTCGGCGGCAGTCGTGGTTGTGGCGACCAGCCCCGTGGCCGCCGAGTACAGCTCGACGGTGGCATTGACGACGGGCAGCCCGCCGGCGGCCAAGCGGCTGCGGCCGGGGCCACCGCCGTAGTTGACGTCCTCGTAGACGGTGCCCGCGACCGTCACCGTGACCAGGACGTTAGGGCCGAACTCCGAGGTGTTGCCGGCGGCATCCGTGGTGGTGCCGGTCAGTGGCGTTCCGCGGACCACCGTCACCCCCACAGGCAGCGTGAGCGTCCCCGAGAACGCCCCGGAGCCATTCACCACCAGGTTGCCGATGTGGGTCTGGCCCTCGCCGAACCCGACCAGGCTGGGCGCGGCCACGAACAGCTCGACGACCGCGTTGGCGAACACGGCCTGACCCGGTGGCGTGCCGACATAGCCCGCCACGCTAAGCTGGTTGCCCGACACCGAGGCCGCGGAAATCACCGGGTGATCGATGCGCTGGTTGGGCGTGTTGACCGTCAACGAACCGTCGTTGGCCACGACCGAGCCCCCTTGCCGGCTGTTGGCCAGCGTGATGCCGGCCGCCCGCGTGGCGTTGGCCTCGGTGTTGTTGCCGAAGAGGCTGTTCTCGCTGATGCGGAAGCGGCCTGTGCTGGCTACCGCCAGACCGCTGCCGCGGTTGCCGGTGACGATGTTGCGCCGCACGT
Source organism: Rubrivivax sp. (assembly GCA_016790225.1). The sequence goes on from JAEUOZ010000023.1 coordinate 44,909, forward strand.
CACCCTGGCCGCTCAGGTAGGCGCCCACCAGCTCATTGCCCCCGGTACCGTTGCCGGAAAGCGTGTTGTTCTCGACCAGCAGGCCCGTGGTCGTCACATCCATGCCCACGCCGAGGTGCTGGGCGATGAGATTGCCGCGCACGGTCCAGGTGGTGCCACCACCGTTGATGCCGTCGTGGGCCGCGCCCTCGATGGCCGCATTGCGCAGTTCGTTGCCGATGAAGCTGAAGGTGACAGCACGGCCATTGGCCATGATGCCGCTGGTGCCGCTGAAGCCGATCAGGTTGCGCTGCACCTGCACGCCGTCGGAGTTGCTGGTGTCGAACGACAGCAGCGTGCTGGAAGTCCGGATGCCGGCGCCGGGGTCCGTGAAGCTGCGCGCGGTGCTGCCCAGGACGTTGTCTTCAAGCACGGCGTTGGTGGCGCCGATCAGGGCGACGGCACGGCTGAAGCCGAAGATCGCGAAGCCGCTCAGGCGCAGTCCGCTGGCCGACAGGCTGACACCGCGCAGGATGCCGCGCGCGCCGGAGAGCTGCACCTCGGGGCCCTGCACCTGCGGCAAGGCCAGCGCGTCCACGCCCACGGTGCCGCCTGTGCCCAGCAACAAGGCATTGGTGTTGCCGACGTTGGCGGTCTGCGTGCTGCCGTCCAGCGCGGTGTCGGCGCCGGTCAACAACGGCAGTTCGGTGCTCACGACGATCTGGGCGACGCCCGTGGTGAGCTGGCTCGGCACGCTCGCACGGATGCCCGGCGTGGCGGCGCCGGAGGGAATCATGAAGATGCTGGTTTCGAGCGCCGCCGGCAGGGGCTCGGCCACGCCGGCGCGCACCCTCGTGCCGGCCTGGGCCAGCGTGCTCTTGCCGCCCAGGGCGCTGGCGTTCAGCAGAAACTGCCGCAGGCTGCCCGGGCCGCTGTCGTTGGTATTGACGATGGTGCTGAAGTTGAAGCCGAAGTCCACGCCGGTCACGGCGCTCGCACTCACGGTCACAGGCGCCACGGCCTGAGGCGTGGTGCTGCCGGTGGTCAATGAGGCCAGCGTGGCCCAGCTGGTATTGGCCGCCGCATCGGCCAGCGCAGGGCTTTCGCCGCCCACGCGGTCCGTCACCGCCACGGCCGTGCCGCTGCTGGCGGTGGTTCTGAAGGTCAGGACGGGCAACTGGGCCGCGGTATAGCCGCTGCGGCCGCTGCTGACGCTGCTGCCCACCACACGCACGGTATAACTGCCAGGCTCAGCCAGCAGCGTGTAGTTGCCGCTGGCATCGGTGAGCGTGCTGTAGAGAAACTCGCCGCTTGCGGCGTACAGCTCCACCGTGGCGTTGGGTCGGGGTGTGCCGCCGGCGGCCACGGCCGTGCTGCGGTCTCTGCCCTGGCCGCCGCCGTAGTTGACGTCCTCGAAGACCGTGCCGGTGATGGCGTGGGTCATGACGCCGAACCACTTGGCCCTGAGATAGGCCTCGACCTGGCGGCGTTCTTCGCCGCTGAGCAGCCGGTCGTAGCTGATCAGCTCGGCGACATCGCCATTGAGCGAGTCACTGCCGCTGAAGCGCGCGCCGATGTGCGTGAGCGTGCCGGGCGCGGCGGCGGTGGGCGCAGTGCTGGCTGCATCCACCCGCGAGACGCCGTTGGCCCAGTGGCGCACGGTCGTTCCATCGGCCGTGGCGGAGGACAGCACATACGCTGAGGTGCTGGCGGCCGGGTTGATCAGCCCGTATTGCGACAGGCCCGAGGACGGCGTGGACTCCACCGAGATGATGCGCCGACCGCTGCCGTTGGTATCCAGGATCTTGCGGCCTGCCGTGCCGCCGCGGGTGACGACAAAGCTCGTCACCTGGCTGCTGGCGGTGAAGACGGTGCCGCTGAAAGCCAGGTGCTGGTTGTCCGCAAAGCGAACCACCGACTTGCTGTTGAGCGCACCGCTCACCAGTTGCGGCTGGCCGCTGGCCGGTGTGAAGCTCTGCCCGCCGCACTGGTTGCGCCAGGAGGTGACCGCGCTGCCGCTGGTGCTCACCGCCACATCGGCCTGCATCCACAGGGAGCAGTTAGCCAAGGCAGCGGCCGTATTGCCCAGCAGGTGCTGCAGACCGAATTCGGAGGTATTGCCGTTGACGTCTGTCGCCGTCGCGGTGATCACGGTCTGGTAGTTGGTGAGCGTGACGCCACCGGGAATGCTCACGGCGCCGTTGAAGTTGCCGCTGGCATCGGTCGTCAGGCTTCCGATGTAGGTCTGGCCTTCCCCGAAGCCCGAAGCGTCATTGTCGGAAACGAAGACTTCCACGGTGACGTTGGCAAAGGCGCTCTGACCGGCTGCGCTGCCCACGTAGCCGCGCACCGCCAGCTGCCCGGCCACCAGGCTGGCGCTGGTGAAGACGGGGCTGTCGATGCCGTTGTTGCCCTGGCTCGCGCTGGTGGCGCCGTCGTTGGCCAGTGGCACACCCGTGTTGTCCAGGCGTATGCCCTTCTGTCCATTGGAGAAGATGCTGTTGCCGCTGATCCGGTTGCGCAGTGGCGTGCTGACTGTGGTGTCGAAGCCGATCCCGGCAAGACCGCTGCCGCGGATGACGTTGCCCTGGCCGGCCGATGTGCCGCCGATCACGTTGTTGCTGGCGCCTGCCGTGATGCCGATGCCGCTGGCCCCGTTGGCGATGACGCCGGTGTTGAGTGCATTGGCGCCCACCAGGTTGCCCTGGATCACGTTGCCGGTGGCGGTGGAAAGGTCCAGGCGAATGCCGTTGGCGCTCACGTTCCCGGACACCAGGTTGCCTGCCCCCGCTGCCGCGCCACCCACCAGCACGTTGGCCGCTCCGTTGATGTGGATGCCAGGGCCTGAGTTGCCCAACGCGGCGGCGCCGGTGGCATTGGTTCCCACGTAGTTGCCCTGGACCGATCCGGTGGCGCCGACGTCGAAGCGGATGCCGGCCACCGAGTTGCCGCTGACCACGTTGCGGTCCGCCGCCGTGGTGCCGCCGATCGTGGCCACCGTGCCGGTGCCGGTGACGTAGATACCCACGCTGGCGTTGCCCCGCGCTGATGCACCGGTGCTGTCAGTGCCAATGAGGTTGCCCCGCACCACATGGCCGGTGCTGGTGGCCAGCCACACGCCGTAGCGGCCGGACGCGGCGATCACGTTGCCCAGCACCTGGCAGTTGTTCACCGTGCCGCCGTGGCACACCACGCCATCGGTCCCGTTGCTGCGCGCGGTGCTGCCATCGGCAGCCAGGCCGATCCAGTTGTTCTGCACGGTTAAGCCGGCGCTGCCATTGCCACTGGCGTATACGCCATGTGAGGCATTGGCGGCGATCAGGTTGCGGTGCGCACTGCTGGCCCCGCCCACGGTGACGCTGCTGCCGCCTGTGACGTGGATGGCGTTCTTGCTGTTGCCCAGCGCCGCGCTGCCGTCGGCGGCCAGGCCGATGGTGTTGCCGGCCACCGTGATGTTGCTGGAGGCGCTGTCGATGACCACGCCGCCGTCGCTCTCGGACCACCCTTCGGCAAACGTGCGGCCATTGCCGCTGATGAGGTTGCCCTGGCCCACCGAAGCGCCGCCGATCAGCGTGGCGCCGGCGCTTTCCAGCCGAATGCCGCGCAAGAAATTGCGCAGCGCAGCGGTGCCCGCCGCATTCGTGCCGATGCGGTTGCCCTGGATGGTGTTGTTCTGGGTATTGGCGTCGCGGACGTAGATGCCGTTGATCGAGTTGCCGCTGATCAGGTTGCCTTCACCCGGCAGAGACCCCCCCACCGCGTTGTCCGACGATCCCAGGGCCACCCACACGCCGTGCTGGTTGGGCAGGGCCAGAGTCCCGGTTCGATCGGTGCCGATGTAGTTGCCCACCAGCCGGTTGCCGATGGCGGTGGTGGCTTCCAGCACGACGCCTCCGGCGCCATGGCCGCTGATGACATTGCGCTCCGCCGCCGTGGTGCCGCCGATGACGTTGTAGCTGCCGCTGACTGAGATGCCGTGCACGCCGTTGGCGGGCGCGCTGGTGCCGTTGGCGGCCAGGCCCAGCCAGTTGCCCTGAACCAGCGCGCCGCTCGTCAAGGGCAGCTGACGACCGCCAAAGCGATTGATGATGAATCCGCGCACCGTGCTGTCTGGCACGGACAGGTTCAGGCCATGGACATTGACGTTGCCGGTGCCAAAGCCGCCATCCAGTTCGATGATCGGCCGCGGGTTGACACTGCTCCAGCCCGGCTGGGTCTGCGCATCCAGCACCATCGCTGTGCTGACAGCGGGCAAGGCGCTGCTCAAGGTGACGGTCGCCACCATCGCATCGCCGCCGTTCGTGGTGAAGAAATTGTTGGCGCTGCGCAGCCCGGCGACGCTGCTGCCGTTGCTGATCATGAAGATCACATGCTCGATGCTGGGCAGGCGGCCGGCCGTGGCCAAGCCGGTGTCATTGCCGAGCGCGTTGGCGTTGGTGATCACTTGCCGCAGGCTGCCCTGACCGCTGTCGTTGGTATTGGTGACAGTGGTGAAGTGGTAGCCAAAATCGATGCCGCTGACGGTGCCCGTCGTGGTGCGCACCGGCGCCAGACTGTGCGGCGCGGTGCCACCCGTCGCCAGGCTGGCCAGCGTGGCGCTCGTGGTGTTGCTGGCCGCATCGGGCAAGGCCGGCCTCTCGCCCCCCACGCGCTGCGCGTCGCCCGCGTGGGCGCTGCCATTCCAGACGACGCGCCAGGTCTGCACGGGCCAGGCGGCGCCACCGCTGCCCGTGCGGCTGGAGCTGACGGTACCCGTGGCCACGCGCACGTTCCAGTCCGCCGCGCCCAGGCCGGTGAAGCTGTACTGGCCGCTGCCGTTGGTGGTGGTGGCGGCAACATAACTGCCATCCGCAGCGTACAGCTCCACGCGCACGCCGCTGCGCACCGCACCGCTGCTGGCCGCCAGCGAGCGGCCGGCCCCGCCGCCGTAGTTCGGGTCTTCAAATACCGTGCCGCTGATGGCTGCGGTGGCCTGCACCTGGGCCGTGACGCTGCTGCTGGCCTTGCCCAGGCTGCAGCTGTCCACCGAGGTGTTGTTGACACAGGGCGTGGCCACGGCGCTGTGGGTGATGAGGGTGCCGTTCGTGGCGCTGCCGTTGACGCGCAGGTCGTACTGCAGCGTCAGCGTGCCGGATGCCGCCACGCTGCTGGCGCTCAGGAAGCTGAGCACACCGCCGCTGAAGGCGGCATCGCTGGCCGCGGCGCCGTTGACCAGAAAGCTGCCCGCCAGATAGGTGCCGCTGGCAGGCAGGTTGGCGTGCACGCGCATGAAGCGCGCGCTGGACTCCTGGTTGGTGAGGGTGAGCACATAGCGCACCACGTCGTTGGGCGACACGATGGGCGGGCTGCCGCCCTGAGCCGGTACGATGGTCTGCGCCAAGGCAGCAGCCAAGCGGCCGTTGGTGACATCGAAGCAGCCGTTGCTGCCCACGTTGCCGATGCCGGCGGGGAGGGTGGCCAGGCAGTTGCTGGCGGTCACGCCATCGGCCACACCGCTCTTGCGTTCCATCCAGACGTCCACCGTGCCTTCGTCGGCACCGCTTCCCGGCACACCGTCATTGGCGGCCAAGGAGCCGACGGACAGGCGCAGTTGCCCTCCGCTGCCGTCGCCTGCCGCGCCGAAGACCGCGCAGCCCGCGTCCACGCAGCTCGTGCCCGCAGGCAATGCGCTGGCCAGACCCCGGTAGATCAGCTGGGTGGGAATGTCGTCCGTGACGGCGATGGAAGATGCTGCGGCGCCGGACTGATTGCCCCAGCGCAGCGTCCAGCGCACCCAGCCGGCGCGCGTGGTGTCGGGCAGGGCTGTCTTCGCGCCGCTGGTGACCACCGAGTTGGAGACCTGCGTGCTGGCGTCGGCCGTCTCCAGAGGTCCGAAGTTGGTGGTACTGCCCAGCGTGGTGGTGCTGCCCGATGTGGCCCGTGCGGCCGCCACCTGGCCAGCGAGGCCCGGGTTGTTGGGAATCGTCAGGTCGATGGCCGCACCCAGCGACAGGCCGGCGTTAAAGGCATAGCTGCCTGCCGAATTGCGCCTCAGCCGCACGCAGGTGGTGTCGCTGGGCAGCGCGGCGCTGGTTTCACTGGCGTAGCCGGCGCGGGCGCTGGCCTGCAGGCTGCGGCTGGTCCAGGTGCCGGTCAGCGGGTTGGCGAAGCAGGTGCTGTCGCTGGAAGTTTCCACCAGCAAGGCGGTGGTCGCGCCGGTGACATAAGCCTTGCCATAGCTCGGCGTGAACTGTGTGCTGCCCACGCCGGCACGCGGCAGGCGGATGACGGAATAGAAGCCCTGGGCTGGCGCATTGCCGTTGTTGGCCAGTTGAAGCTGCAGCGAGTAGCTGCTGTTGTGCGGCCAGGTGGAGGGCGCGCTCAGGGTGGTGGCCAGTTCGGGGCTTTCCAGCACCGTCAGGCCGCCGGCGGCCGCGTAGTTGCCGGCGCCATGCCGGGCCGTGGCGACCGCGTTGTCGGCGCCGCGCGCGCTCAAATTGGTACGCCGTATCTCGGCCGTGATGGGCAGCACCATGCCTGCAGCGGCATTGCGCAGGATGGGCAGCTGCATCTGAAAGATGGGGTAGTTCTGGATATGGTCCCTGTCGGCATCGGTACTCTCTGACAGGCCATAGGTGGCGGCAGGCTGGGTGCCGATGGGGACCTGCCAGCGCGCCATGCAGGCCGGGTCGTTGTCGTTGACAGCAGCCAGGCAAGCCGTGGCGTCGGGTGGCGTGAAGACGATCCCGGCGGCATTGCCGCCCGGCGGCAGCACCCGCCCAGACGTGATCACGCTGCCAGTCACGCCGGCCAGGTTGACGCTGTTGCGAGCGGCGAACAGGTTGAATACCCAGGTCCCGTCGACCGGGGCACTGGCGAACTTTCGGTTGCCGGGGTAGATATTGAGCGTGGCGGTCTGCCCGGCCGCCACGTTCGGGAAGCCGTTGTAGTTCATCCCCACCGTGGGCCAGGAAACGGACTCGTTGGTCAGCGTGCCGTTGCTGTTGAAATTGCCGCAATCGCGCGCCACACCGGCCGGTGAGGAGAGCGTCTCCCAGGTGTAGACGCGGCCCGGCAGAAAGTTCGTGTTGGTGGTGCCGGGTGTCTGTGCCGAGGCGCCAAAACTGCCGTCGGCGACCCGCCACAGCGCCTCAGGGCTGAAGTTGCCGAAGCTGGGGCCTGTCGTGCGAGGGTGATCGGCCTCGCGCACGAACAACAGCCGGGTGCCGGGGCCGACCACGGCCGTGGGATTGCTGTCGTTCGGGCTGGCGGAGAACGGCGTGCTGCCGATGTCAGCCGCCGAGACGGCTCGCCACGCGCTGTGTGGAGGGTTGGCCGAGTGCACAAAGAGCGGATCCGTCGGCAGCGGGGCCGTGCCGGTGGAATCCTTGTAGATGCGGCTGGTGTTGTTGACGGCGGTCAGGCCATGGAAGGTCAACCAGCTGGGCACCGTCACCAGGTAGTAGCTGCGGTCCAGCGTCACGGTGTGGGTAGCGTTGGAGTCGTTGCCGTACAGCCAGGTGGAGAAGTACTCGCCGGGGCGCACCGATCCGCCGTTGATGTAGTACTCCGTCCATGCCGGCCAGGGGGCCCAGGTCTGTGTGCTGCCGTTGGCCTGCCGATGTACCCAGCTCGTGCCGGCGGCGCGGCAGTAGTTCACCACCACCGGATGGTTGTAGTTGGCTGTGACGGTCTTGCTGGGGTTGCCGTACACCACCGTCATCCGCATGGTGACCGTGCTGCCATCGGCGCAGCCGGCCGGGATGTCGAAGGTGGGGGTCACACGCACCGGTGTGGAGCCACCGCCGTAGGAGTCCCAGGGGAGGCGGTCGAAGTGGTAGACCAGGGGCGTCGTGGCCGCCGCATTCACCGTGGGCTGGCTGATCAGCCGGTGCGTGAAGTTCGAGGGGGGCGGGCTCTGGATCTGGAAGCTCTTGAAGATGGGAATGCAGCTGCCCAGGTTGAAGTCGATCGTCACGCGAGCGTTCTCGGCGTCCATGCCCGAGCTGGCGAAAGTGCTCAGGTAGGGCCGGAAATCGCGCCAGATGCCGGTGGCGCCGGGCCCGACGTTGCCGAAGGCCGAGTAGCTGGTCAGGATCCAGTTGTTGCCGCCCGTGACGCTGACGGGCACGCTCGTGCCCGCCTGCTGCAGCGTCGTGGTGAGCCCTGCCAAGGGCTGCACCGGCACAGCCCCATGGCTGATGGTGGCGCGCGAGGCAAAGGTTCTGCCGGTGACAAAGCCGATCGGCACGCGCAAGGTCACCGCGACAGCGCCGGTATAGCCGCTGGGCAGGTCACCCAGATTCCAGCTGAGCACACCGCGGTTGTTGCCCGCCACGGTGCTGGTGGGCGCGTTGCCGTTCGGCGCATTGCCCGCGTTGTTCAAGGTGACGGGCCGGTAGACCTGCAGGCCGCCGCCATTGCCGTAGTCGACCTCGGCGTCCTGGTTCAGGCCATCGTCGGGCGCCAGCGCCGTGCCGCTGCCGCTCAGCCCGTTCATGTCGTCGAAGGAAAAGCGCAGGACCGCGTTGCGCGTGATGGCGCCGGTGGAGGTGACGTTCAGCGTCATCGTCACCACGCCGTTGTGCCCTATGGACGTGACGTTGGGCGTGACGCTGACGTTGGTGGCGCCGGTGGATTCGCCGAAGGCGCGCCAGAAGTCCAGCCGTGCTGGGGTGATGCCGCCGCCGGGCGTGCCGCTGTGCACGGCCGTGTACACCAGCCGGATGTCCGTGGTGGTGCCGGCCGTGGCGCTGATGTCGAAGCTGCGCGTGCCGGCAGCCGGGTTGTTGTGCGTGGCCAGCACCGCCCCAGCGCAGGTTTGCACCTGCAGCGAGCTGCTGGTGACGTGGGTCAGGTTGGCCACGCCGATCTCGGCAAACAGCCAGCGCTGGAACGTGCCGCCTGCGGGCTGGGGCAGGTTGAAGCAGTTGGACACCACGGTCATCGTGGCCGCCGTCGCGTCCAGGCGCCCGCCGGTATTCTGGAAACCGATGCTGGCCGTCACATCGATGCCGGCGTTGTTGTTGAAGTGGTCCTCGTAGCTGTAGGCGTCGTTGATCACCCCCGCACTCTGCGCCGCGACCCAGGCGCCAAAACCCAGCAGCAGCGGCGACAACAGCGCCAGCACGCGGGCGCGATCGACCCGCAGACCGCCGTTGAGCAGCCAGCCGGACAGGGCGCTGCCCAGGTTGCGCAGCGCCTGCGGCTGCAAGGCCTGCCAAGGGCCTTTCAGGCACGCGGCGGCCACGCGCAGCAGGGCTGTGCGGGTGGCTTCGAAGCGGGCTGGAATCGACATGCGTGCTCAGGCCGCGCCAGGGCGCAGCCGCACGGGAAGGGTAGGAAACTCGGCCCTGGCACCAAGTGTGGAAAAGCGCACGCTCGGCGGTGTTGTTCCGCTGGCGTGGCGGCCTTCACCGCGCGGCGCTTGCGCCGCGCCGAGCGATCGCTGTCAGCAGCGGTAGGCTGGCGCCGCGCCGCCGGGGTTCTTGCACACCGTGTGGCGCGCTTCCATCTGCCGCCTCACGTGATCGCTGCTGCCGACACTGCCGACACTGGCGCTGGCCTGCAGCGCATAGCTGGCGAGCTTCAGGCCGCCGTCATCCACCTGCCCCGTGGCGGGCACGCGTGTGCAGCTGATCTGCACCGTGAAGTCCGACAAGGGCGCGGGCAGGGTGAGCGACTGCGGGGCAAAGCAGGGGGGCGTGGTGTTGCCGGGCAGGCCGAGTGCGGCATTGGGATCGCTCACCTGCCACAGGCCCCACTCCAGCGCGCTGCGCGCGGCAGCCGCTGCACGGGCGCTCTGCAGCTGCTGGGTCTGGCTGTGCTGCGAGCTGCTCAGCAGCGCCAGGCCGGCGCTGAGCAGCAGACCGACGATGACCAGCATGAAGACCATCGCCGGCAGCGCGATGCCGGCCTGGCGGCGGTGCAGGCCGCGTGCCGGCGCGCGCCGGGCCAGGGCGCCGGATCGGTCGCCCGCGGGCGTGAGCGCGCTGCCCGGGCGTGTCATGGCGAGTTGTCCACCGCGATCTGATGCACCAGGGTCATGCGTGCGCTGCTGCCGCTGTCCTGAACCGTGACGCGCAGGTTCAGCAGCCCGATGTTGGCCAGCGCGCTGCCATAGGAGGCCTGGCAGGCCGTGAGGCCGCTGCCCAGCAGATCGGCGCTGCCGGATGATACGGCGGCTGAACTGGACGGTTGGCTGGCCTGCCAGCCATAGCCGCCATAGCGCCACAGTTCGAAACCGCCGCCGGCGGCCGGGCGGCAGGCCACGGTGAGCGGGGCGCCCACGATGAAGAAGCGGCCGGAACCACTGCCGGCCGGCAGCGCGGCACCGGCGGTGAAGCTGATCTGCGTGCCGCCGCCGGCCACAGCCAGGCCGCCGCGGCGGTTGCTGCCGAGGTAGGCATCCGCTTCCGGCGTGCCCAGGTTCTGCCAGACGATCCAGGCCGGCACGGCCGGTGTGGCCAGGGGGACGCCCACGACATCGAAGCTGGTATCGGCGGCGTTGTCGGCATTCAGGGGGTCCCCGGCCGTGGCGCCCGTGGTATCTGGCCCCAGCCGGGCCACGCCGGCATCCAGCAGCGGCACCCATTCGATCCACACGCCATCGGGGTTGCTCTGCACGCGCAGGCTGTTGGGCAGCGCCTGCTGCAGCTGATCCTGCAACTGCGCGAGCGCACCATCCACCGATTGCGCCAGCATCAGCCGGCCGCGGTTGGCCTGCTGCTCGCTGGCCATGCGCGAGATGAAGGTCGCGCCCAGCGAGGCGATCAGCCCCACGATGCTCAGCACGATGAGCAGCTCGACCAGGGTCACACCACGAGCGGCTGGCCGGAGAGCGGCGCGCAGGGGCGCCACACCCCGCTGAGGCCCTGGCCCGGGCACGCGGCCGCTCACCGGCGCGCCCTCCAGCCGCCCAGCACGGTGCGCGCACCATCGGGCCCGCTGACGCTGACCGTGATCCACCAGCCATCGCTCTGCGGCACACCGGCCAGCGCCTGGGCTGTGACGCTGATCTGCGCGCGGTAGGCCTCCAGGCCGGCAATGGCCTGGCCCTCGGCATCGCGGATACCGTCCAGCACCAGGCCGTGGTAATCCAGGATCGAGGCAAACCCGGTGCGCCCGGGCGACGATGCCGCTGCGGCGGCGCCGGGCAGCGGTTGCAGCTCGATCTCGCGCAGCAGCGATTGCGCGACGGCCAGCGCCTGGCGCGCCACGAGCGGATCGCTGCTGCGTGTGCTGAGCGAGGCCCACGCGGCCCAGATGCCGCTGATGATCACGCCGGCCAGGGCCATGCTGATGACCAGTTCCACCAGCGTCAGGCCGGCCTGCAGCGGCCCGGCCCGCCGGGTGCGCGGCGAGGGTGGCCGGCCAGAGCCGCGCCGCCCAGCGCGGGCTTCAGAGCCTGCGCACATGGCCGGTGGCGGCTTCCACGCGCACGGTGGGCGCGCTGCTGGCGCCGCCGCCCAGCACCTGCAGCTGCAAGGCGCTGCCCAGGCTGGTGGCGCCCGAGGGCGAGAAGCTGAAGCTCGCGCCAGCGTCCAGGCTCAGCGCGGGGGCGGCCGGCAGCCACAGGCCATCGGGCGTCGGGGCGGCCAGGCTTTGTGTGCAGGCCATGTCCAGGCACACCTGCATCGTCGGCGGTGTGGCGCCGATCTGCACATGCACCGTGCGGCGCTGGGCCTGTGCGGTGGCCTGCGCGCCGCGCAGGCTGCTGGCCAGGCGATCGGCCAGGCCTTGTGCGGCAAAGGCTTCGGTGGATGCAAATCGTGTGGCGCCCAGGCCGGCCAGGATGGCCAGCAGCAGCATCACGATCACCAGCTCCACCAGCGTGAAGCCGGCCTGGGAGAGCCGGCGGGGTGTCATGTCAGGGGGTGGGTTCCGCTGCGCGGCTGAATGGCCGCGAGGGACCCGCTTGCGGATCAGCAGCCGGTGGTATCGGTGACGACGCTGGGCGCGCCGCCGCTGGCTGCGGCCGCCGTGTAGCTGATCTTGCAGTTGGCCGGCGTGGCCGCGGCCGTCATCGTGAGCTCCAGCACGGCGCCGGCGGCGCCTGCGGTGCTGCCGGTGGCCATGGCGACCGTCCAGCCTTCGGCATCCACGTTGGAGGCGCCCAGGATGCCGGCGGTGAGGCCGGTCAGCGATTGCGGGTAGCAGTAGTTCAGCGCGATGCTGCGGCCTTCCAGGCTCACCGTGGTGCCGGTGGCGGTGGCGCAGGAAGTGCCTTCGGCCATGGCCTGGGCCTTGGCGATGCCGGCGGCGGCCTTCATCGAGCCGGCCACGGCCTTGACCTTGGACTCGCGGGCCTTGCCCTGCAGATCCGCATAGCGCGGCAGGGCCACCGCGGCCAGGATGCCGAGGATCAGGATGACGGTGATCAGCTCGACCAGCGTGAAGCCGGCCTGGGTGCGCAGAGGCAGAAGAAAGACGGGACGGTTCATGATGGTCACTCCGGGTTTGCGCAGATTCTTTGTGCGCGGGCTGTCAACGACTCAGACAAATAAAAGGCGCTTTGCCGTGCATTTGCCTCACTTCAGGGTGGCGCTGCCCAGATCCCACATCGGCATGAAGATGCCGAGGGCCAGCACCAGGACACCGGCCCCCATGATCCAGATCATGAGCGGCTCGATGGTCTCGGACAGGCGCGCGACGGACTGGTCCACCTCGGCCTGGTAATGGACGGAGATCTCGCGCATCAGCGCATCGAGCGAACCCGATTCCTCGCCGATGGCAAACATCTGCAGCATGGTGTTGGGCAGCACGCCCATGTTGCGTGCGGCCCAGGCGATGCTGGTGCCGCGCGCCAGATCGCCGCACATCTGCTGCACGCGCGATTCCATGAAGCGGTTGCCCAGCGTGTGCGCCGACACTACCAGGGCATCGCTGATGGTCAGGCCCGCGGCGATGGACGAGGCCAGCGAAGACGACAGCCGGGCCATCTGCACGCCCATCAGGATGGATCCGACGATGGGCAGCCGCAGCTTGACACGATCCCACCACAGCCGGCCGTCGACGCTGGAGGTCCACTTCAGCCAGGCGAAGACGGCTGCGGCGCTGACGGCAGCCAGATAGGGCCAGCTCTTGACCATCAGGCTGGAGCTGCCCATCAGCACGCGTGTGAGCAGCGGCAGCTCGGTGCGCGCGGCGGCAAACACCTTGGCGAAGGACGGGATCACCCAGACGTTGACGATCACCATCGCCAGCAGGCAGGTGAGCATCACGAACAAGGGGTAGCGAAGGGCGGCGACCACCTGCGACTGCGTGCGCATCTGGAATTCGCGGTGGTGGTGCATGTCGGCAAAGCACTCGGGCAGGCGGCCGGTCTTCTCGCCCACGCGCAGCATGGCCACGTCGTAGGCGCTGATCAGGCCGAAGCCGCGCATTTCGTTCTCGGCGGCCTGCGTGAGCGCCAGGCCGCTGTCCAGATCGGCGACGATGGCACGCAGCGAACGTTTCACCTGAGCGTCTGCGGCGGTCTCTGCGGCCAGATCCAGCGCCCGCATCAGCGGGATGCCGGCGCGCAGCAGGGCCGAGAGCTCCCGCAGGGCCAGACCAAAGCTGACGTGCGTGGCCTTGCCGATGCCGCGCTGCCAGGGCCAGCGGCGGGCCGGTGCGGTGGCGGACGCTGCGGCGCTGGCGGCAGGCTCGGCAGCGCCGCGGGCCGCGCCTGCGGCCGGCTTGACGATCGCGGGCGGGCGCGCCGGGGCCGCCTGGCCGGCTTGCGGCCGGATCTCCAGCGGCGTCCAGCCCAGGCGGTTGAGATCCGCGGCCACGGCCTGTGCGCTGGCGCCCGCGCGCACGCCGCGCTGTTCGGCGCCACCCGCATCCCGGGCGCGGTAGCTGAAGCTCAGTTCCATGGGGCCGGTCGCCGCTGTCGCTTCAGGCCAGCAGGCGCACGCCGATGCGCAGCGCTTCGTTCAGCGAAGTCTGGCCCTTCATCACGGCCTGTGCGGCTTCGTACGGCAGGCTGCAGCCCTGCAGGGCCGCGTGCGCGGCCTTCGCGAAGGCCTGCATGTCCTTGCCCATCAGCGCGCTGACCAGATCGGTATTCATCTCCAGCACTTCGTAGATGCCCAGGCGACCGTCGTAGCCGCTGCCGTTGCAATGGGCGCAGCCGCGCCCCTGACGCAGCAGTTCAGGTGACCATCCGTCGCGGCCGAGCAGCGTGTCCAGCCACACGCGCTGCGCCGGAATCGGCGTGGCGGGCTCGGCGCAGTGCGGGCAGACGCGGCGGATCAGGCGCTGCGCCACCACGGCCTGCAGTGCGCTGCCCAGCATGTAGGGCGGTGCGCCCATGTCCACCAGGCGCGCGGCGGCGCTGCCGGCATCGTTGGTGTGCAGCGTGGACAGCACCAGGTGGCCGGTGACGGCGGCGCGGATGCAGGTTTCCACCGTCTCCGCATCGCGCATCTCGCCGATCATGATGGCGTCCGGATCCTGGCGCAGCGCGGCGCGCAGCACCTGGGAAAATCCCAGGCCGATGCGTTCCTGCACATTGACCTGCGTGATGCCGGACAGGCGGTATTCCACCGGATCCTCGGCGGTCAGGATCTTGGTGCTGGCCGCATCCAGCGCGCCCAGCGCGGCATACAGCGTGGTGGTCTTGCCGCTGCCCGTGGGGCCAGTCACCAGCACCAGGCCGGCGCCGCTGTCCAGCGCCGATTGAAGGATCTTCAGGCCGCGCGGCGGGATGCCCAGCCGATCCAGGCGCGCCAGCAGCGGATCCTTGACCAGCAGGCGCATGACCAGCGATTCACCGTGCTGGCCAGGCAACGTGGACAGGCGGATGTCCACCGGGTGCTGGCGCACCTGCACGACAAAGCGTCCGTCCTGCGGCAGGCGGCGCTCGGAGATGTCCAGCCCCGCCAGCAGCTTCAGGCGCGAGCTCATGGCCGGCGCGAGCCGCGCTTCCAGCTCGGTGTGCAGACGCAGGTGCCCGTCCACCCGCAGGCGCACGGCCACGGCCTGCGCCATCGGCTCGATGTGCACGTCGGAGGCGCGCACGCGCACCGCCTCATCCAGCAGGCCCTGCAGCAGGCGCACGATCGGCGCGTCTTCCGCGCCCGCCTGCAGGCCCAGGGCGGTGAAGTCGATGCCCTCGGCCTGCGTGCTGCGCAGGTCGTCACTGGCCTGGCGCGCCAGGCCCTTGAGGTTCTGTTCGCCGTTGAAGAGCCGGTCCACCAGCGCCAGCAGGCCGGCTTCCGGGATGATCTCCAGATCGACTTCGCCGCCCAGCAGGCGCGGCAGATCGTCCACCGCCTGCCAGTCCATCGGATCGGCCACCACCACGCGCAGACGCCCGCCCTGCTGGCCCACCGGCATGCACTTGAGCTTGCGCACCTGCACTTCGGTGAAGCGCCGGGCCACGGCGGCATCGACGTTCTCGATCAGCGGCGCAAAGTAGGGCAGCTTCAGCTGCCGCGCCAGGATGCGGGCGATGTCCTCGTCGCTGGCGTAGCCCAGGTCCTTCAGCACCGTGCCCAGGCGACGCCCCGTCTGCTTCTGGCGGTCCAGCGCATTCTTCAGCTGAGCCTCGTCGAGCTTGCCGGCTTGCAGCAGCAGTTCGCCGAGTCTGAGTTTGGGGATCATCGATAGGGCTCCGGATGGCGCCCGGACCCTTGCATCGGGTCGGGCGCATCCCAGCCTTATCGGCGCGCAGCGGGGGGCCGGCGAGCCAGGGGATCGCCGGAAAAGCGGGGTGAATCCGGCTCAGACGGGCGCAGGGCCCAGCCGTGTGCGGTGGGCCGCGATGGCCTCGCGCACGCGCACGGGCGCCGTGCCGCCGATCACGGCGCGCGCATTCAGCGAGCCGTGCAGCGACAGCACCGCAAAGACATCGGATTCGATGGCCGGGTGAAAGCCGCGCAAGGTTTCCAGGGGCAGCTGCGACAGATCCACGCCCTGCTGCAGCGCCACCTTCACCGCGTGGGCCACGGTTTCATGGGCGTCGCGGAAGGGCAGGCCCTTGCGGGCCAGGTAGTCGGCCAGATCGGTGGCCGTGGCATAACCCTTGAGTGCAGCGGCTTCCATCGCCGCGGCCTTGACGCGGATGCCGCCCACCATCTCGGCCATGATGCGCAGGGTGTCGCGCAGCGTGTCCACGGTGTCGAACAGCGGCTCCTTGTCTTCCTGGTTGTCCTTGTTGTAGGTCAGCGGCTGGCCCTTCATCAGCGTCAGCAGCCCCATCAGGTGGCCGATCACGCGGCCGCTCTTGCCGCGCGCCAGTTCGGCCACGTCGGGGTTGCGCTTCTGCGGCATGATCGATGAGCCGGTGCAGTAGCGATCGGCCAGATCGATGAAGCCGAAGTTCTGGCTCATCCACAGCACGATCTCTTCGGCCAGGCGCGAGACATGCACCATGCAGATGCTGGCCGCGGCGCTGAATTCGAGCGCGAAGTCGCGGTCGCTCACGGCATCCAGGCTGTTGGCGCAGACGCCTTCGAAGCCCAGGCTGCGGGCCACGGCCTCGCGGTCCAGCGGGTAGCTGGTGCCCGCCAGGGCGGCCGCGCCCAGTGGCAGGCGGTTGACACGCCGGCGCACATCCACCAGGCGCTCGGCATCGCGCGCAAACATCTCCACATAGGCCAGCAGGTGGTGCGCAAAGCTCACCGGCTGCGCCACCTGCAGGTGCGTGAAGCCGGGCATCACGGTCTCGGTGTGCTGCGCCGCCAGTTCCACCAGCGCGCGCTGCATCTGCGCCATCAGGGCCGACAGGCCGTCGATCTCGGCGCGCAGCCACAGCCGCACATCGGTGGCCACCTGGTCGTTGCGGCTGCGGCCGGTGTGCAGGCGCTTGCCGGCATCGCCCACCAGCTGCGTCAGGCGGGCCTCGATGTTGAGGTGCACGTCCTCCAGCTCCAGCTTCCAGCGGAAGGCGCCGGATTCGATCTCCGCCACGATCTGCGCCATGCCGCGCTCGATCTCGGCCAGATCCTGCGCGCCGATGATGCCCTGCGCGGCCAGCATGCGGGCATGCGCCAGGCTGCCGTCGATATCGGCGCGCCACAGGCGCTGATCGAAGCCCACGCTGGCGGTGTAGCGCTGCACCAGCTCGCTCATGGGCTCGGAGAACAGGGCCGACCAGGCCTGCGCCTTGTTGGCCAGAGGATCGGCAGCGGGTTGGCTGGACATGGGGCAATGCCGCGCTGCGGCGCGGGCCTGGGAATGGAACTGCTTATTATCGGCGGCACCCCCGCCAGCCCCCTGAAGCGCCTGTGCCCGTGACGTCCAGCCCAACGCCCGACCTCTGCCAACCGGCCGTCGCCCTGCGGGTGCTGCTGGCCGCGCAGCTGGCCGGCGCGGCGGGGGCGGCGCTGGCGGCGCCCGGCGGGGCCTGGGGCCCGGTGCAGGCGGGGACGGCCTTTGCGCTGCTGCTGGCCACGCTGGCCTGGCTGGGCGGCCTGTGCGCAGCCCGCGGCGCGCTGCAGCGGCTGGCGGCCCGCGGGCAGCTGGGCCTGGCGGCGGTCTGGGGGCTGCTGTGCGTGCTGCTGGCCCAGACTGCGCTGGTCTGGGCGGGCCTGTGGGCGCCGCCCGCAACGGCCTGGGCCGGCGCGGCCGCCGCCGGGGCGCTGGCGGCCGGCCTGTGCTGGGCCTGGCTGGTGCAGCGCCAGCGGCTGGTGCAGCCCACGCAGAACCAGGCGCGCCTGGCCGAGCTGCAGTCACGCATCCGGCCGCACTTGTTGTTCAATGCACTGAATGCCGCGCTGGCGCTGGTGCGTGTGGACCCCGAGCGCGCAGAGCGAGTCCTGGAAGACCTGAGCGAGCTCTTTCGCCAGGCGCTGGCCGAATCGGGCAGCTCCATCAGCCTGGCCGAGGAGATCGAGCTCGCGCGCCGCTACCTCGATATCGAGCAGGTGCGCTTCGGCGACCGGTTGCGCCTGAGCTGGGCGATCGATCCCCGTGTGGGCGGCGCACGCGTGCCGCCGCTGGTGCTGCAGCCGCTGGTGGAGAACGCGGTGCGTCACGGCGTGGAGCCCGCGCTGGAAGGCGGCGAGGTGCAGATCCAGGCGCGGCTGTGGCAGGGCCTGGTGCAACTGGAGGTGCGCAACAGCCTGCCCCCGCAGGCCTCGCGGCCGGGCAGCGGCATGGCGCTGGCCAATGTGGCCGAGCGGCTGAAGCTGCTGCACGACATGGCCGCGCATTGCGATGCCGGCCCGCAGCCTGGCCCGCACGGGCCGCAGTTCGTGGCGCGCATCAGCGTGCCTGTCTAGCCAGGCCGAGCCGCCGGATCGCATGGCAGACCCGTTCCAGCCGCCCGCCCCGCTGCAGGTGCTGATCGTCGATGACGAGCCGCTGGCGCGGCTGCGCCTGCGCCAGCTGCTGGCCGATGGCGCCGGCGCCGCGGGCTTGAACCTGAGCCTGAACGTGCAGGAGGCAGCCCAGGCGCTGCAGGCCATCGACTGCCTGCGTGCGCAGCCGGTGGATCTGGTGCTGCTGGACATCCGCATGCCGGGCCAGGACGGGCTGCAGCTGGCCGCCACGCTGCGCGCGCTGCCGGCGCCGCCGCAGATCGTCTTCGTCACCGCCCATGCCGAGCACGCGCTGCAGGCCTTCGAGCTGCAGGCGCTGGACTACCTGACCAAACCCGTGCAGGCGGCGCGCCTGCGGCAGCTGCTGCAGCGCGTCGCCGCACTGCGCGCGCCGCGGCCGATCGTGCCGGCGCCGGCGCCGCAAGCCGCCGCGGCAGAACCGCGGATGCTGCTGATCCAGGATCGCCAGCGTGTGCTGCGCATCCCGCTGGACGAGATCGTGATGGCGCGCGCGCACCACAAGCAGGTCACGCTCAGCACGCTGACGCGCCAGCACCTGCTGGATCAATCGCTGGCCGAACTGGAGCCGCAGCTCGGCCCGAGCTTCGTGCGGGTGCACCGCAACGCCATCGTCGCGCGGCATGCCGTGCGCGAGCTGCGCAGAGCTGCCACCGGAGTGTCGGACTCCGGATGGGCTCTGCGCGTGATGCCGGGGGAGGTGTGGGTACCCGTCTCGCGCCGGCTGCTGGCGGCGGTGCGCGCGACCCTGCGTCAGCACTGAGCGACGGCAGACGTGCCAGCGTGCATCATCCGGTTCCCATGAACAAGGCCTTCACCCGCGAACCCGACGGCGCCGCCGACGATGACGACGACGACGGCAGCCCCGGCCTGCCGCCGCTGCCGGCCGGCACCCGGAACTACATCACGCCCCAGGGCTACCGGCGCCTGCGCGAAGAGCTGATGACGCTGCTGGATGTGGAGCGCCCGAAGATGGTGGAGACCGTCTCCTGGGCGGCCAAGAACGGCGACCGCAGCGAGAACGGCGATTACCTCTACGGCAAGAAGCGCCTGCGCGAGATCGACCGCCGCATCCGGTTTCTGACCAAACGGCTGGATATCGCCGAGGTGGCCGATCCGGCCCTGCACCACGGCAGCGACCAGATCTTCTTCGGCGCCACGGTCACCTACGCCAACGATCGAGGTGAGGAGCGTACCATCACGATCAAGGGCATCGACGAGGCCGACAACCTGCACGGCGAGGTCAGCTGGATCGCGCCCATCGCGCGCGCGCTGCTGAAGGCGCGCGAGGGTGACGAGGTCAAGCTGCAGACACCTGGCGGGCTGCAGTCGCTGGAGGTGATCCGCGTGCGCTATCCACAGCCGGGCGCTTGAGCGCCGCGCCGCAGCAAGCTCTGCTCATGTCCCCACCCCGGCAATCGCTGTTCCTGATCTCGCTGCTCGTGCGCGACCACGACGAGGCGCTGGCCTTCTACTGCGGCGTGCTGGGTTTCGAGTGCGTGGAAGACAAGCCCGTTCCTGAGCAGCACAAGCGCTGGGTGGTGATCGCGCCGCCGGGGGGCGCCAGCGGGCAGCGCCCGCATCCTGCTGGCCCGCGCGTCGAACGACGAGCAGCACAGCCGCCGCCGCAGTGACCGTGCGGCGCGGGCTCGGCCGCCACCTCAGGGCTTGACGCGCCAGACCTTCATCACGGCGGACTGGCGGCGCAGCGAGCGCATCACGTCGGCCAGGTGCACGCGGTCGCGCACGCTCAGCAGCAGCTGCAGCTCGGCACTGTCGCTGGCGCGCTCTTCGCCCATGTTGAGGTGCGTGATGTCGGCTTCGGCCTGGGCCACGGCCTGCGCCACCTGGGCGAGCACGCCCTTGCCGTTGTGGACCTGCACCACCACGCCGGCCTCGAAGGAACGCACGGTCTCTTCGGCCCACTCCACATGCAGCCAGCGCTCGCTGTCGCGCCCGAAGAGCTTGCGCCCCACGCGGCACTCGGCGGTGTGCACCAGCAGGCCCTCGCCGCGGCCCAGATAGCCGGCGAGGGTGTCGCCGGGGATCGGGTGGCAGCAGGTGGCCAGCCGCACCGTGGTGTCGTGGCTGCCGTCGATGAACACCGCGCCCTGCGTGGGCGCGCCATCGTCGGTGCTGAAGCGGCCCAGCGTCAGTGCCACGGCATCGGGGCGCGCGCCGCGCTCGGCCATCATCTGCGCAAGCCGCTTGGCGACGATCACCGCCACCTTGCGCCCCAGGCCGATATCCACCAGCAGCTCGTTGCGCCCGCGGTTGCCGCTGATGCGCGAGAGCTGCTGCCACAAGGCGGCCGCCGCGGCATCGCCAGGCTCCGCGCTGGGCAGCACCAGGCCCTCGGCGCGCAGGGCCTGAGCCAGCATCTGCTCGCCCAGCGCTCGCGATTCCTCGGCCTCCATGGTCTTGAGGTGGTGGCGGATCTTGGATCGGGCGCGCCCCGTGCGCACGGAGTTCAGCCAGCCCGGGTTGGGGCGGGCGCCGGGTGCGGTGATGACTTCCACCACGTCGCCGCTGTTCAGCGCCGTGCGCAGCGGCACGGGCTCGCCGTTGACCTTGGCGGCCACGGTGTGGTCGCCCACGTCGGAGTGGATCGCATAGGCAAAGTCGATCGGCGTCGCGCCCCAGGGCAGCGCGAGGATCTTGCTCTTGGGCGTGAAGACGTAGACGGCCTCGGGGACGAGATCGAATTTCACGTGCTCCAGGAATTCGGCCGAATCGCGCGTGTCGTCCTGGATGTCCATCAGGCTCTGCAGCCACAACGCGCCCAGCTTCTGCGCATCGGCCCCCAGGGTGGCGGTGCTTTGCTGGCCCTTCGGATCGACCTTGTACATCCAGTGCGCGGCGATGCCCTTTTCGGCCACGGCGTGCATGGCCTCGGTGCGCATCTGGAACTCCACTGCCGTGCCCAGCGGGCTGATGACCGTGGTGTGCAGGCTCTGGTAGCCGTTGGGCTTGGGGATCGCGATGTAGTCCTTGAAGCGCCCGGGCATCGGCTTGTACTGCTGGTGCAGGATGCCCAGCGACCAGTAGCAGTCCCGGACTTCGGGCACGATGACGCGAAAGCCGAAGATGTCATTCACGCTGGCGAAGCCGTCGTGCTTCTCGCGCATCTTGCGGTAGATCGAGTAGGTGGTCTTCTCGCGCCCCGAGAGCTCGACCTTGAGCTTCTGGGCGGCGAAGGCCTTCTCCACTTCCTTGCGCACCCGTTCGACGATGTCGCGGCGGTGGCCGCGGGCGCGCTCCAGCGCCTTGGCCAGCACCGCGTGGCGCCAGGGGTGCAGGTGGGCGAAGCTCAGGTCCTGCAGTTCGCGGTAGACCTGGTTCAGGCCCAGGCGGTGCGCGATGGGCGCAAAGATGTCCAGCGTCTCGCGTGCGATGCGCTGGCGCTTGTTGGGCGCCATGGCCTCCATCGTGCGCATGTTGTGCAGGCGGTCGGCCAGCTTCACGAGGATCACGCGCACATCGCGCGACATCGCCAGCAGCATCTTGCGGAAGGACTCGGCCTGCCCTTCTTCGCGCGTGTTGAAGTGCAGCTTGTCCAGCTTGGTCAGCCCGTCCACCAGCTCGGCCGTCGGCGCACCGAAGCGCTCGATCAGCGCGGGCTTGGTGATGCCGCAGTCTTCCATCGCGTCGTGCATCAGCGCGGCCATGATGGCCTGCACGTCCATGCGCCAGGCGGCGCACAGGCCCGCCACCGCCACCGGGTGCGTGATGTAGGGCTCGCCGCTGGCGCGAAACTGCCCCAGGTGCGCCTCATCGGCAAACTTGAAGGCCTCGCGGACCAGCTTCAGATCCGATTTGCCCAGGTAGCTCAGGCGTTCGGTCAGTTCGGCAAAGCTGCTGGGCGTGGTCAGTGGCAGGGCATCGACGTCAAAGCCGAACAGCTTCAGGTTCAAGGCTGAAGGCAGCAGTTCGGCGGCGAACGATCGGATCCCCATGTCTGGAATCTAACCCGGAAACTTCATGGCCGCCGGCGTGCGGTCTGTATCGTTCCGGCGGGCGCCCCATGAGGCGCCAGTCTCAAGACAAAGGGCGCCCTATGGGGCGCCAATCTCAAAAGAAAAGGGCGCCCCATGAGGCGCCCTTGAGCAGAAAAGCAGCCGCCTGGGCGGCCATCAAGCGTCAAAGGCCTTCAGATCGGCACCTTGCGCAGCATCTCGATGCCGACTTCGCCGGCGGCGATCTCGCGCAGCGCGGTCACGCCCGGCTTGTTCTTGGTCTCGATCTTCGGGGCATGGCCCTGGCTGAGCATGCGCGCCCGGTATGTGGCGGCCAGCACGAGCTGGAAGCGGTTGGGGATCCGGGTCAGGCAGTCTTCAACGGTGATGCGGGCCATGGCGGACGGTCTTTCGCAGTGCGGGGCGATCAGATGAGGTTCAGCGCGGCAAAAACCTGGGAACGGTTTCGCATCTGGGCGGCGTAGCGCAGGCGCTGGGAGTGAACGACGGTTTTCAGGTCGAAAAGCGCCGTCTCGAACAAGGCGTTGATTATAACGAAGTCGAACTGGCGCGCCTGGGCCACTTCCAGCCGGGCATTGGCCATGCGCTGCTCGATGACCTCGGGCTTGTCTTCGCCGCGGCGCTGCAGGCGCTGGCGCAGCTCTTCCCAGCTGGGCGGCAGGATGAAGATCAGCACGGCGTGCGCAAACAGCTGCTTGATCTGGCTCGCACCTTGCCAGTCGATTTCAAGCACCACGTCCTCACCGCGGTTCAGGCGATCCTGGATGGCCTGCCGGGAGGTGCCGTAGAGATTGCCGTGGACCTCGGCCCACTCGAAGAAGTCGCCCCGCTCGATCATGCCGCGGAACGTGGGCTGATCGGTAAACCAATATTCGCGGCCGTTCTGCTCCTGCCCGCGCGGCGGGCGCGTGGTGTGCGACACCGACACCGCGAGCCGCGAATCCAGCTCCAGCAGCGCCTTGACCAGGCTGGATTTGCCCGCGCCGCTGGGCGCTGCCACACAGAACAGGTTGCCGGGGGTTTCCATGCCCCGGCATTCTACGAAGACCGCTCATTCAGCGCATCGCCAGCACAGGCTGGGCCACGGTGGCGCGCACCGGCGTGCCCGGCAGGTAGCTCTGGGCTTCCACGTTCAGTGCCTTCAGCTCGCCGCTGGCCAGGGCCTCGCGCGTTTCAGCGATCACGGCGGCGCGGGTCTTGACGATGCGGAACTGCGGCACGCGGACGTAGTCGGCCTCGGAGACCAGCAGCTGGCCGGCATCGCGGGCCTGGACGACTTCGGCCAGCACCTCGGCGCGCGTCTTGGTGGAGACGAAGCTGCTGTTGTCCAGCGTGGCTTCAGACGCAAAGGCCGAACCGGCGACGGACATCATGAGGGCGGCGATCAGGGTACGGGTGTTCATGAAAAGCTCCAGTGCATTCAAGGGGTTGAGGTTCAAGCCCAGTGGCCGGCGGCGGCCTGTCTGGGTGGGCCGCATCGCTGCAACCACAGAACGAACTGTGGCCAGCGCAACCCAGCGGGGACGGACACGGAGATGACAAATTCGTAATCACGCGAAGCTCGCCGCGGAGCCAGAATTCACCCCATGCGACTCCTGGTGATCGAAGACGAAGTCAAGCTCGCGCAGTACCTGCACAAGGGCCTGAGCGAGAACGGCCATGTCGTGGACGTGGCGCACGATGGCATCGAGGGCCGGCGCCTGGCCACGGGCGGCGAGTACGACCTGGTCCTGCTCGATCTGATGCTGCCCGGCGTGGATGGCTTCGGCGTTCTGCAGGCGATGCGCCACGAGGGCCGCCGCACGCCGGTGCTGATGCTGACCGCGCGCGACAAGGTGGAAGACCGCGTGCGCGGCCTGGAGCAGGGCGCCGATGACTACCTGGTCAAGCCCTTCGCCTTCTCCGAACTGCTGGCGCGCATCGGCGCGCTGGGCCGGCGCGGCGCGCCCACGGCCGCCGCGCCCACGCAGCTGAAGCTGGCCGACCTGGAGATCGATCTGGTCAGCCGGCGCGCCCTGCGCGCCCAGCACCGCCTGGACCTGACGGCCAAGGAATTCAACCTGCTGGCGCTGCTGCTGCGCCGCCGCGGGCAGATCCTGTCGCGCACCACCCTGGCCGAGCAGGTGTGGGACATGAACTTCGACAGCGACACCAACGTGGTCGAGGTGGCCGTGCGCCGCCTGCGCAGCAAGCTGGACGACCCGTTCGAGCACAAGCTGCTGCACACCGTGCGCGGCATGGGCTATGTGCTGGAGGATCGCGCACCGTGAATTCGACCGTTGGACAAGCCGCCTGGCCGCCCGCCGGCGCTGCGGCAGACGCGGCAACGCCGCCGGGCGGTGCTGCGCAGACGCAGGCGCAGGCCGCGCAGGGCGTGAACCCGGCCGAAGGCGCCCAGCCTTGCCGCACGCCGGTGATCTGCTCGCACGCGATCAGCACGCGCCTGTCGCAGAAGCTGGCACTGGTGACCATGGTGGTGCTGGGCCTGCTGTCCTTCACCTCCTGGATGTCGGTGGGCATGCTCATCAAGGAGCGCAATCAGGAAGACCTGGCCCTGCGCAGCCAGCTGGTCGCCGACATCCTGGCGCTGGAAGCCCGCCGGGGTGGTGAAACGGCGGTCCTGGCGCGGCTGCGCGCCGATGTGCCGATGCGGGCCAACAGCCAGCTGCAGGTCTGGCGGCCGGATGGCACGATGCTGTACGCCGATCCCTACAACCCCCGCCTGGCCGATTCCGCGCACCAGCGCTCGCAGGATTTCAGGATCGGCGCGGCAGAACTGCCGGGCGGCGAGCTGAAGGCGCGCTATACGGTCGATTTCAGCGCCGATGCGGCGATGGGCGAGCGCTGGGCCTGGGTGCTGATCAGCGTCACGCTGCTGGCGGGCGCGGTCGTCGCGCTGGGCAGTTTCTGGCACGTGCGGCGCGCGCTGCGCCCGCTGAAGGACCTGGCCGCGCAGACCCGCGCGATCTCGCCGCAGAGCCTGCACCAGCGCCTGTCCCTGGCCGATCCGGGCGAAGAGCTGCGGCCCTGGATCGACCAGTTCAACGCCCTGATGGAGCGCCTGGAGCGCGCCTACGCGCAGCTGGAAGGCTTCAATGCGGATGTGGCCCACGAATTGCGCACCCCGCTGGCCAACCTGATCGGCGAGACCGAGCTCGCGCTCTCGCGCGAGCGCACGCCGCAGGCGCTGCGCGACACGCTGGTGTCCAACCTGGAAGAGATGCAGCGCCTGTCCGGCATGGTCAACGACATGCTCTTCCTGGCCAGTGCCGACCGCGGCGCCGCGGCCCGGCGCGGCGCACCGCTGAGCCTGGCCGAGCTGGCGCGCCAGGTCTGCGAGTTCCATGAGGCGCCGCTGGAGGACGCCGGGCTGCGGCTGCGCATCCAGGGTGACGCCCGGGTGGCGGTTGACGAGCCTCTGGTCAAGCGCGCGCTGTCCAACCTGCTGGGCAATGCGGCGCGCTATGCCGATCGCGGCAGCACGGTGATCGTGCACATCGCCGCACCCGCGGCGGGGCCGCAAGGGGCCGAGATCGAGGTGGCCGTCATCAACCAGGGTGAACCCATTGCGCCGCAGCAGCTGCCGCGGCTGTTCGATCGCTTCTTCCGCGGCGACAGCTCCCGCAACTGCCCCAACCAGCAACATCATGGCCTGGGCCTGGCCATCGTGGCCGCCATCGCCCGCATGCATGCCGGCCGCACTGTGGCCGAGTGCCACGCCGGGCAGACGCGCGTGGGCTTCACGCTCGCGGCCGAAACAGGCGCGCCGACGGCTGCCTGAGCCCGTGCGGCCATGCCGGCCTGCCGGCCCAGGCCACGCTGCCTTGTCGGCCTCTGCCGGGGCGTCAAGATGACGAGCCTTGCCAGACCCGATGCCTTGCGGGGCGCTGGCCCTGCGTTTCACGATCTCTCGTCATTCAGGAACCCCCATGCCCAATACCCGTGCAGCCAATGCCGTGCGCCTGGAGTTTGCGCCCGATTCGCTGGTGAAGACCAATCTCTCCGGCGCCGCCTTCTCGGGCGACTGGCTCTGGGTGGCCGGCGACGAGGCCTGCGGCATCGACCGCCTGAAGAGGCTGGCGCCTCTGGGTTCGGAGTCGCTGCGCTTCGGCGAGGTGCGCGACTTTGCCTTGGCCGATCTGCTGGATCTGCCGGGGGCACCCGAGGACGAAGCGGATCTGGAAGGCATGGCCGTGAGCGATGGCTGGCTGTGGGTGGTGGGCTCGCACGGCTTCAAGCGCAAGAACGCGCGGCCGGGTCTGGATCACGCCAGCAATGCCAGGCGCCTGTCCAAGGTGGCGCTGGACAGCAACCGGCGCCTGCTGGCCTGCCTGCCCATCGAGCCCGATCAAGACGGCGCCCCCTGCCTGGTGCGCGAGGCCAAGGACGGCCGGCGCGCGCGGCGCCTGAAGGGCGATGCCCGGCACAACCTGCTCACGCGCGCCCTGGCCGACGATCCTCACTTCGGCCCCTACGTGGACCTGCCCGGCAAGGACAACGGCTTCGATATCGAAGGCCTGGCCGTGGATGGCCAGCGCCTGCTGCTGGGCCTGCGCGGCCCGGTGCTGCGCGGCTGGACGGCCCTGCTCGAGGTGGCGGTGGAGGCGCGCAACGATCACCTGCGACTGGTGCCGCTGGACGAGCAGGGCACGCTGGTCTACAAGCACTTCCTGCAGCTCGATGGCCTGGGCATCCGGGACCTGCATTTTTCCGGCGACGATCTCTACATCCTGGCCGGGCCGACCATGGTGCTCAACGGCGAGATCCGCGTCTTCAAGTGGCCTCAGGCGCGCCAGGCGATGCAGGCCAACCGCGAACCCGCGCGCTTCGAATCCGCGCTGACGGAATCCGTCTCCTTGCCGCATGGCCGAGGCACCAACCGCGCCGAGGCGATCTGCGATCTGCCGCCGGAACTGGCGGGCAGCAAGCCGCGCTGGCTGGTGCTGTATGACGCGCCGGGCGAGGACCGCCGGGAAGGCGAGCACACCGTCTTCGGCGATCTGCTGCGGCATGAGTGATGCGGCCTGGCAAGGCATTGCTGGCAGCAAGCCCCGCGCCGGACACGCACTGGCCCGCACCGCCGCTGGATCGGGACGAGCCGCTGCTGTTTGTCATCAACGCCGGTGCCGGGGCCTTTGAGGTCGAGGCCAAGGGGGCGGTGATCGAAGCTGCGCTGGCTGAGCGCGGGCGCCGCGGTGAGCTGCGCGTGTGCCGCCCCGACGAGCTGGCCCGCGTCTCCGCCGCGGCCGCCGCCCAGGCCGTCGCCCGGCGCAGCGCAGTGGTCGCCGTCGGCGGTGATGGCAGCCTGAACACCGTGGCCCAGGCGGCCCATGCGGCCGGGTGTGCCATGGGCGTCATCCCCTACGGCACCTTCAACTACTTTGCCCGCACGCACGGCATTCCCACCGAGCCTGAGCAGGCCGCGCGCTGGGTGCTGGATGCGCAGCCGCAGCCCGTGCAGGTGGCGGC
Organism: Rubrivivax sp.; assembly: GCA_016790225.1. The sequence goes on from JAEUOZ010000023.1 coordinate 72,582, forward strand.
CATCAACCAGCGTGTCTTTCTCGTCAATGCGAGCCTGGGCATCTACCCCGAGCTGCTGCAGGATCGCGAGGCCTTCAAGCGCCGCTTCGGCCGCAGCCGCTGGGTGGCCTTTGTGGCGGCCTGCTCCACGCTGCTGCGCGCCCAGCGCCGCCTGCGCCTGCACATCGAACTGGGCGACCGCGTGCGCGACGTGCAGACCCTCACGCTCTTCATCGGCAACAACCGGCTGCAGCTGCAGCAGTTCGGCGCCGAGCCGGAAGATACGGTGGCCGGCACGCCGGGCGCGGGCAGCATGGCCGCCGTCATGCTGCGTCCCATCGGCACCTGGTCGATGATCGGTCTGCTGATGCACGGCGCCATGGGCCGGCTGGGCGAGGCCGCGGGCGTCGAAGGCATCGAGTTCCAGCACATGGTCGTGCGGCCCCGGCTGCCGGTGGGCCGACACGAGGTGACGGTGGCCTACGACGGTGAAGTCGCCACGATGCGTTCGCCGATCGACATCCGTGTGCTGGCGCGCCCCTTGTTCCTGCTGCAGGCCGCCACGGTGCTCGCGCTGCAGCCCGAGCCGCGGGAGGCCGTGGCTTGAGCGCGCCGGGCCGATCCCTAGCGCTCATCCCGCAGCCTGCAGGGCGGAGGGAAGTCCAGTGAGCGTCCTGCTGCAGATCTCCGACACGCACTTCGGTACCGAGCAGCCGCCGGTGGTCGAAGCGCTGGTGGCGCTTGCGGCGGCTCAGCGGCCGGATCTGGTGGTGCTGTCGGGCGACATCACGCAGCGGGCGCGCCCGGCGCAGTTTCGCGCGGCCAAGGCCTTTGTGGACCGCCTGGGCGCGCCCGTGCTGGCGATTCCCGGCAACCACGACATCGCCTTGTTCGACCTCTGGTCGCGCTTCACGCAGCCCTATGCGCGTTACGCGGCGGCCTTTGGCGGCGAACTCGAGCCGGTGCACACGACGGCTGAACTGCTGGTCATCGGCGTGAAGACCACCCGGCGCTGGCGCCACAAGCACGGCGAGGTCTCAGAAACCCAGATCGCGCGCGTGGCGCAGCGCCTGCGCGCTGCCAGCCCCGCGCAGCTGCGCGTGGTCGTGGTGCACCAGCCGCTGGCCGTGACGCAGGCGCGGGACCAGGTCAACCTGCTGCGCGGCCACGATGAAGCCGCCCGGCGCTGGGCCGAAGCCGGGGCCGATGTGGTGATGGGCGGTCACATCCACCTGCCTTTCACGCAGGCCCTGCCCGGATTGACCCGCCGGCTGTGCGTGGTGCAGGCCGGCACCGCGGTCTCTTCACGCATCCGTCCCGGAGTGCCTAACTCCGTGAATCTGCTGCGCTGGGACGCGCGGGCAGCACTGGAAACCGGGGCCACAGCGCCCTGCCTGATCGAGCAATGGGACTATGCGGAACCGCAACAGGCCTTCGCGCGGGCTGCCGTGACCTCGGTGCTGCCGGAACGGGCCAGGATCGGGCCAAGCTGAGCCGCAAATGGGCGCCTCAGTCCGGTAGCGGCTGCCTGTCTTCAGCCACCCTGGCGCAGGGGCCACCGGCGTGCCGCTGGGGGCTCAGCCTACCCCACGCGACGGGGCGAGCAGCGGCTCGGAACCCGTTGGCGGTTTCGGCACGACGCTGCCTGGCGCCGCCAATGGGGCTGCGACGGGCTCCAGTGCCGGAAAGCACATGGCCTTGCCATTCCAGACCTGGCCACACCAGCATCGGCCCTGGTCATCGATGATGCAGGCGCCACCACCACAGCAACGGGGATCTTCTGACACAGGCGGACTCCAGAGTTCAAACCAGGCTGACGCAGAGTCTGCCCCGGGTGCGACGACCTTGAAGGGCACCGGGTTGGCATGGGATGAGGTAGAGGGTCACGCGCTGGCGTTGGCGCTCCTGAACGGTAGCGTTGCTGGAACGCGCTCTGCAGTCACTGGCGCAGACCGACCTGCTGGCCACGCTGGCCCACGAGGCAAGGGTGTGCGCGTTTCACCGATCGTTGCGCGAGTTCCACGAACCAAAGCTCCTTCGAGACGAGCGAATCGAGCCAACCGCGGTGGAGGCCTCTCCTCGGCTTGTCGACCGAGCGCCGGCGAGCACGATCAGCGCCTGTTCCCGTCACAGGCGGTCCAGCAGGCCCTTCAGGCCTTCGGCCAGGCGGCGGATCGTCGCGGGATCGGGCAAGGGCAGGTTCAGGCTGCGTTGGCCGGTCGCCGGGTCGATCGTGATGCGTGGCGCCCGGCTCCCCGGCGCCTGGGCGCCTTCGGCAGGCGCGGCGGCATCGGTGAGTGAGGCGAGCCATTGCAGTCCGGCTTCCAGCAACGGTGCCCACGGATCCGCCTGCCCCGGATCCGGTTCCGACGCAGGCCTCGCGCCCGGGTTCACCGGTGTGTCGCCGATCAGGGCCGAAACCCGGGTGTCCTGAGCGCTCAGGCCGCCTTCTGTCGGATGACCGTCCTGCCGGGGCTCGCCTTCTTGCTCTGCGGCCAGGGGCGGTGAGGCTGCGGCGCGTTCGCTCGCGGGCACTGTGACAGCGTCTTCGGCGCAGCCCATCGCACCCGCGACCTCGTCCACGCTTTCCATGAACTTCGACAGTCGCGTGCCGTTCATGAAGACTGCGCTGTCGCCGCCATCCAGCACGCCGGCAAAGAGCGATTTCTTGAACGCCAGCACGCCCAGCATGCCTTGCTCGATGCTGCCCTGGGCCACGAAGTTGATCACCTGCACGCCGCGGCGCTGCCCCATGCGATGAACGCGGCTGATGCGCTGCTCCAGCTTGGCCGGATTCCAGGGCAGATCCATGTTGACCACCGTGGCCGCCGCGTGCTGCAGGTTCAGCCCCACGCCGCCGGCATCGGTGGACAGGAACAGGCGGCATACCGGGTCCTGCTCGAACCGGTCGACCAGCGCACCGCGCTGGTCGCCAGGCACCCCGCCATGGAACAGCACGTGGCCCCAGCCGCGCGCCCGCAGCCTGCGCATCAGCACCTCGTGGGTGCCCAGCCACTGGCTGAAGACCACGGCCTTGGCCTCAGGTTCTTCGAACAGCTCTTCCAGCACCGTCACCAGTTCGTCGGCCTTGTGGCCGAAGTCGGTTTCATGGTCGAGCAGCCAGGTGCTGTTGCAGGCCATTCGCATGTTCTGCAAGGCGCATTGCAGGCGGTGCTGATCGCTGTCGGACAGGTAGCCTGTCTTGCGCCAGCGCGTGACGATGCGCGTGACGATGAGGCCGTTCTCGTCATGGTGCACACGTTGTTCGGGCGTCATCGGCACAAACAAGGTCTTGTCGACACGTTCGGGCAGCTGCGCCAGCACGTCGGCCTTGCGGCGCCGCAGCAGGATGGGCGCGAGCGTGGCGCCGATGCGGTCGAGGTGGCGGTAGCCGACGACGCGGCCGGCATCGTCGACCTGCTGGTGTTCGTGCAGCAGCTGCCACGTCGGCCCCAGTCGATGCTGGTCGACCAGTTGCACGATCGCGATCAGCTCTTCCAGCCGGTTCTCCAGCGGCGTGCCGGTGAGCACGAAGGCATACGGAGTCTCGATGCGTCTGAGCGCACGCGCCGCCACCGTGTTCCAGTTCTTGACACGTTGCGCCTCGTCGATGATCAGCAGTTCAGGCGCCCAGGCCTGCACCAGGTCAGCGTCGCGCACCAGCGTTTCATAGCTGGTGATGCGACAGAAGGCTTCTTCCCGGTATTGCTGCTGGCGCGCCGCGCGCAATCCGTGCAGCACCTGCGCGGAGCGGCCGGCAAAGCGCGCGATCTCTCGCTGCCACTGGTGTTTCAGCGAAGTGGGGCACACCACCAGCACGCGCTGCACGCCGAAGTGGTGTGCCAGCAGCTCGGCCGCTGCAATGGCCTGCACGGTCTTGCCCAGACCCATCTCGTCGCCCAGCAGCACGCGGCCGGCGCGGGCCGCAAACAGCGCGCCTTCAGCCTGATAGGGGTAGAGCCGGGTCTTCAGGAGTTTGGCCAGGCCTTTGTCGGCAACGCCCTTGGGGTAGGCGGCCAACAGCGCCTGATGGCGGCGTTCGGCGTCGCGCGCCTGGGCCGCGAAGGCCAGCGCGCGCTCGTCGATGCGCAGTTCGTGCGCAGTCGCTGCGGCGATCTTTCGTGCGTGGCCGATGAAGGCCTCGAGTTCGCGCAGGCGGGGCGCGGGCAGTGTCCAACCGGCCTGCTCATCGAACAGACCTCGCGCCAGCTGCAGCAGCGCTGTGGGGCAATCCCTGCCGGGGCGCAGGCGCACCGCGCGCTGGCCCGCGTGATGGAGGTAGATCTCGCTGTAGACCGGCGAAAAACCGCGCGCCAGCGCCGCCTTGCCACCGCGCCTCGCAGACAGGCGCGCCAGCGTGAACTCGATGTGCTTGCAGGTGCCCAGGTCATTGGTGGCGTAGTCGGCGCAGGTGCACAGGTTGTCGCCGATGGCCTTGCCGCGGATGGTGACGCGGTAGTGGCCGCCGCTGTTGGCGTTGCTGACGCGGAAGTCGGAAAACACCGGCGACTGCTTCGCGTCTCCCAGGTTCTGCAGCTCGAATGGCTGCTCACGCCCATACTGCTTGCGCAAGGCGCGCTGCCAGTCGTCGGCGGGCAGCGCCTCAGGCCTGCGCTGGCGCGACAGGCGGGGTCCTTCAGGCACGGCCTGGCGTCTGGCCCTGGCCTTCGGTCGCTTCAGGTCGTCGACTGGAGTGTTCATCGCGGCGAATGCGGGTCGTGGCGGGCGGATTGTCGGGCCGGCTTGCCAGAGGGCGAGGTTCCCGTCCTGTGGCGACAAGGGTGCTTGTTCCCGGAACACGACAGCCTTCAAGCCCTTCGGCGCCTTGTCCTGCGGTCTGGTCGACCCCTTGGCGCCGTCTTTCCTCGGTTCGTGTCCGCGGTGGAGTACGCTCTCCAGGGGCAAGGCCCGTCGCCGCCGACAGGCCTGCGGCCCGCCCGCCAGCAGACCTGAGCCCGCACTGCCGACCCGGCAGCGATTCGCATCCCACCGCCTGATGTACGACCCCGTTGCCGACGGCTTCTCGCGCCGCGACGCCGCCATCCGTTATGCCGAAGCCCCGCCACCGGCCGAGCTGGCGGCGATGGTGCACGTCTTCTGGGAGCTGCGCACCCTGGCCCCGCTGGAGCAGGACTTCCACTACCACGCCTTGCCGGACGCCTGCGTCAACCTGCTGCTGAACCTGAGGCAGCCCGCGATCGCCGGTGTCACGGCCCTGCACACCGAGGCCACCGTGCTGAACCTCGGCACCGCGTTCCATTACGTGGGCGTGCAGCTGTTCCCGGGCGTGTGGCGGGGCGACCGGGCGGCGCTGATCGACCGCTACGTGGGCTCGCCCTACCGCGGGCCGTTGCCGCTGGTGGCCACGGCCGAAGGCCTGGTGGGGGTGGACTTCGCGGCGATGGGGCCAGGCCTGACGGCGCTGGTGGAACACCTGCACGCACAGGGCATCGTGGCCCCGAACCCGTTGACCGCGAGCCTGCTGGGGCAGCTGGATGCCGTGCGCACGGTGGCCGACATGGCCGCGCTGGCCGGATGCTCGACGCGACAGCTGCAGCGCCGGCTGCAACGGGACACCGGCTTTGCGCCGCACAACCTGCTGAAGGTGCTGCGCGTGCAGCAGTCCTTCCGTCGCCACTACCTGGACCTGTACGCCGACCAGTCGCAGTACATCCACGCCTTCCGCAGCGCCACCGGCCTCACGCCGGGCGAGTACCGCCGGCGCTACGGTGTCCGATATCCACAAGACGATGCGTCACCCGCCGCCTAGGCTGTCGTCCTCCCCACTCTTTGCTGGAGCCCGACATGCCGCAAGCGAACGCCATCGGATGGTTTGACCTCTACGTCGACGATCTGGCCCGTGCGACCGCCTTCTACGAATCCGTCTTCGAACAGGCCCTTGAGCCTCTGGACGACCCCAGCGGCGAGACTGCCATGCGCGCCTTCCCGGCGCGGCAGGATGCCTACGGCGCCGCTGGTGCCCTGGTGAAGACAGCGCACACACGCCCCGGCGCCGCCGGCACGATGGTCTATTTCAGCGTCGAGGACTGCGCCGCCACGGAGCACCGGGTGCGTGCCGCCAAGGGCACGGTGCTGCGGCCCAGGTTTTCCATCGGCGCCTTCGGCTGGGTGTCGATCTGCGAGGACACCGAAGGCAACCGCTTCGGCCTGAACTCGATGCGATGAGGGGACAGGCAGCACCGTCTCTGCAGCACCGGCCTGGCGACACCCGCTGCAGCGCACGATGGCCCTGACCGGCGGGGCACCGCGCTGCAGGCGGGCGTGCCGGCCCGTATCGATCGCTGATACGGGCCGGCCGTGACAATGCCCCCATGACGCCATCTCCGGCCCCCGCGCCGCCCCCGGCCGGACCGGCCTTCGCCAGCTTGCCGCTGGCCCCGCACGTGCTGGCCAATCTGCAGCAGCTGGGCTACCTGGCCATGACGCCCATCCAGGCCGCCAGCCTGCCGCTGGCCCTGGCGGGCCGTGACCTCATCGCCCAGGCCAAGACCGGCAGCGGCAAGACGGCAGCCTTTGCGCTGGCGCTGCTGGCGCGCCTGAACCCGCGCCACTTCGGCGTGCAGGCGCTGGTGCTGTGCCCCACGCGCGAACTGGCGGATCAGGTGGCACAAGAACTCAGGCGCCTGGCCCGTGCCGAGGACAACATCAAGCTCGTCACCTTATGCGGTGGCGTGCCCTTGCGTGCGCAGACCGCGAGCCTGGCTCACGGCGCCCATGTGGTGGTGGGTACGCCCGGGCGGGTGCTGGACCACCTGGGCCGCGAATCGCTGCACCTGGACGGCCTGAACTGCCTGGTGCTGGACGAAGCTGACCGCATGCTCGACATGGGCTTCGCCGACGACATCGCGGCCATCGCGCGGCAGTGCCCGCCACCCGGCCAGCGCCAGACGCTGCTGTTCTCCGCCACCTACCCCGAGGGTGTCGCGCAACTGGCTGCGCGCTACCTGCGTGAGCCGGTGGAGCTGAAGCTGGCCGAGCGCCATGACGGCGCGCTGATCCACGAGCGCCGCTACGAGGTCACCGAGACCGAGCGCCTGCACGCCGTGGGCCTGCTGCTGCAGCATTTCAGGCCCGAGAGCACGCTGGCCTTCTGCAACACCAAGCAGCAGTGCCATGACCTGGTGGCCGTGCTGCAGGCCCAGGGCCTGGTGGCGCTGGAGCTGCACGGTGATCTTGAACAACGCGAACGCAATCAGGTGCTCGTGCGCTTTGCCAACCGCAGCTGCAGCGTGCTCGTGGCCACCGACGTCGCCGCACGCGGGCTGGACATCAGCCGGCTCGACGCCGTGATCAACGTGGACATCACGCCCGATCCGGCCGTGCACACGCACCGCATTGGCCGTACCGGCCGCGCAGGCGAAAGTGGCCGCGTCTTCAGCCTGGTGAGCCTGGACGAGATGGGCCGCATCGGCCGCATCGAAGCCGAACAAGGCCGCGAAAGCGAGTGGCACGCCTTGTCCACGCTGAAGCCCGCGGCCGGCGCACCGCCGCTGCGCCCACCCATGGTGACCCTGCAGATCGCCGGCGGCCGCAAGGAGAAGATCCGTGCGGGCGACGTGCTGGGTGCCTTGACCAAGGACCTGGGCCTGCCGGGTGATGCGGTGGGGAAGATCGACGTCAACGACTTCTCGACCTACGTCGCGCTGCGGCCGGACGTGGCAGAGCAGGCGCTGCGTGGCTTGAATGCGGGCCGGGTGAAGGGGCGGTCTGTCAAGGTGAGACGGCTGTGAGAGGGGCGTGACGCCGGCCCGCTGCGCAAAATCTGAGGTCCTCGCTGATGGACAGCAGGGCACTCTCCGGCGGAACGCTGCAGGTGGATGCGCTCAGCGGAGTTGCGGCCGTTGTCAGTTTGGACACGCTCATCACGACCAAGGTAGGGCCTCTCGGCGCTACCCATGGACCCGCTATCGAGACCTTCCAGCCTTGATGCGACTGCACCGCCCCAGGTGATGGACTACTGAAGACCTGACCGCATGCTTCAGCAAGCGGCGTGCCGGCTGCGGGCCGTTCCACGGAACTCGGCCCAGCACTGGCAGCATGCTCTGCGTTCCAGCTTGCGCGCCCGGACGCGCTGGAATGGACCGCCACCACGCAGCGATACCGGCACCACGTGTCGTGCGCGCACACCGTGCCTCAGGACCTGAGGCCGTGGCGGCGTTGATGGTGTGGGCACCGCGGTCAACCTGTTGCACCCGAACAAGGCCTCACTGGCGACCAGAACCGTTCCGATCACACCCCGTGGCTGGCCTCCAGCGCCGCGCCTGGCGCATGCGCGTTGCCTCAGCTGCCCGCCGAGCGGCGCCACAGCGCCGGCGTCTGCCCGGTCCAGCGCCGGAATGCGCGCGTGAATGAGGTCTGCTCCTGGAAGCCCAGGCGCGCGGCCACATCGACCAGCGGCGTCGGGCCGGCCAGCAGCCGCAGGGCCTCGTCGCGCCTGAAGGTCTCGACGACATCGCTCCAGGTTCGGCCGCTGGTCGCCAGCCGGCGCTGCAGCGTGCGCACCGACATGCCCAGCAGCTGCGCGACACGGCTGATCGCTGCGTCGCCTTCGGCGAGTGCGCCGCGCATCCGGGCCCGGATCGCCAGCTCCAGCCCATCGGCGGGGCTGCGCAGCAGGCCCAGCTCTTCGATGCTGCGTCGCAGCGTGGCGTGCAGATAGGGGTCGGCACGGCGCAGCGGCAGGCTCCACATCGGTGCCGGGATGGCCAGCGCGGCCACAGGGCTGTGATGGTGGACCGGCAGGCCGAGCAGTCGCGCCTGCGCTGAATCAGCCGAAGGCGCTCCGCCGCGCAGGCAGGCAAACGCCGGCTGGAACGCACCGCCCGTGCCCTCGCGGAAGCGCCCGACAAACAGCGCCACTGTCATCTCGGTGGCCACGAAGGGTGCGCTTTCGCCCTGGGGCGTCAGCAGCCGCACCCAACGCAGCCCGTCAACCGCGTCCAGTTCGAGCTGGATGCCGCCCGCGACCAGCCGCAGGTGCAGCGCCAGCGATTCGAACCCGGCGCCCACCGTGAAGCTGCTGCCTGTCAGGTAGTCCGTGAAGCCAAATGCGCCGAAGGGGATGGCCAGACCCAGCGCCGTGGCCAGCGCCGGATCGGGGCGCTGCTCGAAGGCCGCCTGCCACAGCCGGCCCATGGCATCGCTGCCCACCTGGGCCGCCGGCGGCGGGGGATCGCCCAGCTCGGCCCCGACGGCATGGGCCAGCACGGCGCGGTCCAGGCCGAGCTGCACGAGGCCCTCCAGCATCGCGTGCACGGTGACGGCGCTCACCTGTCCCTGCATGGCGCGCAAGGCTCAAACAACGGCACGCAGGGGCAAGCCTGCTGCGCGGAGCAGAAACAAGATCACGGCACTCATGACGGCAAAGGATAAGCGCATGGCAGCGACACACACCGGCTCGGCCCGCGACAACCCGACGCTCGCACCGGCCGGCGGCGCCCGAGCCCTGAAGAGCTTTCATCATGCCGGCCTGCTGCTGGCGCCGCTGATCATCACCTGGGAGGCGGCCGGCTTTGGCCAGCCGCTGGGCGGTGCCGCCGTCGGGGCGCTGCTGGCGGGGGCGCTGACGGTCTGGACGAAGCGACGCAGCGAAGACCTGTTGCTGCCCGCAGGCCTGGCCATCATCCTCGGCCTGGCCGCTGCCCTGGCGCTGGCCGGCCCATCAGCCTGGCATGCCTGGCACACCTGGCTTGCGGCCGCCGTATCGATCGCAGCGGGCCTGTGGATGTTGCTCGGCGTGACGATCGGCCGGCCGTGGACGGCGGTGATCTCGGCCCCCGACTGGCCCGGCATGACCGCCGACCCGGTGTTTCTGCGCGTCAACCGTGGCATGTCGCTGATCTGGGCCTTGGCGGTGGCCTGGGTCGGCGTGGCGGCCTCCGCGGCCCTGCACCCTGTGGCGCGATGGGTGCCCCTGGCCGCGGCCATCGGCCTGTCGCTGTGGTTGCCGCGGCGCTGGGTGCACTCGGCACTGCGGGAGCGCCTGGCGCAGGCGGACCCCCATCCCTGGCCGTCGCCGCTGGTGGGCTCGCAGCGTGTCAACGCCGATGAGCTCGACACCGACGTGGTGGTCGTTGGCGCCGGCATCGGCGGGCTCACGGCCGCCGCGCTGCTGGCACGGGCTGGCGCGCGCGTGCAGGTGTTCGAGCAGCACGACAAGCCCGGCGGCTTCTGCCACCACTGGGAGGGCCAGGCCGGGCCGCCGCAGAACCCGCTGGTGTTCCGCTTCGATGCCGGCGTGCACGACGTCTCGGGCTGCCACGCGGGCGGCACGGTGCATGCGTTGCTGCAGCGGCTGCAACTGGAGCAGGCCATCGACTGGCGACGTCTGGACCATGGCTTTGTCGACGCGCTCGGGGCCTGGACCGTGCCGCGGGGATGGGATGCCTTCGTGGCCGCACTGGAACAGCGTTACCCGGGCGATGCGCCGGCCCTGCGCGCCGCGCTGGCACGGGTGCGGCGCATCCACACCGGCATGTACGCCACCGCAGCGGCCCGCGGCGGCGTGCCTGGCCAGCCAACGACCGTGCCGGGCCTGCTGGCTTTCGCGAAAGAACACCCCGAGGCGGTGCGCTGGCTGGATGCACCGATGACCGAGCTGCTGGCCGCGCAGGGCGTTGGCGAGAGCGCGCAGGACGCGGTACTGGGCCTGGCCGGCTACATCACCCATCGGCCACGCACGCTGCGGGTGCGTGACTACGTTCCCATCCTGGGCTATTTCATGCACGGGGGGGCCTACCCGGCCGGCGGTTCCGGAAGCCTGGCGCAGGCGCTGGTGGACAGCATCGTGCTGGACGGCGGCCAGGTGCAGCTCAGCTGCCCGGTGGCCGAGGTGCTGCTGCGTGGCGCGCGGGGCAGCGGTGTGGCGCAGGGTGTTCGCCTGGCCGATGGCCGCACCGTGCGCGCGGCGGCCGTGGTGCTGAACGCCGAGCTGCTGGGCGCGACACACGCGCTGTTTGCTCCCGGAAGCTTGCCGCCAGCCTGGGCGCAACAGCTGCACGCCGTGGAAGCATCGGCTTCGATGCTGGCCGTGCACCTGGGCATCCGCGGTGAGCTGGGCGACCTGGCGCCGGTCAACCATCTGCATGTCGATGGCCGCAAGATCGAACTCGTGCTGCCCAGCCTGGTGGACCCCACGGCCGCACCACCGGGCCATCACACCGTGGAGCTGATGCAGCTGCTGGACCCGGAGCTCGCCCGCGACTGGTTCGAGCAGCCCGAGCTCACCAACCCGCTGGCGCAGCGCCGCAGCGCCGTCTATGCGGCACGCAAGGCCGCCTTTGCCGAGCCGATGATCGATGCCGCACAGCGCCTGATTCCGGGCCTGCGCGAGCGCATCGTCTGGCGCAGCGAGGCCAGCCCGCTGAGCTTCAGGCGCTATGGCTGGAGCAGCTTCGGCGCGGTCTATGGCAGCCGCCATCCGCAGCGGGCGCTGGCTCGCCGCAGTCCGGTGCCCGGCCTGGTGATCGCCGGCGCCGCCACGCACGGACCCGGTATCGAAGCGGTGGTGATCTCCGGCGCCGAAGCGGCCGATGCCCTCTGGCCCGGGCTGCTGCAGGCCAAGGCGGGCGAAGCTGCAACGGAGGTGGCGGGATGAGCGCGCCGGGCCGGTCCCAAGCCCATATCCCGCTGAGCGCCGCACGGAGGACTTTCCCGTGACCGCGATGCAGGCTGTGCCGGTGCCGCCGGCTGCGCGGCCCATCGCGCTGGTGACGGGCGGCTCCAGCGGCCTCGGCGCGGCCCTGTGCGCCGAACTCGCCGGCCGCGGCTGGCATGTGCTGGCGGCCAGCCGACGCGGCACGGTGCCTGGCGCGGCGCTGCCGGGGGGCGCCGGGCTCATCGAGCCGCTGGCACTGGACGTGTGCCGACAGGAGTCGATCTCCGATCTGGCCCGCCGGCTTGATCACCAAGGGCAGATGCCCGAACTGCTCGTCAACAACGCGGGCATCAACATCAGCGGCGTTTTCGAGGAACTGTCTGCGGCGCAGAGCCGCGCCATCCTCGACACCAACTTCCATGGCGTGGCCGACTGCATCCGGGCCTTCCTGCCGGCCATGCGCGCACGACGGCGCGGCACCATCCTCACCATCGGTTCGCTGGCCGGCTTGCTGGCGCCTCCCGGAGAGGCCTGTTACGCGGCCAGCAAGCACGCACTGGAGGGGCTGCACGAGGCGCTGCAGCACGAGTTGCACCGATTCGGCATCCGGCTCTGTCTGGCCGAACCCGGCTTCATCCGCACGGCGCTGGCGCACTCGGCCGCGGCTCCTGAATACACGGTGGCGGACTACGCTGCGCTGCGCGAGGTTCTGCGCGCACACTGGACCGCCTCGGTGGCTGGCGGCATGTCTGCCGAACGGGCGGCGCGCGACATCGTTGGCTGGACGCTGGAAGGCAAGGGCCTTCGGCGACGCTTCGGCGACGACGCACGCCGGCTGCCCTGGCTCAAGGCACTGTTGCCTGAAAGCGCCTTCGCGGCTGGGCTGAGACGCCGCTTCGGCATTTGAAGGGCAGCGGCCTTCGCCCATCGTGATGTGGCCTTGGCCTGAACCTGCCATCCAGCCTGGCGCCTCAGGCCACAGGTGACGCTTGAATGCGACTGCCGGACATCGCCGGCAGGCCCCTCACATCCGTGATCCGGCCTCAGGGCCCGGCGGCGCGCCGCGGCCGGCAGGCCCACCAGGCCAGAGCCGCAGCCCCCACCGGCAGCGCCGCCTGCCACGAGCCCAGCAGCGCCAGCGTGGCGCTGCTGCACAGGCACCAGGTGATGGGCAGGACCCAGAGCGCGCGGGCGAGCCGCCGCGCGCCGGGGCTGGCGCGTGCTGGCTGCGGCAGCAACAGCAGCACGGCCAGGCTGAAGAGCACCGTCGGATCCGGCGCTAGGCCGAAGAGCTCTGCCTGCAGCCAGGGCCGGCCCGAGAGCGGGGCGAGCGCGGCATACGGCAGCAGCGCGACAACGCCCAGCAGCAGGCCCGTCCGGCGTCGCTGTGCCGGGATGCCGCCGACCTCAGGTTCCACGGCA
>JAEUOZ010000071.1 GCA_016790225.1 Rubrivivax sp.
GGCGGCGATGAGCGAAGCGGAGAAGCTGATCGTGGGGATGGAGCGCGGCACGGCGCTGGGCAACGACACGCCGCTGGTGGGCGAGGCGGTGAAGCTGAGGCCGGACCTGTGGGAGCGTGCGGCGCGGCTGAAGGGTGATGCGGGCTTGCGCTGCGCGGCGCACAAGCTGGCGTGCGCGGAAGTGGAGCTGGTGCATGCGGGCAACGAGCACGCGCAGCAGCAGTGGCGCCATGCCAAGCCGTACGTGCAGATCGCCGAGGACCTGATGGCCGAGGCCGAGCTGCTGGCCCAATCCTGCCCGGGCGTGGTGTCCCCGGCGGTGGCCGTTGCGCCTCCGCCTCCGCCTCCGCCGCCGCCTCCGCCACCACCCCCTCCGCCGCCGCTTCCACCGCTGCGCGAGGTCTCGGTCGCGGCACATGTGGTGTTCAGTTTTGATCGCTACAAGGAAGCCGACATCCGTGCCCACAGCATGGCGCAGTTGCGCACGCTTGCCGAGCGTCTGAAGCGCGATGGCCTGCAGCTGGAAAGCATTCGCCTGACGGGCCACGCGGACCGCCTCAACAGCACGGGCCAGCGTGACTACAACCAGCGCCTGAGCGAACGCCGCGTGCAGACGGTCAAGGCGATCCTGGTTCGGCTGGGCATCGACGAAAAGCTGATCGTCACGGGCGCACGCGGCGACGAGCAACAGGTGGAAAGCTGTGTCTCGCCGTTCAAGTCGCAGGCCGAGCTGCAGGAGTGTCTGCTGCCCAATCGCCGTGTCGAGGTGGAAGTCACCGCCCGGGCGCGCAACTGAGCCTCAGGCGCGGCGCCGCGGGTCTCGCGACGCCGTCATCATCACCTTCGGGCGGCCGAAGGTTCTGCAACGGGGCGCTCAGCGCCCCGTTCTCGTTCAGGCTTGACTGCGAGAAGGGGAGGCCGGTCAGCCGTCGATCTCTCGCAGCAGCGTCTCGGTGGGCTCCACGCCAAGATGAAGCAGCCCGGCGATGTCGCGCACATCGTCCGGAACGGCCGGGTTGTCCCAACCGCGCGCCGTGTGCCGCGCCAGTCGGACCGCCAGCAGGACATTGCGCACCTGGGCGGAAGCGTTCTGCTGCGAGTCATCCGCGAGCTGCGCGAGGACGCGAGGCAGCCTCCAGCGCACCATCAGCGCATGCTGCAGCTCGGCCAGGCTGACGCCGAGCAGTTCGTTCTGCACGTCCAGCGAACGCAGGCTCGGATCGGCCCGCTGGCGCCTCGCCAGTTCCATCGCCAGCGCCGGCCATTGAATCCAGAGCAGCAGTTCGGCGAAGTCGTGCAGCAAGGCCGCGCTGTGGATCACGGCGACGTCGTGATCCAGCCGCTGCACGGCAAAGGCGGTTGCGAAATGCGCGGCGCGGTGCGAGCGCTGCAGCACCGCGCGAAACCCTTCCAGCACCCACGGTCGTCCGGCGAGGGCCTCGTCGATCGAGGCCTGCGGGCCGAAGTGGCGGAAGAACGGCGGAATGCCCAGCATGACCAGCGCAGCGGTCACGGTCTCGGGCTCGCCGCCTTCGCGGCCGCGGCGCAAATGGCCCAGGTGGGCCATGAGCTTCAGGGTCATCAACGGGTCCGCGGCAATCGTCTCGCCCAGCAGATGGGCATCGACCGCATCCTCGTTGGCACGCGCTGACTCCAGCGTCTGAGCGGTCTCCGCCAGCACCGGCAGGCGGCTCGGGTCAAAGCTGGCGACCCAACCCGCGAGGTCGCGCGGGCAGCGCGCCGCGGGGGCGTCAGGTGCTGATGTCTGTGCCATGAGCGGAACTTCCGGGCGGACGATGACGGGCCCGATGCTCGCTCTCGGTTTCGCCCAACGGTCCGCGAAGTTGGCTGCCCTTTGCCCGCCAGAAGCGGCGACTGCTGCGCCCCTCGTGCGACCGGCAGATGCCGGTCGCACGAGGCTCACAGCCGGGTCACGCCAGGCAGCGTGCCCACGCGCTGGCCGTCGACGAACAGCGCGCCCTCAGGCGCACCGGCTTCGGCATGGAACTCGAACACGGGTTCGTGTGCGGCTTCAGGGTGTGGCGCGCTGCGCAGCCGACGCGAGAGCGCGGCCAGCGCAAGGCTCGCCCGGCGCAAGCTGAACACCAGCCAGCTGCGCCAGCTGAAGACGGGGGTCGAGAGTGCGGGCGTGAAGGCCCAGCGGGATGTGCGGCTCATGATCTTCTCCGGTGGACAGAGGCATCAGGTTTCGTGGGGAGGCGAATGCAGGCTGCGCAGTTCGGCGCGCAGCTGGCGGGCGGTGCCGCCGCGCGCTTCGCGACGGCGGTCGCGATGTGCGCCGGCGTGCCGGCTGCGGCTCGCGGCGACCAAGGGATTGCGCGGCTTGCGAGAGGGGATGACCCAGCGATCTGAACTCATGGCGGTACTCCGGTTGAGCCCGCCACGTCAGGGGCCGGAACCGTCCGGCCCACAAGCACCAAGGCCCGGAAGCCGATGGCTGCCGGGCCTTGCTGACACCTGTGCCGAAGCGGGCGATCAGGGGTCGCGTGGCAGTCGATTGGCGCCGCGGCTCATGCGGGGTGCATGGGGCCGCGCGGCAAGGGACGGGGCAGTCAGAGGCGTCAAGACCAGGGAATCGTGGAAGGCAAGAGCAACAATGATAAACAAACATTGTCCATAGTCAAGCGACATATCTCAGGCGCGCCTATTCCCACGGCTTTTGTCGCCCTTGACCAACGTCGGGGCGCCCAAACACGCATCTGCGGGCCCTTCACTTCGAGGAACCCTTACGGGTGAACCTAGGAGCGCGGTCGGCAGAAATCGGCACCCGCGCCGGGGCATCGGGCCAGGTTCCGTCCGGGGCTGTGGTCTGCTGCCTGCGCGACCGGGCTGCGAGCGCCTCTGGGCGCCGACCCGCCAAGGACGAGACGAAGCGGCCCCGGCGAAGCTCGGCGCCCGAACGCGCAGTGCTCAGCGCTTGCGCTTCAAGGGTGCCACGCCGCGTTGCGTCTGTGCCCACAGGGTCTGGGCATCGTCCGGCGATGGGTGTTGTGCGGCCGGCGCCGAGGATGCCCGAGGGGGCGGCGCCAGCACTTCGGAGAGCAGCTCCAGCAGCCGCGCGCGTGCCCGCTGCGGGTGGCGCCGGTAGTAGCTCAGCACCAGTCCCATGATGAAGCGTTCGTCATCATCGCGCGGTGTGCTGCTGGTATCGACCGGTGGCGGTTCGAAGGGCAGCTGCAGTGCCAGTGGCGTCTCCGCGCGCTGCGCGTGCCGCTCGTCCATCCAGCCCGGCGGCTTGCGGCAGCGGGATTCGAACTGCCGCGCCAGGCGGTCGCCGATCTGCCGCGTGCGGCTCTTGATCTGGCTCCAGTAGCTGGGCTGGATCAGCAGCTGCTCGGCGAAGCGGCGCTCCAGGCCGCGCAGGGTTGCGGCGTCAGTCGTGCGCACGGTCTGTGCAACGAACTCGTCGAACAGCGCGAGCGCGTTCTCCAGCCGCAACTGGGCCACATCGCCGGGATCCGGAGCCGAAACTGCCATGGCGAACATGATAAAGCCGTGTTGACCCGCTCGGGCCGACCCTGCCGCGGGCACTACCATCGCGCTCCATGGAGGAACTCCGCCCCACCGTCAGCGCCCCGCAGGTGATGCTGCCCAGCGCCGAAGAGCTGCCCGCCATCGGCGTGGGCACGGCACGCATGGGTGAGTCAGCGGCTCACGCGGCGCGTGAACTCGCCGCCTTGCGCACCGCCTTCGACATCGGCTTTCGCGTCGTGGACACCGCCGAGATGTACGGCGCCGGCGGCGCGGAAACACTGGTGGGCCGCGCCCTGCGCGAGGCCATGGCCCAGGGTCTGCGGCGCGAGGACGTGACCATCGTTTCAAAGGTTCTGCCGCAGAACGCGCATCCCGCGGGCCTGCTGCGTGCGTGCGAAGAGAGTCTGCGTCGCCTGGGCATCGATCACATCGATCTGTACCTTCTGCACTGGCGCGGCAGCGTGCCCCTGAAGGAGACGGTCGACGGCTTCGAGATCCTGCAGCGCAAGCACTGGATCCGCTACTGGGGTGTGAGCAACTTCGACATCGACGACATGCGAGAGCTGATCCAGGTGCCGGGGGGTGCGGCCTGCAGTGCCAACCAGGTCTGGTATTCGGTGGGCCAGCGTGGGCCGGAGCTCGATCTGCTGCCCTGGCAGCGGCTGTACCAGATGCCCTTGATGGCCTACTGCCCGCTGGATGAAGGGCAGCTGGTCCGGCATCCGGTGCTGCAGGCCGTCGGCGAGCGGCACGGCGCCACGGCGGCCCAGGTGGCCCTGGCCTGGTTGATGACGCAACCCGGCGTCATGGCTCTGCCCAAGGCCGTGCATGCGCTGCACCTGCGGCAGAACTGGGATGCGGCGCGGATCGCGTTGTCCGCCGCAGACCATGAAGCGCTGGGCCAGGCCTTCGCGCGCCCCACGAAGCGTCAGCCGCTGGCCACGCGCTGAACGCGCACGCGCCTTGGCGCAGGGCTGGATGTGTCCAGGGCCCAGGCCGCAGGCGTGTGGCGCCTTCGTCAGAGTTCGGGCACGCTGCGCCTAAGAACCGAACGTCTCTCGCGCCCATGAAAAAGGGCGCGGCTTGCGCCGCGCCCTGGCCTGGTTCACAAGCCGCGCTCAGTCGGCCGCGGCCTTGGAGGGCAGCTTCGGCGCCGTCTTCACGCTGGCGATCATCGTGATCGCGAGGATGGAGACCACCACCAGCAGCGACACGCCCACCGGAATCTTGAAGACGTCGATCAGCATCATCTTGGTGCCGATGAAGACCAGGATCAACGACAGGCCGTAGCTCAACAGGTGGAACTTGGCCGCCACGGCCGCCAGCAGGAAATACATCGCCCGCAGGCCGAGGATCGCAAACACGTTGGACGTGAGCACGATGAAGGGGTCCATGGTGATCGCAAAGATCGCCGGGATGGAGTCCACCGCAAAGATGACGTCGGTGATGCCCACCAGCGCCACCACCATCAGCAGCGGCGTCGCGATGCGCTTGCCGTTCTCGATGGTGAAGAACTTCTCGCCGTCGAAGTTCTTGCTCACCGGCATGATGCGACGCAGCAGCTTCAGGCCCGGGTTGGACTCCAGATCCGGCTCCTGGCCCGCGGCCCACCACATCTTGATGCCGGTGATGACGAGGAACGCGCCGAACACGTACAGGATCCAGTGGAACTGCTGGATCAGCCAGGCGCCGAACAGGATCATCACCGTGCGCAGCAAGATGGCGCCGATGATGCCGATCATCAGCACGCGCTTCTGGAAGGCCGGCGGCACCGCGAAGTACGTGAAGATCATCAGGAAGACGAAGATGTTGTCCACCGCCAGGCTCTTCTCGATGAGATAGCCCGTGAGGAACTCCATGGCCTTCACGTTGGCCATCGCCGTGCCGTGGTCCTGCTGGATGGCCCACCAGAACAGCCCGTTGAAGGCGAAGCTCAGGGCGACCCAGACCAGAGACCAGTTCAGCGCCTCCTTGACCCCCACCTCGTGCGCGCCCTGCTTCTTGAGGACCACGAAGTCGACAAACAGAGCGGCAATGACGATCGCAATGAAGACCGTCCACAGCCACAGCGGCGCAATGGTGTCCATCGGACACGCTCCTTTCGGCGAGGTAATGGAGATACACACGCCGAAAGGTCTTGCGAAGACCCGATGCAGGGATCTTTGCGGCCCCGGGATGCCGGCATGGCGCCAGCCCCGTACTGACGGGGACACGCGGCAACGGGCGTTGCCTGCTACTCCCCTCTCGACTTCATGGATTCTGGGCGAGCCGCAATGCCCCCGATCCGCCAAAGGTCACTGGCGTCAGCGCAGGCGTTGAATCCATCACGCGATCAGCCACCGGACCCATGGGCTCGGGGCGCCGATCCGCGTACCCGGCGCTGGCCTCACCGGTCAATCATCGTCGCGCACCTTGTGCGCGCTCATCAGTTGCTGCTGCATCGTCGGGGGCACGGGTTCGTAGTGGGAAAGCGCGATGGTGTAGCGACCCTGGCCCTGGGTCATGGCGTTCAGACGCGACTGGTAGCCGGCCAGTTCCGACAGCGGCGCCTGGCCCTTGACCACCATCATCCCGGGCGTGCCATTGGCCGTGCCGCTGACCAGCCCCCGGCGTGAGGACAGATCGCCGGTGATGTCGCCCATCGCCGCGTCGGGTGCGGTGATTTCCACATGCACAACCGGCTCCAGCACGATGGGCCGGGCCTCGCGGATGGCCGCCATGAAGGCCTTGCGTGCCGCCGTCACGAAGGCGATCTCCTTGCTGTCCACGCTGTGGTGCTTGCCGTCGTGGACCGTGACCTTCACATCCACGACCGGATAGCCCGCGATGGCGCCATGGGTCAGGACTTCGCGCACGCCCTTTTCGACGGCCGGGATGAACTGCGTCGGGATCACGCCGCCCTTGACCTCGTCGACAAACTCGAACCCCGCGCCGCGCGGCAGGGGCTCGACGCGCAGGTGCACTTCGCCGAACTGCCCGGCGCCGCCTGTCTGCTTCTTGTGGCGATGCTGCGCCGCGGCCGGGATGGTGATGGATTCGCGGTAGGCGATGCGCGGCGGCCGCGTCTCGACCTCGAAGCGGTAGACCTCGCGCAGCCGCTCCAGCAGCACGCGCAGGTGCAGCTCACCCAGGCCGTAGACCACGGTCTCGTTGGTCACGGCCACATGCTCCACCTTCAGGCACGGGTCTTCGTCGACCAGCTTGCCCAGGATCTCCCACATGCGCTGCTCGTCGCCATGACGCTTGGGGCTGATGGCCAGGCCGTGCACCGGCACCGGGAAGGGCAGGGGCTGAAGATGCAGGTGATCGTCTTCGGCCGCGTCGTGCAGCACGGCATCGAAATGGATTTCGTCGACCTTCGCCACGGCGACGATGTCGCCCGGCAGCGCCTGCCTGACCTCGACATGGTCCTTGCCCTGCAGCATGAACAGATGGCCCACCTTGAACGGCTTGCGGCCGTCGCCGATGTACAGCAGGCTGTCCTTGGTCACAGTGCCCTGGTGCACGCGGAAGATGCCCATGCGCCCGACGTAGGGGTCCACCGTCACCTTGAACACATGGGCCAGCACGTGCTTGTCGGCCACCGGGTCGGCGTGCATGGGCAGGGCCTGTGCGCCTTCGCCCTTCAGGAAGTCCGGCGCGTTGCCTTCGGTCGGGTTGGGCAGCAGCTTGACGATCACGTCCAGCAGTTCGGCCACGCCAGCGCCACTGCGCGCCGAGACAAAGCACACGGGGATGAGATGCCCTTCGCGCAGCGCCTGTTCCAGCGGCGCGTGCAATTCGGCGGCATCGACGTCGCCGTCGTTGAGATAGCGCTCGACGAATTCGCCATCGACCTCCACCACCTGTTCGACGAGGGCGCGGTGCGCGGCGTCGACCTGGCCGAAGTCCGAGTGCCCTTCGCGGTTGTAGAAGCAGTCCACCACACGCGTGCCGCCCGCGTCGGGCAGGTTCAAGGGCAGGCACTCCTTGCCGAAGGCCTCCTGGATCTGCTCCAGCAAGGCCGCCAGCTTCACGCCCTGGGCATCGATCTTGTTGACGATGATGAGGCGGTCGAGATGGCGCTGGGCCGCGTACTCCATCATGCGAACGGCCATCGGCTCGATGCCGGTGGCCGCATTGATCACGATGGCCGCGGTCTCCACCGCTTCCAGCGCCGGCAGGCTCTGGCCGAGGAAATCCGGGGCTCCGGGCGTATCCAGCAGGTGAATGCGGGTCTGGGCATGCGTCAGATGCATCACCGCGGCATTCAGGGAGTGCTGGTACTTGCGCTCCAGCGGGTCGTGGTCGCTGACCGTGCTGCCGCGCTCCAGGCTGCCGGCCGAAGAAATGGCGCCCGTGGCGGCCAGCAAGGCCTCCGCCAGACTGGTCTTGCCGGCGGCGGCGGGCCCGACGAGCGCGAGCGTGCGGATGGCGGCAGTGCCGCCAGTGACTGGGCTTGGCATGGGGGTACTCCTCGTGGATGGCGGCCCATTGCGACGGCCGCGTGGTTCGACTGCGTCGCGGATCAGCGTACGCCTTTGACCCGCGGGCGACAAGGCCTCGGGCCTTCATCAGGCCTGCGGGAAGGGTTCCGGCGGGTCCCGTTGCAACACCCGGACGAAGCGCCAAAAAGCACCGTGAACTTCTGCCAGTTCCGAGCCGCCCCCGCGTTCACGGGGCCCTCAGCTCGGGCATCCTGCAACGCCTGGATACGGGGCTTACGCGCCTCGACGTTGTTGGGAAACAAGACATGACGAACAAGACACTCGCGACCACGGGCTGGCTGCAGCGCCTGAGCTGGGGCCTGGCCAGCCTGACACTGGCCCTGGGCCTGAGCGGACCGGCGAGCGCGCAGAGCGCCAAGGTCGCAGCCGACCTGCAGCGTGTGCTGACGCAGCCGACGACGCCGGCCGTCAACTGGGCCAAGGACGTCAACGGCGCGCGCTACGTCAAGGTGCTGATCGTCAGCAACAGCAGCGATCCCGAGCTGCAGAGCCTGCGCTCGGCCGTGATGTCCGCGGGCGGTTCGATCTACTACCGCTACACCTCCGTGATGGCTCTGGCGGCGCTGCTGCCGGCCAGCAAGGTGGCCGGCATCGCGGCCCGCGCTGACGTCCAGAGCGTCTCGCCCAACCGCCTGATGACCCGCAGCACCAGCGCGCTGGAAGCGGCCACGGGCACCTCGGCGGTGCGTTCGACGACGCTGAGCAACTACAACGTCGCCGCGGGCCAGTTCACCGGCCGCGGCATCGGCATCGCGGTGCTCGATTCGGGCATCGCCTGGCAGCACCGGCACTTTGCGGGCGACGGCGCCGGAGAGTCGCGGGTTCGCGAGGCGCACGACTTCCTCAAGGGCGGTGACGCCGTGCGTGTCGGCGTGAAGGACTGGACCCCGGGCGTCGATGTCTCCGGCGCGCTCTATCCGGGCAGCCCGACGATGCAGACCTATCTGAACCGCATCCAGAACGGCTTTGCCGACAAGAACGACCTGTATGGCCACGGTTCACATGTCGCCGCCGTGGCCGCCGGTCGCGGGGCCTACCGTTCGCTCGACACCACGGGCATCGCACCCAATGCCAGCTTGTACGACCTGAAAGTGCTGGATGCCAACGGCTATGGGCAGCTCTCGGATGTGCTGGCGGCCATCGACTGGGTGATCTACCACGCGCGGTTCAAGAACATCCGCATCATGAACCTGAGCCTGGGTGCGGACTCTGCGGAGTCCTACGTCACGGATCCGCTGGCCCGTGCGGTGCGCAGCGCCGTGGCGCAGGGCCTGGTGGTGGTCGTCGCGGCCGGCAACTTTGGTCAGCTCAAGGGGGGCGAGACCTACGGCACGATCTCCTCGCCCGGGCACGAGCCCAGCGTCATCACCGTGGGCTCGGTCAACCTCAAGGGCACCGCCGTGCGCGGCGACGACGTGGTCAACAACTTCAGCTCGCGCGGACCGACACGCGGCTCCTTCGTCGATGGCGGGGGCGTGAGGCGCATCGACAACCTGCTCAAGCCCGAGCTGGTGGCGCCGGGCAACCGGATCGTCTCGGCACTGGGTGCGGATACGCAGAAGGCCGGGGGCAAGTGGAACGCCCTGGCCACCACCTATCCCGAGCTGACCCGCATCAATGCCGTCACCCAGGGCGCAGACCAGTCCGTGATGATGCTCAGCGGCACCTCGATCGCCGCACCGGCTGTCGCCGGCGCCGTGGCCTTGATGCTCGAGGCCAATCACGGCCTGACGCCGGCCATGGTGAAGGCCATCCTGCAGTTCACGGCGCAGCCGATTGCCGGGGCCAACCTGGCCCAGCAAGGGGCCGGCATGCTCAACGTCGAAGGCGCGATCCGGCTGTCGCAGGCCATGCGCTCCGACATGAAGGCGCGCATCGACGCCGGCGCGACCTTGGCCGCCGGGGAGTCGCTGCTGTGGTGGAGCGGGGCTCCGATGCCCACCCCCACGAGCACCCTGAACGGGCAGACCTTCGGCTGGAGCCAGCTGGCCTTCGTCGGCGGCAATCGGGTGGTCACAGGATGGGACCTCTTCACGAAATGGCAGCCGGTGTACGACCCGCGTCTCTTGTGGGTGCGTGATCGCGTCCGAAAACTGGATGTGCGCTTCTGGCCGAACACCGGAAACGTCTGGCCGATGGCCGTGCTGGACAGCCCCGCGCCCAACACGGCGCTGCTGACGCCCGGTGTGGTTTCCATGGTGGAACTGGCCGGCACGGCTTCGTGGAAGGGCCGCACGGGTGTCTTCATCCCGACCGCGACGCTCAGCGGCTGGGTCAGCAGCGGACGCAGCCTGGCCCGGGGCATCACGCTGGCCAATGGCCTGGTGATGAGCGAGGGTCTGGTGATGAGTGAAGGCCTCGTGATGAGCGAGGGCCTGGTGATGAGCGAAGGCCTGGTCATGAGTGAAGGCCTGGTGATGAGTGAAGGTCTGGTGATGAGCGAATCCGGCAGCACCAAGGCCACGAGCAACCGCGAGAAACTGGCGACAGGAGAACCGTGACGCTTGAAGACAGACACAGCACCCCCGGGGGCCTGTTGCGCCGCTTCCATGCGGCGTACCTGCATGACTACAACCGTGCAGCCGAGGCCTACTGGTGGGTGATGGTTCTGCTCGGGGCGGCCTTCGTGGCCGCCGCGGCGTTGGAGCTGATGCGTGATCCCGGCCCCGTGGCCTTGCAGGTGGCCGCGGGCGTGGCCTGCGCCGCGCTGGCCGCCCTGGCCCCGATCCGGATTCCCCGTACCAAGAACTCTTTCGCGGTCGGGGAGATCTTCATCTTCCTGCTGCTGATGCTGCACGGGCCGGCGGCTGCCGTGCTGGCCGCCGCCGTCGAGGCGGCGGTCGCGACCCTGCGCACCTCCAAGCGGCTGTCCAGCCGTCTGGCGAGCCCTGCGCTCGCCGCGGTCTCGATGACCCTGGCCGGAACCGCCTACGCCAACATCACCGCACTGGCCGCTGCCTGGGGCGTGGCCAGCCCCGGGCTGACGCTGGCCGCCTTGCTGCTGGTGGCGCTGGGCGGTTCCGTGCTGAATCTCGTGTTGCAGACGGCCATCTTTGCCCTCAAGGCGCGCCGCGCGCCGCTGCTGCGGGAGAACCTGGCGGGCTTCGGGTGGATGGGCATCGTCAACTGCGCCAGCGCGGCGGTGAGCGGCCTGCTGTTCTACAGCTTCCAGCAGATCGGTCCGGGCGTCCTGCTGATCGCGGTGCCCATCATCGTGGGGCTGCTGGCGGCGCTGCACATGTACTTCCGCCTCGCCGATCTGGACGAACAGTCGCGTCGCGCCCGCGTGGAGGCGGCCGAACGGGAGGCCGCGCAGACCGCGCGCCATCTGGCGGAGCTGCAGCGCAGCGAGCAGCGCTTCCAGAGCGCCTTCAGCCATGCGGCCATCGGCATGGCGCTGGTGGGGTCGGATGACGGGCTGCTGCAGTGCAACCACGCCTTGCTTGAACTGTTGGGTGCCGACGGCGCCTCGCTGGCGGGCCGGCCGGTCTACAGCCTGCTGGACCAAGAGGCCGCCCAGGAGCTGCGGCTGCTGATGGCGGCCGTTCGCAGCAGCGCCCAGCGCAGCTTCAACCTCACGGCCCGCAGCCGCCACGGTCAGGACGGGAGCACGCTGCACCTCACGATCGACGGCAGCATGTTCGACGATGAGGTGAAGGATCAGCCCTGCCTGATCCTGCAGATCCAGGACGTGACGGCGCGGGTCCTGGCCGAGCGTCGCCTGGAGCACATCGCCTATCACGACGGCTTGACGCACCTGCCCAACCGCGGCCGCTTCCTGGCCGAGCTGGAGCAGCGTCTGGACGCATCGCGCGCGGCAGGCCAGGGCGCCTGCGCCGTGCTGTTCCTGGACTTCGACCGCTTCAAGCTCATCAACGACAGCCTGGGCCACAACGTGGGCGATGGCTTCCTGCGCGAAGTCGCCGCACGCCTGCGGGCCAGCGTGCCGGAGCCTGGACTGGTCGCGCGGCTGGGCGGCGACGAATTTGCGGTGTTGCTGTGGGATGTCCGCAGCGCGGCGGATGTGGAAGCCCTGGCCGGGCGCATGCAGGCCGCCATCCGTGCGCCGATGATCGTGGACGGGCACGAGCTGCACACCAGTGCGAGCATCGGCATTCGCCTGAGCGACGAGGCCACGCCCTCGCCGCAGGTGATGCTGCGCGATGCGGATACGGCCATGTACCGCGCCAAGGCCGCAGGCAAGGCGCGCCACTGCCTCTTCGACGCCGGCATGCACGCCGAGCTGGTGGCGCAGCTCGAACTGGAAAGCGACCTGCGCGTGGCGCTCAACGGCGATGACATCGAGATCGCCTTGCAGCCGCTGGTGCACCTGGCCTCGGGCGAGATCTGCGCCTATGAAGCCTTCGCCCGCTGGCGGCACCCGCGCCTGGGGCCGCTGCCGGCCGAGCGCTTCGTGCGGCTGGCCGAAGAGAGCGGCATGATCCGCCTGCTCGGCCAACGCATTCTGGAACGCGCTTGCGAAGCCATCCAGCGTCTCAGCCGGGCTGACGGCCAGGCCCATGTGCTGCACGTCAACGTCAGCTCGCTGGACCTGTGCCACAACGGCTTTGCGGCACGGCTGGCCGAGTTGCTGTGGCGCTGCGGCATGCAGCCCGGCCAGATGTGGCTGGAGATCACCGAGCGCAGTGTGGCGGGGCATCTGGACGCGATGGCGCAGACGCTGCACGACCTGCGCGAGCTGGGCGTGGGGCTGTGCCTGGATGACTTCGGCACCGGTCACTCGTCGCTGCGCCATCTGTCCACCCTGCCCATCCGGCGGCTGAAGGTGGACGGCACGTTGCTGCGCGACAGCCAGGAGCAGACCCATGGCGAAGCCGTTCTTCGGGCCGTGGTGCAGCTGGGCCGGGCGCTGGGCCTGGAAGTGGTGGCCGAAGGCGTGGAGACCGAGAGCCAGGTCCGGCTGGTGCGCGAGCTGGGCTGCGTGATCGCCCAGGGCTACCACTTCGGCCGCCCGCTGCCGGCCGAGCACTGGGCACAGCAGCTGTCCGCCGACCGGACGAACAGCCTGACGGGAGACGCGCTGCAGCTCTCCGCGGCCTGATCGGCCGGACTACTGGAAGGCCACCTCGGCAAAGCTGCGCAGCTTGCGGCTGTGCAGCTGATCCAGGCGCTGGGCCCGCAGCAGTTCCATCGCGCGCAAGCCGATGCGCAGGTGCTGATCGACCCGCTCGCGGTAGAAGGTGTTGGCCATGCCCGGCAGCTTGATCTCGCCGTGCAGCGGCTTGTCGCTGACGCACAGCAAGGTGCCGTAGGGCACGCGGAAGCGGAAGCCGTTGGCGGCGATGGTCGCGCTTTCCATGTCCAGCGCGACCGCGCGGCTCTGGCTGAAGCGGCGCTCCGGCCCCGGATGCGGCAGCAGCTCCCAGTTGCGGTTGTCGGTCGAGGCCACCGTACCGGTGCGCAGCACCTTCTTCAGTTCGTAGCCTTGCAGCTTCGTCACGTCGGCCACCGCCTGCTCCAGCGCCATCTGCACCTCGGCCAGCGCCGGAATCGGCACCCCCAGCGGCAGTTCCTCGTCGAGCACGTGGTCCTCGCGCACGTAGCCGTGCGCCAGCACGTAGTCGCCCAGCTCCTGCGTGTTGCGCAGCCCGGCGCAGTGGCCGAGCATCAGCCAGGCATGCGGGCGCAGCACGGCGATGTGGTCGGTGATGGTCTTGGCGTTGGCCGGGCCGACGCCGATGTTGACCATGGTGATGCCGCTGTGATCGCCACGGCGCAGGTGGTAGGCCGGCATCTGCGGCAGCCGCGGCGGCGCGCTGCCGGCGTCGTCACCGGCCTGCGTGCGGCTGCCGGCGCGGCGCGTGACCACGTTGCCCGGCTCGACGAAGCAGTCGTAGTCGGCGCCGGGGTCGGCCATCATCTGGTGGCCGAGCTTGATGAACTCGTCGATGTAGAACTGGTAGTTGGTGAACAGCACGAAGTTCTGGAAATGCTCGGGCGAGGTGCCGGTGTAGTGGCGCAGCCGCTGCAGCGAGTAGTCCACCCGCGGCGCGGTGAACAGCGCCAGCGGCTGCGGCTCGCCGGGGCCCGGCTCGTGCGTGCCGTTGGCAATGCCGTCGTCCATGGCCCCCAGGTCGGGCAGGTCGAACAGGTCGCGCAGGCGCATGCGCCGCTCGGCCGACAGCGAGCCGTCCACGTGCATGTCCTCGGCGAAGGAGAAGTGCACCGGGATCGGCTGGCCGCTGGTGCCGATCTCCAGCGCCACGTTGTGGTTGCGCAGCAGCAGGCTGAACTGCTCCAGGTAGTAGCGGCCGAACAGCTCGGGCCGCGTCAGCGTGGTCTCGTAGGTGCCGGGGCCGTGCACGAAGCCATAGCTCAGCCGCGAATCGGCACGCGCCACGGTGCTGCTGTGCACCCGCACGAAGGGGTAGCAGGCACGCACGCGCTGCTCGAACTCCTCGCCGGCCACATAGCGCTGGAAGGTGTCGCGCAGGTGATCGATGCCGTTGCGGTAGATGTCGCGCACCTGCTCGAGCGCCTGCGCCGGGTCGTCGAAGCGCGCGGGGGCGATGTACATGGGCTCGATGGGCATGGCGGTTTCCGGGCGTTGGCAGGCTTGGCGCATGATTGTGGATCGCCACCATGACAGCCACGCAACCGACAGGGGCCTTGCCATGAAATACCTCAACGATGCCGGCGGCCGCTACAAGCTGCCGCTGAAGAGCGACGAAGGCAAGACCTTGTGCACGCTGCTGTGGGGCGATCCGCTGCAGGAGATCGCGCGCGAGGGCAGCGGTGCGGCCGAGCGGGTGAAGGTGCGCGCCCGCAAGCGCACCGGCTGGGTGCCGGCCAGCGCGGTGTCGGACAGCGGGCTGCTGGAGATCTACGTCATCGACGTCGGCCAGGGCGACGGCGTGCTGATGCGCACGCCGCAGGACGACGCCTGGCACATGATCGACGCCGGCATCCGCGCCAGCGCACAGATGACGCGCAAGGGTGCGGCCAACTTCGTGCGCTGGAAGTTCATCGACGACCTGCGGCGCGACAAGGTGACGCTGAAGAACATGGTCGTCACCCACCCCGACGCCGACCACTACGGCGGCATGATCGACCTGCTGTCCGGCGCACTGCCCGACGGCCGCAGCTTCGGCATCGAGGTGCAGAACTTCTGGCATTGCGGCATCGGTCGCTTCAAGGATGGCGACAAGCTTGGCGCGCTGCGCAGCGACACCAGCATCACGCCGTTGCCGCACGCCAGCCCGCCGCTGAAGGCCGAGGCGCGCTTCATCGTCGAGCTGCTGGACGGCAAGACGCACTTCGGCCGGCCGAAGCGGCCTTTCGCAGGCGACTTCGCCGCGCTGGCCAAGCTGGTGGGCAAGCTGCCCAAGAAGGTGAACAACCTGTCGCAGGCCGACAACTGGCTGCCCGGCTATGCACCGGCCCCCGGCGCGGCGGCGATCCGCGTGCTGGGCCCGGTGCAGGAGAAGCTGGCCGGCGGCGGCAAGGGCATGCGCTGGCTGTCCAGCGAAAGCGTCACCCGCAACGGCCATTCGGTGGTGCTGCGGGTGGACTATGGCCAGGCCCGGCTGCTGCTGACCGGCGACCTGAACACCGCCTCGCAGCGGCTGCTGCTGGGCTGCCATCCGGCCGCCGAGTTCAATGCCGACGTGGCCAAGGGCTGCCACCACGGCAGCGACGACATCGACCTGGGTTTCGTGCGCGCGATGGCGGCACGCGCCACGGTCATTTCCTCTGGCGACAACGAGGACTACGCCCACCCGCGGCCGCGGGTGATGGGCGCCAGCGCACGCTACGGCCGCGAATCGCTGGACGCCGACGGCACGGCCATGCCGCCGCTGCTGTACAGCACCGAGCTGGCGCGCTCGGTGGGCCTGGACTTCGCCAGCCACGCGCGCACCGTGGCCGAGCCGAAGCAGGCATTCCCGCCGGCCGCGCTGGAGGTGGATTTCGACGCCTCGCCCGAAGGCCGCTACCGCCGGCTGGCCTGGATGCCGATGGCCACCGATCTGGTGTACGGGCTGGTCAACGTGCGCACCGACGGCCGCCACATCCTGTGCGCGACGATGAAGGAAGGTTCGTCGGACTTCGACCTGCAGGTGTTCCAGGCCGGCATCGATCCGGCCTGAAGCTGCACCGGCCCCGGCATTAACCGGGGCTTAAGCTTTTTCTGGCCTGATGCCGGGGCGGCCGCCGGCCGCTCACGTAGCATCGCGCCCGCCCCGCGTCGTTGGGATGCGGCCGAATCACCCATCGCATGAAGCACACCCATTACATCCGCCAGAGCCGCCTTTTCTGCATGTACCGCAACCACGTGCTGGACATCGGCCCGTACCTGGTGGGGCGCAAGTCGCTGGAACTGGGCCCGAACAAGGGCTTCCTGTTCGAGAAGTTCTATCCGCAGGTGCCGTCGTACACCCTGGTGGAACCGAACCCGCACTTCGAGAAGTTCTACGTCAAGCTGCAGCGCCGGCACCGCAACCTGCACTACAAGATCTGCGGTTTCGAGCGCTTCGAGACCGACGAGACCTTCGACACCATCGTGATGATGGCGGTGATCTCGCACATCCCGATGGAGCCCTCGGCGATGGTCGACAAGATCGACGGTATGCTCAACCCCGGCGGCTACCTGATCGTGGAGACCAACAACTCCAAGCGCAACCTGGCCGTCTTCGACCTGTGCGAGCAGCGCTACGAGAAGCTGGTGGTCAAGCCCTCGTACTCGGGCCTGATGCGCCGGCTGAAGATCGACTACCGCGACGTGCTGATCTACAAGAAGCCGACCTAGAAGCCATACAGCCTGGACAGCACCAGGATGATCGTCCAGACCAGGAACATGGTGACGATCGTGTGGCTGAGGTAGTGCACGCCCTTCAGCATCTGGTAGATGCCGACGATCCAGCCGGTGGCCATGCCGAAGGCCAGGCCGGCCCACTGCAGGTGCGGCGGCATCACGAAGTACAGCGACATCAGCGCGAAGGCGCCACTGCAGTGCGCCGCCGGGAAGCCGCGGCCGCGCACGCGGCCCGGCACGCGCGGGATGGATTCGAACAGCGTGCGGTAGGGCTCGGTGCCGCCGTAGCGGTCGACATAGCAGGGGTACAGCACGCCGGTCTGGCGCTTGATGAACCAGGCGGTGATCGGCGCGACGACGATGCAGGTGATCAGGAAGCCGGCCTGCCGGGCATCGAGCGGCAGGCCCGGCACCAGCATGCAGGCCACCAGCGCCAGCACGAAGGCGACCAGCACCCACTTGGGGCCCTGGTAGAAGATCAGCCGCGGCATCGGGGCCTGCGCGTCGATGCGCCAGCCGCGCACGGGGTGGTAGAAGCGGTCCTGCACGCGAAGATCGATCGGGGTCTTCTCGAAGATCACGATCGTCAGCACGACGCACAGGAAGCTCGCCAGGATGCTCAGGTTGCTGTTGATGGGCATGGCGCAACGATAGCGCGGCCACGCCCCCTACACTGGGCGACATGCCGATGAAATGCAGGCGCCCGGGGGTGCGAACGATGAAGCTGCTGAACATGGCGCGGCTCGCCGCCCCGCTGCTGCTGGCCGGCTGCGCCGCGCTGCCACCTTCGCAGCCTGTTGACGTCAAGCTGATCGGCTTCAACGATTACCACGGCAACCTGCAGTCGCCGGGCAGCTTCGCGCCCAACCTGGCGGTGCCGGCGGCGCAGCGCGTGCCGGTGGGCGGGGCGGCGCACATCGCCGCGCACGTCAACCGGCTCAAGGCCCAGAACCCGAACCATGTGGTGGTGGGCGCCGGCGACATGATCGGCGCCACGCCGCTGATCAGCTCGCTGTTCCATGACGAGCCTTCGGTGGAGACGCTGAACCGCATCGGCCTGGAGTTCAACGCCGTGGGCAACCACGAGTTCGACAAGGGCTCGGCCGAGCTGCTGCGCCTGCAGCGCGGCGGCTGCAAGCTCGACGCGCAGGGCCGGGTGGACCTGAACAGCTGCCAGGGCGCCAAGGTGGGCACGCCGGTGCCCTTCGAGGGCGCGAAGTTCCAGTGGCTGTCGGCCAACGTGATCGTCAGCGCCACCGGGCAGACGCTGCTGCCGGCCTATGGCGTCAAGCGCTTCCAGGGCGTGCCGGTGGCCTTCATCGGCATGACGCTGAAGGACACGCCGGGCATCGTCATCCCCACCGGCGTGGCCGGGCTGGA
>JAEUOZ010000018.1 GCA_016790225.1 Rubrivivax sp.
CCTTGTGGTGGCATTGGGCCGCGAAGGCAAGGAGCACGCCGAAGTGGACCCCGTGGAGTACCCGCACACCGCGGCGATGGCGGCCAAGCTCAAGACCGAAGAAGGCCGGGCGGCCTACCGCAAGCGCAAGTGGATCGCCGAACCGCCCAACGGCTGGATCAAGAACGTGCTGGGGTTCCGGCAGTTCAGCCTGCGGGGACTGCACCGGGTGCGGGCCGAATGGAAGCTCGTGTGCATGGCGCTGAACCTGCGGCGCATGGCGGTGCTGAGCGCGAGTTGAGAGGCGCAGAACGGCTCGTCAGACTGACTGGAGCCTCCCTCGCGGAGGGAGGCTGGTGGGAGCGGTCCAACGAGCTGGAGCTCCCTCTCGGAGGGGGCTCGGGGGAGTCGTGCGTAAAGCCGCAGGCTAGGAGGCTGCGCGGCTTCTGCCGCGCGGACTCCTAGCCCGCCTGCTTCATCAGGGGCCTGCTGGATGAGTCTTCGCCGCTGCGCGGCAGATGTTGGCGC
Source organism: Rubrivivax sp. (assembly GCA_016790225.1). The sequence goes on from JAEUOZ010000018.1 coordinate 508, forward strand.
GCCATGGGGCTGGCGGTGCAGGCGTCCACGCTGCGGGCGCTGAGCGCCGTGAAAGGCTTGAATGGCGCCGGGACCCCAGCAGCCATCGGGGGCGGACCTGGGGGTGCTGGATGTCTAGGCGCGTGGGTGAGCGGCACTTCAGCCGGCCTGGCAGAAGAGGCAGAGCAGCGTGACATCATCGTGGGCCTCGCGGCCGGCCACGTGGCGGCTCAGGTCGGCTTGCAGCCGCGTCAGCAGCGCGCGCGGGCTGTCCACCTCCACAGTTATCGCCGCGCGCACGGCCTCGTCGCCCAGCGCCAGGCCTTGCGGGTTCAGCGCTTCGGGCAAGCCGTCGGTGAAGACCAGCAGCCGATCACCTGGGCGCAAGCCCGTCGATCGTGCTGCATGCGCCTGGCCGGCCATCATGCCCAGGGCCAGCCCCTGCGCGGCGAGGGGCTCGATCTGGCTCTGGCCTTGGCGCAGCAGCAGCGGCGCGTCGTGGCCTGCATTGATGTAGTCGAGCTGGCCGGTGGCGGGGTCCACGATGGCGGTAAAGACCGTCGCAAACATGTTGTCCCGTGCATGGACGGTGGCGACGTAGTCGTTGCTGAAAGCCACGGCCTGCGTGAGCAGCGCCGCGGCTGCCTGCCCCGGCTCGGCCTGCTGCAGGCTCACACGCAGCAGGCTGCGGATCAGTGCCATGTACAGCGCGGCGCCCACACCCTTGTCGCAGACATCGGCCACCGTGAAGGCCAGCCGCCCGTCGCGCAGCACCATGGCATCGTAGAAGTCGCCGCCCACGTGGCGCGCCGGCACGCAGCTGGCGGCCAGCGGCCAGCCCGGCAGCTGAGGTACGGCGTCAGGCAGGAAGCCCAGCTGGATGCGCTGCGCAATGGCCATCTCGCGCGACATCGATTTCAGCAGCCGGGCGTTCAGATCGGCCACGCGCTTCTTGTTCAGCGAGGACTCCACGCGGGCCCGCAGCACCACGGGGTTGAACGGCTTGGTGATGTAGTCTTCTGCGCCCAGTTCCAGGCAGCGCACCACGCTGTCCACGCCGTCGATGGCGGTGACCATCACCACAGGCACATGCGCGAGCTGCGGATCGGCCTTGATCTGCTCCAGCGCCTGGTAGCCGTCCATGTCAGGCATGGTGATGTCCAGCAGCACCAGGTCGAAGCTGGCCGCGCGCATGCAGGCCAGGGCCTCGCGGCCGCTGGCGGCAAACGCGATGGAATGGCCCAGGCGCTGCACGCGGCGCGCGAGCAGGTCGCGATTGACCTCGAGGTCATCCACGATCAGCACGTGTGCCCGGGCCTGATCGGTGGTCATGTTGCGGCCTCGGCCCTCAGGCCGCCTTGCGCGCGCAGCAGCCGGCGCAGATACGGCACTTCGCGTTCGGTGGCCCGTTCGCCTTGACGCACCAGCTCGGGAATGAGGTGCAGCTCGCGAAGACCCACGGAACGGCCGAACTCGGGAATGACCGGGATGATCTCGGCGTGGTGCGACAGGTTGTGAAACGCAAACTGGGCGCGCATCAGGTGGTTGCTGGAGACCGCCAGCACCTGCCGCACCAGCGCCACACCGGAATCGATCTCGGGCTGCAAGGGGTCTTCGAAACCCATCGCCAGGATGACGTTGGCGCCTTCGCGCATGGCCACGTCCACGGGCAGCGGATTGCAGATGCCCCCGTCCACCAGCCACCGGCCTTCCACCTGCCAGGGCGGCAGCACCAGGGGAATGGCCAGCGAAGCGCGCATGGCATCAAACACCGGCCCGCGGGACAGCACCACCTGTTCGCCGCTGTGGATGTCCGCGGCCAGCAGGTGCAGCGGGATCTGCAGGTCCTCAAAGCGCACGCCCTGCATCTCCCGGCGCGCATACTCGTTGAAGGAACGGTCCTTCATCAGGCCAAACCGGGGGTCGTGGCCCAGCCAGCGCGCAAACACTGCCCGTAAGGCCTGGCGGTAGCTGAACGAGCCGAAGCTGTGCGCCATGCCTTCGGTGTAGCGGGCAATGCCGGTGGGGATGTCGGTGCCACCGGCCGCAATCCAGTAGCCCACGGCGGCACCGCCGCTGCAAGCGACGATCAGGTCGATGCCGATCCCCTCGCGCTGCAGCACCATCAGGGCGCCGAAGGCCGAGACACAGCGCAGCCCGCCGGCGCCGAGCACCAGCGCAATCTTGGGGCGGCTCTCAGGCATCAAGGGTTCCGTGCTCAGCCGGCGGCCAGGCCGAGGGCATGGTCCTGCTCCAGCAGGCGGCGCAGGTAGCCGATCTGCTCCCGCGCGGCCTGGGCCCCGGCTTCGATGATGTAGGGCACCTTGTCGGTGTCGAACAGGCGGATGCGCTTCTTGAACTCCGGGATGATGGTGATCACCTCGGCGTGATGCGCCACGCTGTTGAAGGCGAAGCGCGCGCGCAGCAGGTTGTTGGACATGATGGAGCTCAGCTGCATCGCAAAGCGTCCGGCGCTGCCGATCTCTTCCATCATCGGGCTCTCGAAGCCCACGGCCACGATGACCCGTGCGCCGTGCTTGATGGCCACGCTGATGGGCAGCGGATCCGAGACGTAGCCATCCACCAGAAGCTGGCCGTTCAGCTCGACAGGCGCGAAGGCAAACGGAATGGCCAGGCTGGCCCGGATGGCCGAGGTCACCGGCCCGCTGGCCAGATCCACCAGCTCACCATCCATGAAGTTGGTGGCCGTGATGTGCAGCGGGATTCCCATGTCTTCGATGTGCGCTTCGCCAAAGGCGTCCTTCAGGCGGCGGTTGATGAGCCGGTCGTCGCGCAGGCCGAAGCGGCTGGCCTTGAAGTTCATCAGCTTCGGGGCCAGCGCACTGAGCAGCGCAGGGTTGTTGCGCCGGGCCGTGATGTCCTTGGTCCACATGCGCAGCGTGATGTCGCGCGCCTTGTCGGTGTCGTAGCCCATGGCGATCAGCGTGGCGAACAGGGCGCCCCCGCTGCAGCCCACGACGCGCTCGATGCCGATGCCCGCTTCGCGCAGCACCGCGGCCACGCCGAGCGCCGCGGCGCACTTGACGCTGCCCGAGCCGATGACCAGCGAGACGCTGAACGGCGACTGCGGCACTTTGGTCGAATCCTGCGCGGCCATCTCAGACCCCCGCCCCGTAGCTGCTCATGGCGCCGGGCACATCGTCGAAGATCTTGATGATGCTGGCAAAGCCAGACAGCGACAGCACGCGCAGCACCGCGGGCTGCACCGAAGCCATGCGCAGGTCACCCCCGAGGCGGCGGCTCTCCTTCAAGGCACCCAGCAGCGAGCGCAGCCCAGCGCTACTGGTGTATTCCACGGCGCTGAAGTCGCAGATCAGCTTCACGCGGCCAGTGCCCACCTGCTCGACCAGCGCGGCCGTCAAGGTTTCGGCGGTCAGGCTGTCCACGCTGCCGGCAATGGCGAGCACGGTCACGTCGGCATGATGGGTGGTGGCAAGTTCCATGGGCGGTCTCCGTCGGCAAGAGGTGTCAGGTCAGGTGCTTGGTCAGGGTCAGCCGGTTGCCTTCTTCCGCCGTGTGGCGGTAGGCCTGCCGGTCGGTCAGGGACTGGACGAGGTGGATGCCCAGGCCTCCGATGGGCCGCTCCTGCCAGCTCAGTGACAGGTCCGGCGCTCGCTGCGCCAGGGGATCGAAAGGCAGCCCCTGATCGATGAACGTGAGCTCCACCAGGGGTGGCGCCGAATGCCTGTCAACCCGCATGTCCAGCCGCAGCAGGCCGGGCTCTTCAGGCCGACCAGACGCATAGGCGTGCTTGAAGACGTTGGCGCAGATCTCATCGAGCACGACCTGCAGGTCATCGTGCACGCGGGCGTCAAGCGCGGTCTGCATGCAGAAGTGCTCCAGCTCGGCCTTGAAGCTGTGCAGGCTGGCGGGCGATGCGCGCAAGGCGATGCTGGCCGTCTGGGCCACTTCAGGCGCAGGCGCCGGGCTGGCGGCCTGTGTGGCGCGCTGCGCGTCGCTGTTGAGCAAGGCTTCCATCAGGCCCAGCAGACGGGCCAGATCCACCGGCTTGGTATCGAACTCGTCGCAGCCGGCGGCCAGCGCCTTGGCTCGATCGTCAGACATCGCGTGGGCCGTCAGCGCGATCACGGGTATGGCGCGGGTCGCCGCGTCGGCCTTGATGCGGCGCGTGGCCTCCCAGCCGTCGATGCCGGGCAGGCTCATGTCCATCAGGATCAGATCAGGCCGCTCAGTGCCCGCCATGGCAAGGCCCTGCAGGCCATCCACCGCGATCACCACCTCGTAGCCCTTGCGCTGCAAACGGCGCGAGAGCATTTCGCGGTTCATCTCGTTGTCTTCCACCAGCAGGATCTTGTGCATGGCCGATCAGCCCTTGCTCGACAGCGCATGGCCGTTGGCGGCCACCCGGGCCGTGAAGCAGCTGCCCTGGCCGGGCACGCTGCTCACGGTGACATCCCCGCCCATCAGCTGGCAGAGGCGGCGGCAGATCACCAGGCCCAGCCCGGTGCCGCCGTACTCGCGCGTGGTGCTGGTGTCGGCCTGCACAAAGGCCTGGAACAGCCTGCTCTGCTGCTCGGCGGTGAGGCCGATGCCGGTGTCCTGCACGTCGAATACCAGCTGCTCCAGCTGCCCCGGTGCCTGTTCGCGCCGCGCCGTCAAGGTGATGACGCCCTGCCGGGTGAACTTGGCGGCGTTGGACAGCAGGTTCAGCAGCACCTGGCGCAGCCGGGTGGCGTCGGAATCCACCTGGCCGATATCGGGAGGCACCTGCACCACCAGCCGGTTGCCATTGGGCTCGATCAGCGGGTGCACCGTGGAAGCCGCATAGTCCACCAGCTGCTGCACGCTGACGGTGCCGATCTCCAGCTCGATCTTGCCGGCCTCGATCTTCGAGAGGTCCAGCACGCTGTTGATCAGCTCCAGCAGGTGCTTGCCGGCGGACTTGATCTTGTCCAGATCGGCCATGGTGGTGTCGGTCACACCGTCTTCGGCCAGTTCTTCCTTCAGCATCTCGCTGTAGCCGATCACGGCGTTCAGCGGCGTGCGCAGCTCGTGGCTCATCATCGCCAGGAAGGCCGATTTGGCGGCGTTGGCGGCCACGGCGTCATCTCGCGCCGCCTGCAGCAGGCGCTTGCCCTCGATCTGGCGAAGGCGCATGTCGTTGAAGGCCTTGACGAGCTGGCCGACCTCGTCGCCCTGGTGCATCTTGATCGGCACGAAGTCGGCATCGCTCTGCTGCGAGCTGGCCACCACCTGCGCCATCGGCGTGAGCACGGCACGCCGCATCGCATACACCACCACCACGACCATCAGCAAGGTACCCACCACGCTCATGGCCATGCCATTGTTGCGGTAGCGGCGGCTTTCGTCGAAGACCGGCTTCAGGCTGTAGGTGAGGGTCAGGCGGCCGACCTCCTCGGCCGCAGCGGGTGGGCGCTCCACCCGGATCGCATGCGACACGGTGCGAAGGAACTGCGGATCGGTCTTGGCAAGATCGGGGTCGATGTGCTCGAACTCGAAGGGGCTGCCGGGCTGCGGCTGACCCTTGGCCAGCTCGACGGCGGACACGCTCGCCACATTGGGCAGCAAGGTCAGCGACTGCGCGATGGCGCGCGCCTGCGTCACGTTGAAGTTCCACATCTCGGTGGACAGGGCCTTCGCCGCGCGGGTGCCCACTTCGTCAAAGCTCTGTACCGCCTGAAGCACGGCACGCTCGTCCGCGATGTGGCGTTGCAGAAGAATCCCGCCCAGCAGCATGCCCAGGGTGGCCGGCACGTAGATCCACAAGTACTTCGCCTGCACCGAGTTGCGGTACCAGAAGCGGAACAGGCTGGCGGGTACGGGCGTCGTCACGGCTTGCGGTGCGTGCGGGGGTGAGCGGGTGTGGGCGGGGGTAGGCGGGAGTGGCTGAGGGGTACGCCGGTCCTGGCCAACGGTCTACTTCAGCAGCGCGGCCTGCCACGCGCCATGGACGAAGCGATTCAGGCTGAAGCGACCGCTGATGTCACCGGCCGCATCGAAATCCACGGGCCCCGAGGCGCCGTCGTAGTTGATGCGCGCGCCCTGCTTGATCAGCGCCCTGGCCTTGGCAAACTCGCCGGGGTAGATGACGGTGCCCTGCGGCCCCGCAATGCGGCGCAAGGCGGCGGGGATCCTGGACTTGTCGGCGGCGCCGGCAGCCTCGATGGCCAGCGCCATCATGAAGGCCGCGTCGTAGGCATGCGCCACGTAGGGGCCGTCGGGGTTGATCTTCGCGGCCGCGGCCATCGCCAGCCAACGCTGGTAGCCATCGCGTTCGGTGTCCGCCGTGGCCAGCACGAAGCTCAGGCGCGCCAGCTGCTCGGCGCTCAGCGCCTCGGCCAGCTCCTTGGACATCAATCCGTCGGTGCCCACCACCCGCTTCACGCTGGCTTGCGCGAACAAGTTCCGCAGGTACTGCACCCCGCCCGAACCCGAGTAGGCAAACAGCGCCACATCGCTCGCACCGGCGGCCACGGCGCGCGCTTCGCGCTGGTAATCGGCCTGCCGGGGCTCGTGCGTCTGGTTCACCGTGACGCGGCCACCCAGGGCCCTGAAAGCCTCGGCAAAGACCTGCGCCACACCGGTGTTGTAGGCATCACTCGCATGGCTGATGGCCACCGCGCGCATGCCCATGCTGAAGGCCTGCCGGGCCAGGGCGCTACCCTTCTGCGCATCCGATGGCGCCGTGCGAAACACCGTGTCCTGGTCATTCAGGCCGCTGATCTGCGACGAGGCCGAGGCCACCGACAGCAGGGTCAGGCCGGCCGGAATCGTCACCGAGCGCGCGACGCGCATCGTGACGCCAGAGCACACCGGGCCCACCAGCGCCACCACGCCGGCCTGCACCAACTGGCGCACCGCCTCCACACCCTTGTCGGCGTCGCACGCGGTGTCGACGACGTTCAGGCGGTAGGGCTTGCCCAGCACGCCACCTTGCTGATTGACCTGCTGCATGGCCAGTTCAGCCCCCTGGCGCATGGCCTTGGCCTGTTCACCGACCGGGCCGCTGAGCGCCAAAGGCGCACCGACCACGATCTCGGCCGCAACCCCGGAGCAGGCCAGCACCATCGCGGCGCAAAGCAGCAGGCGGTGGGCAGAACGGAAGGGTTGGCGCATCGCGTCCTCGCATCTGGGGTGTCTTGCGACGCAGTGTCCGAGGCAGTCGCGCTGACCGCATCGGAGCTTGGTCACAGCGCCGGTAGTCGAATGCTCCCGGGCGCCCTGGGAGCCAAGTCCCCCCTGCACCGGGACCTTTCTCCGGTGCGCTCGAGGCGATCGCTCAGCACACTCCGGACCCATGGAACCGAGCAGCCGCGGCCGGCCCGCGCCGCACCCCATCGTCCGCATCAACTACAGGGTGCGTCTGGCGGGCATGGCGCCGCTGATGCCAGTCTTCTACCTGGTGTTCCAGGCGCAAGGCCGCGACAGCCCGGCGGTGGTGACCTGCCTGCTGGTCTGGGGACTGGTGTGGCCGCAGCTGGCGCGCTGGCTGGCCCGCCGCAGCCACGACACCAAACAGGCCGAACAACGCAACCTGCTGGTGGACACCGCCTTCGTGGGCGCCTGGGTCGCCAGCATGCACTTCAGCCTGTGGCCGAGTGTCATGGTGATGACCGGCATCAATCTGGCGGTCATTGCCGTGGGCGGCGTGAGGCTGCTGCTGCGAGGCTATGTCGGCTTTGCGTCGGGGCTGGCCGCTGGCGCCTGGGCCAGCGGGTTCGTGGTGGCGCTGGACACGCCGTTCTGGCCGACCGTGGCCAGCGTGATCGGCATCTTCGTCACCACCTCGGTCTGGGCCTTCCAGACCTACGAGCAGAGCCGGCGCTTTGTACACAACCGCGCGCTGCTCAAGGACCAGAACCGGCAGATCGAAGAGAAGAGCGCCCAGCTGGAATTGGCCAAGGAGCAGGCCGACAGTGCCAACCGCGCCAAGAGCCTGTTCCTGGCCAACATGAGCCACGAGCTGCGCACGCCGCTGAATGCCATCATCGGCTACAGCGAGCTGCTGCTCGAAGACGCCAGCGCCGCCGGCGACAAGGCCACCAGCAGCGACCTGAAGAAGATCATCGGCGCCGGCAAGCACCTGCTGGGCCTGATCAACGACGTGCTGGACCTGTCCAAGATCGAAGCCGGCAAGATGACGCTGCTCTGGGAAGACGTTGCCTTGAGCCCGCTGCTGGACCAGGTGATGAGCAGCATGCAGACGCTGGCCGATCAGAAGGGCAACCGGCTGGTGCTGAAGGCCGAGGCACCCGGCACACTGCGCACCGACGCCACCCGGCTGCGCCAGATGCTGTTCAACCTGCTGGGCAACGCCGCGAAGTTCACCGAAAAGGGCGAAATCGAGCTGCGCCTGTGGCGAGACACCCAGGAAGCGCGGGAGTGGGTGGTCCTCGAAGTGGCCGACACGGGCATCGGCATGTCGCCCGAGCATCAGGCGCGGCTGTTTCAGGCCTTTACCCAAGCAGATGAGTCGACCACGCGCCAGTTCGGCGGCACGGGGCTGGGCCTGGCCCTGACGCGGCACATCGCCAGCCTGCTGGGCGGTGAGGTGAGCCTGCGCAGCGCGCTGGGCCAGGGCACGACCTTCACGGTGCGCCTGCCGGTGCCAAGCGCGCCTTAGGCCACGGGCTCAGGCGCAGCCCTTCACCCGCCCGACAGCCCGTTCTCCGCGGCGAATACGTGCAGTTCCAGGCGGCCGCGCACACCCAGCTTGCCGTAGACGGTGGTGAGGTGGTTGCGCAGCGTGTTCTCGCTCATGCCAAGCTGGGCGGCTAGGGTCATCAGCTTGTCGCTGGGGCTCTTGCTGAGTGCGGCGACGATGTCGCGTTCGCGCGCAGTGAGGCTGGCAATGCGGGCCTGGCCGGCATCCTGCACGGGCGCGGGGCGGGCCTGCGCGCCGGTCAGCCGGCCCAGCACCTCGCTCATCAGCCGGGGGTTGAGCCAGGCGCCGCCCTGGTGCACCTGCTGGATGGCTGAGAGGATCGTCTGCGGCGGCTCTGACTTGTGCAGAACGCCCTTGGCCCCCAGTTCCACGACACGGCACAGGCGCTGCGTGTCTTCCGACGCCGTCAGCACCAGCACCCGCGCCGTGCACAGGCGCTGAACTTCCGGCAGCAGGTCCACGCCATCGGCGCCGGCCAGATCCAGGTCCATCAGCAGGACCTCGGCATCGGGCAGCGCAGCGTGTGCGAGCACGGCATCGCGGGTGCTCGCCGTGCCCACCACGGTCATCGCGTCCGGCTGGCTCTCGATCAGGCGTTGCAGGCCCCACAGCGTGATCGCGTGGTCCTCGGCCAGGAAGACCCGGATGGGCGTCGGGCGGCCGGCGGGGCTGGTGAGATCGGCGGTAGTGACGGGTGTGTTCATGGCGTCACACCGGGATGGTGATGCGGATCTCGGTATCCAGCCCGTTGTGGCGCCTCATCTCGAGCCTGCCGCCCAGTTCACGCGCGCGCTCGGACAGCGAGCGCGGCTCGAAGTGGGCCGTCGGAAACCCGGTGCGCTGCCCGGCGTCGTCTCGCACCACCAGCTGCAGCGCCGTGTCGTCGCGCGACAGACCCACCCACACGCTGCGGGCCTTGCTGTGGCGCCGCACGTTGTTCAGTGCCTCGTTGACCATGTGCAGCACGGCGCCCGACAGCGCGCGGCTCACCACCAGCTCATCGGGCAGTTCCAGCGTCGTCTCGATGCCGAACAGGGTTGCATAGCGCCTGGCCTGTCGGCGCAGAGCCGGTACCAGGCTGTTGTCACCTCGGACGGCCCCGGTGCGCAGCACGGCCACGGTATCGCGCAGTTCACCCAGCTCGGCTTCGCAGAACTGGCGCAGATCCTGCACCTGGGCATGGATCGGGTTGTCCGGCGTGCAGCGCTGCGCCACGACGTCAATGGCGAATTTCAGGCCCAGGTAGGGCTGCACGGCGCTGTCGTGCAGATCCCGCCCGATGCGGGCCCGTTCGTGGGCGGCGATCTCGGCCTGCAGGGTATCGACATACGAGGCCTGCTGCAGCAGACGCCGCACGTCTGCGGCAAAGGCCGCCAGGGCTCGCAAGGGCCAGGGGCCGACGGACTTCGACGCTTCTGCGTCGGCCTGCCCTGGCGATCCGGCACGACCGTAAGCCAGCAGGATCCAGCCTGAACGCGCTTCACCGGGTGTGTCGGGCACCAGCTGCAGCGCCTGCGCCTCCAGCAGATCAGCGATCTGGCGCACGCGCGGTTCGATGTTGTGACGGGTGGCCGCGGCCAGATCGCCGCTGAAGCCGCTGCCGACCATGGCGCGCGTGTCCAGCGACATCACGCCCACCGGCAGCTCGGTCAAGAGGGGCAGCAGACGCATGGCGAAGGTCGGCGAGGCTTCGTACGCGCTGTCGTCCTGGTCAGCGACCAGGACAGTGGGCACCTCCGCATCGCGGTGGCACAGGATGACCCGCTGCGCGGCGGTGGCCAGCCGCAGACGGTCGACCATCACCAGACCCACCGATTGCAAGCCGCGCCGGGGGTCGAGTTCGCGCTCCAGATCGGCTGCGAGCTGGATGCGCTGGCGCAAGGCAGCCACCGGTCTGGTGACCAGCGTCGCAATGACCGGCAGCGTCAGCAGACCCAGGGCGGGCAACAGGTGCTGGCCGCTGAAGCCGAAGGGCTGCCACGACAACAGCAAGCCGACGGCACCGACCGCAGCGGCGGCCAGGCCCATGCGCAGGCCATACAGCAGGGTGATCATCGTCAGCGGATGGATGACCATGGCGATCAGCAGGCCGCCATGTGCCGTGCTGTGCACGACGAGCAGCATCATCGGTATCGCCGCGGCCAGGAACACCGGGCCGCCCACACCCATGCCGCGGCCCGAGGTCTCGCGCCACAGGTTGACCGCGGTCCACAGCAGGGCCACCATCACCAGGACCATCGCCCAGCCCTCGGTGCCACCCTCGGACCACAGGACCAGCAGCAGGATCCACAGCGTCGCCACGCGGGAGGTTGTGGCCAGCGGCCGCATCTCGTCCGTCCGGCGAACGACAGAGTCCGCTTCGATCGGTGCAGTCGCGGAGGGCAGAGTCATGTCAAGACCATTCTAGGGTTCGCCCCTCGGGCACTTTCTGTCCCGTGCGGCCTCTGGGCAAGGTGCGCGAATGGGCTGCCGGGTGCTCCACGGGCAAGGAATCGCCCGGCCGCGATCAGCGGTTTTCGGCGGGATCTGGGTCGCATGCGACCATCAGCTTTCGATCGTTTCAGGAATGTCCCGTGAACGCCTGCTTGACCGCTCTTCGCACTGTCTTGCTGTTGGGGGCTTGCTGGGCCTGTGGTTTCGTGCAGGCCCAGAGCTTTCCCAGTCGAACCGTGACCTTGGTGGTGCCCTGGCCTGCCGGCGGTGCCTCGGACTTTGCGGCCCGCGCGCTCAGCACGGAGCTGGAGACCCTGCTGGGCCAGACAGTGATCGTGGAAAACGCGCCGGGTGCCGGCGGGTCGCTGGGCGTTGCCAAGGCGCTGCGCGCAGCGGCTGACGGCCATACGCTCATCCTGAGCTCGCCGCTGGATGTCGTGCTGGCGCCGCTGATCTACCCTGCCGCAGGCTTCACGACGCAGGACACGCGCGCGGTAGCCCTTCTGGGGCGCGCCGATCTGATGCTGGTGACCCGGCCGGATCTCGGGTTGCAGTCGATGGCCGAGCTGGTGGCCGCGCTGAAGGCGAGCCCCGACAAACCGCTGTCCTACTGTGCGATGTCCAGCGGCTCACCTCAGCACCTGATCGGCCAGCGCCTCAGTGCTGTGACTGGCGTGAAGCTGCTCGAAGTGCCCTACAGCGGCATGCCGGACTGCATCAAGAACCTCATCGGCGGCCAGATCGACCTGGCCTTCCTGCCCATTGGCGGGCCCTTCCCGGCCTTGGTGGCCCAAGGCCGGATCAAGGCCATCGCCAGCCTGGGCGTGGCACGCCACCCTCGCCTGCCGATGCTGCCGCTGGCCGCAGAGACGCCTGGCTTCGAAGGCGTGTCCCTGTCCTTCTGGGGCGGCCTGCATGTGCATGCCCAGGTGCCCGAAGCCGCTGTGCTGCGGCTGCACGAAGCGGCCAAGGCGGCGCTGCAGTCACCCGCCTTCCGCCAGGCCATGGAGTCCACCGGCGTGACCCTGTACGAGCCGATGAACCTGGCGCAGGCGCAGGAGGCCCATCTGCAGACAGTGCGCTTGTACCAGGCGATGCTTCAGGCACCCAGCGCCCGCAGGCCCTGAGACGTGCCGGCGCGAGGCGCTGCGCGTCGCCCGTGCCCATCTGCAAGGTCAAGTGCAAGGACACTCGACTGTGGCAGGCCGGATACGGCCATGTCTGCGCTGACGCGGCATGATGCGGGCGTACAGGGCCTGTCCCCGCCAGACACCAGCCTGGTCGGGCCCGGCACACCCCGTCTGGAGACCGCGTGAGCGAGACAGCCCCCGGCGCCGCGCCTGTCGGCAGCAACGACAGCCCGGTCCACTTCTTCATCAGCTATACCCAGGCTGATCGCGGCTGGGCGGAGTGGATTGCCTGGCAGCTGGAGGCCAAGGGCTGGAAAGTGCTGGTGCAGGCCTGGGACTTCCGGCACGGCGGGAATTTCATCGTCGACATGCAGCGCGCACTGGAACGCGCGGCACGCGTGCTGTTCGTGATGTCGCCTGACTCCTTGAAATCGCCCTTTGCCACCGCCGAGTGGGCAGCAGCGATCCGGCAAGATCCCACCGGCGAGCGTGGCGTGCTGCTGCCCGTGCGCGTGCGCCCCTGCGAGCCGCGCGGGCTGCTGGCACAGGTGGTGTACGTGGACCTGGTGGGCGTGAGCAACAAGGACGAAGCCCGTCGCCGCCTGCTGGATGGCGTCTCGCAGCTGCGTGCCAAGCCCTTGCACGAACCCGATGCGCCGCCTTTGCACGCCCTGGAGCCCGGCGCGCCGATGCGCCCGGCAGGCCGCGAGCCGCGCTGGCCGGGCTTGACGCGTGCCCTGCGACACCTGGCGGGCACGTTCCTGGCTGCCGCGCTCCTGGCGCTGGCCATCCGCCTGTATCTGGCTTCGCAGCTGCCGTCGCTGACGGAATCGACGCTCAGCATCACGGCAGTGATCCTGGGCGTGATGGTGGCAGTGGGCGGGTCTGCCCTGGTGGGATTGGTGAGCGGCACGCTGCGGCGACGCTCCGCCGCTGCCGCACAAGCGCAGGGCCGGCCATGAACGTCAAGCGTCAAGCCGCCGCGCTGCTCTTGCTGCTGGCCGCTGGCATCCTGCTCACGCAGGCGCAAGCGGCGCCAGGCGCACCAGCCGGCAGCGTGGATGCCAGCGATCGCGCCGGCCGCGCCCAGGCCTGGAACACCCTGCTTGAAGAGCTCGCCGATGCCCGGGGGCGGGTCTACCGGACGGGCAGGCACGCTGGCGAACTGAAGGAAACCGCCCTGCGACTGACGAGTGCGCCGCCCCGCGCGGAGGCGGCCCTGGACAGCTTCGCCGCGTGCCTGGAAGAGCTGCGCGCCGTGGCACGCCGCCAGGATGCGGCGATGACCGTCGCCGAGACGAGGGCCGAGGCACACCGCATGGCCGTGTCGGCGGCGGCGAGCCTGCAGGGCCAGGCCACCCGTTCGGCAAGTGGCGCCACCCGGGTGAGCCTGTCTGGCCAGACGGGCGACGGCTCTGCGCAGGCCGCCCTGGCCCTCGCAGCGCAAGGCCGACATGAAGCCGAGCGCGCAGCGAGCGCCGCCATGCGCAAGGCAGCGGCCCGCAGCCAGGTCTGCGAACAGTTCGATCTGAGTCCGCTGACCGGCCGCATGTTCGAGGTCTACTACTGGGCTCGGGCCAGCGCTAACCTGCCGGGCCAGGCGCAGGCCACGCGCCAGGCGATGGAGGATGTGAGGCAGTCTGCGGGCCGCGTTGCCGGCACGGCACCCGCAGCACGGGTGTCCGGCAGCGACTCGGTCCGTCGCCCGGCTGGAGCAGAACCCGCCAGCACCACGCAGGCGAGCGTGCTGTCGCAAGCCTTGCCACCCCTTCCGCCTGCGCGGCCCGACGCAGGCCATTCGCGCGACGATGCCGACATGGCCATCGCCGTGCAGCCCGTGCAAGGGCAAGCTGCGCTGGCCCGCTGGGGCACCGCCAATCACCTGCGCTTCACGCGCTGGCAGCGGCTGGCCATCGTCGACGACGCCGCCTTGTTCGTTCGGGTTGCGGCCAGTGACCCTGCCTGCGGCAATGCCTGCCTGAGCCAGGACGCGGCCGAGCAGGCCCGCGAGCGCACCGATGCGGTGGCCGACACCCAGCGCCGGCTGCGCGAACGCGACAGCGCGGATGCGGACCTCAGCCGTCTGCAGTCTCGCTGGCGTTCCGCGCTGCATGCGGCACGCCAGCGCGTGATCGCCGGGGACGGCGGTATCGCTGATGAGGTACAGCGTTGGGCACAGGCTACCGAATCCACTGCCCGCGCACTGGAAGAGGCCCTGCTGGCCCAGTGCGCCATCGAACTGCAAGGCTCGCCCGAGATGCAGCTCTGCACGGCCCGCGGCTTCGCTGACGCTGAGACGATGGTGGCAGGGCCACCGCCGCCGGTGTCAGCGGTGTTGTCCGAACTGCGGCTGCACGCCTACACCTGGATGAACGGCTGGGACGAGGAGCCGCGTGACTTCCGTGCCTATACCTACGTCCTGCTGCGCGGCTCACTGGATCGGCAGCTACCCGAAGTGCGGCAGCGTCTGGCCCGGCTGCTGGTCGAGCTGGAAACGCTGCCCGAGGCCGCCACCCTGGCCGGCGAGCAGCGCGCCACGGCCAACCTGTTCATCCTGCCCGGCATGGGGGCCGACCCTCCGCACCAGGGCTATGACACCCGGCTGGCCCAGGCGCTGATGTCCCGATCGCAGGGCGCGATCCTGCTGCAGCCCGCCGTGCGCGGCCGGCTGCTGGCGGGCCCGGGGCCGTTCCTTGTCACTTTGCCGGTGCGCATGTCACAAGCCAGCGGCAGCACGCCGCTGCTGCTGGCCGACCTTTCACAGACACCCCCGGACGCGATCACCGATCTGGCGCGCAGCTACATGCGTGGCCTGCTGGACCGCTTTCCGACCGAACAGGAGAACTGGCGACCGCCCACCGGCCAGGTCGTGGCCTTGTGGATGCTGCGCGTCGCAGCCAGCACCGGACAACTCATCGAGACGGTGATGCCCTCGGCCGCCGCGCGCCCGACGCGGTGAAGCCGGTCCACGGGCGACCTGCGGACCCTACGGTGCCCCAGGACAGCCATCCTTGGTGCTGAGCCTCAGGTCGGCGGTTTGACATCCCAAGGCTCAACGACAAGCCGCCTGAGCCGCGGCGCTTGACAGCGGCCGGGACAAAGTGGCCAGCAGCGGGCTCGTGGCCACCACGAACAACGCGGCAGCACATTCAGCCACGGTGAGCCTTATCCGCAGGCCAAGGCCGCTGCCGCCAGGATGGCCCCGTACGCGCAGCCGTCACCCCGCGGCTTACCAGCTCAATGCGGCCGTCCTGGCAGGCGCATCCCACAGCTGCAGCAACTCATCATCCAGCATCGTCAGCGTCAGCGAGGCGCCGGCCATTTCCAGGCTGGTGACCATGTTGCCCACGCGCGTGCGCAGCAGCTTGAGCCCTTCGCGCTCCAGCCGCTGCGCGGCGAGTTGCTGCAGGAGGTACAGCTCCATCAAGGGGGTGGCGCCCAGGCCGTTGACGAGCATCAGCATGGGCTGCCCGGCTGCCGGCTGCAGGTCAGCCAGCACGGCATCGAGCAGTTCGTCGACGATCGCGCTGGCGGGCTTGATCAGCTCGCGCCGCCGGCCCGGCTCGCCATGGATGCCGACTCCCATCTCGATCTCGCCCGCGCCGATCTCGAAGGTCGGCACGCCGGCCGCGGGGACGGTGCAGCTGCTGAAGGCCACCCCCATGGAAGCGGTTCGTGCATTGGCACGATCACCCAGGCGCTTGCACTGCGCCAGATCGGCACCGGATTCCGCAGCGGCCCCGACGATCTTTTCGACCACCACGGTGCCGGCCACGCCACGCCGGCCCGTGGTGTGCGTCGAGTTCTCGACGGCGACGTCGTCATTGACCAGCACCGTCGTGTGCTCGATCGAGAGCATCTCGCTGGCCATCTGGAAGTTCATGGTGTCGCCGGCATAGTTCTTCACGATGAACAGCACGCCCTGACCACGGTCCACCGCCTTGGCCGCCGCGAGCATCTGGTCCGGCGTGGGCGAGGTGAAGACCTGCCCCGGGCAGGCGGCGTCGAGCATGCCCGCGCCGACATAGCCGATGTGCAAGGGCTCGTGGCCTGAGCCGCCGCCCGAAATCAGCGCCACGCGCCCGGCGGCCTTGGGGACGCGCCGTGTGATGTAGGTCGGGTTGCGGTGCAGCTGCACCAGATCGGCATGCGCCAGGGCAAAGCCCTGCAGGCTCTGCTCCAGCAGCGTGTCCACATCGTCAAAGAACTTCTTCATCGCCAGCCTCCGGCAACGGCAACGGCAACCTGCAACGCGCCCAGGCCTTCAGGCCAGGTTCTCGGCCGTCATGATCTCGACCCCCGGACTGCTGACCGCCATCGCACCGCGCAGCGACTCGCACAGCGCGCGAAGCATGCGCGCGGCCGTCATCACGGCGTAGTGCAGGTCCTGATGCAGCACGTAAGTCACCTGGCCTGACACCAGCATCGCGCGGTGGGCCTCCAGCAGTTCATGCACGGCCACGGTCAGCTGCCCGTCATAGGCCTGGGCCTTCAGTGCAGCCAGCACCCCCGCGCTGCCTGCACCCACCACGTAGGCCGCAGAAAGCCGCGCCAGCTCCGGCCTGGCCAGGGCCTGCCGCACGTACTCGAAGACCTCGTCTTCATCGGCGGGCAGATCGGTCAGGCTCCACAAGCTGGCCGAGGGCCGACGCTCCTGCAGACCGTGGGTGAAACCGATCTGCCGATCGATCTCTGCGGCAAACCGGCTTTCGGTGCAGAAAAGCCCCACCGTACGCGAGACCGGCTCAGGCCCCAGCGATCGCCCCAGCAGCAGCGCCGCCGTGCGGCCTGAAGCGCGGTTGTCGGCGCCCACAAAGGCCGAACGCATCGATCCCGGCACATCGGAGAACAGGGTCACCACGTGGACCCCGGCGCGCACCAGATCATTGATCGCCAGCTTGACGGCCGGAACATCAGGCGCCATCACGGCCAGGCCGTCAAACTCGGTCAGGCGCAGCAGCGATTCGGCGAAGTCGGCCGGGTTGTCGGCCGGCAGGCGGTGCGTCACTTCCGTGATGTGCTGGTGACGAAAGTCGCCGGCGGCCTGGGCAACGACGCGCGCCACCTTGTCTGCAAAGCCCAGCCGCTCCGTCGGCAACACGAAGCCGAAGCGGTAATTCGGCGAGCTCGGCGGGCGACCGCGTGCCGGCACACCGGCCCCCAGCAGCTGCATCGCGGCCTGGACCTTCTGGATCGTCGCCGGATTGACGCCGGGCCGCGCATTCAAGACCCGATCGACGGTGGCGGTGCTCACGCCGGCGGCTTCGGCGATCTGGGTGATGGTGATGGAGTTGGCCATGGTCTGAGTCCGGAAATCATGGCTTGAGAGGCCCATAAATCCATCAGCAATGACCCCTGAGCTGAAGCCCGTCCACCGGCGAGGCCGCGTTGCTGATGGCTGGTCTGGGACAAACCCCATCATGGTTTGCTCCATTTGATTGATGTGATTGATGTCTTAACGTCGATCTCCGTGATGGCCTCCTGCGAGGTCCGTCACCTTCAAGACCGCGAAATGGGCCAACCCAGGCGCGCCGTTGATCAATCACTGGAGACTGAAGATGAACCCCTTCCATCGGGCGGCCGCTGCGGCCGCGGCCTCTCTGGTCCTTGTCGCTGGCGCCCAGGCGCAGGACAAGACCATCACCCTGTGCTGGGCCGCCTGGGACCCGGCCAACGCACTGGTCGAGTTGAGCAAGGACTTCACCGCCAAGACCGGCGTGAAGATGAAGTTCGAGTTTGTGCCCTGGCCGAACTTTGCCGACCGCATGCTCAACGAGCTCAACAGCAAGGGCAAGCTGTGCGATCTGATCATCGGCGACAGCCAGTGGATCGGCGGCGCGGCTGACAGCGGCCACTATGTCAAGCTCAATGACTTCTTCGCGAAGGAAGGCATCAAGATGTCCGACTTCGCTGCGCCTACGGTCACCGGTTATGCCGAGTGGCCCAAGGGCACGCCGAACTACTGGGGTCTGCCGGCGATGGCCGATTCGGTGGGCTGGACCTACCGCAAGGACTGGTTCGCCAGGACTGAGCTGCAAGCCGAGTTCAGGAAGAAGCACAACCGCGATCTGGCGCCGCCCAAGACCTGGACCGAACTCAAGCAGATCTCTGAATTCTTCCAGGGCCGCATGATTGACGGCAAGAAGGTCTACGGCGCCTACATGTTCACCGAACGGGGCAGCGAAGGCATCACCATGGGCGTGACCAACGCGCTGATCCCGTTTGGCTTCAAGTATCAGGATCCCAAGAAGCCGTATGCCATGGACGGCTTCGTCAACTCCGCTGACGCGATCAAGGGCCTGGAGTTCTACAAGTCCCTCGTCAAGGGCAGCATGCCCCCGGGCCTGACCAACGCCTACATGGGCGAAGGCCTGGACGCCTTCAAGTCGGGCCAGGTGGCCATGATGATGAACTGGTACGCCTTCTTCCCGGGCCTGAACAAGGACCCGAACGTGGGCGGCGCCAGGATCGGCTTCTTCCCCAACCCGTCAGAGAAGGTCAAGGGCGTGCAGCTCGGCGGCCAGGGGATCTCGGTGGTCTCGTACTCCAGCAACCGCAACGAAGCGCTGCAGTACATCAAGTGGTTTGCCGACCCCGCCGTGCAGCAGAAGTGGCAGGACATCGGCGGGTCTTCGGCGTCCAAGGCGGTGCTCAACGCACCGGGCTATGCGCGGAGCTCGCCCTTCGCCGCGGGCTTCCTGGAATCGATGAACATGGTGGTGGACTTCTGGGCCGAGCCGACCTATGCCCAGTTGCTGCTGGCCATGCAGCGGCGCATGCACGACTACGTGGTGGCCGACAAGGGCACCGCCAAGGAAGCGCTGGACGGGCTGGTGGCTGACTGGAAGAAGGTGTTCAGGGAGGACGGGAAGCTGAAGTAAGCGGCAGCGGCGGCCCTGGGGTGCAACAGCCCCGGGGCCAATTCCCGAAGACCTGCCCAAGACAGCCTTCATGAGCCTCAGCGAAACACCCCTGGCCCAGGCGCTCGCCCGGTCCACGCCGGCACCCGTGGCCGCGCGCATGCGCGGCCTGTCGGACCGCAGCGTGGCCTGGCTCTTCATCGGCCCGACGATGCTGCTGCTGCTGGCCATCAACATCTTTCCGCTGATCTGGACCATCAGGCTTTCGTTCACCAACTTCCGCGCCAACCGGCCCAATGCCGAGGTGCTGGGCGTGGGCCTGGACAACTACATCGCCGTGCTGACCAACCCCGACATCTGGGTTGCCATGCAGACCACGGCGCACTTTCTGTTCTGGACCATCCTGCTGCAGGTCCTGATCGGGTTCACGCTGGCCTGGCTGATCGACCGCAAGTTTCGCGGCCACGGCTTCTGGACCACCCTGATCCTCATTCCGATGATGTTGTCGCCCGCCGTGGTGGGCAACTTCTGGGCCTTCCTCTACCAGCCCCAGATGGGCCTGTTCAACTACGTGGTCGGCTTCCTGGGTGGCGTGCCGCCGTCGTCGTTCGCGATGCTCGGCGAGGTTGACCTGGCACCCTGGGCCATCGTGATCGTCGACACCTGGATGTGGACGCCCTACGTGATGCTGATCTGCCTGGCCGGCCTTCGCAGCATCCCCGACTACATCTACGAGGCCGCGGAGGTCGACCGCGCCTCGGCCTGGCGGCAGTTCTGGTCCATCACGCTGCCGATGGTGCTGCCCTTCGTGATGCTGGCAGTGCTGTTCCGCGGCATCGAGAACTTCAAGATGTTCGACATGGTGAACCTGCTCACCTCGGGCGGGCCAGGGTCGGTCACCGAGCTGGCCTCGATCACGCTCAAGCGCGAGGCTTTCGAGAAGTGGCGAACCGGCTATGCCTCGGCGTTTGCCGTCACCTTGTTCGTCGCGGTGTTCGGCCTGGCCAACATCTATGTCAAGGCGCTCAACGCCGTGAAGAACCGCTGATCGCACCCGGGCACGCACCATGAAGGCAGGCATCAGCACCGCGCATTCCGTTGTCGAGCCCAGCGCCGGCACGCGCATCGTGGCCGGCGTGCTGGTGGCGCTGTACGCGCTCATCACCATCGTGCCCCTGGCGTGGATCATCATGACCGCGTTCAAGACACCGGCCGATGCGATCAGCTATCCGCCCAAGCTGGTCTTCACGCCCAGCACCGAAGGCTTCTGCAACCTCTTCACCACGCGTTCGCGGCAGACGCCGGAGTACATCGCGCAACTTCCGCCACCGGACAGCGCCTGCGAAGAGAACGCACGCGCCGCCAACATGGTGGTGGTGGGTCCTTCCAACTACGCGCCGCGCTTCGTCAATTCGCTCATCATCGCGGTGGGCTCGACGATTCTCTCGGTCGGGCTGGGGGTGATGGCGGCTTACGCCTTCTCGCGCTTCAAGGTGCCCTTGAAGGACGACCTGCTGTTCTTCATCCTGTCCACTCGCATGATGCCGCCCATCGCGGTGGCCATCCCCATCTTCCTGATGTACCGCGAGCTGGGCCTGTCAGATACGCGGTTAGGCATGATCCTGCTGTACAGCGCGGTCAACGTCTCGCTGGCCGTGTGGCTGCTCAAGGGCTTCATCGACGAGATCCCGCGTGAGTACGAAGAGGCCGCCATGGTGGACGGCTATACGCGGCTGCAGGCCTTCCGCAAGGTGGTGCTGCCGCAGGCCACCACCGGCATCGTGGCCACGGCCATCTTCTGCCTGATCTTTGCCTGGAACGAGTACGCCTTCGCCGTGCTGCTGACCTCGGGCACGGCACAGACGGCGCCGCCCTTCATTCCCATCATCATCGGCGAAGGCGGGCAGGACTGGCCGGCGGTCGCCGCCGGCACGACGCTGTTCCTGGTGCCCATCCTCGTCTTCACCATCCTGCTGCGCAAACACCTGCTTCGTGGCATCACCTTCGGAGCGGTGCGCAAGTGAAAACCTCGTCCTGGCCCAAGGCGCTGCGGCGTGGCCCGATGGAGATGCTGGCCTGCGTGGTGATTGCACTGGGCATCTTCATGATGCTGCAACCTTTTGCGCTGGTCCTCTACACCTGGTCGTTCGTGACCACGCTGCTGGGCACCGTGATGTTCATGGTGGTCTCCAAGTTTCCTGACTGAGACCGCTGCGATGGCCCAGATCCGCGTTCATGAACTGCACAAGGCCTTTGCCGAGTTCACGGCCGTGCAGAACTCCAGCTTCACGGTGCGGGATGGTGAGTTCTTCTGCCTGCTCGGCCCCTCGGGCTGCGGCAAGACGACCACGCTGCGCATGATCGCGGGGCTCGAACTGCCGACCTCAGGGCAGGTCTTCCTGGGCGATGAAGACGTGAGCTTCAAGCGCGCTTCAGAGCGTGACATCGCGTTTTGCTTTCAGATGTTTGCGCTGTACCCGCACATGAACGTACGGCAGAACATGAGCTTCTCCTTGGTCTCCCAAGGCGTGCCCAAGGCCGAGATCAAGGCCCGGGTCGAAGAGGCGGCCGCCATCCTGCGTATCACCCCGCTGCTGAATGCCTCGGTGTCGGGCCTGTCGAGCGGGGACCGCCAGCGCGTCGCACTCGGCCGGGCCATTGTGCGCAAGCCCATGGCCTTCCTGATGGACGAGCCGCTGGGCGCGCTGGACGCCGAGTTCCGGGAGGTGATGTGCCACGAGTTGCGCGCCTTGCATGAGCGCCTGCATGCCACCACGGTCGTCGTCACGCATGACCAGACCGAGGCCATGTCCATGGCCGACACCATCGCCATCATGAACGGCGGCGTGATTGAACAGTTGGGTGCCCCGATGGAGGTCTACGAGCGACCGGCCAGCGTCTTCGTGGCGGACTTTGTCGGCTCGCCGGCCATGAACTTTCTGCCCTTCGAGGCGGCGCTGAACGAGGGCACGCAGACAGTGCAGATCGGCGCGGCCCAGGTGGGCGTGCCGGCCTTGCGCCAGGCCGTGCCGCACAGTGCCCTGCTGTGCGGCGTCAGGCCCGAGCATGTGCGCCTGTCCGACGATGCCGCCTTGCGTGCCGAGGTGTTGGGCACGGAGTACCTGGGCATCAGCCAGATCGTCACCCTGGCCACGGCCAGCGGCACCACGCTGCGCGCCAAGGTGCACGCCGATGCGCCCGTGGCGCGAGGTGATCACGTGGGCCTGCACTTCGACGCCTCCGCGGTATCGCTCTTCGACCAGGCCAGCGGGCGGGTCTTGAAGACGGCGCGGGACGACGTCCCGCTGCTCGCGCTGCACCGTCGACAGCGGCGTGGCCAGCCCATCGGCAAGCCGCCCGCCGCCGGAGCGCCGCATGGCTGATCTTCGACTGCAGGGCGTGGGCAAGCGCTTCGGCGAGGTGCAGGCCGTGAAGGATCTTGATCTGGAGATCCGCAGCGGCGAATTCATTGTGCTGCTGGGCCCCAGCGGCGCCGGCAAGACGACCACCCTGCGGCTCGTGGCCGGCCTGGAACGGCCCGATGCCGGCAGCGTGTGGATCGGCGGTCAGGATGTCACGGCGTTCGCGCCGGCTCTGCGCGATGTGACCTTCGTCTTCCAGCAGTATTCGCTGTACCCGCACCTCACGGTCTACGAGAACCTGGCCTTCCCCTTGCGCTCGCCGATGCGCCCGACGCCGGCCGCCGAGATCGAGCGCAAGGTCCGCGAGGTGGCGCGCATGCTGCGCATCGAAGACAAGCTGCAGAACCCGGCGACCCGGCTTTCCGGCGGCCAGATGCAACGGGTGGCGATCGGCCGCGCGCTGGTGCGCAACCCTTCTGTCACGCTGATGGACGAACCCTTGTCCTCACTGGACGCCAAGCTGCGCAACGACCTGCGCCTGGAGCTCAAGCGCATCCAGCAGGACATGGGCGCGACGATGCTTTACGTGACGCACGACCAGACCGAGGCGCTGACCATGGCCACGCGGGTGGGTGTGCTCGAGCAGGGCCGACTGGTGCAGCTGGACACCGCTCGCCGCATCTACGAAGACCCGGTCAGCAGCTACGTGGCATCGCGCCTGGGCTCCCCGCGCATCAATCTCGTCCCGCGCCAGGTGCTGGGCCTGCTGCCAGGCCCCGAGCGTGCGGCCACCATCGGCATCCGCTGCGAGCACCTTAGCCTGAACAGTGCGGCCGCCGATCCTGCTGAGCCCATGGCGCGGGTGCTGCGTGTTGAACGCCTGAGCGACCAGCACCTGGTGCATGTGCAGATCGCCGGCACCGAGCAGGAACTGGTCTCGGCCAGCACCACATCCACCGGTCTCGAACCCGGCGATGCGGTGAACCTGCGGATCCGAGGCGCGCTCTGGTTCGACGAAACCGGCCAACGCATTCCGGCTTGACTTCACAGCCACCCCACCGAGCAGTCCCCATGAACCACCTGCCTCTCATCCAAGCGGCCACGCAGACACTGATCGATCACGTGGACGAACTCACCGCGCTGGACCAGGCCATCGGTGATGGCGATCACGGCCTGAACATGCGGCGCGGTGCTCTGGCCATCCAGGCCAAGCTGGAGCTGCTGGCCACGCAGAGCTTCAACGAAGCGCTCAAGACCATGGGCCTGACCTGCATGTCCACCATCGGGGGTTCTTCAGGCCCGGTCTTCGGCACCCTGCTGGTCACCCTGGGCCGGGAATTGCCAGCGCAGCCCGTCACGGCCGACGTCGCCCGCGCGCTGGATGTCAGCATCAAGGCGCTGACCCGCCTGGGCAAGGCCGAGGTCGGCCAGAAGACCCTGCTCGACGTGCTGGACCCGGTGCGCCAGCTGCTGGCATCTGCCGGCGACCTCAAGGGCGCCGAACTGCTGGCCCAGGTCCGCCAGTGCGCTGACGACAGCGTGCGGGCCACGGCCAGCATGGAAGCGGGTCGGGGACGTTCTTCGTTTCTCGGCGAGCGCGCCCTGGGCCATGTGGACCCCGGCTCGCGTTCGATGGCCTTGATCATCGGCAGCGTCTGCGGCGCACTTTGATCTGCCGATGACGCGCCTCTGACCACTCAACCCGCCCCAGGGGACACGAAATGAAAAAGCTCATCAATCATGTAGACACGGTCCTGAGCGAGTCACTGCAGGGCATGGCCGCGGCGCACGGCGACATCCTGCTGCTGGACCCCGAGATGCGCTTTGTGCGCCGGCGTGTGCTCAAGCCCGGCAAGGTGGGCCTCGTTTCAGGGGGCGGTTCCGGCCATGAGCCGCTGCATACGGGATTTGTCGGCCACGGCATGCTCGACGCCGCCTGCCCGGGACAGGTGTTCACCTCTCCAACACCCGACCAGATGCTCGATGCAGCCGAATCCGTCGACACTGGCGCTGGCGTGCTGTTCATCGTGAAGAACTACTCCGGCGACATGATGAACTTCCAGATGGCCGCCGAGATGCTGGATCGCGACAACGCGACCGTCATCGTCAACGACGACGTGGCCGTCGAGAACTCGACCTACACCACGGGCCGGCGCGGCGTGGCCGGCACGCTGCTGGTCGAGCGCATCGTGGGTGCGGCGGCCGAGCGAGGCGAAAGCCTGGCCGATCTGAAGGCGCTGGGCGATGCCGTGAACAAGAATACCGCCAGCATGGGCGTGGCCCTGACCTCGTGCATCGTCCCGGCCGCCGGCTCGCCGACCTTTCAGATCGGCCTGGACGAGATGGAGGTCGGTGTGGGCATCCACGGCGAGCCCGGCCGACGACGCGTCAAGCTGACCAGCGCGGAAGCGATCGCCGCGGAACTCACAGGCTCGGTGCTGAAGGATCTCTCCTTGAAGCGCGGGCAAGAGGTCTTCCTGCTGATCAACGGCTTCGGCGGAACCCCCTTGATGGAGCTCTACGTGATGGTCCATGCCGCGCAGAAGGTCCTGGCCGGCGCCGGCATACAAGGCGTTCGCTACCTCACGGGCTCGTACGTGACCTCACTGGAAATGGCCGGCTGCTCGATCACCGTGTGCGCGGCCGACGCTTCGATGCTGGAGCTGTGGGACTCGCCGGTGCACACGGCCGCACTGCGCTGGGGGATGTAGCCCGTGAATTGACCGCCTCGTTCCGACGGTGATCGCCGGACCCTATCCGGTCATGCTGGCGGTGCACCGGGGCGCAGTCATCGACCGGGTCCGGTACAGTCACCGGACTCCGGCACTTCAGACGGTCGCCAGGCCTCGGCGGCTTGCGTCTCGAGTCGGTCCGAGGAGGGCGCGAAGTCACGGTCCATCGTCTTGAGCCGCTGTGCGTCTGCTGAGCCGATCGTCAAGGCAAGGCTGACTGAACCTGCCTTGATCAGACAATCCTTCCTGACATGACGGAAACGCCCCTTGAGCACTTCCTGATGCCCGTGACCTCGCTGGACACCTTCGTCGAGCGTGTGCAGGGGGTGAACCCGGCTGCTGACCGCGCCGAACTGGTCGCGGCCTGGCGCAAGGCGCAACACACCATGAATGCCCTGGCGGGCAGCGAGGATGGCTGCGCCGATGCCTCTGCGGTGCTGCCCCTGCCGCCGTCCATGGCGGCTGCCACCTCGGCGCTGGCGGGTAACGCGAGCATGGCGCAGGTCTTTGACACGGTACCGGTCGCCTTCGGTCTGGTGGAGTTCGATGCACTGATGGCCTCTCGTCCCGCGTTGTGGGGCGATCGGCTGTCCCGCTGCGAGGCCCTGGTGCAAGGGGCGGATGACGCTGACGAACGGCTGGCGGCCTGTTGTCTCAACCCAGCCTTGGGCCAGCCCGAGCTGAAGTCTCACTGGGCGGGCAGTACCTGGACGGTCGTCACCGATGACCCACAGGCAAGCCTCAGGAAAGAGCCCGTGGCCGGAGGGGTCCATGCGGCGCCCGCGGAGGCTCAATGGCGCGTCGTCTCACCGCCGCCGGTGGTTCACGTGGCGCGGCACGGTGGGCGGCTGTTGCTGGTCGACGGGCATCACCGCGTGCGCATGCTGCGCAACCTGGGCATCGGCTTCGTGCCCTGCCTGATCTCTGCGTGTGATGACCTGGACGACGTGCTGCGGGTCGCACCGCACCTGGCGGCGTTGGACGTGGCCCGTTGGTTTGACCTGGCCCGTCCGCCGATGCTGCGCGACCACGACCGGCCTTCGCTGGTCCACACCCACCGTGCCTGCCCGCCGCGCCGGCTGATGCAGCTGCGCTGCGAGGCGCAATGGAGCTCGCTGGTCTGAAAGGCTCAGGCGGGCGACTGGCTGGCTCTCAGCGCCGCCTTGCACTCCAGGTCCCACCAGGCCACCAGGGGACGGACGGCCTCTTCAGCCTCCTCCAGGTAGCCGGGCGCAAAGCGCAAGGGCGGCTGCAGGTGGTAGTTGCGGCAATCGCGAAACCACGGCCTTGAGTACACAAGGTTCAGGATGGGTCTGACCTGATCGGAACGATTGCCCCGACCAAAGTGGACGACGGCGTAATCGACCAGCAGGCAGGAGCCCAGCGGAACTTCAGGCACCTGATGAGGAAGTTCTTCCAGCGCGGTGTTCAGCGGGACGCCCTGTGAGCCCTTGTAGACGGCGGTGGCGCCCGTGCGCTCGTTCATTTCCAGCAAGGGCAGGATGACCTGTGCCGCAAAGGTAGGCGCACCCTCTTGCCAACCCTCCTCTTCGAACAAGGCGGTGTGATCCTTGTGCGCGCCCTGGTCCGCGCTGCCCGGCAGCGACACCACCGCGGTGTAGGCGCTCAGGATGCACTCGCTGCCCAGAAGCTCCCTCATCAGCGGCAGAAAGAGGCCCGAGGCAACCATCGTCGGTGCGCCGAAAGTGCTGTCAAGGGTCATGGTCAACATATACCGCCGATTGCCCACGTGCAGGACATCCTCGGGCAGCTGGCCATTCAGATAGCGCGCCTGCTGGCGTTCGAAGGCCTGCTGCAGCCGGGTCATTTCGGAAAGCGAGAAGACGCCATCGAGCTGAACGGCGCCTTGCTGGCGGAAGAGGCGCAGCACCAGCGCATGGGTGCATGCATCCAGCTTCCCTCGCTCACGCTCCGCGTCGCTGACCGGGACACGCGGCCATCCCTGCGGTGCGTGGCCTAGGGCGAGGCACTCCATCACCTGAGATACACGCACCCCCAGCGCGCGCAGCGTCGGGCTGTCGCCAACCCGAGCCTGCGCGGTTTTCAGCAGGTCTTGGCATCCCTCCATGTCCAGCCGGTCCAAGCGAAGCTGCAGCGCATGAGCCCGGGCCTCGTCATCGTTGTCGGAGAGCTTCAGCAGCTCCAGCCAGGCTTCTTCCGCCACGTCGGCAGAGCCCAGGCGCTCTGACAACCTGGCATAACGCCTGATCAGAGCAGCATCGTCGGGTGCATGGGCCAGGCGGTCTTGAACCAGACGGTGCGCGCGCGCCCATTCGGCCTGCGCCTCATACTCGTCTGCTGCAGCGATGGCCCGGGCCGGGTCTTTCGAGGCCAGCCAGTCGCAGAGATCCAGCAGATCACTCAGGCGTTGGCTGAGTGTGCCGGCGGCAGCGCTGACATCGGCGTCGCCGGGATAGCGCCCGAAGCTGGCCAGAAAGCGCATCTGTCCCGCGCACAGGGCCCCAGGCAGGGCGTCCAGCAAGGTCGCTCGCGGGGCGTAGCCGCCCTTGGCCAGCACGTCGACGTAGGCCTCGATCACGCGACCCTCGACCGTCTGTGGGGCCTGCGTGCCCTCGGCCATGCGGCGCAGAAGGGCCACGGCCACGGCGCAGCCGGACATCAGCCCATGAAGGCACAGGCCGGCCGGGCCCACTGCGAGTTCATCCCAGTCGAAGAACACGACCCGGCCATCAGCGTGGCGGGCGGCATTGCCGAGGTGAAGGTCACCATGCGAGACGGTCTGCGGCAAGCCTTCGGCGCGCGCCACCAGCTGTGCCAGCAGGTCTGCGCGCGAGCGAATCAAGCGTGTGTAGCGATTGGCCGCCTCCGGCCCCACGAAGTGGGCCACACCCCATGCTTCAGCCGGACGTTCCAGAAAGGCCAGCAGCTCCGTGATCGCATCCGCCAGCCGGATGGGCTGCAGCCGGGCCAACAGATCAGCGTCCGATGCCGCTTTCATCTGCAGTCTTGCCAGCGCGGTGGCCACCTCCGCAGCCTCTTCGGGTTCGCCCTGGAACGCCGTGCCGCCGTGCGCTTCGAGGAGCATCCATGCTTTGTCGGGGTCCGATGCCAGCAGCCTCGGCATCTCGCGTGCGAAGCGCTCGGCCAGGAGCGCATAGCGTCGAACCTGCGCACTCTGAGACAAGGGCAACACCTTCAGGTAAGCCGACGCCGTCTCCGTGCTCAGAAGATAGGTGCTGGCCCAGTTGCGCTGGCTGATGGTGTGGACGGCAGCGGCTGGCCACGCGGCGCAAGCCCACGCGATCGCATCACTGTGGTCGGCCGGCAGGCCGGCGGGCAGTGCTGGGAGTGTCACTCGCATCAGTCCTTGATCAGGGCGATGTCGTGCCGTTCAAACCAGTGGTCGTCCTCGGCTTCGTGATGCCCGCCGTCTCCGCTGTAGTTGATCGTCAGTTCTTCACCGACTTCGATCCGGCGCACGGCGATGTAGCGCATCACCGCACCCCGGGCGTCGGCCTCGTAGCGCAGGCTCGACGGGTTGGCGTGGTTGTACATGCTGCCGTAGCCCAGTGAGACGGCGTGGGAGCGCGGGACACCCGTCAGGTTCTCCCAGTCGAACACGTAGGTCTTCAGCAGCTCCGGCAGGTCATCGAAGTCGCATCGCAGGACCAGGACCGGAGCCGTTTCAACCACCTCTCCGGGCTCGAAGCCGCGCTGCGCAAACACGCCGCGGCCGCGGGCAGTGCCGGTTTCGCAGATCGCCAGCGGCGGCGATTCCAGAGGCGTAGCGGTTACCACGCGTCGATTCTTGGTCAATGTCTGACTCTCCATGGCCCCCCGGCGCTGCCAGGCGGCATGGCTGACGAGGCTAGTTCTGGTTATCGGCCGAGCCGCTCTCCGTCTGTAGAGGGGGCTTTGGCTGCCCCGCCGGGGCCGATGCGCCGCCCTGCCTGTTGCACGGGGAATGGAGCGCCAATGTGTTCAGGAGCCCCTGATGGGACAAAGCCCGCGAGCGCGGGCTTTACTCAAGACTCAAGCCAAGGATCGAGGCCCTTCAGGCCTCAACCGGGCGAGGGCTTACCACTTGGAGCCGCCGCCGCCACCGCCGCCGCCACCACCACCCTTGTGGCCGCCCTTGCCGCCCTTGCCACCCTTGCCACCCTTGCCACCCTTGCCACCCTTGCTGCCGCCACAGCCCTTGCTCTTGCTCTTGCTCTTCTTGCCACCGCCGGCAGCCACCAGCATCTCTTCCAGAGTCAGTACACGCATTGAAATTCTCCTAATGATCGGAAACCCTGATGCAACAGCCCCACCTGCATCAACCCCGCAAGGGTGCAGCTTGCCGCGAATCTCGCAACAATTCAACTCAGTTGTATCGGTGCGTAACTGCACTATAACTGGCTCAGCACCTGTTGTGTCGATAGCCCACCCCCCGCTACAGCAATCAGGGAAACCCTGACCTGCCGATGGTCGTTTGTCATCCCCCGGCAAGCTTTGCAAGCCACCCGGTCCGTGGCGAGCGCTAGGGTCAGGCCCTCGCCAATCCGACCAGCCAGCCCGGCGGCAGGCTGGCCAGGTCAGCCGGCCGGTCGATATCGGCCACGGGCGGCAGTTCCGCCCAGCCAACACGCGCCGCGCGCAGCCGTTCCCGCGTGTCGGCCATCACGCGCTCATGGCTCCAGCGCATGCCGGAGAACCAGCGAGGATCGGCTCGCTTCAGCCCCACGAGCACATAGCCGCCGTCGCGGGCCGGGACAAAGACCGCCTCGTGCGTCTCCAGGGCCTGCGCGGCCTGGCGCAGCATGGGGGCGTCCAGCGTCGGCGCATCAGTGCCGATCAGCAGCGCACGGCCGTGTTGCTGCAAGACACGCACAAAGGCACGGTGCATGCGCTGGCCAAGATCGCCGCCGCCCTGCTCGGCCAGCCCAGCGCCGTGCGCGGCCGCGGCCGCATGCAGCGCCGGGTGCCGGGCATCGGGTGCGGCACAGAGTTCCACCGGGCCCAGATCGGCGGCTGCCGCCTGCGCCAGGGCATGCTGCAGCATGCGCTGCGCCAGTGCCGCGGCACCCGCCTCGCCGAGCGCCGGCGCCAGGCGTGTCTTCGCCTGGCCGGGCACGGGAGCCTTGGCAAAGACGATGACGGCGGTGCTCAACGGTAGGCTTCCGCCAGCCGCGCGGCCGGCTCGCCCCGCCAGTAGCGCCAGCGAAGCCGCCACATCAGGATGATGGTGCGCCAGACACCGCGCTGCTCCCAGCGGCGGCCCGAGGTGCTGACCTGCGCGCGCAGGCAGGCCGGCCGGCCCAGGCGCTTCAAGCGCCGCGAGAGCTCGATGTCTTCCATCAAGGGCTGCAGCGCAAAGGCACCTACCTGGTCAAAGGCCTCTCGCGTGACGAAGATGGCCTGATCGCCGGTGGCGATGCCGCTCCAGCGGGAGCGCAGGTTCATCAGGGCCGATACGACACGCAGCATCCGCGGCCGGCCCTCGATGCGCACGTCAAAGCGCCCCCAGCAGGCGCCATCGGCCAGGGCCTCCAGCACCAGCCCGTCGGCCCGCGGAGGCAGCCGGGTGTCGGCGTGAAGAAACAGCAGCACCTCGGCCCGAGCCGCTGCCGCCCCCGCATTCATCTGCGCCGCACGGCCCCGGGCTGAGCTGAGCACCGTGTCCACCCAGGGCGCCGCGCGCTGCGCCGTGCCGTCGCTGCTCTCGCCATCGGCCAGCACAACTTCCACGCCCCGCGCGCGCAAGGGCTGCAGGGCCTGCAGACTGGCCTCGATCAGTGCCGCCTCGTTCAAGGCCGGCACCACGATCGACAGGCTGGGCTTCATCCCGCTTCCTTCAACGCGCCACCACAGCTGCTGCCCTGCCCGGCCGTGCAGCCATAACAGTGATCGGCGACACGGATGTCCGTGACGGCCGCGTCGCTGTACAGCAGGTCGCGCAGGTGCGGCCGGGGGCGCCCGTCCAGGCGGGCGCGCAGGCCCAGCATCTGGTTGAAGTCGCAGTCGTACAGAAAGCCCTCCCAGTCGACACTCAGCAGGCTGCGGCACATCACCGTCTCCAGATGCTCGGCACGATGGCTGCCACGCAGAAGCTGCATGTACGCGCCAAACCTGCCCTGGCTGACCAGGGTGCTGCCAAAGCGCTGGATGGGCATGTTGGTCAGCGCAAACAGGTGATCGAAGCGGATGCCGAAGTGCTGCAGCAACTCTCGCTTGTAGTCGGCCTCCAGCGGCCCCTGCGGCGGCGGCAGCGAAGGGCCCTGCGGGTTGTAGACCAGATTGAGCACCAGGCCGCGCGCCGGATCACCGTAGCCCAGGGCGTTGAGTTCGCGCAGGCCGGCGATGCTGCGCTCGAAGACGCCATCGCCGCGCTGCCGATCAACGTTGGCCGGCGAGTAGCACGGCAGCGAGGCGGTCACTTCGACACCCTGCTCGGCCATGAAAGCCGCCAGACCTTCCTGCCCCGGTTCAGACAGGATGGTGAGGTTGCAGCGGTCGATCACGCGCAGGCCCAACGCCCGGGCCTGCCGGACAAGATGGCGAAAGTGCGGGTTCAGCTCGGGGGCACCGCCGGTGAGATCCAAGGTCGAGACCTTGCGCTCGCGCAGTGCCTCCAGCACCAGCGCGACCGTGTCGGCATCCATCATCTCGGTGCGCTGCGGGCTGGCAGCCACATGGCAGTGCAGGCAGCTCTGGTTGCAGCGGTAGCCGAGATTGACCTGCAAGGTCTCCAGCGCACGGCGACGGATGGACGGGAAATCGGTGGCTGCGAGCAAGGGCAAGGTCGGGTGCATCGAGGCGTGCCGGTGAGGGGTTGGGTCGCGTGGGCGTGAAGCACCCTATTCGCGACACGACCCGAAGCGGTTACACCCAGAGCTCGACCAGGGTCTGCGGGGGCCGTCAGTTGCGTCGTGCACAATTTTCTGACCGCGCCGTCGGCGCATCACAGCCCAGGACACGCATGATGACGAGCGCTCGACGGTTTCGCTTGACGGCTCTGGTAGGTGTGGCGGCGGTGCTGCTGGCGGGCTGCGCCAGCGGGCCGGTGGCGCCGCCCGAAGCCGCGCCCGTGGCCGAAGCCTGCCCGGCGGGCGTGCCAGCCGGTGCCCGATGCCTGCGCGGCCAGGATTCCGCATCCTCCCACTACCTGATCGTGATGCCGGCGCAGTGGTCGGGCGTGCTGGTGGTGCACGCACACGGCGGCCCGTCCCTCGGCCCCCCGCAACGCACGCGCGCGGATGAAGACATCAAGCGCTGGGCGATCACGGTGTCGCAGGGTCATGCCTGGGCGGGCTCGGTGTTCCGCCAGGGCGGCTTTGCGGTCACCACGGCCGCCGAGGATACCGAGCGCGTGCGCCGCATCTTTGTCGACCATGTGGCCAAGCCGCGGCGCACGCTGCTGCACGGGCAATCCTGGGGCGCGATGGTGGCCACACGCGCGGCCGAGCTGTTCCCGCGCTCCTGGGAGGGCATCCTGCTGACCAGCGGCGTGGTGGCCGGCCCCGCCACCTATGACTTCCGGCTGGACCTGCGGGCCATCTACCAGCACCTGTGCCAGAACCACCCGCGGCCCGATGAACCGGCCTACCCGCTGAGCATCGGTCTGCCGGCCGACAGCAAGCTCAGCAACACCGAACTGGCCCAGCGCGCCGACGACTGCCTGGGCGCGCGCAGGCCCGCTGCGCAGCGCACGCCGGAACAGGCGCGCAAGCTCAAGACCATCGTCGACGTGCTGAAGATTCCCGAGAGTTCGGTGGTCGGGCACCTGAACTGGGGCACCTTCACGTTGCGCGACGTGGTGCAGAAAAACGGCGGCGTCAGCCCCTTCGGCAACGAGGGCGTGCGCTACGTGGGCTCACCCGACGATGCGGCGCTGAATGCCGGTGTGGCGCGCTACAAGGCCGACCCAGCGGCCGTGGCCCGCTTTGCGGCCGATGTGGACCACCGCGGCCGCTTTGCGGTGCCGGTGATCAGCGCGCATGGCATCGGTGACGCGACGGTGTTTGTCGAGGGCCAGGACACGCTGCGCCAGCGCATGGTGGCCGCAGGGACGGGTGACCGCCTGGTCCAGGCCTACATCGACTCCGCCGAGCACAGCTACTGGGGCGATGCACACTACCCGCCGCTGTTCAACGCCTTGCTGGACTGGGTGGAGCAAGGCCGCAAGCCCACGCCCGCCGGCATCGCCGAGCGCTGCCGCGCACTGAGTGCCGACAAGCCGGCGGAGTGCCGCTTCCTGCCGGACTACACACCGCGCCCGCTGGGCTCGCGCATCCTGCCGCGCTGAGCGCGCGAGCGTGCCCCCTGCGGCGCAAGGCCCGCCCGTTCGTGGATGTCCCGGGGGTTGAAGGATGAGCACCAAGCAACCACCGCCTTTCAGCCCCGCCGCTGAGCGCAACCGCACGGCCATCTGCGCTCAACTGCAGCGGCTGCTGCCGGCCAACACGGCAGAACAACCCGGCCTGGTTCTGGAAATCGCCAGCGGCACCGGCCAGCATGCCGCTCACTTTGCCAGCCAGCTGCCGGCCTGGCGCTGGCTGCCCAGCGACGGCCAGGCCGCGGCGCTACCGGGCATCCACGCCTGGTGCCAAGACCTGCCCAACGTGATGCCGCCGGTCTGGATCGATGTCATGACGCCGGTCTGGTCCGGCGTGCCGACCCCGGTCGACGCCATGTACTGCGCCAACATGTTGCACATCGCCCCCTGGCCTGCTTGCGCGGCCCTGATGGCGGGCACTGCGCGCCACCTGCGACGCGGTGGCCTGCTGCTGCTTTACGGCCCGTTCTGGGTCGAAGGCCAGGAACCCGCTCCCAGCAACCTGGCCTTCGACGCGGACCTGCGTCGGCGCGACCCCGCCTGGGGCGTGCGCCGGATGGCCGATGTGCTGCACCAGGCGCGCGCGCATGGCCTGCAGCTGCAGGAACAGGTGTCGATGCCAGCTAACAACCTGCTGCTGGTCTTGGTGCATCAAGGCCGCGGCTGATGACTCCCCGCTGCCCTCGCTGCTCTGCTTGGCCAGGGAGCGCGGGCCGCGCAGGTCGGCAGGCAAGCAGGTGATGTCCCGACCGTAAGGCTCGTTTGGAGCAGTGGCCACCCGTGCGCGGGCTTTGCTGTGTCTTTGGGGCGCTGGCTCCAGACGGCGATGTGCCAGCTGCCCGGCGCGCGACGACAACGCGGCGATGGAACGCTTCTTCTGGTCGCAGGAGTAGCCGTGCACGGAGCTCGAGGCGTTCGTCGATCAGGCCCCGCGTCCAAGCGTATTCACGCGCATCGAAACTCTCTACCCCGCCGCAGTCGCTCGGCTGTACATCCCCCACCGAGTTCGAAGCCGTCTGCGCCCTGGTGACTGCGGCGCCCTTCAAGCTGCCACGGCCGCAGTACCAGGTACCGGGTACCTTTGTGTACCGCCGAAGACTTGCATCCTGACGCTCCCCTTCACTTGGAAGCTGAGACAAAGACTCGCATTTGGAGTGCCCAGTAGCGTCTGCGCAGCGGGCGTAAGGACCGAAAGTCTAGGGATCGAATGCGCCGATCCACTACCGTCCCGCATGCCAGCGCATTAGACTAGTCGTCAGCTTCATGGAAACGCAACAGCCCGCTCAATTCGACAAACCGCCGCGGCGAGGCTTGTTCCGCGATGCTTGGGCATTCCTGAACCGAGATGTCCGCAGCTTCGGGTGGTGGGGAAGAGACAAGAGACTGCGTGACCACTATCCCACTTCGCAGTCGGCTGACGACTCGCCAGACGCTAAGCCAGCCCAGCCTTTGGAGGCTGTTGCCTCAGAAGTGGATCCGCAGCAGATCGCGCGATTGCGCTTTCGGCGAGAGGTCCTCGACTGGCGCGACGAGTTCCACTTCAATGTGACGGAGTCCGCTTGTCAGGCCCATAATTGCCTTACCGAGCGAGTGGACCGTGAGCTTGCAGATATTGGTATCTGGCGTCGGCTTCTAACTAAGCCCTCTAACGAGGTACTTGAAACGCACATATGGGTCTGCGTCCGTTCACCCATGACCAGGGCTTTGCAACAAGAAGTGGCTGCGCTGCGGCAGCGCCTGAAGACGTGGTTTCCAGAGAATGATGTGTCGGCAGACATCAGCTTGATGTGGCCCAAGCTTGAATGGGATACCCGACTGTCTCTCAAGTTCCACAGCGATAATCGTCTGCGGATTTTGGCAGTTTTGCGAGAGTTGACACTGGGCAACAACGGAATTGCAGACCGACATCGACG
Organism: Rubrivivax sp.; assembly: GCA_016790225.1. The sequence continues at coordinate 35,884 of JAEUOZ010000018.1, forward strand.
GTGGGCTACCGAGTACGCCTCCAAAATACTGGATGCTGGATATGCTGAGTCAGATTCCATTTAACTTGCCCATCGAGTTCTTGCCCGGACTGGCGAGCGGCGAGATTTTGCGTTACGGTGCCATCCTGAAGGATGCGGGAACCGGGCGCATTCTTGGGCATCTACAGGAGAGCGGTATCGGTCAGTCGGTCCTGTCTCAAGCTCTCTCGGGGGGAGCTTCCCCGCTACCACTGGCATCTGCTGCGTTGAAAGCCGGCACCGATCTCTACACGTCAATACAGTTGCATCAGATCAAGGCCATGATGGAAACACTGCGGGCGCTACAAGTTGCCACCTTAGGAGTCTCGCTGGTCGGGGTCGGTGTAAGCGTAGCTGGTTTTCTCTACATGCGAAAAAGATTCAACGATCTAGATGGGCGCGTTGATAGTTTGATTGACGCCGTCAATTCTGGTTTTCAGAATCTGGAGAAATCGAATTTTCGAAAACAGATGTCACGTACCAAAGCGCTGGTGCAAAGGGCGGAATTGGCGAAGTCAATGATCGACGCCAGCAAAGAGTATCGGGAAGTCGCCGCGCAACTGGCGGACCAGTCGGCCTTCTTTGAAGGTGAAATCGCGTTTCAGATCTCAGAAACTGGTCCGATCAATCACGAGAAGTTTTGGCTTTTGGCCCAATTGTGGATCCTGTGCAACAACGTACGTGTCGACTGCCAACTTCGTGCCAACGAATTGCTCAATGCCCAGCACGTTGCAGAGCGCATTGCGAGTGAGTATCAGGGACTGTTCGAACGCATCGGGCCAGCTTCTTTTGACGAAGATCATACGAAGGGTCGGGCCACCATCAGGACGCTTCGGGATGTCACTGACTCAGCGAGCAGCAAACCCTTCTTGTTGGACTTCCTTCGCACGCAGCGCATCGCGGGTCCAGACTACATCGGAGCGCTTGAGCGCGAGAAGCAAGAGGCAGTCTTGGTGCTTGCAACTGCGTGATACTCGTTGACGGGCACGGCTCTATGCCGTTTAGTGTGGAACGCGACAGCCTTACCTGACGGCTGCCGCGGCGCTGAACGGGTGAGCCGGCAGGTTCTTCAAGCGTGACAGGCGCAGGTAGGCGGTAGCGATGAAGTTCTTGGCCGTGCGGTATCCG
>JAEUOZ010000029.1 GCA_016790225.1 Rubrivivax sp.
GGGCGTTGGGCCGGGCTTGCGCGCACGCGGCACCACGGGCGGTGCCGACGCGGGCGCTTCGGCGGCAGCCTTCGTCTTGGCCTGAATGGCGGCCCGCCGTTCGTCGGCGCGGCGCTGCCGGTCTGCGGCATCCAGCGCCAGCTGCCTCTCGCGCCAGGGTGCCAGGGCCTGGCGACGGCGAGCCCGCACATCCTCCACGCAGTCGGTCACCGCGAAGCGCTGCCGGCAAGCCTGCTCCTGCGCCGCAAAGTCCTGAGCGATGCGCTGGCGCGCGGCATCAATCTGCTGGCGTTCGTCCTGCGTAGCCAGCCCGGGGCCCGCCACCAGCAGCAGTGCCCAGCACAAGAGGGTCGGGCGCCGCTTCACGTCAGCCCCGTGTCCACGTTGCGCCGGTCCAGCGCCAGGTACTCGGCCGATTGCATCTCATGCAGGCGCGACACCGTGCGCGGAAACTCGTGCGCCAGCGGACCCTCGTGGTAAAGCTGATCAGCCGGCACCGCCGCGGACACCACGAGCTTGACGCGCCGGTCGTACAGCACGTCCACCAGCCACGTGAAGCGGCGCGCCTCGCTGGCCATGCGCGGCGGCATCTGCGGCACACCGCTGAGCAGCACGGTGTGAAAACGCGAGGCGATCTCCAGGTAGTCGTTCTGCGAGCGTGGCCCACCGCACAGGGTGCGGAAATCGAACCAGACCACACCGCCTGCGCGCCGCAGGGCCTGCAACTCGCGGTGCTCGATGTGAAGCACGGGGGATTCATCGCGGGCTTCGGCCAGGTGATCGAAAGCCGCCTGCATGGCCGCTTCGGCCTTGTCGTCCAGCGGGCTGTGATAGGTCTCCAGCCCGGCCAGGGTCTGCTGCCGGTAGTCGACGCCGGCGTCCACGTTGATCACTTCCAGCCGCGCCTTCAGCAGTTCGATGGCCGGCAGGATGCGGTCACGGTGCAGGCCGTTCGGGTAAAGCCCATCGGGATGGAAGTTGCTCGTCGTGACGATGCTTACCCGGTTGGCGAACAGCGCCGCCAGCAGGCGGTGCAGGATCATCGCATCGGTGACGTCGGAGACATGGAATTCGTCAAAGCAGATCAACCGGAAGCGCCGGGCGATGCGGCGGCCGAGTTCGTCCAGCGGATCGGCCGTCCCTTTCAGCTCCTGCAGCTCGCGGTGTACCTCGCGCATGAACTCGTGGAAGTGAAGCCGGGTCTTGCGTGTCAGCGGCACGGCCTGGAAGAAGCAGTCCATCAGGAAGCTCTTGCCGCGCCCGACGCCACCGTACATGTAGACGCCCTTGGGAATCGGCGGGCGCCGGATGAGCTTGGTCAGGGCGTTGCCGCGGCGCGACTTGTAGTCGGCCCATTCGCGCTCGCAGCGCTCCAGCGCATCGATGGCGCGCAACTGCGCGGCGTCGCTGCGGTAGCCGCGCTCGGCCAGGGTGTGCTCGTAGAGTTGTCTGACGGACAGCATCGGTTCAGCTGGCGGTGGGATCCGGTTCCGCGTGGACGCGGTTGCGACCGGCGCGCTTGGCTTCGTACAAGAGGGTATCGGCCCTGCGCGTGGCTTCCTCGAAGGGTTCTCCCGCGGTCACCGCGACGTATCCCGCGCTCAAGGTCAGGCGCAGCCCGGTGCCCAGTGCCGCCCAGGGGTGATCCTGAATGCGCTGGCGCAGCCGGTCCACCACCGGCCAGGCCGTGGCCACCGTCAATCCGGACAGCAGCACCACGAACTCCTCGCCGCCAAAGCGGCCCACGGTGTCCGGCACCCGAAGGCTGTCGGTGAAGATCGCTGCCACCTGGCGCAAGACCTCATCGCCCATCGCGTGCGAGTGGTTGTCGTTGATGAGCTTGAAGTCGTCCAGATCCAGCATCACCAGCACCACTTCGCTGTGGCGCGCGCACAGGGCATCGTAGGCGCCCTTGAGGCCACGGCGGTTGGGCAGCGCCGTGAGCTCATCGAAGGCGGCGGCGCGGCTGGCCTCGCGCATCTCGCGTTCCAGGCCCTCCTTGGCCTCGCGCAGATCGGCGTTCTGCAGCAACGCCGTCTGCAGCGACAGCCGCTGCGGCAGGCCTTCGCTGGGCGCCTCCATCAGGGCCTGCACGTTGCGCAGGATGCGGGCATGCACCAGGTCCTGGGTCTGCATGGCACGGGCCAGATCCCCCTGCAGGGCATAGGCCTGGCGCAGGTCGTGCAGGCTGGGCAAGGGCAGCAGGCCACTGGGCGCCACGACATCGGCCTCCAGGCGTTCCACGGCCAGGCGGGCATGGCGCTGCACCACCTCGTCCAGACCCAGGCGATTCGCAGCCCGCGCCATGTCCAGGTGCATCGCCCCCACGGCAACGCTGGGCATGCCTTGCGAACCGTCGAGCCCGTCCTGGAGGGTGGCGCAGGCCTCCTGCGCCGGGCCACCGCGCATCAGCACACTGCCGAGGGCGTGGCGCATGAAGAAGCGCTGCCACGGTGTCTGCGCCTGGGGAAGCTGCGCACGGAAGTTGCCGGCCACGGCCAGCGCCTCCTCCAGCAGCGCCTGGGCGCCTGCCGCGTCGGCCAGGTGCCCATCGTCATGGGCGCGCATCAGCGCGTCCACCAGGTTCACGCGCGTCATGATGAGGCCTGGCCCTGCGGCGTCCACGGCCAGATCGGCTTCCTGGGCTGCGCGCCAGATCGGCAAGGAGGCGTGCCACAGGCCGAGCGCACGGTAGGTGATGGCCACGCCGAAGTACACGGTTCGTCGGCTGCTCGCCGCGGCGGCGGCTGGCATCACGGCCAGGGCGCGACGAATGGACTCCAGTGCGCCCTGGGTGTTTTCCAGGCGCGCCTGCACCGCTGCGCGCACGACCCAGACCGCGGCCGTCAGCGGCGCCGCCTCCTGAGGCAGGTCCAGCGCCAGCGCCTTTCGGCACCACACCTCGGCCAGCAGCAGACGATCGGCATTGAACAGCGCCTTCGCCACGACCAGCGCGGCTTCCACGGCCAGCGTCGCATCCCCGACCGCCAGCCACTGGGCGTGCAACGCGCTGCCTTGGTTCAGCGCCTCGGACCAGCGGCCTTCCGACAGGCTCAGCCGCAGGGCAGCCAGCTGTTCGGCACGTGCACGGCCCGGACCTTCGCCAGGAGCCGCCGGTGTTGCCATGGCCGCGGTGGCTTCAGCAGTCGCTGGGCCGGCGAAGCGGGTGCTGCCGCCTGCGGCCTCAGAAGTTGAGCGTGCGCTTGTCCACCGCGAGCGCCGCTTCCTTGGTGCTTTCGCTCAAGGACGGGTGCGCATGGCAGATGCGCGCGATGTCTTCGCTGCTGGCCTTGAACTCCATGGCCACCACGGCTTCGGCGATCAGCTCGCTGGCCATCGGGCCAACGATGTGCACGCCGAGGATCTCGTCCGTCGCGGCATCGGCCAGCATCTTGACCATGCCGGTGGTGTCGCCCAGCGCGCGCGCGCGCCCGTTGGCCAGGAAGGGGAAGCTGCCCGCCTTGTAGGCCGCGCCACGCGCCTTGAGCTGCTGTTCGGTCTCACCCACCCAGGCGATTTCCGGGCTGGTATAGATCACCCAGGGAATGGTGTTGAAGTTGACGTGCCCATGCTGGCCCGCGATGCGCTCGGCCACGGCCACGCCTTCTTCCTCGGCCTTGTGCGCCAGCATCGGACCGCGCACCACATCGCCCACGGCCCAGACGCCCGGCAGGTTGGTGCGGCACGCCTCGTCGACGACGATAGCGCCGCGCTCGTCCAGCACCAGGCCCACGGATTCGGCATTCAGGCCGATGGTGTTGGGCACGCGGCCGATGGAGATGATGAGCTTGTCCACCTCCAGCGCCTTGGCTTCGCCCTTGGCGCTGGTGTAGGCGATGCTCACGCCGTCCTTGCCGACCTCGATCTTGCCGACCGACACGCCGAGCTCGATCTTCAGGCCCTGCTTCGTGAAGGCCTTGTGCGCTTCCTTGGCGATGGTTTCGTCCACGGCGCCCAGGAAGGTGGGCAGGCCTTCGAGGATGGTCACCTCGGCACCCAGGCGACGCCACACCGAACCCATCTCCAGACCGATGACGCCCGACCCGATGAGACCGAGCTTGGCCGGCACGGCGCCCACGCGCAATGCGCCGTCATTGCTGAGGATGTTCGTCTCATCGAACGGCGCGCCCGGCAGGGCCCGCGCGTTGGAGCCCGTGGCCACGATGATCTGCTTGCCGGTGATGATCTCCGTGGCGGCGCCGGCCACCTGGATCTCGTAGCCGCCGTCAACAGCCTTCACGAACGAGCCGCGGCCGTGGAAGAACGTCACCTTGTTCTTCTTGAAGAGGTAGAGGATGCCGTCGTTGTTCTGCTTCACGATCGCGTCCTTGCGGGCGATCATCTTCGTCACATCGATGGACAGGTCCTTCAAGCCGATGCCGTGATCGGCAAAGGCGTGGCCGGCATGCTCGAAGTGCTCGCTGCTCTGCAGCAGCGCCTTGCTGGGGATGCAGCCCACGTTGGTGCAGGTGCCGCCGGGTGCCGGGCCGCCCTTGCTGTTCTTCCACTCGTCGATGCAGGCGGCGTTGAAGCCCAGCTGTGCCGCGCGGATGGCCGCGATGTAGCCGCCTGGGCCCCCGCCGATGACGATGACGTCGAATTGCTTGCTCATGATGTTCTCAGTTGGAGAAGGCTGCTGAAGTGGTGCAGCAGCCGTAGCGAGCGGCCCGAGGTCACGTCGAGCAGCGCAGCCGTACTCCCGTACGGCGAGCAGCGCAGGCGTGAGATCGGGTCGCGCAACAGGCTGATGCGCCGCTTCAGATGTCGAAGAGGAGACGGGCCGGATCCTCCAGCGCTTCCTTCATCGTCACCAGCCCCAGCACGGCCTCGCGGCCGTCGATGATGCGGTGGTCGTAGCTCATCGCCAGATAGTTGATGGGGCGCACCACGACCTGGCCGTTTTCCACCACGGCACGGTCCTTGGTGGCATGCACGCCCAGGATCGCCGACTGCGGCGGGTTGATGATGGGCGTGGACAGCATCGAGCCGAAGGTACCGCCGTTGCTGATCGAGAACGTGCCGCCGGTCAGCTCTTCGATGCCCAGCTTGCCATCGGCCGCCTTCTTACCGAATTCGGCGATCTTCTTCTCGATGTCGGCAAAGCTCATCTGATCGGCATTGCGGATCACCGGCACCACCAGGCCACGCGGCGAGCCCACGGCAATGCCGATGTCGAAGTAGCCGTGGTAGACGATGTCGTTGCCATCGACGCTGGCATTGATGATGGGGAACTTCTTCAGGGCCGCCACGGCTGCCTTGACGAAGAAGCTCATGAAGCCCAGCTTGCAGCCGTGTTCCTTCTCGAACTTCTCCTGGAACTTCTTGCGCATCTCCATCACCGGCGCCATGTTCACTTCGTTGAACGTGGTCAGGATCGCGTTGGTGCTCTGCGACTGCACCAGGCGCTCGGCAATGCGGGCCCGCAGGCGGCTCATGGGCACGCGCTGCTCGGGACGCTCGCCCAGGTTTGCCGAGGGCGGCGCGGCCACGGCCGGCAGCGGGCGCGCCACGGCGGCGGGCACCGGGGCCGAGACGGCGGGCGCAGCCACCGGAGCCGCGGGCCTGGCGGCGCCGGCAGCCACGGCCCCCAGCACATCGCCCTTGGTCACCCGGCCATCCTTGCCGGTGCCGGGCACGGAGCCGGCGGGCAGGCTGTTGTCGGCCATCAGCTTGGCAGCCGCCGGCATGGCCACACCACTCTTGCTGCCACCGGCGGGGGCGGCGGCGGCCGCAGGGGCCGGCGAAGCCGCGGCCGCGGCGGGGGCGGCCGCGGCGGGGGCGGCCGCGGGTGCAGCGGCGCCGGCCTTGCCTTCGGTGTCGATGGTCGCGATCACCTGATCGGACACCACCGTGCCGCCGTCGGCCACCACGTGCTGCGCCAGCACGCCGCCGGCCGGGGCCGGCACTTCAAGCACGACCTTGTCGGTCTCGATCTCGATCAGGATCTCGTCCATTGCCACGGTGTCGCCGGGCTTCTTCTTCCACTGCAGCAGCGTGGCTTCGGCCACCGATTCTGAGAGCTGCGGAACCTTGACTTCAATGATTGCCATGATGTGTCTGTTGAGATGAGGGGTTGGTGCCCCGCGCCGACCCTCGGGCGGACCGTCTGCGGCTGAATTCAGCCGTCAGCCAGGCCCGCCCGGGCCAACCCGGCGCGTGGCGGCCGGGTTGCCTTACTTGCTGAGGACAAAGCCCTTGAGCTTGCCGAAGGCCTGATCGAGCAGGGCCTTCTGCTGTTCCTGGTGCAGATGCGAATAGCCCACCGCCGGCGAGGCACTGGCCGGCCGGCCGGCATAGCCGAGCTTCTGGCCTTCCAGCATGTTCTCGTGGATCTGGTGCTGGATGAAGAACCAGGCACCCTGGTTCTGCGGCTCGTCCTGGCACCACACCACATCCGTCGCGTTCGGGAAGCGCTTCATCTCCGCCGCGAAGGTCTTGTGCGGGAAGGGATAGAGCTGCTCGACGCGCAGGATCGCCACATCCCAGGCCTTCTTGTCATCGCGCTTGCGGATCAGGTCATAGGCGACCTTGCCCGAGCAGCAGATGACGCGCTTGACCTTCTCGGCCACCACCTCGACCCGCTGCGGGCCGATCACCGTCTTGAACTCGCCCTTGACAAAATCCGTGAGCGGGCTGGTGGCGTCCTTGTTGCGCAGCAGGCTCTTGGGCGAGAAGATGACCAGCGGCTTGCGGAACTGCCGCACCATCTGCCGACGCAGCAGGTGGAAGATCTGGCTCGCACTCGTCGGCTGGCAGATCTGCATGTTGTTGTCGGCCGCCATCTGCATGAAGCGCTCCAGCCGAGCCGAGCTGTGCTCGGGGCCCTGGCCTTCATAACCGTGGGGCAACAGCAGCGTCAGGCCGTTGGCACGACCCCACTTCACCTCACCGCTGGCGATGAACTGGTCGATGACGACCTGCGCGCCGTTGGCGAAGTCGCCAAACTGACCTTCCCAGATCGTCAGCGTATTCGGCTCGGCGCTGGCATAGCCGTATTCGAAGCCCAGCACGGCCTCTTCGGACAGGATGGAATCGATCACCACGAACGGCGCCTGGCCCTCGGCCACATGCTGCAGCGGCGTATAGGTGCCTTCGTCCCAGCGCTCGCGGTTCTGATCGTGCAGCACGGCATGGCGGTGCACGAAGGTGCCGCGCCCACAGTCCTCGCCGCTCAGTCGCACGCCATAGCCGCTGGCCACCAGGGAGGCATAGGCCATGGTCTCGCCCATGCCCCAGTCGACATTGATCTCGCCACGGCCCATGGCGGCACGATCGGCGATCACCTTCTCCACCAGAGGGTGCAGCTTGAAGTTCGACGGAATCGTGGTCAGCCGCTCGGCCAGCCGCTTGACCTCGGTCAGCGGCAGCGCGGTATCGGCCGAATCGGTCCACTTCTTGCCGAGGAAGGGCGCCCAGTCGACCGCGTACTTGCTCTTGAAGTTGGTGAGCACCGGGTCGACCGTGTGCTTGCCCGCATCCATGGCAGCGCGGAAATCCTTGACCATCTGGTCAGGGCCGTCGGCCGGGAGCACACCCTGGGCGACGAGCTTCTCGCCATACAGGCGGCGCGTGCCCGGGTGTTTGGCGATGACCTTGTACATCAGCGGCTGCGTCAGCGCCGGCGTGTCCTGCTCGTTGTGGCCGAGCTTGCGGAAGCAGATGATGTCGACGACCACGTCCTTGTTGAACTGCTGGCGGTAGTCCATGGCCAGCCGGGTGCACAGCACCACGGCCTCCGGATCGTCGCCGTTCACGTGCAGCACCGGCGCCTCGATCATCTTGACCACGTCCGAGCAGTACAGCGTCGAGCGGCTGTCGCGCGGGTCGCTGGTGGTGAACCCGATCTGGTTGTTGATGACGATGTGCACCGTGCCACCAGTGGTGTAGCCACGGGTCTGGGCCAGGGCCAGTGTCTCCATGACCACGCCCTGGCCGGCGAAGGCGGCATCGCCGTGCACCAACACCGGCAGCACCTGCCTGCCACGCGGATCGGCGCGACGGTCCATGCGTGCGCGCACCGAGCCTTCGACGACCGGGTTGACGATCTCGAGGTGCGAGGGATTGAAGGCCAGCGTCAGGTGAACCGGGCCGCCCGGGGTCGACACGTCGGACGAGAAACCCTGGTGGTACTTGACGTCGCCGCTGGGCAAGTCCTCGGGCGCGGTGTGGTCGAACTCGGCGAACAGGTCGGCCGGCAGCTTGCCGAGCGAATTGACCAGCACGTTCAGGCGACCGCGGTGCGCCA
>JAEUOZ010000048.1 GCA_016790225.1 Rubrivivax sp.
GTCACCTCAAAGGCGAAATGGGCGACCGGCTGCACGCGGTGCTGTGCGCGGCGGGCTACAACCTGCGCTGGCTGCTCAGGATGATCGCCAAGAAAGGCCTGCGGGCCGTCTTGTGGCTCTTACCGGCTCAGGTCAGGCTCAGTATAGAGCGCTTGTTGACGACACGAACCGCACCAAGTGCGCTCCGGGACTTATATGCACCGGTCTGAGGAGCGCTGATTTGAATTGTTTAGGGACGACGAAGTCGGAGATAGAGATCGCGCCGGTCTACCACCGGCTGCCCGAACGCATCCGAGCGCACGCCAGCGTCTGCTTCATGGCTCTGATCCTGTACCGCGTGATGCGTCAGCGCCTGAAGCTTGCGGGCAGCGACATGTCGCCCGAAGCCGCGCTGGCGGACCTGCGTCGCATCCAGCGCCACACGGCGAGCATCGACAGCGGTGCGCCGATCCACGGTGTCTCCACCTTGCATCCCCGCCAAGCCCAAGCGCTGGCCGCACTCAACATCAAGAAGCCCACTGTCGACGCCCAGACGAGCCTGCTGTAGTGACAATTCGGAGGCCCTGGCCTATACGAATCAGGCACTTACGGCGGTTGGTGTCGAACTCGGGTGCTCCGGCCTCGGCACCGGCGGGGAACTGAGGGCGCAGGCCCTCGCTCACTTCAGGCGCGTGCGCGACAGCCGCTTGGCGTTGGCCACGGCCTTGCGATGAACCGGGCCCAGGCCCTTGCCGGCGATGCGTTCCAGCGCGGTGGCCAGCTGCTGGCTGGCCTGAGCCGGCTGCATCGCGGCCTTGCCCGGGCGCAGGCTCATCGCCCGCAACCAGGAACCCGTGAGCGACTGCTGGACACGCACCGTCTCCTGCGCCACGGCGGCAAAGGCCTGCGTGAAGGCCTGCTGCTTTTCCAGCACCATGCCTTCGAATTCCTGACGATCCCGGGCGGACAGCAGCGGGCCGGCCAGCGCCATGCGTGTCACCCGGTGGGCCACGACCTGGGGCACGGCCATGCCCAGCTCACCGAGCTTGACGAGGGCGGTCTTGGGCTTGCGCCGTGGCATGGACTTCATCGTGGGCCTTCCTGGCGGACAGCATCGGATCGGGGGGCCAGGCCATCGTAGCGCGCGGGCATCTCGCGAAACTTGCAGCGCGCTGCCATCAGCACCCGCGCGGCGCATCAGACGCGACCGGCCGCCGACCGTACGCGCCTGGGACCGCAGCTTCACTCCGCCCCGACCCGCCCGCGCCCGGCCTTGATGCCGGCGCGCTGGCTCTTGGCCTGCAGGCGGCGCTGCCGTGAAGCCTGGGTGGGCCGCGTGGCGCGGCGCGCTCGCGGCACATGGGCGGCGGCCGCCACCAGCTGCGCCAGCCGTGCCACGGCGTCCGCCTTGTTCTGCTCCAGGCTGCGCGACGACTGGGCCTTGATCACCAGCACGCCCTGCTGGCTGATGCGCTGGTCGCGCTGCTGCAGCAGGCGCTGCTTCACCTCATCGGGCAAGGAAGAGGCGCGGATGTCGAAACGCAGGTGCACCGCGCACGACACCTTGTTGACGTTCTGCCCGCCCGGCCCCTGCGCGCGGATGGCGATGAACTGCAGCTCATGCAGCGGCACGGGCAACTCGTCAGGCGGCGTCATCGCGGCTCCGTCACCTGCGCAGCGTCACGCTCTTCAGGCTCGCTGTTCGCAATTGACCATCCAGTGGATGCCGAAGCGATCCGTCAAACTGCCGAAATAAGCGCCCCAGAACATGTCCTGCAGCGGCATCTCCACCGTGCCCCCGGCGGACAGGCCCTGGAACAGGCGCTCGGCTTCGGCACGCGTATCGGGCTCCAGGTTGATGTGCACGCTGTTGCCATGGCGCAGCTGAAAACCCATGGATTCGACCGCGTCCGTGCCCATCAGCACGTGGCCGGCCAGGATCGGCAGCTCCACGTGCATCACCAGTTGCTGCTGCTCGGCACTCAGCGGCGGCTGCCCCGGCGCCGGCGGCGCATCGGCCATCCGGTGAATCGGCCCGTTGAACTCGCCGCCGAAGACGGAACGGTAGAAGTGAAAGGCCTCCTCGGTCCGGCCGTCGAAATTCAGATACGTGCTCACGCGTGCCATGGCTGTCTCCTTCAGATCTTGTGGGTGTGAGGCGATGCCATTGTGCGACCGCGGATCAGCGGCCGGCACGACAGAACGCCCCGGCGAGCCCGTTCCAGCCCTCGGCACCGAACATACCCATGAGATCAGCATGGGCTTGCACACCCCGCCTACCAGGAACACGATCCGCACCCGCGGGCCGCGGTGCCCGCCCTGGAGGAGCCATGAGGATCAGATCCCTGATGACGGCCCTGGCCCTGGCTGCGCTGCCCCTGGCAGCCGCGGCTGAGGTCAAAGTCTATGGTGCCAACCTGGCGCCCGAGGTTGCCGGCGCCACCGGCAACGGCTATGTGCAGATCAGCTATGACACGGTGCAGCACACGCTGGCGATCGCCACCAGCTTTGCCGGCCTGTCTGGCAACACCACCGTGGCGCACATCCACTGCTGCGTGAACGCACCCGGCTTTGTGGGCGTGGCGGTGACCCCGGGCACCTTGCCGGGCTTTCCGGTGGGCGTCAGTGCCGGCAGCTACAGCGTCAACCTCAATCTGACGCTGGCCAGCTCCTTCACCGGCAGCTTCGTCGCCGGGGCGGGCGGCGGCACGCTGGCGGGCGCCGAAAGCGCGCTGATCGCGGCGCTGGATGCCGGCCGCGCCTACTTCAACGTGCACAGCAGCGCCTTCCCCAGCGGCGAGATCCGCGGCTTCGTCACGCCCGTGCCGGAGCCTTCGACCGTCGCGCTGATGGCGCTGGGCCTGGCGGCCATCGCCTGGCGGCAGCGGCACCGCTGGCAGGGCCAGCGCGAAGCCGCGGCCACCTGAATCCGTCAAACCTCCGTCTTCAGCCGCGCCAGCAGTTCCACGGCACCGTCGCTGCGGGCACGCAGCACCAGGCCCTCGCCCGAGCTGCTGCCCTGGCCGGTGAGATCGGACAGCACGAACATGTGCGTCACCCAGGCCTCGAAACCGGCGCGGGTGCTGGCCGCGCGCAGCGCCTGGCGCAGTTCCGCCAGGGATTGCGCGTTGGTGCTCTCGCTGGCGCCGCGCGGCGAGCCGAGAGCCGCCCAGGTCGGCGCGCTGCCGAAGGCCAGCTGCGCGGTATCCACGCAGCGGCACCAGGGGCTGCTGCGCACCCGGCCGGGCTTGAGCCCGCGCTGCACAAACCACTGCCCCATGCGCCGCGCCTGCGCCCGCCCGGCATCGTTGAGGTTGCGCTGCGTGCGGCAATCCCCCAGCACGAACTCCGGCGGATCAAAGGTGCCAGGCGCCAGCGCATGCCGAAACGCGATCACCACCCCGCCCTGCCGCAGCCAACGCTCCGCCTCCGCATCGCCCGTGTCCGCCCCGAAGGCGGGGCTCGCGCTCAGACCCAGGGCTGCGACACCCGAAAGTCCGATGCCGGCCTGAAGGACGTCGCGCCGGCGGCTCACGGCAAGCCCCGGGAATGGCAGAACCTGGCGCACGGCGTGCTCATGACGATCATCCCTTCACAAGACCGATGAGACCTGGGCATGGCTTGAACCCGGGCTTTGACCGCCCTTTGGAAAGCTCAGGGACTTGCCGAGGGCGATCGGAAGAACGCCCGTTCGGGCCGAGCCTGTCCAAGCTCCGGCACAGCCGATCCGAGACCCACGCTCGCCAAACCTGCCGTCCACCATCCCGCAGGAAACCTCAGTCTAGTCCGCCCCCCTTCAGCGCCCTGGCACGCACCCCGGCAACCCCATCCCGCACCAGCCCATTGCGCCAATCCCGTGCAGACCTGTCCGGTGGCCATCGGCCCGCGCGCTGGCTAAGATCCCTGGCAGCCACTCAAGCTTGACCCCCTGAGGAGACAACAGCCCATGAGCACGATCTCGATGTACCAGGCCAGCGCACCGCGCCTGGCCAACGGCCTGAAGAACCTGTCAGGCGTGCTGGACAAGGCGGCAGCACATGCCGAGGCGCGCAAGATCGACCCCAGCGTGCTGCTGCAGGCGCGGCTGTTTCCGGACATGCTGCCCATGCTGCGCCAGGTGCTGATCGCCAGCGACAACGCCAAGGGCTGCGTGGCGCGGCTGGCGGGCGTGGAGGTGCCGCGCTACGAGGACACCGAGAAGACCTTCGAGGAACTCAAGGCCCGCATCGAGCGCACGCAGAGCTTCATTGCCAGCTTCCAGCCGGAGCAGATCGATGGCAGCGAGGACAAGGACATCCACCTGAAGCTCGGCCCGCGCGAAGTGCAGTTCAAGGGCCTGCAGTACCTGTGCGGCTTCGTGCTGCCCAACTTCTATTTTCATGTGACCACGGCGTATGCGATCCTGCGTCACAACGGGGTGGAGCTGACGAAGACGGATTACCTCGGCACGCCCTGATCCCGCGAAGCTGAGCCTTCGACCCGGTCCTTCAACAGGCTCGGGCCCTGCTCAGGGCCAAAGGGGGTCGGTGCCGGGCCCCGCCTCGCTGGCCTGGGTGTCGCTGGCCTGGGTTTCGCCGTCCTTGGCTTCGCCGGTCCTGGCTTGGCCGGCCCGGGCCTGGCTGTCCAGCCTGCCGCGGTGTGTTTCAGTCCCTGCTTCGCCGCTCGCTCTGCGTTCGATCAAGGGCGAAGCCCCCGCGGGACCGTGAAATGGCGGGGTGACGCACGATCCTGCCCTTGCTCTGGAACGCGAGACCGCGGCGCATGCCGTGGCGGCTGCGCTCGCGCGCCACGGGCACCGGCGTGACCGGCTGGTGCAGATCCTGCGCGAGGTGCAGGCGCAGACACACTGGCTGCCGCGCGAGGTGATGGCGCGCGTGGCCAGCGGCTTGTCGTTGACGCCGGCCATCGTGGAAGGCGTGGCGAGCTTCTACCGCTTCTTCCACCTGAAGCCGGTCGGCCGCGTGCACCTGCTGTTCAGTGACAACGTGACGGATCGTCATCTGGGCAGCCGCGAGCTGGCGCTGGCGCTGTGCCGGCGCCTGGGTGTGGAGCCCGGCGGCCGCAGCGCGGATGGTGCGGTGAGCGTGGGCTTCACCTCCTGCACCGGGCTGGGTGACCAGGGGCCGGCCGCCCTGGTGAACCATCACCAGGTGCTCACACGGCTGGATGCGCCGCGCGTGGCGCAGCTGGCCGATCTGCTGCGGGCGGGCGTGCCGCCGGCCGAGTGGCCCGCCGATTGGCAACGGGTGGACGACAACGTGCAGCGTGCCGATGTGCTGCTGGGCAGTGCGCCGCTGCAGGGGCAGGCTCTGCGCGCCACGCTGGCGCGCGGCACGCTGCCCACGCTGCAGGAGCTGCAGGCCTCCAGGCTGCGTGGCCGCGGCGGGGCGGGCTTTGCCACCGCGCGCAAGTGGCAGATGGCGCGCGAGGCGCCCTTGCCCGAGGGCGGCACGCGATTCGTGGTCTGCAATGCCGATGAAGGCGAGCCCGGCACCTTCAAGGATCGGGTGCTGCTGGCGCGCCGTGCACACACGCTGATCGAGGGCATGACGGTCGCGGCGCGGCTGCTTGGCGCGCGGCAGGGGCTGATCTACCTGCGCGGCGAGTATCGCTACCTGCTGAATTCACTGGAATCCCTGCTTGCGCGGCGGCGTGCCAGCGGCTTGCTGGGGATGCGCATCCTGGGCGTCGCCGGCTTCGATTTCGACATCGAGATCCACCTCGGTGCCGGCGCCTATGTCTGTGGCGAGGAAAGCGCGCTGCTGGAATCGCTGGAAGGCAAGCGCGGCAACCCGCGCATCCGCCCGCCCTATCCGGTGGAGCAGGGCTACATGGGCCAGCCCACGGTGGTCAACAACGTCGAGACCTTCTGCGCGGCGGCGCACATCGCGCTGCGCGGCGGCGACTGGTGGGCGGGGATCGGCACGCCCGCCAGCAGCGGCACCAAGATCCACTCGGTCAGCGGCGATGTCGAGCGGCCCGGCGTGTACGAGTTTCCTTTCGGCGTCAGCGTGGCGGAGATCCTGCAGGCGGCCGGCGCCGTGCTGCCGGGCGGAGCGTCCGATGGCCAGCGCCCGTCTGCCGGGCAGGAGGCACATGCGGTTCAGGCCGTCCAGGTGGGCGGGCCCTCGGGCCTGTGCCTGGCCTCCCACGAGTTCCCGCGGCGCATCGGCTTCGAGGACGTGCCCACGGCGGGCGCCTTCATGGTGTTCGATCAGCGCCGCGACATGTTCGAGGTGGCGCGCGGCTTCTCGCAGTTCTTCGCGCACGAAAGCTGCGGCTTCTGC
Organism: Rubrivivax sp.; assembly: GCA_016790225.1. The sequence goes on from JAEUOZ010000048.1 coordinate 6,267, forward strand.
ACGCCCTGCCGGGTCGGCACGGAGCTGATCCTGCGCCGCATGGACAAGCTGGCGGCGGGCTTCGGCAGCGTCTTCGACGAAGGCGAACTGCGCGAGCTGGAAGCCCTGCTGCACGGCAACACGCACTGTGGCCTGGGCGCGACCGCCGCCAACCCCTTGCGCGATACGCTGCAGCGCTTTCCGCTGGCCTACCAGCGCCGGCTGCAGCAGCCGCGCTTCGTGCCGGCCTTCGATCTGGATGCCGAGCTGGAGAGCGCGCGGCGCGCCACAGGCCGGGACGATGCGGCGTCTCATCTGGAGCGTCTGGGATGAATCACCCGCCCGTGTCGGCCGACCCCGCGTCCCACCCCGCGCCCGCCCCTGCGCCCAGTGCCGCGCCCGAAACTGCGCCCGAAACCGCGCAGTTTCTGCTGGATGGCCATGCCGTTCCCTGCAGGCCGGGCCAGACCCTGATGCAGGCCGCGGCCGCGGCAGGCCAGCACATCCCGCACCTGTGCTGGCACAGCCGGCTGGGCCAGAGCGGCTCCTGCCGCCTGTGCGTGGTCGAGGCCGATGGCCAGCTGGTGGCCGCCTGCACCACGCCCGCGCGCCCGGGGCAGGTGGTCGCCAACCGCACACAGGCTCTGGACGAGCGGCGCCGGCTGCTGCTGCAGATGCTCTTCGTGGAAGGCAACCACTTCTGCCCCAGCTGCGAAAAAAGCGGAGACTGCCTGCTGCAGGCGACGGCGGCCGAGATGGGCATGCGCGGCCCGCGCTTTGAAGAGTTCTACCCACAGCGGCCGGTGGACGCCTCGCACGACGAGGTCTGGCTCGATCTGAACCGCTGCATCCTGTGCAAGCTGTGCGTGCGCGCCAGCCACGAGGTGGACGGCAAGGGCGTGTTTGCCATCGGCGGCCACGGCATCGGCACGCACCTGATCGTCAATTCGCCCAGTGGCCAGCTGGGCGACAGCCGGCTGGAGCGGGAGGACTTCGCGACACAGGTGTGCCCGGTGGGTGCCATCCTGCCCAAGCGCCGCGGCTTTGCCGTGCCCATCGGGCAGCGGCGCTTCGATGCCGGGCCGCCTTCGGCCGGCGCACCGGTCAAGGCCGCTGCGGCCTCGCAAACCAGCGGTGAGGAGCCCGGGCATGGCTGAAGACACACGCCCGCGCATCGCCACCGTCTCGCTGGCGGGCTGCTTTGGCTGCCACACCTCGTTCCTGGACATCGACGAACGCTTCTTCCAGCTGGCGCAATGGGTGCGCTTCGACCGCAGCCCGCTCACCGACATCAAGCACTGCGGCCCCTGCGACATCGGCCTGGTCGAAGGCGGGCTGTGCAATGCCGAGAACGTGCAGGTGCTGCGGGAGTTCCGCGCCCAGTGCCGCACGCTGGTGGCCGTGGGCGCCTGCGCCATCACCGGCGGGCTGCCGGCACAGCGCAACGGCATGGACATCGGCGGCATCCTGCGCGACGTCTACGTCACCCGCGCCGGGCTGGCCCCCGGCAGCCGGGTGCCTGACGACCCCGAACTGCCGCTGCCGCTGGCCCGCGTGCACCCTCTGCACGAGGTGGTGAGCATCGATCACGTGCTGCCCGGCTGCCCGCCCAGCGCCGATGCGATCTGGGACTTCCTCACCGCGCTGCTGCAGGGGCGGGCACCGGCCGGCACCTGGGGCATGATCCGCTATGACTGAACTGTCCACCTCAGCCAGCGCCGGCCTGCGGCGCGTGGCCATCGATCCCCTGTCGCGCGTGGAAGGCCACGGCAAGGTGACGCTGCTGCTGGACGACGCCAACCGCGTGAAGCAGGCGCGGCTGCACATCGTCGAGTTCCGCGGCTTCGAGGCTTTCATCGTCGGCCGGCCCTACTGGGAGGTGCCGGTGATGGTGCAGCGCCTGTGCGGCATCTGCCCCGTCTCACACCACCTGGCGGCCAGCAAGGCGCTGGATGCCGCGCTCGGCGTGCACGCGCCGCCGGCCGCCCAGGCCCTAAGGCGCCTCATGCACCACGCGCAGATGCTGCAGTCGCACGCGCTGCACTTCTTTCACCTCAGCAGCCCGGACTTGCTGTTCGGCTTCGACAGCGAACTCGAGCAGCGCAACCTGATGGCCGTGGCCCAGGCCTGGCCGGAGGTGGCACGCCAGGGCGTGCTGCTGCGCCAGTACGGGCAGGAACTGATCGAGATGACGGCGGGCAAGAAGATCCACGGCACGGGATCGATCCCCGGCGGCATGAATCGGCGGCCCGACGCCGCGCAGCGCCGCGAGATGCAGGCGCGCTTGCCGCAGATCATCGGCTGGTGCGAAGCGGCGGTGGACCTGGTGGCCCGGCTGCACGCGGCCGAAGCGACACGTTATGACGCCTTCGGTGCCGCGCCCGCCGCCATGATGTCGCTGGTCGACGAGCAGGGCACGCTGGACCTCTACGACGGCCGTCTGCGCCTGTGCGAGGCCGACGGCCAGGTGGCACAGGCCGACGTCGATGCCGCCGACTATCTGGCGCTGATCGACGAGAGCGTGCGCCCCTGGAGCTACATGAAGTTTCCCTACCGGCGCAGCCGGGGCGAGGCCGACGGCTGGTACCGCGTGGGGCCGCTGGCCAGGCTGCAGGTGGCTCAGCGCCTGGGCACGCCGCGCGCCGAAGCGCGCCGGCAGGCCTGGCGCGCGGAGGCTCCCGGCGGGCCGGCTGCCATCCGCCATGGCGTGCTGGCCACGCACACGGCGCGCATGATCGAGATGCTGCACGCCGCTGAGGTGATCGGCCAGCTGCTGGATGACGAATCCTGGGCCGAGGGCGAACTGTGCACGCCGCCGCCCGCGCGCCGCGCCGGCGAAGGCGTGGGCATCATCGAGGCGCCGCGCGGCACGCTGATCCACCACTACCGCATCGGCGCCGATGATCTGGTGCAGTGGTGCAACCTGATCGTCAGCACCACGCACAACAACCAGGCCATGCATGAAGCCATCCGCGTGGTGGCAGACCAGTACTTCGACGGGCGCGAGCTCAGCGAAGGCCTGCTCAACCACATCGAGGTCGCCATCCGCGCCTATGACCCCTGCCTGTCCTGCGCAACGCACGCATTGGGCGCAATGCCGCTGGAGCTGAATCTGGTGGATGGGGCAGGCCGCGCCCAGGGCGGCCTGCGCCGCGATGGCGACGGGCGCCTGCAGCGGCTGCTGCCGGACGGCGCGTGATGAGCGCGCCGGATCATGACCCGGGCGCGGCGCACCCGCGTGCGCCGCTGCTGCTGATCGCCATCGGCAACGCCAGCCGCGGCGACGATGCCCTCGGCCCGGCGCTCGCCCAGGCGCTGCACGATCACCCCGCGCGGCGCAGCGGCCAGCTGGAGATCCTCAGCGTCTACCAGCTGCAGATCGAACATGCGCTGGCCCTGGAAGGCCGCCGCGCCGTGCTGCTGGCCGACGCCTCGCACGAGCCTCTGCACGCCGCGGCCACGCTGCACCCGCTGCACCCTGCGGCCTCGGCCAACACCCCGTTCACGCACGCCCTGCCACCCGGCGCCCTGCTCGCCCTGGCGCGCCGCGTGCTGCACACGCCGCCGCCCCCGGTGTGGCTGCTGGCCTTGCAAGGCAGCCACTTCGAGCTCGGCTCAGCCTTGTCCGAAACCGGCCAGCACGCGCTGCAGCACGGCCAGGTGCTGGCCGAGCAATGGCTGGAGCTGCGACTGATGGGCCACTTCGCGGTGGGCTGATCGGCTGCTCAAGGCTGCTGCCTGTACGCCAGCGACCCGGGCTCACAACAGGCTCGCATCCTGGCTCAGACCCAGGGCGATCTTTCCCAGGCGTTCGGTGAACAGCGGCCCGTTGATGCCGTGCTGCGTGGCCACGTGCATGTCGCGGAACATGCGCTGCAGCGGGCTGGTGTCGTGGATGGACGAGCCGCCGGCGGCGCCGTAGCAGAGGTCCACCACGCGGGTGCTGCGCTCGACCGCGTTGATGGCCGCCACGCGCAGCAGCCGCCGGGCCTCGGGCGCGAGCTCGCCCTCGCGCACGGCCTGCTCCCAGCAGCGGGCGGTCTGCTCCTTCAGCACCAGCCGTGCGGACATCCAGGCCGCTTCGCACTCCACCAGCAGGCTCTGGATCGCCGCGCGTTCGGCCAGCGGCCGCGCGCCGCCGGCGGGCACCTTCACGGTGGCCAGGCGGATCAGCTCGTCGATGGCACGGCGGGCCATGCCGATGCCCACCCAGGCCACGCCCGCCGCCAGCGCACCGACGGTGCTGAAGCGGTAGAGCGGCTCCTGCACCACCGGCTGCTGCATTGGAAAGGCGACCCAGTGCGTATCGGGCACCAGGCACTGGTGCACCTCGTAATCCACGCTGGCCGTGCCCTCCAGGCCCAGCGTGTGCCAGTTGTCGTGCAAGGTGACGGCCTCGCGCGGAAAGAAGCACAGCGGCGTGTGCATCCCGCTGGAGCGTGTGGCAGCGCCCTCACCATCTTCGCTGACCGCCACGCCACCCAGGATCCAGTTGCAGTGCCGCGTGCCCGATCCCCAGCCCCAGCGGCCGCTGACGCGCAGGCCGCCTTCCACACGGCGCCCGCGCCCCAGGGGGTTGGCAAAGCCGCCCGCCTGCGTGCGCGGGTTGCCGAAGATCTGGCGCGCACCCTCGGCCGGCAAGAAGCCGGACACCAGCGCCGTGGTGCCGCCGATCATCACGATCCAGGCCGTGGCGCCGTCGTACCAGGCCACCGTCTCGATGGCGTCAAAGAGATCCTGCACGCTGCCGCCGCGCCCGCCGTAGACCGCCGGCACCCAGGTGCGGAAGACCGTGGAATCGACCAGCCGCGCGGCCAGATCGTCCGGCAGGTGGCGCTGGCCGCGGATCTCCCGCTGGCGGGCATCGGCCGCTTCGCCCACGCTGCGCAGCTGCGCGAACATCGCGGCGGTGTCGGGCAGGGTGTCGAGCATCGCAACCTCCGGTGCAGAACAAGATGCAGGCACGGGCAGCGCAAGACCGGCGCATGCCGACCGCAGCCAGGCCCATCCAGCGGAACATCGCGCGCCAGGGCCAGACGCTGAGGCTCAGTCGATTCTGGGCGCCCCCCACCGGGGCGTGCCAGCAGGCGAACCCTGCGTCATCATCACGTCTGGCCGATGACCGTTTGCCGAACCTGGAGACCCCATGACCGCTGATGAACTGCGCCAGCTGCAAGCCCCGATCAAGGCCCGCTACAAGCTGGATCCCGGCGCCGCCGCGCACACCTTCCACGCGCGCGGCACGCTGCTGGCCGACAAGCCCTCGGTGCGCCTGGACACGCGCTTCGCCCGCTTTGATGCCGGGCTGCACCCCAAGGCCGGCGGCGACGACAGCGAGGCCTGCTCGGGCGATCTGCTGCTGGAGTCGCTGGTGGCCTGCGCCGGCGTCACCTTCAATGTGGTGGCCACCGCCATGGGCATCCCCTTCACGCGCGCCGAAGTCATCGTCGAAGGCGACGGTGATTTCCGCGGCACGCTGGGCCTGGCCAAGGACGTGCCGGTGGGCATGACCGACATCCGGCTGCGCTTCGAGATCGATTCGCCCGCCAGCGACGATCAGCTGGCCACGCTGCTCAAGCTCACCGAGCGCTACTGCGTGATCGCGCAGACCCTGCGTCAGCCACCCACGCTGACAGCGAGTCTGGTGCGCAGCGGCTCGGCGCCCGGCGCGGCCTGAAGCCCGCACGGAGCCAGCCCGTAAACTGAACCGCCTCTGACAACCCCGCCTTTTTCGATGAGCTCCGGCCCCAAGGATCCCCGACGTGCACGTGCCCCGCTGGATGCGGGCAAGGTGACGCTGGAGATGGTGGCCGCGGCAGCCGGCGTCTCGCCCAGCACGGTCTCGCGCATCCTCAACGGCACGGCCGTGGTCAGCGAGGACAAGCGCCAGGCGGTGGACGATGCGATCGCGCGCCTGAAGTTCGTGCCCAACCCCGTGGCCCGGGGCCTGGCCGGCGGGCGCACGCACAGCATCGGCGTGGTCACCCAGGCCATCGACAGCCCCTTCTACGGCGGCGCGCTGCGCGGCATCGAGGACCGCCTGGACAAGGCCCGCTACAGCGCCCTCTTCGTCAGCGGCCACTGGCATGCGCGCCATGAAGCGCGCTGCATCGATACCTTGCGCGCGCGGCGCGTGGATGGCGTGATCGTGCTCACGGGCCGGCTCAGCAACGCCGCGCTGGCCAGCTATGCGCAAGGCATGCCGGTGGTGGTGACCGGGCGACAGATGAGCGCGCCGGGCCTGTATGCCCTGGATTTCGACAACTTCGAAGGCGCGCGTCTGGCCACGCACCACCTGCTGGCGCTGGGGCACCGCCGCATCGCCTTCATCGCCGGCGACATGCGCCACCCGGACGGCAAGGAGCGCCTGCGCGGCTACCGCTCGGCACTCTCCGCCGCGGGGCTGGCGCCCGATGAGGCGCTGGTGATGCCGGGCGCCTACACCGAGGACAGCGGCCGCCTCGCCGTGGAGCGCCTGATCGACAACCGCACACCCTTCACGGCCCTGTTTGCCGCCAATGACCAGATGGCCGTGGGCGCGCGCCTGGCGCTGCACCACCGGCGCATCCGCGTGCCGGAGGACATCTCGCTGGTGGGCTTTGACGATCTGGACAGCTCGGTGTACGCCATCCCGCCGCTGACCACCGTGCACCACCCGATCAACGAACTGGGCCAGCTGGCGGCGGCGGCCATGCTGCAGCTGCTGGACGGCGAACAGCCGACGCTCACGATGCCGCCACCGCGCCTGATCGTGCGCGAATCCAGCGCCGCACCGCGCGCGGACGCGGGCTGAGCCACACGCCGCGCGGAAGCCGGATCGGGCACGCGCTCGGCCGAGCCGCGGTGCAACCCGACCCCCTGGCGAATACCCTCGATTGACACGCTCGGCCCTGCGGCCGTAAATTGTGAAAGCGCTTTCAAGCGTCGACGCAGGTCCTGGAGACCGACCTTGCGCCGGACAAGGCGCCCCCCGGGGCGCCAAGGGCAGCCGCACCGATGAGCATCCACGAGGGCACCGCAGCAGGCGGGCACGGGCCGCAGGCCTGCGTGCCGCTGTCGCGCCGCGCCTGGTACCGCCAGTGCGGTGGAGCGTTGGCTCTCGGCCCGCTGCCGGCACTGGGTGACGGCCTGGACGATCTGGCCCTGCCGCCCTGTGAGATCCGCCGTGTGGCTCCTGCCTGCGTGCCCTGTGCGGTGCAGCAGGCCTTCAAGTCGCAGGATTCATGAATCTGCCTTATCCCTACCATCCGGCTCACCGCTTCCCCAAGGACTTTGTCTGGGGCGTGGCCACGAGCGCCTTCCAGATCGAAGGTGCGGCCGCTGCCGATGGCAAGGGCTCTTCGATCTGGGATGACTTCTGCCGCGTGCCCGGCACCATTGCCGATGCCAGCGACGGCCGTACCGCCTGCGACCACTACCACCGCATGCCGGCCGATCTGGACCTGATCGCCGGGCTGGGTGTGGACGCCTACCGCTTCTCGGTCTCCTGGCCGCGCGTGCAACCCGAAGGCCGCGGCGTCTTCAACGAAGCGGGCCTGGATTTCTACGAGCGCCTGGTCGATGGCCTGCTGGCGCGCGGCGTGCAGCCCTACCTCACGCTCAACCACTGGGATCTGCCCTCGGCCCTGCAGGCCGACGGCGGCTGGGCGTCGCGCGAGACCGCCCATCATTTCGTGGCTTATGCCAGCCGCATCGCCAGCCGCCTGGGCGACCGCGTCGCCGCCATCACCACGCACAACGAACCCTGGGTGATGGCCGTGCTGGGCCACGAGACCGGTGTCTTCGCGCCCGGCGTGCGCCAGCGCGGCACCGCCATGCAGGTGGCACACCACCTGCTGCTGAGCCACGGCATGGCGCTGCAGGCGCTGCGTGCCCAGGGCTGCCGCAGCCGCCTGGGCATCGTGCTCAACCTCTCGCCGATCGGGCCGGCCACCGACAGCCCTGAAGACCAGGCCGCGGCCCGCCTGGAGGATGGCCGCGCGGTGCGCTGGTACATGGATCCGCTGTTCAAGGGCAGCTACCCGCAGGATGTCTGGCAGCACCTGGCCAACGATGCGCCGCAGGTGCAGGCCGGCGACATGGAGATCATCCGCACGCCGATGGATTTCCTGGGCCTCAACTACTACACGCGCAGCGTCATCAGCGCCCAGGGCGCCTTCGACGTGCGCACCAGCGGCAAGCCGCTGACCGACATGGGCTGGGAGGTGCACCCCGAGGGCCTGACCGAGCTGCTGACCCGCATGCACCGCGACTGGCCGCTGCCGCCGCTGTACGTGAAGGAAAACGGCGCGGCCTTCGTCGACCATCTGGTCGATGGGCGCGTGCACGATCTGGAACGCACCGACTACATCGCGCGGCACATCGCCGCGGTGGGCGATGCGCTGGCCCAGGGTGTGCCGATGGCCGGCTACATGGTGTGGAGCCTGCTGGACAACTTCGAGTGGGCCTCGGGCTATGCCAAGCGCTTCGGCATCGTGCATGTCGACTACGCGACGCAGCAGCGCACGCTCAAGGACAGCGCGCTGTGGTATCGCGCCTTCCTCGCAAGCCAACAGGCGGCCCGACGGGCCGCCAGGGCGGTCTGACAGCATGGGACAAGTCACGCTGCGGGGCGTCCACAAGCGCTACGGCCCGGTCGATCTCATCCAGGACGTCGATCAGGATGTGCGCGACGGCGAATGCATGGCCTTCGACGCCCAGGTTCAGCGCATCGCCGCCTGAGACCCGGACACGCCACCCTCACGCTGCTCCACACCCCATCCACCACCCGCCTGACTCAAGACGCCCATGGCCCGTTCTGCCGTACCCCAACCCGCCCGCAAGCCTGCGGCCAAGACGCCCACCACGTCCAGCACAAAGCCCAAGGCCCCAGCGGCCAGCGTTGCGCGGCGCCCGGCCCGCAAGGGCTGGAAGCTCGTGTGGGCCGATGAGTTCGAAGGCCACCAGGTCGACCGCAGCAAGTGGGACTTCGATCTCGGCAATGGCTTCTACGACTACCGCAACCACGCCTGGGTGCCCGGCTGGGGCAACGAGGAGCTGCAGTACTACACCGCAGAACCCGAGAACGTGACGGTGGCCAACAGCCTGCTGACCATCCGCGCGGTGAAGGCGCCGCTGCATGGCTGCGGCTACACCTCTGCCCGGCTGAAGTCCAAGAAGCGCGACGGCACGGTGCTCTTTGCCAAGCAGTACGGGCGCGTCGAGTTCCGCGCCAAGGTGCCCTGGGGCAAGGGCCTGTGGCCGGCGCTGTGGATGCTGCCGGTGGATGACAACTACGGCGGCTGGGCCGCCAGCGGCGAGATCGACCTGATGGAAATCGTCGGCGAGAAGCCGCAGGAGGTGCTCAACAGCATCCACTTCGGCAGCACCTACCCGCGCCGATCGCTGATCACCACCACGCACGCGCTGCCCGAAGGCAGCCTGGTGTCCGACTGGCATGTGTATGCGGTGGAGTGGGAGCCGGGCGAGATCCGCTTCTTCGTCGACGACACGCAGACCTGCACCTACCGCCACTGGTGGAGCTGCAGCCGCCTGGAAGACGGCGCGGGCACGGAGGCCCGCAGCGAGGCGGACCTGAACCCCTGGCCCGCACCGTTCGACCAGCCGTTCTACCTGCTCATGAACGTGGCCGTTGGCGGCAACTTTCCGGGCGTGCCGAACGAGGCCACGAAGTTTCCCGCCGAGCTGGTGGTGGACTACGTGCGCGTCTATGACAAGGTGGGCGGCTACGGCCCCACTGCCCCCCGCGGCAAGGGCGTGATGCCCTGGGAGCCGGGACACGAGTCCGAGCGGCGCAGCTGAGGCGGCGCGGCACCACCCCGAACCTGGAGGAGACGCAGATGAGCACCAAACCCGACGATGCCGATGGCCGCCCCGCGGGCCACAGCGGCTCGCAGCCCTGGGCGCCGGCCTTTGCGCCGGGCGGCGCACCCCACACGGGCAACACCGCCCACGGTGGCCCTGGCGGGCCTGGCAGCCCTGAGGGCGCGGTGGCGGCGCACGCCGCGGGCGCCGCGGGTGCCTTCGTTCCCGGGCAGCCGGCCTCGGCCACGCCCGCGGTGGCGCCGCTGCCGCCGGCCGAACGGGAGCGCCTGGACGAAGCCTTCCGCTCGACGCTGGCCCGTGGCATCCATGGCCTGTGCTTCAGCCCCTACCTGGAGGGCCAGGCACCGGGCTCGCAGATCGGCGAGGCGCAGATCCGCGAGCGCCTGGCCATCGTGCGCCCGCACACGCGCTGGGTGCGCAGCTTTTCCTGCACCGATGGCCACGAGCAGACGCCGCGCATCGCCCATGAGATGGGCCTGAAGACGCTGGTGGGCGCCTGGCTGGGCACCGACCGGGAGATCAACGCGCGCGAGATGGCCGGCGCCATCGCGGTGGCGCAGGCCGGCCATGCCGACATCCTGGCCGTGGGCAACGAGGTGCTGCTGCGCGGCGACATGAGCGAGGACGAGCTCATCGACCACATCGAGCAGATGAAGCAGGCGCTGCCCGGTGTGCCCGTGGGTTATGTCGATGCGTACTTCCTCTTCGAGAAACACCCGCGCGTCACGGCGGCCTGCGACGTGGTGATGACCAACTGCTACCCCTTCTGGGAAGGCTGCCCGCGCCACCAGGCCCTGGCCTACATGCAGACCATGGTCGCCCGCACCCGCGCCGCGGCCGCTGGCAAGCGCGTGCTGATCAGCGAGACCGGGTGGCCCGACCAGGGCAGCGCCTTCCACGGTGCCGTGCCCGGCACCGAGGCCGCCATGCAGTACTTCGTGGACACCGCCGCCTGGGCCGACAGTGAAGGCGTGGAATGGTTCCACTTCGCGGCCTTCGACGAAGCCTGGAAGGTCGGCGCCGAAGGCGACGTCGGCGCCTTCTGGGGCCTGTGGGACAAGGATGCCCGCCTGAAGTTCGGCTGAGGCACGGCAGGGGCGCGCGCCCCTGCGGCTGATCGCGGCACGCGACGAGAACACATCACAACAGACCCGAGACACGCATGAGCACCACCGCCACACCCGCAAGCCACAAGGTCCCCTTCGGACAGAAGGTCGCCTTCGGGCTGGGCATGCTGGCCAACCAGATGTTTCCGGCGGCGCTGGGCATCTTCATGGTGGTGCTGGTGCAGGACATGGGCTTCCCGGGCTGGATGTGGGGCATCTTGTTCTTCCTGCCACGCGTCTTCGATTCGGTGACGGACCCGATCATGGGCTTCATCTCCGACAACACCCGCTCGCGCTGGGGCCGGCGCAAGCACTACGTCTTCATCGGCGCCATCGTGATGGGCATCTCCTTCGTCGCGATGTGGCAGATCTACCGCACCGACGGCGTCACCTACAACTTCCTGTACTTCCTCTTCTGGTCCTTCATCTTCTACACCGGGCTCACGCTTTTCAGCATCCCCTACGTGGCCATCGGCTACGAGATGAGCGACGACTTCCACGAGCGCACCAGCATCATGGCCGTGGCGCAGTGGATCGGCCAGTGGGCCTGGGTCATTGCGCCGTGGTTCTGGGTGGTCATGTACGACCCCGACTGGTTCGCCAACGCTGACACCGCCACGCGCACGCTGTCGGTCTGGGTGGGGGTCGTGTGCATGCTGCTGGCCATGGTGCCCGCGCTCTTCCTGCCACGACGCTCCAGCGTGGACGACACCCAGCTCGTGCCGCTGACCTGGGCCAACTTCGGCGGCGGCATGCGCGAGATCCTGAACGGCTTCAAAGAAGCCTTCGGCTCCAAGCCCTTCCGCAAGCTCTGCTTCGCCACCTTCCTGATCTTCAACGCCTTCAACACGGTGGCGGCGTTCTCCTTCTTCATCGTCGTCTACCACCTGTTCAACGGCAGCACGTCCGATGCCTGGATCTGGCCGACGCTGTTCGGCTCGGTCGGCGCGCTCATCACCACATTCGCCGTCATCGCCACCGTGGCCTGGATGTCGGGTCGGATGGGCATGAAGAACGGGTTCATGGTGTAGCAGGGCATCTCCATCCTCGGCTACGTGCTGCTGTGGTTCTTCATGGTGCCTGGCAA
>JAEUOZ010000080.1 GCA_016790225.1 Rubrivivax sp.
TGGCGCGATCTGCCGGCCTCTCTCGCGGTCTCCGGCGCGCTTTCGATCCTGGCCGCCTGCGTGCTGCTGGCCGCCGGGGCCCAGGCCGCCGCCGGGGATGCTGCGCGCGCGCGCAATGTCTTCGTGATGTTCTGTCTCGCCTGGCTGGCCGCAGGGCTGCTGAATGCGGCGGTGGCGGGTGTGCAGGTGTTCGCGCCGCAATGGGCCGATGGCAACTGGATCGCCCGCTCCTCGCTGCCCGGCCGCGCGATCGGCAACCTGCGTCAGCCCAACCACCTGTGCACCCTGCTGCTGTGGGCCGTGATCGCCGCGATCGCACTCGTGCAGCTTCGCGTGCTGCGCCCGCAGCTGGTGGCGCTGGTGCTGCCTGTGCTGGCACTCGCGCTGGTGCAGACGGCCTCGCGCACCGCCGTGGTCGGCGTGATCCTGCTGGCCTGCTGGGGTCTGCTGGACCGACGCCTGCGCCCGGCGGCCCGGCTTGCCTTGCTGGCCACGCCGCTGCTCTACGCCCTGGCCTGGGCCCTGATGACGGCGTGGTCCAGCTGGTCCAGCGGCGTCTTCGCCGGCCAGGAGCGCCTGGCCGAAGCCGACCTGTCGTCGTCGCGCTTTGCGATCTGGTCAGACACCCTGGGCCTGATCCGCGCAGAGCCCTGGCTGGGTGTGGGTTTCGGGCAGTTCAACTTCGCCTGGTCCCTCACCCCATTCGAACACCGGCCGCGCGCCTTCTTCGACCACTCCCACAACCTGCTGCTGCAATGGGCCGCCGAACTTGGCGTACCGCTGGCCCTGGTGCTGGTTGGCCTGCTGCTGGCCACGCTGTGGCGGATCGCGCGCGCCGCGCACCAGGCACCGAGTGGCGATGACGCCAGCTGTCTGCGGGCAGCGCTGGCCATGCTGCTGATGATGGCCGTCCACAGCCAGCTGGAGTACCCGCTGTGGTACCTGTACTTCCTGCTGCCCACCGCCTGGCTGCTGGGCTTTGCCGCGACACGCGCGGCCGCGGCAGCGCAGGAGGACACGCCCGCGGCCGGCGCCATGGCCAGGCGCGCGCGCCGGCCTTGGCCCCTGCCGGCGTGGTCGCTGCAGCTGGGCGGCTTCGCGCTGGCCTTGGGCAGCCTGCTGTCCGTGCTGGACTACCAGCGCGTGGTGGTCATCTTCGACAGCCGCTCCCACAAACCACTCTCTCAGCGCATCCAGGAAGGGCAGCGCAGCCTGCTGTTTGGCCACCACGCCGACTATGCGGCCGCCACCGTGGCGCCCCAGCCCGAGCGCGAGCTGGCCGCCTTCGGGCGAGCCTCGCACTACCTGCTGGATACGCGCCTGATGACGGCCTGGGCCGAAGCCTGGGCCGCCAAGGGCGACCTGCGGCGCGCGCAGCATCTGGCGCAGCGCCTGCGCGAATTCCGCAACCCCTTGTCCGACGATTACTTCGCGCCCTGCAAGGCCGCTGCGCCGGCTGCGCCAGCCCAGCCCGCCCCGACCCCGTACCAATGTGCCGCCCCTGGCGCCGACGCGCCGCTTGAGTGGCGCGACTTCCGATGACGCGGCAGCACGCCGGCAGCTTCGCCTTTCCGATCCTGGCGACGCCCGGAGCGGCCCGCGCGGCCGCGGGTGCCGGTCACACGGCGGCTTCGGAGCGCGGCGCCACGCCCAGCTGCCCGAGCGTGGCGAGCAGCACGCTCATCTGGACCGGCTTGGTCAGCCAGGCATCGTAGGGCGGCGGCGGATCCGAGGCCTCGCGCGCCGGCGCGGCATTCCCGCTGCACACGATCAGCCGCACCTCGCCGGCGCCGGAGCCAGCGCGCACGGACTGCACCAGTCTCAAGCCATCCATGCCGTCCATCTGCAAGTCGGTGACGATGGCGCGGATGCCGCCCGCCTGCCAGCGTGTCAGCGCCTGCGACGCACTCTCGCATTCGGCGACCGCATAACCGCGCACGCGCAGCATCTGCGCCATCAGCAGCCGGCAGGTCGGGTCGTCTTCGCACAGCAGCACGGCCGCCTCGGCGCCGCTTGTGGCCGGGGCAGGGGCGGCATCGGATGACCGCGGCACCGGCACCGGCACAGGCACGGGCAGGATCAGGCTGGCCCGGGTTCCCCGGCCTGGCTCGCTGAGCAGCTTCAGCTCGCCGCCCATCAGCTGCGCCAGCCGAAGGCTGATGCTCAGGCCCAGGCCGCTGCTGCCTTCAGGCACCGGCCTGGCCAGCGGGTCGACGGCGCTGAAGGGCGCAAACAGCCGCGCCTGACGCTGCGGATCGATCCCAGGGCCGCTGTCTGTCACCTCGAAGCACAGCTGCCCGGCGTCGCCTTCCGGCAAGGGCGACAGGCTCAGCCGCAGGCCCACCTGGCCCTGCGGCGTGTACTTGACGGCATTGCTGAGCAGGTTGGTGAGCACTTGCCGCACGCGCAACGGATCCAGCCAGGCGCTCACCGGCACCGCGGCGTCCACCGCCGAGCTGAAGCTCAGGGCCTTGCGGTCGGCCCAGACCTGCGCCTCGCTCGCCACCTGAGCGATCAGCTCGCGCAGCGGGATGGTCTGAGGCCGCAGTTGCAGCTCGCCGCGGTCCAGCTGCGCCGCGTCCAGCACATCGTTGAGCAGCTGGCCCAGCGTGCGCACCGCATCCTGTGCCACGCGCATCGCCGCGTCACGCGTCGCCCCGTCCTCGGGCCGGGCGCCGGCCAGGCTGTCCAGCGCCAGCGACAGGGTGTGGGTCGGGGCCCTCAGTTCGTGGCTGGCCGAAGCCAGCATCAGGTGACGCGCCTTCGCCTCGGCATCGACGCGGTCCTGCAGCTCGCGCTCGGCCGTGACATCGACCGCCGTCCCCGTCCAGGCGACCAGACCCGGCTCGATGGGCTTGGACACGGCTTCCACACGCAGCCAGCGCTCCTGGCCATCCGGATGCGCGTAGGCCGCCATGAAACGCAGCCGCGTGCCGGTGGCCCAGCTGTTCGCCTCCAGGCGGCGCGCCTCCTGCAGGTGTTCTTCGCGCAGCCGTGCGCCCAGATTGTCCAGCAGGCTCAGCGAAGGATCCGGGCGCTCGCCCAGCAGCTCGGCAGCGCCCGCCGAGAAGTAGCCGCTGCCGACCACGCCATGGTCCAGGCCCAGCACGTAGCGGAAGGCCACGCAGGGCAGGGCCGCGCCGATATCGGCGAGCCGCTCTTCGCTGCGGCGCCGCTGCGTCGCTTCGCGCTGCAGACGCCGCATCCAGAACACCGTGCCCAGCGCCATCACGCCCAGCGCCGCACCGAGCAGCCCGACGTAGGGCAGATAGCGGTTCCAGGGAAACTCCGGTGCAAGATCCAGCGCCACCCAGCGGCGCCAGATGCGCTCGCGCTCGGCGGGCGAGATCTGCGCCAGCGCGCGGTTGACAATGGGAATCAGCTCCAGCCCCCGCGGGCCAGCCGCGAAGTGAAACTGCGCGGGCAGCTCCTCGACATCGGCGACCGCGCGCAGCATGCCGTCGTTGTCGCCATGGATGCGCAGATTGGCAAAGAGCTTCACTTCGACCGCCGCATCGGCCCGGCCTTCGGCGACCGCGTCCATGGCTTCCTGGCCGTTGGCGGTGGTCACGATCTCGATATCGGGATAGCGCTGCGCCAGCAGCTCGCGCAAGGGGTGCGCCGCCGCCAGCGCCAGGCGCTTGCCGCGCAGGCTGGACAGGCCCCAGTAGAGCGGCGCATCGCTGCGCGCCACGATCTTGTAGGGCATCGACACATAGGGCTCGGAGAAGCCGAACAGGCGTTCGCGCTCCGCGGTGCGGGTGAGAAACGGCACCAGATCGATACGCCCTTCGCGCAGCGCCTCCAGCATGGCCGCCACGTTGTCGAAAGGCACCACCTGCAGCGCCACGCCCAGCTGCTGCGCGACCTGCTCGGCATACTCCGCGCCGATGCCGCTGTGCTGCCCGTCGGGTGACACGTCGTTGAGCATCGCCAGCCCGCGCACGGCGCCCAGGCGCCAGACGGGGCGCTGGATCAGGCGCTGCGTATCGGCAGGCCCCAAGGCCATGGCCAGGGGCAGGGCGAGCCGATCCGGCAGCGCGGCCAGCGCGGTCTTCAGCTCGGCCGATGGCGCCTGGCGCAGCGTGGCGATGCCCTTGTTCAGGATCGTGACCAAGGGCGCCAGCGGCTGCCGAACGGCAAAATGATAGTGCCCGGTGCCATGGTTGAGCAGCTGCTGCACCTGCACATCCGGCTGCGGCTGGCGATCCAGCCAGTCGATGGCTTCCAGCAGGCTGCCCAGGTAGTAGTCGGCCTTGCCCTGGGCCACGGCGGCCAGGGCCTCGCCGGTGGTGCCCACGCTCAGGATGCGCGCCTGCGGATACTGCCGGCGCACAAAGTCATTGGCCAGGTAGTCTCGTTCCAGCGCATAGGTGGCCGTCTCCAGCGGCGGCATGCCGGCGGGGCCGGAGGCGCTGCGCGCGGCGGCCGCGCTGCGCCGCGCAAAGAGCGCCGCCGGTGCTGGCGTGGCGCCCAAGGTGAAGGCCAGAAACTGCGCACGCTCCGGCGTGACGCCCACGCTCATCAGCAGGTCCACCTCGCCACGGCGGGCAGCCTCGAGCGCTGCGCTCCAGCTGGGCAGCAGCACCGGCTTGAGCTTGAGCCCGAACGCGCTGGCCAGGTAGGCCAGCATCTGGCCATGGATGCCGCCGACGCGCCCGTCGGCGCTCAAGGTCTGGTAGGGCCGCGCCAAGGGCTGGGGAACGGCAACGCGCAGTTCCGGCAAGCTCGCGATGAAGCTGCGCTCCTCCGCGCTGAGCAGCTGGGCTCCCAGGGGCGGCGCGCCCGCCAGCTCGGGCATCGCAAAGCGCAGCTCCGAAGGGGCCGCGGGTTGCGCCATCGTCCAGCCCCAGGGCAGCCAGCCCAGACACGCAGCCAGCATCAGCACGGCCAGGCGCTGGCCGGCGCGGCACAGCGGGAAGGCCTTGCGCATCATCCCGGGCCCGTTCACGCCCTGAGCCCGGAGACATCCACGAAGCGCCAGATGTCGCGCATGAAGGGGTGCCGCACATAAGCTTGCACCTGCGGCTGCAGCAGATCGTTGCGCATGCGGTGGCAATGGGTCTTGTAGGGCATGTAGGCCACCAGCAGATCCTTGGCCTGGCGCATCACGTCCTGGCGCTGCGCGCCGTCGGGCAGGGCCTGCTGACGCTCGAAGAGCCGGTTGAACAGCGGAAGGTCGAATCGGGCATCGTTGGACTCCGCGGCATTCGGACCATAGGCGATGCCCAGCATCTGCGACCCGTCGGGCGAGCCCGACAGCCAACTGTATCCCCACATCATGAGACTGCCGGCCCGCGTGCGCTTGAGCAGATCCGGCCAGTTGGAGATCTCGAAGCCCATGCGCAGGCCGATGCGGTCCATCGAGCGCTTCCAGATCTCGTGCTGCGCGCGATCCTGCTGCGTGGACATGCCGGCCATCAGCAGCTGCAGCGGGCGCCCGTCGGGCAGCTCGCGGTAGCCATCGCCATCAAGATCGCGGTAGCCGAAGGTCTCCAGCAAGGCGCGCGCGCGCACCGGATCGAAATCGCCCATCTCGCTCTTGTAGGCCGGGTCGTAGCCGCTGGTGTGGGGCGTCAGGGTGGACTGCGCGCGCAAGGCCAGGCCGCCATAGGTCTGGCGGATGAAGGCATCGACATCGAAGCCCAGCGAGATGGCGCGCCGCAAGGCCACCTTCTCGGCCGTGTAGCCGCCCACCAGCGGGTGCTCCATGTTGAAGTAGCTCATCACCATGTCGGCCTCCAGCTGCTGCTGCAGCCGGATGCCCTGGCGCGCCAGATAAGGGGCAAGCCGCCCGCCCGGCACTGCGCGCGGCACGAAAGGGCCGGGCACGTTGAGGATGTCGTAGCTGCCGTTGAGGAAGGACAGCCAGCGCGGCTGTGCTTCCTCGACGACGTCGAAGACGATCTCGTCGTTCAGCGGCAGCGTCTTGCCGGCCAGGAAGGCGGCCGTGCGCTGCGACAGCGCGTCGGGCGCCGGCGTGCCGGCATAGATCTCACCGCGAAAGCTGGGCGAGCGCTCCAGCACGATGCGCGAGCCGCGCCGCCAGCTCTTCAGCCGGTAGGCGCCGGTGCCCACGGGGTGGGCGGGCACGTCCTTGGGGCCGTAGAAGTCCACCACCTCGCGCGCCACCGCGCCCAGCCCGCCGCACTCGGCCAGGCGGTAGACGAAGCGCGGGTCGCTCACGCCCAGCTCGATGCGGAAGGTGTAGCGATCCAGCACCCGGGCGCCGCTGGCAGGTGTGTCGTAGTCGAACGCGGCCTTGCGGTCGATCGCCTGCTGGCGCAGCTCGCTCAGGCCCAGGATCCTGGAGCCTTCGTAGAGGTAGAGGTCGCCGGAGTTGTACTGGGGATCGTAGTAGCGCTTGAGCGCATAGACATAGTCGGCCGCGATCAGCTCGCGGCGCGCGCCCTTGAAGGCCGGATCGTCGGCAAAGAAGATGCCGGGGCGGATGCGCACCGTGAAGACCCGGCCGTCGGCGCTGATCTCGGGCAGTTCGGCGGCGGTGCGGGGCAGCAGGCGCGGCGGGCTGGCGAGGTAGTCGTACATCAGGGGCGACTCGAAGATCTGCGCCATGATGAGGTTGGAGTTGGAGTCGCTGTTGATCTGCACCGGATCGAAGCCGACCTCCGCCGTGTTCAGGGCCAGGCGCAAAACCTGGCGCCTGCTGGTGCCGGCCGCCCCAGCGGCCGCCTGCGCCAACGCCCGATCCACCGAGGCGCCGCCCAGCAGCGCGCAGGCACTGGCCTGTTGGAGCAGACGGCGGCGCTGCATGGCGCTTCAGCGGCTGCCGGGCCGCCGCTGAGCCTGGCGCGCGGTGTCGATGTCGATCATGTGCCACCACTCCTGCCAGAACAGCGGGCGCCGAAAGCCGATCACCCAGTCGTACCAGAGATCGGTGGAGATCCGGTGCACACGCGGCCGGTAGGGCATGTAGGCGACGCCCAGCTTCTTGCCCGCGAGAAACAGCGCCTCGCGCTCCGGGCCATCAGGGATGACTTCCATGCGCTCATAGATCTCGTCGAACGCCGGCAGCTTGAAGCGCGCCAGGTTCTGGCCGCCGGCCTGCCGGCCGTGCAGGCGTGCGAAGGACGAGTGGCCGTCCAGGCCGGCAGCCGAGGTGGCCAGCGTCCACATCTGCAGCTTGCCGGCGCGCGCGTTCTTCAGCATCTCGGCAAACTCGCCGGTCCTGAAGCTCACGCGGATGCCCACGGCCTGCATGTTCTTGCGGAACAGCTCGTCACGCTGGCGCCAGACCTGCTGCGGCAGGGTGGCCATCTCCAGGCTCAGCGGGCTGCCGTCGGGCTGCTCGCGCCAGCCGTCGCCATCGCGATCGACGTAGCCATAGACATCCAGCAGCGCACGCGCGCGCGCCGGGTCATGGTCGCCGGTCTCGCTCTTGAAGGCCGGGTCGTAGCCGGTGGTGTGGGGCACGATGTGCGACTGCGCCGGCACGGCCATGCCCCGCCAGATGGTGGACACCTCGCGCGGGACATCCATGGCCAGCGAGATCGCGCGCCGCAGCGCCACCTTGTCCGGCGTGTAGCCCCCCACCACCGGATCTTCCATGTTGAAGTAGGTGAAGGTGAGGTCGGATCCCAGCTGCGAGCGCCCCGTGATGCCCTGGCGCTGCAGGTTGGGCGCCAGCTTGCCGCCGGGCACCGCCTGGGTGGTGAAGGCCTCGGGCACAGGCCCGTACTGGCCGGCGATCATGTCCAGCTGACCATTGAGGAAGGACAGCCAACGCGGCTGGTCCTCGGGGATCACCTGCACGTGGATCTCGTCGATGATGGGCAGGCGCCGGCCCTTCAGCCGCGCCAGGATGGCCTGGCCTTCGCGGTCGTCGGCAGCGGGCTCGGCGTCGTAGAAGCGTTCGCGGTACTGCGGGTTGCGCTCCAGCACGATCTGGGAGCTGCGGCGCCAGCTCTTGAGCCGGTAGGGCCCGGTGCCCACCGGGTGGGCGGCGATCTGGTCGCCATAGAAGTCCACGACTTCGCGTGCCTGCGCGCCCAGCAGATCGGAGCCCGCGATCGAGCCCAGAAAACGCGGCTGCGGCTTGTCCAGCTGGATGCGCAGCAGGTGGCGGTCTAGCACCTGCAGGCCGGCGATCGGGCGGTCGTAGTCGAAGCTCTGCTTGCGCTGCACCAGCTCGCGCCGGTACTCGGCCAGCCCGGCGATGCCGAAGGTCTCGACCCAGGTCCACAGCTGACTCTTCAAGGCAGGATCAGCGATGCGCTGAAAGGCAAATGCGAGATCCTTCGCCACCATCTCGCGCCGCTGACCCTTGAAGGCCGGGTCGTCGGCAAAGAAGATGCCCGCGCGAAGCGGGATGGTCCAGGTCTTGAAATCAGCCGACACCTCGGGCATGCCTTCGGCCAGCAGCGGCTTGATGCGCGCCGGCCGGGCCAGGTGGTCGTACTGGTACATCGCCTCGAAGATGTGGGCGGTGATCGTGCGCGAGAACAGATCGCTGATGTTGGACGGATCGAAGTTCGTTTCCGCCGAGCGGAAGGCCACCTTCAGCACCTTGCGCGGCGCCGCGGCCGGCGCAGGCCCCGTCTGGGCCCCGGCCGGCGCCGTGCCGAGCGCGGCCACCCCCGGCAGCGCCAGCAGGGCGGTGGCCTGGAAGCTGCGCCGCTTCATCCGGTCTGTCCCGCGGGCCGCAGCCCTTCGTCGATGTCGATCATGTGCCACCACTCGTTGTGAAAGACCGGCCGCCGGTAGCCGATGACCCAGGGGTGCCACAGATCGGTCGTGATGCGGTGCACCGTGGCCTTGTACGGCACGTAGGCCGCGGCGAGCTTCTTGGCCTGCACGAACAAGGCCTCGCGCTCAGGGCCGTTCGGCAGCACGCTCATGCGGTCGTAGAGGGCATCGAAAGCCGGCAGCCGGAAGCGCGCCAGGTTGGCGCCGCCGGACTGCGGGCCGTGCAGGCGCTGGAAGCTGCCCTGGCCATCGGGCGAGGTGGCCGAGGAGCCCAGGCCCCACATCATCAGCTTGCCGGCCCGCGCCTGCTTGGCCTGTTCCGGCCACTGGCCAACGACGACGTTCACGCGCAGGCCGATCTCGCGCATGTTCTTCACGAACAGGCCCTGGAAGTCGCGATAGATCTGTTCGCTCTGCGAGGTGTACTCCAGCGTCAGCGGCCGGCCATCGGGCTGCTCGCGCCAGCCATCGCCATCGGCATCGCGGTAGCCGTAGAGATCGAGCAGCGCATTGGCGCGCGCCGGGTCGTACTGGCTGACCTCGCTCTTGAAGCGCGGGTCGTAGCCCACCGTGTGCGGCACGACCATGGATTGCGCCGGCACGGCCTGGCCGCGGCGGATGATGCGGATCTCGCGCTGCACATCCCAGCCCAGGCTGATGGCGCGGCGCAGCGCGACCTTGTCCGGCGTGTAGCCGCCGACGACCGGATCCTCCATGTTGAAGAAATAGATCGCCACGTCGGGATTGACCAGCTGCTCGCCCTGGATGCCACGCCGCGCCAGGTGCGGTGCAACACGGCCGTTGGGCATGGCCTGCGTGACGAAGGTGCCGGGCACGGATCCCGTCTTGCCCGCGATGAGATCGATCTGCCCGTTCAGGAAGCTCAGCCAGCGCGGCTGGTCTTCGTCGATGATCGATACCTGCACTTCATCGATCAGCGGCACGCGGCGCCCGCGCAGCTTTGCGGCGATGGCCTGCCCGGCCGCATCGTCGGGCGCGGGCTCGGCTTCCCAGAGCATCTCGCGGAAGTCGGGGTTGCGCTCCAGCACGATCTGCGAGCTGCGCCGCCAGCTCTTCAGCCGATAGGGGCCGGTGCCCACCGGGTGCTCGGCGATCCTGTCGCCGTAGAACTCGACCACCTCGCGCGCCTGGGCACCCAGCAGATCGGAATTCGCCAGCCCTTCCAGGAAACGCGGCTGGGGCTCGGCCAGGGTGAAGCGCAGCGTGTGGCGATCCAGCGCGACGAGACCCGGCTGCGCGCGGTCGTAGTCGAAACGCCCCTTGCTGGCCAGCAGCTCCTTGCGGTAGCTGCCGATGCCGAGGATGCCAAAGGTCTCGAACCAGCTCCACCACGGGCACTTGGTGGCCGGATCGGCGGCGCGCTGGATCGAGAAGATGTAGTCCTGCGCGATCAGCTCGCGCCGGCGTCCCCTGAAGGCCGGGTCCTGCGCAAAGTGGATGCCGCTGCGCAGGCGGATGGTCCAGACCCTGAAGTCATCGGAGACCTCGGGCAGGGCCGCTGCCGTCAGCGGCTTGATCCTGACCGGCCGGGCGAGGTAGTCGTACTGGTAGAGCGCTTCGAAGATGTGGGGCGTGATCGTGCGGGAGTAGGTGTCCTGGAGCACGGAGGGATCCAGGCTGGTCTCGGCCGTATTGAAGGCCACGCGCAGGCGCTTGAGCGCCGTGGCCGGGGCAGGCGTCGCCGCAGGCGCGGCGGCGGCACCGGGCTCGGGCCAGGCGGCCGCTGCACCGCCGCCCGCCAGCCAGGCCAGCGCCTCGCGCCGCCGCGGCCGGCCCGGCGCGCTCATCTGCAGACCCTGCGCGCTGCACGCCTGGGCGTTCTGGCTGGAGACGCCCCCAGGGCCGGGCTGCGCCCAGCCCGCCCCCCGCGGGGGTTCAAGCAAAGTGGCAAAGCCCCTTTTGCTTGAGAGCGGGCCTGCGTGCTCATCGGCCGTCCCTGCGGGCTCATGCACTGCGCGGTTCGAGATCGACATACTGGTACCAGTCGCGCCAGAACAGCGGGCGGCGGTGGCCGATCAGCCAGGGGTAGGTCAGGTCACTGGCGATGCGGTGCAGCAGCATCTTGTAGGGCATGTAGGCGACCGCCAGCTTCTTGAAGGCGAGGAAGACGGCTTCGCGCTCGGGGCCGTCGGGCAGGGACTGCAGCTGCGTGTAAAGGCGGTCGGCGTCGGGGTGCGAGAAGCGCGCAAAGTTCTGCAGGCCGGCCTGCCGGGTCTCGTAGCGGGCCAGGGAACCCGCGCCATCGGGCACGGTGGAACTGCCGCCCAGCATCCACATCTGCAGCTTGCCCGCGCGCGCGGCCTTCAGCTGCTCGGCCCACTGCGCGGTCTTCAGCTCGATGCGGATGCCCAGGGCCTGCATGTCCTTGGCGAGCATCTCGTCGAAGCCGCGCGAGAACTGATCCGGCTGCGTCGCGTATTCCAGGCGCAGCGGCTGGCCATCGGGCGTCTCGCGGATGCCGTCGCCATCCCGATCGACATAGCCGAACAGGTCCAGCAGGGCCTTGGCGCGTGGCAGGTCATAGTCGCCCATCTCGCTGCGGAAGGCCGGGTCGTAGCCGCTGTTGTTGGGCGTGATGGGCGACTGCGCGACGATGCCCTGGCCGCGGTACATGCGGTCGATGATGCGCGGCACGTTCAGGCCCAGCGAGATCGCCCGGCGCAGCGCCACACGTTCGGGCGCCATGCCGCCGAAGACCGGATCGCGCATGTCGATGTAGAAGAACACCGAGTCCGAGTTCAGTGTGCGTGCCAGGCGGACACCGCGCTTGGCGAGGTTGGGCGCCAGCCGGCCGCCGGGCGTGGCCTGGCTGACAAACTCCCCCGGCAAGGAGATCCAGTCCAGGTCGCCGCTGAGGAAGGCCAGCCAGTTGGGCTGCGACTCCTCGATGACGGCGATCTCCACGCGGTCGACCATCGGCACGCGCCGGCCCTTCAGCCGGGCGGCCACGCCCTCGGCCCAGGTGTCTCCTGGCGTGGGCTGTTCGTCATAGACCCGCGCGCGGTAGTTGGGGTGCCGCTCCAGCACGATGCGCGAACTGCGCCGCCAGGCCAGCAGGCGGAAGGGGCCGGTGCCCACCGGGTGCGCCATGATGTCGTCTCGGTGGCGCTCCACCACCTCGCGCGCCAGGGCGCCCATCTGGCTGCTGTTGGCCAGCAGCTCGATCAGGCGCGGGCGCGGTTCCTTCAGCGTGATCTGCAGCCGGTGCCGGCCGATGGCGCGCAGGCCCTCCACCGGCGCGTCGTAGTCGAAGGGCTGCTTGCCGTCGATGGCCGCCTTGCGCAGCTCGTTCAGGCCCAGGATGCCCAGCTCCTGCAGCTCCGTGGCCGCGGGGCTCTTGTAGAACGGATCGACAAAGCGCTTCCAGCTGTAGACATAGTCCTCGGCCGTCAGCTCCCGCGGGCGGCCCCCCAGGGCCGGATGGTCCTGGAAGAGGATGCCGGGCTGGATGTCGAAGGTCCAGATGCGGAAATCCGCCGAGACCTCGGGCATCGCCACGGCCGTGTGCGGGCGGATGCGGTGCGGGCGCGCCAGGTGGTCGTAGCGGTAGGGCGCCTCGAAGATGTGCGCGGTGACGGTGCGCGAATAGAGGTCGTTGGTCTGCGCCGGATCGAAGCCCGTTTCCGGCGAGGGAAACGACACCCGCAGCACCTTCTGCCCTGGCGCGGCGGGTGGGGCCGCCACGGCAGGCTGGGCCGCCGCCGGAAGCCCTGCGGCCGCGGCGGCCGAGGCCAGCGCGCCCTGCACCAGCGATCTGCGCTTCATGATCCGTGCTCCTGATGCTCGGCAGCGGTGCGGTGGGCGCGCGCCCGGCAGCAGTCACTCACCGCAGTGCGGCCGCCTGCGCCGCGGCATCCACATCCACATATTTCCACTGTTCACGCACGAAGATGTTGCGCTCGTAGCCCGTCACCCAGGGGTGCGTGAGATCGGTGAAGAAGCGGTGCACATGCACCTTGTACGGCATGTAGGCGACCAGCAGGTTGCGCGCCTGTTCGATCAGCGCCTTGCGTTCGGGCCCGTCGGGCAGGCTGCGCTGCTGCTCGTACAGGCGATTGAGCTCCGGCAGATCGAAGCGGGCGTGGTTGCTCTGGCCCTTGTTCGGCCCATAGCCCATGGCGATGAAGGTGTCGGCATCGGGCTGGCCGGCCAGCCAGCCAACGCCCCACATCATGAGCTTGCCGGCGCGCGAGGCCTTCAGGTTCTCGGGCCACTTGGCGTTCTTGAACTCGATGCGGATCTGCAGCGCATCCATGTTGCGCTTCCATTGTTCGATCAGCTGGCGGCTCTGCTGATCGGGCTGGGTGGAGTACTCCAGCAGCAAGGGCTTGCCGTCGGGCAGATCGCGCCAGCCGTCGCCGTTCTTGTCGGTGTAGCCGTACAGGTCCAGCAGCGCCTTGGCGCGCGGCAGGTTGTACTCGCTCATCTCGGACTTGAAGGCCGGGTCATAACCCCAGACGTTCGGGCCGATGGTGCTCTGCGCCGGAATCGCCTGGTTGCGGCGCACCATGCGGATCTCGCGCTCCAGGTCCACCGCCAGGCTGATCGCCCGGCGCAGCGCCACCTTGTCCGGCGTGTAGCCGCCCACCACCGGGTGCTCCATCGCGAAGTAGCTGTGCGCGATGTCGGCGCGCGAGTAGCGCACCATCTGGATGCCCTGCCGCGCCAGGTTGGGCGCGAGCCGGTTGTTGGGGATGACGGTCAGCGCAAAATCGGGCGGCAGCTCATCCAGCAGATCGGCTTCCTTGTTCAGGAAGGAGAGCCAGCGCGGCTGGTTCTCTTCGATGATGGCGATCTCCAGCCGGTCGATCATCGGCAGGCGCCGGCCCTTGAGCTGGGCCGCCACCTTCTGCAGATCGGGCCGGTCTGCCGGCGCCTGCTCGTCGTAGAGCACCTCTCGGTAGCCCGGGTTGCGCTCCAGCACGATGCGCGAGCTGCGCTTCCAGCTGGCCAGGCGGAACGGGCCGGTGCCCACCGGATGGCCGCCGATCTTGTCGCCGTAGAACTCCACCACCTCGCGCGCCACGGCGCCGGTGAAGGACGGATCCGCAAAGTACTGCATGAAGCGCGGCGCGGGTTCGGCCAGCTTGATCTGCAGCGTGTAGCGGTCGATCGCTCTCAGGCCTTCGACCTCGCGGTCGTAGTCGAAGGGCTTCCTGGCCTCGATCAGCTCCTTGCGAAGTTCCGACAGGCCCAGGATGCGCGCGTTTTCCAGGATGTAGAGGTTGCCGCTCTTCCAGCGCGGATCGAAGTGGCGCTTGAGCGCATAGACATAGTCCTGCGCCACCAGCTCGCGCTTGCGGCCCTGGAAGGCCGGATCATCCGCAAAGAAGATGCCCGGCTTGATGCGGATGGTGAAGGTCTTGTAGTCGGCCGAGATCTCCGGCATCGCCGCCGCGGTGGACAGGCGCATCTGGAACGGCCGCGCCAGGTAGGCCCACTCGAAGGGGGATTCGTAGATGCCGCAGGCCACGGTGCGCGAGTACAGATCGGTGATCTGCGCCGGATCGAAGCTCGTCTCGGCGATGCGGAAGGCATAGCGCAGGGTCTTGGTCTTGCCGTCCACAGACTGCGCGGACGGCGCCCCCGGGGCCAGCACCAGGCTTGTGGCCAGCGCCAGCAGGGCGAAGAACTTCATGGCGGATGCGGGTGTGCACGAAAAGCGGGCAGTCTAGCGGGGCACCCCCGCCGGCCGACTAGCGAGTTACCCAAGCGGCAGGCGGGGCTTGCCCCTCCGCGTGGGGAAGGGTTGCTGCGGAGCCCCCTGCGGCGCGGCGCGGCAGGTGCTGCGCCCCCTAGGGAAGCCCTGCAGGGGCGCCCCTGAGGCCGCGGCCTACACTCGCCCGTCCCCAATCACGGGAGCTGTCTCCTTATGGCCGCCTACCTTCTGCGGCGCTTGTGGCAAATGGTGCCCACCCTGCTGGGCGTCGTGCTGCTGGTGTTCTTTCTCTTCAAGTTCTTCGGCGGCGACCCCGCCGAGATCCTCGGCGGCCTGAACGCCACCCCGGAACAGATCGCGGCGATCCGTCAGCAGCTGGGCCTGGACGAGCCGGTCTGGGTGCAGCTGGGGATCTACCTCAAGAGCATCGTCACCTTCGATTGGGGCAAGAGCTGGGCCACCAACGAGGCGGTGAGCAACCTGTTCGCCACGCGGCTGCCGGCCACGCTGACCGTGATGCTGCCGATCCTGATCGTCGAGGTGATGATCGCCATCCCGATCGCGATGTGGGTGGCCTATCGCCGCGGCTCGCTGGCCGACCGCACGATCATGGTCATCAGCACCGTCGCGCTGTCGATCAGCTTCCTGGTCTACATCATCGTCGGCCAGTATCTGTTCGGTTTCCAGCTGGGCTGGTTCCCGGTGCAGGGCTGGAGCGACAACCTCTGGACCAACCTCACCACCTATGTGCCGCTGCCGCTGATGCTGGCCGTCATGGTGGCGCTGGCGCCGTACACGCGGCTGTACCGCACCTTCTTCCTCGACGAACTGGGCCATGACTATGTGCGCACCGCGCGCGCCAAGGGCCTGACCGAGAACCAGGTGATGTTCAAGCATGTGCTGCGCAACGCGATGATC
Organism: Rubrivivax sp.; assembly: GCA_016790225.1. The sequence goes on from JAEUOZ010000080.1 coordinate 15,305, forward strand.
CCCATCCTCACCAATGTGGGTCTCGCGCTGCCAGGGGTGTTCGTCGGCTCCTTCCTGATCGAGGTCTTCTTCTCGATCCCCGGCCTGGGGCGCGAGGTCCTGCTGGCCGTCAACCGCAGCGACTACCCGGTCATCCAGGCCGTGGCCGTCTACCTGGCGATGCTGACGATGATCATCAACCTGGTCGTTGACCTGCTCTTCAAGCTCGTGGATCCGAGGGTGCAACTCAAATGAATACCGCCGTGGCGACTTCGGCCGCACCCGCGGCCATCGAGCGATCCGAAGGTGTCTGGGCCGCGGCCTGGCGCCGCTTCAAGACCGACCGCGTGGGCCTGCTCAGCGGCATCATCGTCATCGCGTTCCTGGTGCTGATCCTGTTCTCCTCGCTGGGCCTCGTGGCCAAGAACTGGCAAGCCGAAGTGGGCGTGGCCAACGCGCCGCCGACCTTCATGGGCCCGCGCCCGCCCGAGGCCATCGGCGCGGTCGAGGTGCCCAAGGGCCCGAATGTCGATCTGAGCGCGATCGATCCGCTGGCACCCAAATACCAGGAATGGGACGAGCGCGCCAAGCAGTACAAGACCACCGAGACCGTGAAGGCCGATACCCTGCCGCTGGGCGCGGACCGGCTGGGCCGCGACGTCCTCTCCAAGGCCATCAAGGGCACGGAGATCTCGGTCTTCGTGGGCATCTTCGCGGCCGTGGTGGCCACCTGCATCGGCACGCTGCTGGGTGCGTTTGCCGGCTTCTTCGGCGGCAAGATCGGCGATTTCCTGGAATGGGTCTACAACGTCTTCGAGGCGATTCCAGGCATCCTGCTGATCTTTGCCTTCGCGGCCGTCTTCGGGCGCGGCATCTTCACCGTGGTGCTCATCCTCGGGCTCACGGGCTGGACGGGCCTGTACCGCCAGGTGCGCGCGGAGTTCATGAAGCACGGCGGGCGGGAGTATGTGCGCTCGGCCGAGGCCATCGGTGCCAGCACCTGGAGCCGCATGTTCAAGCACATCCTGCCCAACATCAGCCATGTGATCCTGGTGCGCATGAGCCTGCTGGTGGTGGGCTTCATCAAGAGCGAGGTGATCCTGTCCTACCTGGGCCTGGGCGTGGGCGTGGAAGACGTCTCCTGGGGAACGATGCTGGCCGAGGCGCAGAGCGAGCTGATCCTGGGCTTCTGGTGGCAGCTGGCGGCGGCGACCCTGTTCATGGCGGCCTTCGTCACGGCGTTCTCGCTGCTGGCCGACGCCGTGCGCGATGCGCTGGATCCCAAGCTGCGCGGGTTGGAATGAGAGCCCCCACGCTCACTCTCGTTCGCTGCCCCCCGAGGGGGCTTGCCACGGGCCGGCCAAGCCGGACCCGTGGCATGACCACCCCCACGCTCACTCGGTCTCGTTGCCCTGAAGGGCGGCGTTTGCGGTGCGTGGCGTCTTTCCTGTAGACGCGCGCCGGAGAACCTCATGTTGTTGTCGATCCAGGATCTGCGTGTGGCCTTTCGCATGGGCAAGGTCGATGGCGTGCTGCAGCGCGCCGAGGCGGTGAAGGGGGTGAGTTTCGACATCCCCGAGAACGCCATCGTCGCGCTGGTGGGCGAATCGGGCTCGGGCAAGAGCGTGACGGCGATGTCCATCCTCAACCTGCTGCCCGACAACGCCGAGCGCAGCGGGCAGGTGCAGTGGCAGGGACGTGATCTGCTGAAGGCCTCGTTGACGGAACTGCAGGGTTTGAGAGGGCGCGAGATCGCCTGCGTGTTCCAGGATCCGATGCAGTCGCTCAACCCGGTGTTCACGGTCGGTCAGCAGCTGGCCGAGCCGCTGGTGAAGCACATGGGCCTGTCCAAGGCCGCGGCGCTCAAGCGCGCCGAAGAGCTGCTGGGCGAGGTGGGCATCCCGGAGCCGGCACGCCGCATGAAGGCCTACCCGCATGAGATGTCCGGCGGCCAGCAGCAGCGCGTGATGATCGCCATGGCACTGGCCTGCGAACCCAAGCTGCTGATCGCCGACGAGCCCACCACCGCGCTGGACGTGACCATCCAGCGCCAGATCCTCGAACTCATCGGCAAGCTCAAGACCAACCACCGCATGAGCGTGCTCTTCATCAGCCACGACCTGGGCGTGGTGGGCGAGATCGCCGATCACGTGATCGTCATGCGGCATGGCGCGATCCGCGAGCAGGGGCCGGTGGCGCAGATCTTCAGCGCCCCCAAGGACAGCTACACCAAGGCGCTGCTGGCCTGCCGCCCCAGCCTGGAAGGCAACCCCGCGCGATTGACCGTCATCGATGACCACATCGCCGCGCAGGAGGGCGCCACCGTCTCGCAGGCCACCGCCAAGACCAAGGATCCGCAGGCGCCGGTGGTGCTCTCGGTGAAGTCGCTGGCCAAGAGCTTCTTCATCCGCGAAGGCCTGTTCGGGCGGCGCGAGTTCAAGGCCGTGCAGGACGTCAACTTCCAGCTGCGCAAGGGCCACACGCTGGGCGTGGTGGGCGAATCGGGCTCCGGCAAGACGACCATGGGCCTGACGCTGCTGCGCCTGCACGAGCCCACTGGCGGCGAGGTCATCTTCGACGGCAAGAACCTGCTCAAGCTCAGCGATGCCGAGCGCCAGGTGATGCGCCGGCGCATCCAGATCGTCTTCCAGAACCCCTACGCCAGCCTCAACCCGCGCTTCACCATCGGCCAGACCCTGATCGAGCCGATGGAGATCCACCGCATCGGCGCCAGCACGGCTGAACGCGAGCAGCGCGCCCGCGCGCTGCTGGCCAAGGTGGGGCTGACCGACAAGGCCTTCGGCAAGTACCCGCACGAGTTTTCCGGAGGCCAGCGCCAGCGCATCGCGATCGCGCGCTGCCTGACGCTGAACCCCGAGGTGCTGGTGCTGGACGAGGCCGTCTCGGCGCTGGATGTCTCGGTGCAGGCCCAGGTGCTGAACCTGCTGAAGGACCTGCAGGACGAATTCGGGCTGGCCTACATCTTCATCAGCCACGATCTGGCGGTGGTGCGCTTCATCAGTGACGAAGTGCTGGTGATGAAGGACGGGCAGGTGGTCGAACAGGCCGACGCGCAGCAGATCCTGGCGGCGCCGAAGCAGGAATACACCCGGCGCCTGCTGGGCGCGATCCCGCGCGGCTGGCGGCCGGCGGCTTGAGCGCAGCCGCCCAGGCTGCTGCCGGCCCGCGCGGGCACGGCGTGATCCCAGGCCACGGGCTTGCTGTCGCTGGACGGGACCATCAGGCGCCGCTCAGCAATACAGGAGCAACGCGGGCGGCGCAGGCTGCAGCTCTATCGGCCCACTGCGTTGATCGCCGTCGCGGCCACCGTGCCCCGCTTCCTTCCGAAAGCCGGTGAGTCTTTCCAGCAGGCCCGTTCGGACGGCGCGGAAACACTCCCCGGCGCTGAGTCCGCACACATGACCCGTCCCCGCGTTCCCTTGTTTCCCGTGTCGATGGCCGCCGCCCGCCAGCACGCCCCTGGGCCGCGCGCGGCCTGGCCCTGGCAGCGCGCCGGCTGGTGCCTGGGTGGCGTGCTGCTCTTGGGCGGCATGCCGGCGCAGGTCGCGGCTCAGGCGCAGAGCCCGTCGGCGCCGCCGCCCTCGACCGCACCAGCACCAGCACCGGCACCCGCACCCGCACCCGCACCCGCACCCGCAAGCGCGACCGCGTTGGCGCCGGCCGCGGCATCCCCGGCTGCGGCCGCCGCCTCCGCCCCATCGGCCACCCAGACCCCGGCCGCTTCTGCCCCTGGCGCGCCGGCCCCGGCCCCCGGTGCAGCGCCCGGCCAGCCGCCGGCCGCTTTGCCTCTGCCGCCGGCTTCGGCATCGCCTGCTGCCGCTCCTTCGGGCCGGCCCGCGGCGCCTGGCGCAGCGCCGCAACGCGTGGAGATCACCGGCGGCCGTGTCTCGGACGATGAAGCGCGCCGGCGCTCCACCGCGGCCAAGATCGTGATCGGGCGCGAAGAGATCGACAAGTTTGGCGACGCCACCGTCGGCGAGGTGTTGCGCCGCCTGCCGGGCGTGACCACGCCCGGGCCGCCGGGCCGCGGCGGCCCGCCGCGCATGCGTGGCCTGGGCGGCGGCTTCACGCAGCTGCTGATCGACGGCCAGCGCATCCCGCCGGGGTTTTCGCTGGAGTCGCTGACGCCGGAGCAGATCGAGCGCATCGAGATCCTGCGCGCCCCCACGGCCGAGACCGGCGCGCGTGCCATCGCGGGCACGATCAACATCATCACGCGCGAAGGTTTTCGCCGCCGGCTCAACGATCTGCGCCTGGGCCTTTCGGTGGAAAACGGGCAGATCACGCCCGGCCTGTTCTGGACCCACAACGACAGCAAGGACGAGCTGACCTACAACCTCAGCGCCGCGATGTTCCGGCCCTGGCGCGACAACGCCTCGCGCACGGACACCGAGGTCACCGACGCCGTCAACGGCACCGTGCGCGAACAGCAGAGCGAAGCCGAGAACTCGCAGGACCGGCGCCGCGGCCTGAACCTCACCGGGCGCCTGCAGTGGCGACTGAATGCGCAGGGCGACTTCCTGATGCTCATGCCCACGGTGTTCCACAACGAGGGCCGTTCGCGCGGCGTGAGCCTGCTGAGCCAGAGCGTGCCGCTGCCCTCGGCCGGGCCGCCGGATACACGGCCCGAGTACGAGCGCTCCGGCAGCGGCACGGACAGCAACAGCACCGCCGCGCGGCTGAACCTGCAGTGGCGGCAGCGCTTGCAGATCGGGCGCCTGGAGCTCAACGGCGGCCTGGGCAACTTTGAGTCGAACAGCCGCAGCCGTCGCGAGAACACGGGCGGGCGGCTGAGCCAGACGATCGACAACAGCAGCCACACGCTGGATCGCTCGCTCACGCTGACCGGCAAGCTGACCGCGCAGCTCGGCGGCGCAGCCGATGGCAGCGGCGAGCACAGCTTCGTCGGTGGCTGGGAGCTGGAGGCCAACCGCCGAAGCGAGTCGCGCAGCACGCTCATCGATGGCGTCGCGCAGCTCACCGATTTTGGCGAAAACCTCTCGGCCAGCAGCACGCGCCTGGCCGTGTATGCCCAGGACGAATGGGCACTGAACAAGCACTGGGCCGTGCACGGTGGGCTGCGCTGGGAAGGCATCAATACACGCGGCGAAGCGCAGAACGGCGAACGGCCCGAGAACCGCAGCAGCGTCACCACCCCGCTGGTGCACCTGCTGTGGAAGCCCGATCCTGCCAAGCGCGACCAGGTGCGCCTGAGCCTCACGCGCAGCTACCGCTCGCCCGCCCTGGGCACGCTGATCGCCCGGCCCTCGCTGAATACCAGGGAGCCGCCACCCGGCGGCAATTCACCGGTTCACCCGGATTCGGCCGGCAATCCGGCGCTGCGGCCTGAGCTGGCGCGCGGGCTGGATCTCGCCTTCGAGCGTTATCTGGAAGGCGGTGGCGTGCTCAGCGCCAACCTCTTCTACCGCCAGATCACCGATCTGATGCGCCGCGTGGTGGCACTGGAGACCGTGAGCTGGGCGCCCGTGCCGCGCTACGTGGCGCGCCAGCAGAACGTGGGTGACGCCGTCACGCAAGGCATCGAGCTGGAGGCCAAGTTCCGGCTCGATCAGGCCTGGGCCGATGCGCCGCGCGTGGAGCTGCGCAGCAACCTCAGCCTGTACCGCTCACGCGTGGACGGTGTGCCGGGGCCGGACAACCGGCTGGACAGCCAGGCCAAGGCCACAGGCAACCTGGGCGCCGACTACCGATTCCGCGGCACGCCCTTGACGCTGGGTGGCAACCTGAACTGGGTACCCGGCTACCGCACGCAGCTGGACGATCAGCGCGCCGTCAGCGTGAGCCGCAAGCGCGTCTTCGACGCCTACGCGCTGTGGACCTTCAGCCCCACGGTGGCACTGCGTCTGCTGGGCAGCAACCTCGCGCCCGATGACTACTTCTCCACCTCCGTCTACAACGACGGCGTGCTGCGCACGCAAGCCACGACGCTGTCGGATTCCCACACGAACTGGCAGCTGCGACTGGAGCTGAAGCTCTAGTCTTACTGTGTTAGTAAAATCAAGGCATTATGCGCACTTCTTCAAGCAAGAGGTGAGCCTTGATGGAGGAGTTGGCTGAGTTCGAGCGATACATGGCGCACTTGTGCGCCGGTCTAGGTCATCTGGATCGACACGCG
>JAEUOZ010000072.1 GCA_016790225.1 Rubrivivax sp.
GTGGGTGCCACGGCGTGCGCGCCAGTGGCCCAAGACTATGCGTAGCTTGTGGCTCCCGCAGTCGAGGTACGGCAAGAGCGAACTACGCATAGTCAGCATCTATGCATAGGGGTTGCTATGCAAAGCTTTCCATAGCGACCCAAACCGGCCGATCGACGCGCTCCGAAGCTGCCGGACGACCGGCCCGGATCCTTCACGTTCCGCATCTACGAAGCAGCCATACGTGGTCTCCGGCACTCGACACGTCCAGTCGCTGGCGAAGGGCGGCTTCCGAGAGGCTCACCTATGCGGCTCTTGGCGATTCGCAGCTAGTTGAGCGCCTTGCGGAAGAAGGCGTACGTGAGCGCGTCGACGTACGACTGCTGCTCCGGCGTCGAACCCGACCCATGGCCGCCTTCGGTGTTCTCGAAGTACAGCACGTCGTGCCCCTGGTCCTTCATCTTCGCGAACATCTTGCGCGCGTGCCCCGGGTGCACACGATCGTCGCGGGTCGTTGTCCAGACGAATACCTTCGGGTACTTCTTGTCCTTGATGACGTTCTGGTACGGCGAGTACTCGCCGATGAAGTCCCAATCGCTGGGCTTGTCAGGATCGCCGTACTCGCCCATCCACGATGCGCCAGCCAGCAGCTGGTGGTAGCGCTTCATGTCGAGCAGCGGGATCGCGCTCACCGCCGCCCCGAAGAGGTCCGGGCGCTGCGTGAAGGCCGCGCCCACCAGCAGGCCGCCCTGGCTGACCCCGGAGATGCCCAGGTGCGCCGGCGACGTGATCCTGCGCTTCACCAGGTCCTCGGCCACCGCGATGAAGTCGTCATGCGCCTTCTGGCGGCCTTCGCGCTGCGCGACCTGGCGCCACGCCGGGCCGAACTCGCCGCCGCCCCGCAGGTTGGCCAGGACCCAGACGCCCCCGCGTTCCAGCCAGGCGGCGCCGCGCGCCGCGTCGTAGCCCGGCACCTGGGAGCTTTCGAAGCCCCCGTAGCCGAAGAGGATGGTCGGGTTGCGGCCGTCGAGCTGGAGCTTGTCCCGCATCACGATGAAGTACGGCACCCGGGTGCCATCCTTCGAGGTCGCTTCCTGCTGCGCCACCGTCAGCCCCTGGGCGTCGAAGAACGCCGGCAGACCCTTCATCTTTTCGCGGACATCGGTGCCCGCCTGGCCCCGGTACAGGGTGGTGGGCTCGATGAAGCTGGTGACGGTGAGCCAGTAGTCGTCGCTGCTGTCGCGGTCGAAGGCCGACAGTCGTATCGAGGCCATGCGGGGCACGTCCACGTCGCGGCGCTTCCACTGCCCGCCTTCGCGTCGCAGCTCTGTCATGCGCGCCTTCACGTTGTCCAGGATGTCCAGCAGAACCAGGCTCTTCGTGACCGTGAACCTCTTCAGCGAAGTTCGGGGACCGGGCTCGAAGAGAAGCTCGAAGTCGCGCCCACCCGCCAGGAACTTGTCCAGGTCGCCCGCGATGAGTGAACCCGCCTTGAAGACCGTTGTGGCTGGCTTCCAGTCGCTGCGTAAGCGCACTATCAGCATGCCGTTGAGTGCGGACACGTCGGCATCCTTCGGGGTGTCGAGCAATACCCACTTTCCGCCGTGCAGGAAGAAAGTCTCGCCGAGGCGCACGCCCGTCTCACGGCGAATCTGGTGGTAGCTGCGCCCGGGCTCGTTCACCACAAAGCCCGCGACGCCGAAGGCGTCGGCCTCCTGACCTTCGAAGAGGGTCTTGGCCTCGGCGATTGGCGTGCCCCGCTTCCACGCCTTCACGATGCGTGGGTAGCCCGAGCGGGTCATTGAACCGGGACCAAAGTCGCGCGCCACGTAAAGGGTATCGGCATCGACCCAGTCGACGCGCTGCTTCGCCTCGGCAAGGCGGAAGCCGTCCTTCACGAACTGTTTGGTGACCATGTCGAACTCGCGAATCTCGACCGCATCGGCACCGCCGCGCGACAGCGAGATCAGGCATCGCCGGTACTCGGGATAGAGGCAGTCGGCGGCCCGGTAGGCCCAGTCCACCTTGTCCTCGGCAGACAGCCGAGTGATGTCCAGCACCGGCTCCCACTTCGGGTCCGGCTTGCGGTATTCCGCGAGCGTGGTGCGCCGCAACAGCCCGCGCGGATGGGTCGCGTCCTGCCAGTGGTTGTAGAGGAAGTCGCCACGCTTGACCACGCCCGGGATGCGCTCGCGCGAGGTGGCAATGGCCAGCAGGCGGGCCTGCAACGCTTTGAAGTCGGGCGTGGCCTCCAGGATCGGCCGGGTGACCGCGTTCTGCGCCTGCACCCACTCGAGTTGCCTCTGCCCGGTGACATCCTCGAGCCAGAGGTAGGGGTCCTCCTGCGCGAATGCGCTCAAGCACATGAGCACGGTAGCAACGGCTGCAATCTTCTTCATGTTTTGAACCTTCTCCGATGGGCGGGATGTGGTGCACGCCACGCTTGCCTAGCGTTGGCCGCAGACTCTATCGTGGAGAAGCGATCGCGGCGCGCTGCCGTACGGGAATGTGCAACGTAGCCTGTTCCAGGCGTTGGCGCACGCCAACCAGCCTGATGCTGGATGGCGCGCGCCTGCGCGGCCCTTCTCCAGGCCCATTGTTTGGCGGACGCACAAGTCGCATGCCCAGCGCATTACCGCACCCACCCCATTGCAATCCACGGCTGCCAGATCACCAGCGCCAGGCAGCCCAGCATCAAGCCGATGAAGGGCAGCGCGGCTAGGCACAGCGTGCCGAAGGGCTGCTTGAAGGCCGTCATCGCGACGATCAGGTTCAGGCCCACCGGTGGCGTGAGGTAGCCGATCTCCAGGTTCAGGATCATGATGATCCCGAACAGCACCTTGTCGTAGCCGTAGGCCTCGGCGATGGGCACCAGCAGCGGCGCCAGCACGAGGATGGCCACGTCGACCGTCATCACGCAGCCCACCAGCAGGAGCAGCAGGTTGACGAGCAGGATGAAGGTGATGGGGCTTTCGATGACCATCTGCACCCACTGCACCAGCGCCGTGGGCACGCGGTGCTCGGTGAGCAGCAGCGACAGGCTCAGCGCACAGGCAATGACCGGGAACAGCGCGCCGCCGAAGCGCGCCGCTTCCAGCACCGTGGCGTACAGGTCGGCAAGCTTCATCTCGCGGTGCACGAAGAGCTCGATGGTCACCGCATAGACCAGCGCCGCTGCCGCCGCTTCGGTGGTGCTGAAGAAGCCGCTGTAGATGCCGCCGAGCAAGATCACCGGCAGCAGCAAGGCCCAGATGCCTTCGCGGAGTGCAACCCAGAACTCGCCCGCATCAAATGGCGTGGTCGGCATGTGCCGGTTCTTCCACACTGCGTAGGCCGCGAACGCCAGCGTGAGCAGGATCCCCCCCCGATGCCGGCCTTGAACAGGTCGACCACCGAGGTCTCGGTGACCAACGCGTACAAGATCATCGGCACCGAAGGCGGGATGATGATGCCCAGCGTGCCGCCCGACATCACCGCGCCCAGCGCAAAGCGCTTCTCGTAGCCGGCCTTCAGCAGCGCGGGAACCATCACCGAGCCGACGGCCAGCATGGTGACGATGGACGAGCCCGATATCGATGCATCGAGCGCGCAACTCAGCACGCAGGCCACCGCCAGCCCGCCGGGGATGCGCGGGGTCAGCGCCTTCATGATGCGGATGAGCCGCCGCGCCGTGCTGCCGCGCGTCATCACCTGGCCGCACAGCATGAACATCGGGATCGACAGGATCAGCTCCTTGTCCAGCGCGATCCACAGGTCTTCGGCGATGTACTCCAGACGGCCCTGGCCCCACAGCAGGTGCACCAGCGCGGCCAGCGCCAACAGGATCAGCATCAGCGGCTGGCGCAGCACCAGCAGCGCAGCCACCAGCACGATGGGCGCGAAGGGTGCGAGCGGCGCCAACGCAGCGAGTGTGCTCATGTCAGTACCGCCGGGCCGTTCCCAAGGTACTGACAGCCCCCTCGGGGGGTCGCGAGCAAGGCGAGCTTGGGGGTCGTTTCATGTCAGCTACTGGCTACGGCTCAGCCACCGCACGCCGCGGCCGCAGGGCTGGCCAGCGCGCATAACAGAAGTAGCGCACGGCGGCGGACACGAAACCCAGTGGGATGGCCAGCTGGAACGGCCACACCGGCCACTGCAGCATGCTGGCGCGCATCCCTGTGGCGTAAGAGCCCGCCACGAAGTGCGCGCCGTACCAGGCGGCAACCAGCAGCAGCATGCCGCTCAGCAAGTCGGCCACGCGGTCCACGGTGGCGCTCCACTTCGCCGGCACCACGCCAAAGGCCACCTGCGGCACCAGGTGCGCAGCGCTCGCGGTGGCGATGCCGATGCCGGCGTAGGTGGCGATGACCAGCGCAAACACCGCCATCTTCTGCGCGCCAACGATGCCGGTGGGGCCGATGTCGATGCCCATCAGGGTCACCAGCGGGTACAGCAACTCGCGCCCAAGCGTATCGCCGATCAGCAGCAAGGCGATGAGCGCAAAGGCGCTCACCGCGATGGCGCATTCGGCACGGTGCCAGCCCGCGAGCAAGCGCTGAACGGTGGCCGGCGCCGGGGGCGGCAAGGGTGGGGTCACGGCGGCATCCACGCTGTGACCCCCGTGTCAACACCAAGCACGGCCGGTCAGCTCTGCTTCGCGCAAGCCATGCGTGCTGCCTCGGCCTGCTGGGCCAGCTTCAGCGAACCAGGGCCGCTGTCTTCCATCCACTTTGGCCACTGCGCGGCCGCGTCCCTGCGCCAGACCTCGCGTTGCTCGGGCGTGAGTTGCACGATCTGGCCACCGCCCTTTTCGTGCGCGTTGCGCATCGCCTGCTCGAAGTCGCGCACCTCCTTGCGCAGTTGCGCTGCTGGCGTGCGCGCCCAGGCGCGGCTCAAGGCCTGCTGCTGATCGGGGCTGAGCAGGTCGTAGGTGGTCTTGTTCATCAGGGTCAGCGTCGGAATCTCGGTGATGTCCGCTCGCGTCATCACCGGCGCCACTTTGCCGATGCCGGCCGCCACGTAGAACACGGTGGTAATGGGCGCCCAATCGATCAGCCCGGTCTGGAATGCCGGTGCAAGTTCGGTAGGGGTCGCCGCCGTCGGGTTGGCGCCCAAAGCGGTGTAGTAGTTGACGAGGGTTTTCGTACCCGTCACCCCAAACTTCTGCCCCTTGACATCAGCCGCCGAGGTGAGGGGCCGCTTGGCGGCCAAGATGGATTCTCCGGCGTTGCCCCAACCCAGGAACTGCACGCCTTTGGCGACCCACAGCTCGCGCACCACGGGCGTGAGGCCGTCGATGACGCAGTCGCGTTCCTTGCTGTCCCTGAAGTAGAAGGGCGCCGTCAGCACCTGCATCTCCGGCACCATCAGCGCCGAAGTGGACGCGGAGAAAGGCCCCATGTCGATGCGCCCGCGCGCCACTTGCTGCAAGGCATCGACCTCGGAGCCCAGTTGCCCGGAATGAAAGACCGAGATCTTGAGGCTGCCGCCGCTTTCCTCTTCGGCCGCCTTGGCCACACGCTCGGCCTGGTTGACCCAGACCGTCTTGGCCGGCGCGACCGTGGCGTAGCGCAGCTCGACGGCCTTGGCCGCCTGGGCGAAGGCGGGCGCGGCGTTCAAGGCGGCCAGCGATGCGACGATGCCGGCGGCTACAGCAGTAGCGGCCAGAGGCGGCTTGCGCAGGGCAAGACGGGGCCTGCCGATCACACGTTGGGGTTGGGATTTCATGGTGATGGGCTCCTGGTGGGTTGAATTAGGCCAGCTCAGAAAAAACGATGGTGACCCCTCCGCTGGCGAAGTTGGAAAGGTCGGCGGTCGCAGCCAGCCACTCTGGCGTGCTTCTGACGGTGGCCAGGTGTGATGGACTGTCAAACCAGGCTTCGAACAGGCGGTAGAACGATGGGAGCGAACCATCCGGCCCAGACAGGCCCTTCGACACCTCGCGGCGCCCCAGGCCCGGAATGGCGGCGGCCAGGGGCAGGTGGACGCCGTGGTAGTAGGACTCGAAGGCCACCGGGTCGGTCGGGTGTCCGTACAGGACGCTGAGCTTCAGGGCGTGGGTCATGCGCTCTCCGGGTGGTGGACGAGAGGGTCAAGCCCTCAAGTGGACTGCTCTGGTGGCCTGTCTGGTGGACCGTTCAGGCGGGCTGTTCAGGTGGCGATGCGCCATTGCATCGCACCAGCCTGCGTCCGGCCAGGGGACAGGTGTCCCGGGCTGCCGCCATTTGTCCCGCGGTGACCGGGCCAGGGGCGCCATGTGCTGGCGCGGCACCCGCGCGGGCGCGTGGCGCTCACGCGCCGGGCACCCGCTCGGGCGCTTGGCGCTCACGCGCCGCGCTTGCGGCTCAGCCGTTCCCCGGCCAGAGCGGCGCGTGCGATCCCGGTGGCATCGCCGGCCGCTGCCAGTGGATGCGCTGGCCGTTGATGCGGGCCGCATGCGGCACGGCGCGCAGCAGCCCGAAGCCGCTGGCCTGCGCCTCCAGGGCTGCATCGACATCCGGCTTCGGCACGCGCGCCACATCGGCGTGTTGGCCCAGGCTGGTCAGCCAGCGCCCCACGCCGGCCAGCGACACGTGCACGCACCAGCTGCCACCCTCACGCCTCTGCCGCAGCAGCGCCGCCAGGGTGCCAAAGGCCAGCAGGTAGCCGGCACCATAGTCCAGTGCCTGCAGCGGCAGCGCCGTGGGCTCGGCGCGGCCCAGGGCCTGCGCCTCGGCCAGATTGATGCCGGTGGCGCTCTGAACGAGCGAGTCGAAGCCACGGCGCCCAGCCCACGGCCCGGTGCGGCCATAGGCGCTCAGCGAGGTGCAGACGACGCCCGGGCGCAGTGCCACCAGCTCATCCTCGCCGAAGCCGCGCGCCGCCAGCGCGCCTGGGCGGTAGCCCTGCAGGAAGACGTCGGCCTCGCGCACCAGCGTCTGCAGCCGGGCTCGGTCCAGCGAGGTACGCAGGTCCAGCAGCGCGGAGCGCTTGCCCTGGCTGGTCTCGGCCAGTGCCTCGATGTTGGGCAGGTGCGGCCCGTTCACCAGCAGCACATCGGCGCCGTGTGCGGCCAGCGTGCGCCCGGCCACGGGGCCCGCCAGGATGCGCGTCAGCTCCAGCACGCGCAGGCCGGCCAGCGGTGTGTCGCCTTCGCTTTCGCGCCAGGCCCGGGGTGCCGCATCGCCGATGCGCTCGATGCGCAGCAGCGGCTCCTGTGCCACCGCGCTGGCCTGTGGGTGGGCCGCCCACTCGGCCGGGCTGCGCACGGCCGCGACCACCAGGTCGCGATCGGCTGCCGCGCTTTCGAAGGCTTCGGCCGTCCAGGGCCCCAGCGCGGCCTCCACCGCAGCGCGCCCGGTGTCGGGGCCGACGGGCAGGCCCAGCAGCGCAAGCACGCCGTCGCGGTGATGCGCAAAGTTGGCGTGCACGCGCACCCAGCGTCCGTCGCCGCCGCAGCGGTACAGGCCGGAGAGCTTGTCCCACATCGCCGGAACGCGGCCGTCCAGCGAGAAGCGGCAGCTGCTCTCGTGCACCACGTCCATCAGGTCGACCTCGGCACTGGCCGGGGCCCGCCCACGTGCCGCAGCCACTTCGGTGACCGCCAGGGCGGCAGCACCCAAGGCGGCCTGCAGGGCGGTGCCGATGGCGTGGGAACTGGGCAGTGCCGGCTCAAGGCCTGTGGCCCGGAAGCGATGCAGCGCGGACGGGTCCAGCGCGGCGCCTTGCCACAGCCCGGCCAGAACTTCGGTCAATGGGGCGATGGCCATCGTGCAGCTCCGAAGCCGGTCGACTGCCCGCCCTGCGTCGGCGCCGCGGGGCGGGGTGGAACAGCGGACCCATGGCGTAGGGAGAGGGACATGTGCACTCCTTGCGCGTCAGTCCTCGCCCGCGGGAGTGCGGGGGGCCTGCAGGTGTGTGGACTCGGCGGGCTGGAGTATCCCGCGGGCTCCAGGTCCATGCCGGCCATGGGCGGGGCGTGGGCGTGACCTGGGCCGGCCACACCCTGTCGCCTGGCGTGACGAAGCTCACGCCCCGCGCCCCCTGCAAACAGGTGCCACCGTCCGTTCGGCCGTGTTGCCATCCTGAACGCTTCGGGAGACTGCCTTCACACCGTTTCCTACTCCTCCCGCTGTCGAAAGGTAAGCCCCATGCCGCCGCGTCGTGCCCCCTCCCTGACCCTTCTGATGAAGCTGATGTCCGTCGTTATCCTCACCGGTGCCGCCAGCGCGCATGCCGGCCCGCCCGGCCATCGTGCCGACCTGAAGGTGGAGCTGGGCGCCCCGGCCAGCGTGCAGATCAACCTGCCCACCACCTACAGCGTCACGGTCACCAACCTGGGCGGCCAGACCTCGGACACCATCACCGCACGGGTGAGCTTCCCGCTGAGCAACACCAGCCCGCAGGCCTTCATCCTCGGCACGGTCAGCGGCCTGGATTCGCGCTGTAGTGTCGTGGCCAACGGCCTGACCTGCAGCCTGGCCGGTCTGCGCAAGGGCTGGTCCACCACGTTCAGCTACAACTATGCGGCCCCCGTGTCGACCAAGCCGCTGCAGATGTCGGTCTCGGTGAGCTCGGCCACGCCGGACCCCGTCAGCAGCAACAACACCGCCTCGGTGCTGCCGAACCTGGTCTATCCCGCACGCCCGGTCAGTGCCTCGGCAATGACCACGCGCCTGTGCACCGGCACGACCCTGACCTCGTTCTTCGAGTGCGCGCGCTTCCCCAGTTCGATCAGCAGTTTTGGCGCGACGCTGAATGCCGACCAGACGATCGCCCTGGCGGAGCCGGGCTACACGGGGCGCTGGTCACAGAATGCGGCGCGCACCAGCCTGCGCATGGAGTTCTACTTCGACGACGGCAGCGGCGCCGTGAAGGTGGCCGATTTCAACGGCATGGCGATCAACGGCGCCAACTGTTTCCACGGCCTGACGCAGCACCTGCAGAGCACGGGCTATGTCAGCCCCTATGAGGTGTGCCTGCCCTGAAGCCCGCCGCGCCAGCGCGTCGCGCGGCCTGACAAGCGAGCGGCGGCGCGCGACACTGTCGTGATGTCCGAGGTCCGCGCTCCCGCCGACGCCCTGCGCGAGGCGCTTCACCAGGCCTGGGCGGCGCAGGTGCGCGATCCCGCCCAGGCCCTGCTGCGCGGCCGCGCGCTGGTCGCTGAGTCGCCCGCGGGCTCGTTGGCAGCCGGCCACGGGCACTTCCACGAGGCCTGGGCGGAGCTGCGCTGGGGTTCGATGGCGCGTGCCTGCGAGGCGATGGCGCGGCTGGCCGACTGTGCCGCCGGCCATGCCGACGCGCCGGATCTGCTCGCCGCGTGGCGCGATGTGCAGGCGGCGCTGCTGCGCCGCGAGCACCGCCATGCCGAGGCGCTGGCGCTGCTGGAAACCAATCTGGGGCTGCCCGAGTCTGCGCGCATGCCGCAGGCGCACTGGGTCAGCACCAACGGGGCCGCCATCACCTGCGGTGCCCTGCACCGCATGGACGATGCGCTGCGCCACTTCCACCGTGCAATCGCCTGGGCCGAGGCGAGCCAGGACGAAGCCCTGCTGGCCACGGCGACCGGCAACCTGGGCGGCGCGCACTACGACGTCTACAACCTCGAAGACGCGCTGCACTGGACCCGGCTGTCGCATGAGCAGGCCCTTCGCAGTGGTGCCGCGGCGGCTCGCGCCGTCGCAGCCATCAACCTGATCCTCATCCTCTGCGAGCGCCGTTGCCATCAGGACGCGGTGCCCTGGGTGCAGGCGGTGCAGGCCGATCCGGCGGGCGTGCGTGCCGACAAGCGCGGCAAGTACGCGACGATCTTTGCCGAGGTGGCGCGCGGTTGTGGCGATCTGGCGCGCGCGCAGGCCTTGCTGGACGAAGCCGCGACGCTGCGGGCCGCAGGCGAAGCGCCGTCGCAGGAGTGGGTCTCGGTGCAGGCGGACGTGCTGCTGGCTCAGGGCGAAGCCTTGCGCGCACGCGAGCTGGTGGAAACGCAGCTCGCAACCCAACCCACGGCAAATGTGCACGACCTGCCGATGAATGCGCTGCGCCTGCGCGAGATCGCCGCGCAGGCGTGCGAGCGGCTGCAGGACTGGCAGGCCGCCCTGGCCCACCACCGCAGCGGCATGGCCCTGCACGAATCGCTGATCGGCCGCAGTGCACGGGCGGCACGTGTGGCGCTTGAGGTGCGCCATGAACTGGACAGCGCGCGGCGCCAGCGAGATGCGGCGCGTGCCGAGCAGCAGCGCCTGGCGCAGCTGAATGCGGCCCTGGCGGCCACGAACCGCGCACGCACGGATTTCCTGGCCGCCGCCAGCCACGACCTGCGTCAGCCTGTGCACGCCCTTGCTCTTCAGGTGGCGGCCCTGCGTGGCGAGCTGCAGACCGAGCGGCAGCACCGCATGGCCGATCGGGTGGAGCGTTGTGTGGCCGCGCTGTCGGGGCTGTTCGACGGGCTGCTGGACCTGTCCCGGCTGGATGCCGGCGTGGTGCAGCCGCAGTGGGAGACGCTGGCACTGCCGCCGCTGCTGGCCGGTCTGGCCGAGGAGATCGAGCCGCAGGCGGCCGCCAAGGGCCTGCGGCTGGCCTTGCGACTGCCGCTGTCCAGCGAGCTGCCCGCCACCTTTACCGATGCACTGCTGCTGCAGCGCCTGCTGCGCAACCTGCTGGTGAACGCGCTGCGCTATACGGAGCGTGGCGCGGTGCTGCTGGCGCTACGCCGGCAGGACGGGGCCTGGTGCATCCAGGTGCGCGACAGCGGCATCGGGATCGCCGAAGACCTGCAGCCGCGGGTCTTTGACGAATTTGTGCAGGGGCACAACCCGGCACGCCAGCGCGACCAGGGTCTGGGCCTGGGCCTGGCCATCGTGGCGCGCCTGGCCCGCGTGCTGGACCATACGGTCAGCCTGCGCTCGGCGCCGGGGCGGGGTACGACTGTCAGCGTGCGCGTGCCGATGGCACGCGCACCGCGAGCCCTGCCAATCGGCAGCCGGGCCATCCCGAGCCCCCTGGCGCTGCGCGTGGCCGTCATCGACGACGACCGGGAGACACGTGCTGCGCTGCAGGACCTGCTGGCACTGTGGGGCTGCGAGGCACGGGCCGACGACCAGGCGCATCGGCTGCTGCAAGAGGCCGGCTGGCGTGCCGATGTGGCTATCGTCGACTACCGGCTGCCCGATGGCCGGGATGGCCTGGGTGAGGTGCACGCGCTGCGCGCGGCCTGGGGCCCCGATCTGCCCTGCCTGATCGTCACTGGCGAGACCGGCCCCGCACTGCTGCAGACGCTGCAGCAGGCCGGCCAGCCGTGGATGGCCAAGCCGCTGTCGGCGCCAGCGTTGCGCCAGTGGTTGCAGGCGCAGGCGGCCACGAAGGCCTGATCCACACCTGCGTGCGACGCGCCGCCTGCAAGGCGCGCCGTCTCGCGGCCCGTCCCTACGGTCGGTCGGCGATCACGCCTGGATACGCGCGCCGAGATTCGACACCAAGCAGGCGACGTCACCGGACAAGCGGCCGGTTGCCGCGCGGGTGCATCGGACCGACAAAGCCCGCATCCGTCACGGCCAGGTCTTGCCGATGCAACGGCCCTGGCCTGAGCAACCAGTGGCGCCGCGGCGATCCCCTGGCCGGTGTGGCTGGTGCCACGGGCGCGAGCTTCAGGCGCGCAGCGACAACAGCCCCAGCGCTGCCGCGCGCGCCACGGCCTCGGCGCGGGTGGAGACCGACAGGCGAGCGAAGATGAGTGCCAGGTGGTCCTTCACCGTGCGTTCGCTCAAGCCCAGGTCGCGCGCGATCTGCTTGTTGGACTGGCCCTCGCACACGCGCTGGAGCACCTGCAGCTGGCGTTCGGTGAGGGTGGTCTCGCGCGGCGCCTCTGCGGCCGGGAAGCAGCGTTCGCCCGCGAGGATGCGTCGCACGGCATTCAGCCACTCGCGTGGCTCCATGCTCTTGGACAGGAACCCATCCAGGCCTTCGAGCCGCGCGCGCTGCACCAGGCGGGCGTCTTCGGCGCCTGACAGCAGCACGGCCAGTGCCTGTGGCTGCATCAGGCGCAGATCCGCCAGCAGGCTCAAGCCGTCCTCCTGCGGCAGCCGGTAGTCGGCCAGCAGGGCATCGAAGCGCTTGCCGGCAGCACAGCGCTCGCGTGCACGCGGCGCATCCGCCACGCCCTCGGCCTGCCAGCCGGGCTGTGACTCCAGCAGCGCCACCAGGGCCTCGCGCACCAAGGGGTGGTCGTCGATGACGAGCAGCTGTCGATGCGTTGGTGGCCCGGTCATGTGCCGATGCTACGGGCGCGCGCGCCGAATCCGACCGTCCGGATGGCCGGTTGTCTCGACGGTAGGGGGTGGCCGTGGTCTACCCTGACAGGGCGACCTGCGCGCAGCTTGCATCGCACAAGCCTGCACCTGGTCACGCTGCTGGACCAGTCTAGAGACCCAGCTCGCGAACCTTCACCACCGCCATGGCGCGGCCTTCCACGCCGAGCTTGGCGTACAGCGCTGAAAGGCGGTTGCGCACCGTTTTCTCGGCCAGGCCCAGCTGCGCGGTGATCTGCAGGTTGTCCAGCCCCTGGCCGACCAATGAGGCCAAGGCCCGTTCAGCGGGTGTCAGCGCGGGCAGCGCCGCAGCCTCGGTGACGAATGCCGTGATCAGTTCGCACAGGCGTTCGAGCGCAGGCTCAGGCACCAACGGGATGTAGTTGCGCGATGGCAGCGCCTCGAAGCGGGCATTCGGAATGGTGGCCGCCACCTGGTGCCCCCGGGCCAAGGGTATGACCATGTCGCCTTCGCTGTGCAGCACCAGAGTGGGCACCTTCACGGCTCGAGCCCATTCGCGGACGTCCGTCGCGTTGATGGCGCGGGAGATGGCCGCGGCGCGCGCGCCGTCGCAGGCCAGGCGCTGGTGCTCATTGAAGGCCGCCGCTTGTTCTGCACTGGCGCCCGGCATGAAGCGGCTGGTCACCATCTGCCGCACGCCAGAGTTGTCGAGGCCCCACTTCTGCTCCATCAGCCGCTGCACGGCTTCCTGAAAAGCCAATACGCCAGGCGCGGTCTTGCGGTGATTCAAGCCGTGGGTGGCGCATCCCAGCAGCACCAGGTGGGACACGCGGTCGGGGCGCTGCGCCGCGTAAGCGACGGCCGCGTTCCCACCACCGCCGATGCCGATCAGCGCAAACCGTGGTGCGCCACGGGCCGCCACCACCGCGCCCAGTTCTTCCAGCGAGGCCTCCAATGAAGGCGGCACTTCGTCGGTACCGGACAGCCCGCACCCGCGCTCGTCGTAACGCACGATCTCCAGGTGCGGGCCCAGGCGCTGGAGCAGCGGCTGCCACGTCGGCGAGGCCAAGTCGTGTTCGAGGTGGGTGAGCCAATCCGCGGTGCGGATCAGCACCGGCGCGCCCATGTTGCCGCTGCGGGCCCAGGCGATGCGCGTGCCCGACGCCACCTGCGTAAAGCGCACTTCGTGGTGCAGCGGGCTGTTCCTCATGTCGGAATGGTAAGTCCGGCGATGAGGGCGCTGGCGATGGCAAGCCTGTGCAACGATGAGCGGGGGTCTTTGGGCGTGATGAGCGGGCAAGGGCGAAAGAGCCTCAGGCTCCCGTCATCGCGAGGCAGCTGGCGTACGGCCGACCTCACTGGCTGGTGTGCGACCGTTGGCGCCAGCGCACACGCAACCGAAGCCCACAGCGAGGTTTCTCCGCCAACGTGGCTGGCCAGTCCCGCGCCGATCCATGGCAGCAGCACCTTGGCCGCCAGGGGTGGCGGCGCAGGCTGGCCTGGCGCTGCATCCTGACCTGAGCCAGCGTGTGCTGATGCCTGTGCCGCGGAGTTTCAGCCGAAAGTTGACATTCGAACGCAAACGAATACAATCGAATTCAGATCGATGCCAGGAGCGACTGCGTGGTCCAGACTACCCCGACGATGGAGCCCTTGTCGGCTCGAATACCCAGCGAGCTGTATCTCTGGCTGGCCCGCTTGCCGGTGGAAGGCGCCACCACCAACAGCGACAAGCTGCGGGTGCTGCTCGGCCAGCTCAAGCGGCAGCACGACGGCGCCTTCGACTTTGCGACCGCCCACGCCTGGGCGCGCGGCCTGGGTGGCCGTCTGCGCGAAGCCCTGGTGCGGCTGGAAGGCGAGAGCGGCCAGCACTCCGAGGTGCTGACGCTGATGCAGGATCACGTCACGGCCATGCTGGCCCTGCAGATCAGCCACGCCCCCGCCGACGCGGCCGATGCCGCAAAGCTGGAAGACGCCCTGGTGCGACGCGCTTTTGCGATGAGCGAAGCCCTGCTTCGCCAGGCCACCACCACCGCCGCTCCGGCCTTCGATCCGGGCGTTGTTCGCCGCCATGCGGCCGCTACCATCGAATTGGCGGCCACCCTCCAGAGCCTGAAAGGAAGCTGAAATGGCAGAGACCCTCAAGACCCGAGTTGGACGCGTCATTGCCGGCGGCGTGCATGCGCTGATCGACCGCATCGAAGACCAGGCCCCCGAAGCGATGATGGAGCAATCACTGCGCGAGGCCGAAGCCGTGATCGCCGACGTGCGCCACGAACTCGGCCTGGTCAGCGCCAACCGCCACCTCACGCAGCAGCAGCACGCCCGCCTGAACACCCAGCACGAAGCGCTGCTGGGCCAGATTGAGCAGGCGCTGGGCCAGGGCCGAGAAGACCTGGCGCGCGCCGCGGTGGCGCGGCAGCTCGACATCGAGGCGCAGATCCCGGTGCTCGAGACGACCCTGGCCGAACACGCACGCCAGGAGTCAGAGCTGCAGGGCTATGTGGCCGCGCTGCTGGCCAAGAAGCGCGAGATGCAGGAAGCCCTGGAAGCCTTCCGCAAGAGCCGCCTGGCAGCGGCCTCCGCCGCCTCGGGCGCCGGGGCCGGTGACAGCCAGGCCCAGCAACGCATGGACGCCGTCACCGGCGCCTTCGACCGCATCTATCAGCGCCAGACCGGCCTGACCGGTACCGACCGCCAGGCGTCGCTGGAGCAGACGGCGCGCCTGAAGGAACTCGACGACCTGGTGCGTGAGAACAAGATCGCCGAACGCATGGCGCAGATCAAGGCAGGCAAGGCGTGAACCTCTTCACCGCGCCCGAGACCCTGCCCTTCGGCGTGGCTCTGGCCCTGATCGTGGGCATCGCCCTGCTGGAAGGCTTTGGCATGCTGGTGTCGATGAGCCCCAGCAATCTCATCGACGACTGGCTGCCCGATATCGACGGTGACAGCGGCCTGGACCGCGTGCTGGGCTGGCTGCATCTGGGCAAGGTGCCGGCCCTGGTGTTGCTGCTGCTGTTTCTGCTGGGCTATTCGCTGTTCGGCTATGGCCTGCAGAAAGTGGTGAGCGGCCTGTTCGGCTTCTACCTGCCGGGCTGGGTGGCGGGCCTGCTGGCCGTGCCTTCGGGCATGGCCACGGTGCGCGGGCTGGGCGCCCTGGTGGCGCACATCATTCCGCGCGACGAGACCAGTGCGGTCAGCGAGATGAGCCTGGTGGGCAGAGCCGGCGTGGTGTCGGCCGGCGCCGCACGGCGCGGCCTGGCGGCGCAGGCCCGCGTGCGCGACAGCCACGGCCGGACGCACTACCTCATGGTGGAGCCCGACATCGACGACGAGATCTTCGAAGAAGGCGCGCAGATCCTCATCGTCCGCAAGGCCGGCGCCTTCTACCGCTGCATCGCCAATCCACACCCCGGCCTGCTGTAGGCCGGGCCCGGCCAGATCCTGGCCTCGAACTGACCATCCAAACCCAGAGGGAGCACCCGGTTCATGAGCAACTTGATCGAAATCGCCGGCATCGCAGGCATCCTGCTGCTCGCGCTGCTGACGATCGGCATCGTTTTCGCACGCCTGTACAAGCGATCGACGAAGGAAACGGCCTTCGTGCGCACCGGCCTCGGTGGCCAGAAAGTCATCATGGATGGCGGTGCCATCGTGCTGCCGATCTTCCACGAGCGGGTGCTGGTGAACATGAACACCCTCAAGCTCGAGGTGCAGCGACGTGAGCGCGAGAGCCTGATCACCAAGGACCGGATGCGCGTGGATGTGACGGCCGCCTTCTTCGTGCGCGTGAAGCAGACCGAAGAATCCGTGAGCATCGCCGCACAGACCCTGGGCGCACGCACGATGAGCCCGGATGAACTCAAGTCACTGGTCGAGGACAAGTTTGTCGACTCCCTGCGCGCCACCGCCGCCACGATGACCATCCAGGAACTGCAGGACAAGCGGCGCGATTTCGTGCAGGCCGTCCAGAACGCCGTGGCCGAAGACCTGGAGAAGAACGGGCTCGAGCTGGAGTCGGTCTCGCTGACCAGCCTGGACCAGACCGACAAGCAGTTCTTCAACCCCAACAACGCCTTCGACGCCGAAGGCCTGACCCGCCTGACCGAGCAGACCGAGGCGCGCCGCAAGCAGCGCAACGACGTCGAGCAGGACACCGAGGTCCAGGTGCGCACCAAGAACCTGGACGCCACGCGGCAGAAGCTGACCATCGACAAGGACACCGAGTTCGCCACGCTGTCGCAGAAGCGGGAGGTTGAAGTCACGCGCGCCGAACAGTCGGCCCTGATCGCTTCGCAGCAAGCCGAACGCAGCCGCGAGGCCGAGGCCGCCAAGATCGAGGCCGAGCGCCAGGTGAGCCAGAAGCGCATCGAAGCCGAACGCGAGATCAAGGCCGCCGAGATCGAGAAGAACCTCGTGATCCAGACGCGCGAGATCGAGCTGGAGCGCAAGACCGAGATGGCGCGCGCCGAGCAGCGCAAACAGGTCGAGATCGCGCGCCAGGACACGCAGATCGCCATTGCCAACAAGTCCCGCGAGCAATCCGACGCCGATGCTGCCGCCAACCTCGCGCGTGCCGAAGCCGTCAAGGCCGAAGAAGCGGTCAACACGGCGCGGCTGGTGGCGGTGGCCGAACGCGAGAAGGACATCCAGCTCATCGAGGCGGCCAAGGAAGCCGAGCAGAGCGCCATCGGCGTCAAGGTGTCGGCCAGTGCCGAGAAAGAGGCCGCGCTGGACCGCGCCGAGGCCATCACCATCGAAGCACGCGCGCGCCAGGCGGCTGCCCTGGCCGAAGCCGAAGGCAAGCGCGCCATCAATGAGGCGCTGAACACGCTCTCGGCCGCCCAGATCGACCTGCAGGTGCGCACCCTGCTGCTGCAGCAGCTGCCGACGATCCTGGAGCAGGCCGTGCGGCCGATGGAGAAGATCGACTCGATCCGGATCTTCCAGGTCCAGGGCATGCCGGGTTCACAGGCGGCCGGCCCGGACGGCGTGGGTGCTCAATCCGGCGCCACGTTCCCGGAACAGGTCATGAACTCCGCCCTTCAGTACCAGCTGGCCAAGCCTATCGTCGACGCGGTGATGAAAGACGCCGGCTTGTCCAACGAAGGCATCACCGGCATCTCGAAGGCGCTCAGCGGGATGCTGAAGTCGCCGGAAGGCGGCTGAGCTTCACGTCCGGACATCGGCCCCTGAGCTTTCGTCGCGCGATGCCACGCGAGAGCGCAGTGCGCCAGCCCCGGCGCGCCGACAAGGGGACGCTCATGGCCGGATCGCGGGCGTGTCGGCGCAAGCAAAGGCGAGGCCCGTTCGGATCGGGTGGGTCGCGGCGCGGCGCTTGCGCAATGTCCTGCGGATTCCGGCGCTGCCGCTGCGCCCGTGTGTCCGACTCGCTCCTTGCCAGCAGGCCCCGACAGCCACGCGCTCGGGCAGCGTCGTCACGCAGGCGTCCGTGCATCGGGGTGGCGCCGGGCGCAGCGTCTGAGCCAGTCGCCGCAGGTTCACCGGTACCAGCGCCATATGCAGCGCCAGCACCGGCAGCAGCTCGGCCAGCGCGCCGTAGGCGATGAATGCGGCGTTGGCTGCCAGGGCCAGCAGGCGCAGGCGCCGCATGTCGTGGCAGGCAAAGGTCAACAGCGTGAGCAGGGCGGCTGCCCAGCCGAGCAGCTCGATCAAGAACGGGGAAGTGGTCATGGTCTTGAGGGCGAATCGCGGGCCGGTGTTCAGAGTCGGTGGCAGCCAATCAGCAGCGAGGTCAACAGGCACATCACGGCATTGCTGGCGTTGACCATAACGGCCCGGTTGCAGCGCTGGCCGTTGTGCTCGTACAGCCACAGCGTCATCGTGACGTTGGCGCCCAGCCAGGTCAGCCAGGTGATGAGCGAGTGCTGGCTCGAGTCGCCGCTGAGGTGGATCGCCCACAGCGTGGGCAGGTACGAAAAGACGCGCACCGAGTTGAAGAGGGTGAAGGCCCAGGTCAGCAGGGCGAGGTAGAGCTGGCGGGGCGAAGCCGCCAGCTTCGCGGGGCCCGCGCCCTCGCGGCCCGACGGGCTCACTGTTGCGTCCGCGCGCAGGTTCAACGCTGGGGCGTTCACTGCGTCACCAGCCAGGTGTTGGATACACCGTACGCCGCCAGGCGGTCGACCAGCGCGGCGGCGCTGCGCTGATCGGCGCCCTCGATCAGCACCGGGGCGCTCGCGGCCAGACGCCGCTCGGCGAGCAGCCGCGTGACGATGCCCACGTCCTCGTCGGCTGCTGCAGGGCTCCTTCCTGACGCCACCACACGCACCAGACCCTGCGCCACCGTCCGCTCCAGTTGCTCGGCTTGGGCCGGGCTGGCGTAACGCCCGGCCTGGGTGCGGGCGGCGGGGTCCGCAGGCACCGCCTGCGGCGAGCTGGGCATGACGCTGCCGTCATCGGCCAGCAAGGGCGCTATCGGCCATGAGGCCGTGGCCGCACCTGCTGCCGCAGACGCGATGGTGGCGCGGTCCTGGGCATCGGCGCCTTGCGCCGGCAGGTCGGAGCCGCCGCCGCAGCCAACGAGCAGCGCCCCAGGAATGACCAGCGCGAGCAGAGTTTGGGCAAGGTTCATGGGATTCCTCCGTTTGATGAATGGGCGGCGACGCCAGCCACGACGCAACAGTAGGCACAGGCCGTTTCGCGGCCGTTTCGTCGCTTGGCGGCGTCGGCGCCATCGGCGTCGGCTGCGATACTTCATGCCGATGTCGGCCCCTGATCGAGCGCCCGCCTTCACCTCCCCCACGCTGTGCCTGCTTGGCGCGCCCTTGCTGCGCACGCTCGGGCACGAAACGGCCTTCACGGCCGAGCGCCCGTTCCAGCTGCTGGCCTACCTGGCCATCAAGGGCGGCTGGGTGCGGCGCGATGCGCTGGCCGACCTGCTCTACCCCCAGCGCGAGCTCGATGCCGCGCGGAGCAACCTGCGCAAGGTCTTGCTGCTGGCACGCCGGATCGAGGGCGTCGGCTCGATCGAGCAGCACGGCGACTTGCTGCGCTGGCAGCCCGATTCCGACCTGCAGCGCTTCGAGCGGGCCTGCGACGCCGGCCACCACGCCGACGCCTTGGCGCTGTACGGCGGGCCGTTGCTGCAGGGTCTGGAGTTCCCATGGGCGGCCGAAGGCGCCGAGTGGCTGGCCGCCGAGCGCAGCCGGCTCGAGGATCGCTGGCGCCACGCCGCCTTGCACCGGCTGCGCGAGCTGGCCGACAAGCCCGATGCGGCCGAGGCCTTGGCGCAGGCGCTGCTGCGTCGCGATCCGCTGGACGACGACGCCATGCAGGCGCTGCTGGCCGCCCAGGGGCGCCAGGGCCGCACGCCCGAGGCGCTGCGCACCCTGGCGACCTATGCGCGCGAGCTGTCCGGCACGCTGGGCCTCGCGCCGTCGGCGGCGCTGCAGCAGCTGGGCACCGCGCTGCGCACCGGTGCGCCGCCCACAGGCGCAGTGGTCAGGTCAGCGTCGGACGACCCCCCATTGATCGGCCGTCGCCATGAGCTGGGCCAGATCCGCGAGCGCCTGGCGCGGCCGGACTGCCGGCTGCTGACCATCCTCGGCCCCGGCGGCATGGGCAAGACGGCTCTCGTGCGCGGCCTGATCCATGACGACAGCGGCGGCGGGCTGGGCTTGTCCTTTGCGGCTGGCCTGGCGTGGGTGGCGCTGGAAGGGGTTGAGCTGGCAGGCGACGTGCCGTCACGCATCGCGGCCTCGTTGGGTCTGACGCTGCGCGCGCAGGCCGATCCCTGGGCGGCGCTGGCGGAGGCGTTGAACCTCGTCCTCGATGCCCGAAGCGAAGGCGCCTGCCTGCTGGCGCTCGACAACCTGGAGCACCTGCCGCTGGCAGCGCCGCTGGAGGCGCTGCTGGCCGCCGTGCCCCGGCTGCGGGTGCTGGGCACCTCGCGTACGGCGCTGGGCCTGGCGCAGGAGTGGCGCCTGCCCCTCGGCGGCCTGCCGCTGCCGGACGAGGACGAGCGCGACGCCGAGGTGCTGCGCGCCAATGACGCGGTGCGCCTGTTCGAGCGGCATGCGCTGCCGCTGGCGCCCGAGTTCCGCCTGGCGGATGAAGCCGCCGAGGTCGTTCGCCTGGTGCACGAGGTGGAGGGCATGCCGCTGGCGCTGCGGCTGCTGGCCGGCTGGCGCCGGCTGATGCCGGTGCGCGAAATCCTCGCCGAGCTGGCGGGCTCGCTCGACCTGCTCGAACCCAGCACCCCGCAGGAGCGCAGCGTGCGTGCCGCTTTCGAGCGCAGCTGGCAGCAGCTGGGGGCGGTCGAGCGGCGCGTGCTGTCGCAGATGGCCCTGCTGCCGGCGCCGCTGGACCGCGCCTTGCTGCGCGCCGCACTGGGCGCCCCGCTGCCGGTGCTGGCGGCGCTGGCCGACCGCTCGCTGGTGCGCGCCGACGGCGACGGCCGGTTTTCGCTGCACCCGCTGATCCGACGCTGCGCCGAGCCGCTGGCCGAAGACGCGGCTGCGGTGCGTGAGCGGCATGCGCGACACGTGGCGCTGACGCTGGGCGGCCGCAAGGCCGTCAACACTGACGATGTCGGGCATCTGCGTGCGGCCTGGGACTGGGCGGTTGCCGCTGGCAACCCCGAGGTGCTCGGCCAACTCGTGGATGTGCTGACCTGCCAGCTGATGTTGCACGCTCGCTGGTCCGAGGTGGTGGAGCGCATGCAGGCCGGGCTCGCGGCGCGGGGCGGTGGGGCGCGCCTGGCAGCCGACGCCCAGGACGCCGACGCTGCCGAGTGGTCGCCCCTGCGGCGGCGCTTGCGCGCGGCATTGGCCGAAGCGAGGTTTTCCCAGGGCCGGCTGGATGACGCCGCCGCTGAAGCCGGCGCCCTGCTGGACGCTGCCACTGCAGCCGCCGACCCCGTCGCCGAAGCTGCAGCGCTGTCGGCGCTGTCGCGGGTGCACTGGATGCGTGGCGACTATGAGGCCATGCGAACGGCCAATCTGCGCAAGCTCGAGGTTCTGCACTCGACCGGTAGCCCGAAACACGAGATCGTGGGCACGATATCCACGTTGGGGCTGGCCGAGAAGTGCCTCGGGCGCTACGACAACGCGTTGCGCCACTACCGCGAAGAACTGGCGATCAGGCGCACCGACGGCAGCGCGGCCAGCGATGCGACGGTGTTCGTCAGGCTCGGCAGCCTGCTACGAACCATGGGCCGCCATGACGAAGCGCTGGAGGCGCTCGGCGAGGGCCTCGCCATCGTCCGGCGCACGCAGCAGCTGGCGATCGAGCCCTACTTTCTCACCAACCTGGCGTTTGTGCGCGAGACCCAGGGCGAACTGGCACTGGCGCGGCCCCTGGCCTACGAGGCCGTCGAGACCGGACGGCGCTATGGCGAGCCGTCGATCCGGGCCGCCGCGCTGTTGTGCCGAGCCCGCGTGTGTGCCGCCGGTCCGGCCGACGCCAGCGACCCCGGCATGGATGTCCGGGAAGCCTTGCTCGCGTGGAAGCAACTGGGCTCGCTGCCGCTCGCCGTGCAGTGCATCGCCACCGCCGGGCTGGTACTGGCCCAGCAGCCCGGCGCCGATCCCGCCCTGGGCCTGGCGCTCGTGCGCTGGGCGATGGCGCACCCCGCCTTCGTGCGCTCGGAGCGCGAAGACGCCCAGCGCCGCCTCGATCGGCTGCAGGTGTCCTCCGCCGAGTCTGAGCGTGCCGCCACGGTGCTCAGCGCCGATGCGCCGCTGGAAGACGTGCTGCTTCGCCTGCCGGGGTTGATCTGGCCGGCACCCTCTCAGGCGTGCGCCTTGAGCAGCACCAGCATCGTCTTGAGAGCGTCGGGACCGTCGGCGTAGCGGTCGAAGACCTCGGTTCCGGTTTCGGCGATGGCGTTGCGCGCGCCGCCTGCTGGCGGCTCGATCTCGAAGTTGTGGGGCGAACAGTGGATGACTCGTGAGGCGTGCCCTTGCGCGTCGACCTCGCTGACCAGGCCCACGTGCCCCACCTGCTCAGCCTTCGGCCCCTGGCGCGGGTAGACGATCAGGGCGCCGATGCGCGCCTGATCGAGGCGCACGAACAGCTGGTTCTCTCGCCCGCGGGCATCCTTGTGCATGGCGTCGGTGTTGACCCAACCGATGGCGCTGGGATGGCGCGCGATGCCCAGCGCCCAGGTGACAAAGCCCGAGCAGTCGCAGGCCTCGCGCGGCAGCTGTTCGATGGCGAGCCCGATCCGCGCCAGCCCGTTCAGGTAGTTGCGGGCCTTCTGCGGATCCTCGGCCTGCATCTGGGCCAGCAAGTGGTTCACGTCGGTTGGCTCGCCGGGGCGGGCAGGCATGGCGCGGCTGCCGTCCTTCAGGCCCCCGGCCTTGAGCGCGTAGAGCGTGGGCATGGCCAAGGCGCTGCGGGCGCGTTCCATGGTCTGGTCTGACGAGAAAGCGGGCAAGGCGGGTCTCCGTGCAGGGTGCAAGGCGGCGGCTAAAGTAGCCGATTCGGCCGCACTACGGGGATACCGTCTACACGGTATCGACGGCCTGCGGGGCGATGCCAGAATCGTTCCGCATCCATGGCCACACGCGTCCTGATCGTCGAAGACGAGCCCGAATTCCTGCGTCGCTTCAGCGAGAGCGTGGTGGGGGATGGCCGCCTGCAGCTGGTGGGCGCGGTCTCCACGGGCCGGGCCGCGCTGGCCTTGCTGGACGCCGAGCCGCCCGACGTGATCCTCGTGGATCTCGGCCTGCCCGACATGAATGGCACCGACGTGATCCGCCACGCCACCCGGCGACACCCCGGCTGCGACTGCATCGTGGTCACGCTTTTCGCCGACGACGCGCACGTGGTGGCGAGCCTGGAGGCCGGCGCCACGGGCTACCTGCTCAAGGATGCGAGCAACGAGCGCATCGTCGCGGCCATTCAGGAGGTGCTCGCGGGCGGGGCGCCTATCAGCCCGAGCATCGCCAGGCGGGTGTTGACGCGCTTTCGCCAGGCCGGGCCCGCCGCAGCCAGCACGGTGCCGGCGGCGCCTGTGGCGGGCGCTTCCGGGCCGATGTCGGCTTCGTCGGCATCGCAGGCAGCCGCTTCGCTGCTGTCCGAGCGCGAGACGCAGATCCTGCAGCTCGTGGCCAAGGGCTTCAGCTTCGACACCGTGGGCGAGGTGCTGTCGATCTCGCCGCACACGGTGGTCACGCACGTGAAGAAGATCTACCGCAAGCTCGCCGTGCACTCGCGCGGCGAGGCGGTGTACGAAGCCTCGCAGATGGGGTTGCTCTAGGGTGGCCGGCCGGCGCCGCGCCGGGTTGTGCGCCGCGCTGCGGGCCTTGCTGTGCGTGTTCGCGGTGGTGGGCGGCCTCGGCGGGGCCTTGGGCGCGGCTGCGGCCCCACCGCCGCAGACCCTGGAGCCCGCCGCGGGCCAGGTGCTGCTGAGCAGCAGCATCACGCTGCCGGCAGGAGACGCCCCGGGCTGGACCGCCACCGAGTTGCCCGACGGGCGCGATGCCACCGTGGCCTGGTACCGCGTGCCCTTCGATCTCGTGGGCAGTGGCGAGACGTGGATGCTCTACCTGCCCTACTTCTACGGCGGTGGCCGCATTTGGCTCAACGGCGTGCCGGTGGCCACGGTGCCCGAGAGCAGCGCAGCACGGCGCGTGCGCTGGGAGCGCCCGCTGCTGCTGCCGCTGCCACCCAGCGCGCTGCGCCCCGGCGCCAACGTGCTTCAGCTGCGTGTGGTGGCCGATGCGTCGCTGTCGGGGCTGCGCATGCCCTCGCCGGTGCTCGGGCCGCAGGAGGCCGTTCAGCCGCTCTTCGACCGCCGTCTGCTGCTGGTGCGCACGGTGCCTTTCGTCACCGTCATTTCCGGCACCGTGGTGGCGCTGCTGGTGCTCTTCATCTGGTTCCGGCGGCGCCAGGAGGTGGCCTACGGCCTGTTCGGCCTGGCCGCGCTGCTGTGGGCCTTGCGCACCACCACTTTCGTGTTCGATGCCATGCCCATGGCGCTGTGGCCCTACTGGCGCGCGCTCTACTACGCCTGCACCGGCGGCTACATCGCCGTGCTGGCGCTGTTCGTGCTGAGCATGGCCGGCTGGTTCCAGGCGCGCTGGGCCTGGGCGCTGCTGGCCTACGTGGCGGCCGGGCCGCTGCTGTTCTTCGCGGGCGGGGCACAGGGCGACGAATGGGTCGGCCGCTGGTGGGTGCTCGGGCTCATTCCCATGGGCTTGGCCGTCGTCGGCGTCAGCGCTGCCACGGCGTGGCGCACGCGGGGCGTCGGCGCGGTGCTGGTCTTTGCCGCCGTGCTGCTGGCGCTGCTGGCAGGCATCCACGATTACGCGGTGGGCATCAGCCTGCCCGCGCTCGAGGTGCTTCTGCCGCGCTGGTCCGGGCAGCGCATCTTCCTGCTGCACCACGTGGCCAACCTGCTGCTGGTCGTGATGGGCGCGTTGCTGGCCTTGCGTTTCGTGCAGAGCCTGCAGGCGGTGGAAGAGGCCAACGCCACGCTGCAGGCGCGCGTCGCGCAGCGCGAGCGCGAGCTGGCCGCGGGCTACGAGCGCATCGCCGCGCTGCAGCGCGAGCAGGCCACGCAGGAGGAGCGCCAGCGCATCATGCAGGAGCTGCACGACGGCGTCGGTGCGCATCTCGTGAGCACGCTCATGCGCGCGCAGCGCGGCGAGCTCAGCAACCCGGCGATGAGCGACGCGATGCGCGGCGCCATCGACGAGATGCGGGTGGCCATCGAGGCCCTGACGGGCGAAGATGGTGACCTGGGCGCGGCCTTCGCCAACTTCCGCTTCCGATGGGATGCGCGCCTGCGCGAGGCCGGCCTTGCGCCACGCTGGGAAGTGGAGTTGCCCGAAGAAGGCCTGAGGCTGCCGCCGCACGACACGCTGCAATTGCTGCGCGTGGCGCAGGAGGCACTGGTCAACGTGCTCAAGCATGCGCATGCAAGACACGTGTGGGTACGGCTGGTGCGCGAAACGGGGCAGCTGCGGCTCGAAGTGGCCGACGACGGGCGGGGCTTGCCGCCCGGCCCCGGCCCCGCAGGAGAGGCCGCAGCGCCCGGCGCGGTGCCCGAGCTCGCCGGGGGCCGGGGCCTGTCCAACATGCGTGCGCGGGCCGTGCGCCTGAAGGCGCAGTTCACCGTGGCCAGCGGCAGCGGCCAGGCCGCGGGCGTGCCACTGCCCGGCCTGCACCTCGCGCTGGTGATCCCGCTGGCCTGAGCGGCCACCGGGGCTGCTGCCGGCCGGGGCCTACCGCGAACACGGTAGGCCGAAACGCCGAGGCGGGATCGCGCTCATCAGCCCTGCTTCCTACAGTGCATCCATCGCAGGCCCCTCGGTCTGCGTGCACGAAGGAAGCCCGCCATGAACACCGCCAGCCAAGCCCCCTTCATCGCGCCGCCCCATGACCTGTGGGCCGCGCCGCTCGCCTGGGCACGCAAGCTCCTTCGCCAGGCGCTGGACCAGGGGCGCAACGTGCACCCAATCGAGTGCACCGTGTCGCTCAAGCGGGGCGCGACGACCTGGATCCTCAGGCCTCTCGGCCGCCGCGTGAGCTGCGAGAGCGGCACGCTCTGGCTGTGCTTCGACGGCGAGCCGCAGGACATCGTGCTCGAGGCCGGCGAAACGCACGTGTGCGCCAAGCGCTCGGCAGTGTCGATTCACGCGCTCTCGCCCAGCGTGGCCAGGCTGGACTGAGCTCCTTTGGCAGCACCCCATTCGCACATCGACGTCGTGACGACCGGAGGCGACGTCGACCTGCAGCCGGCGCTGCAGAGGGAACTCCGGCTACCCACAGAAAGGAACGGAACCATGATCGCCTTCTATCGCAACGCCGCCATCGCCTCCGGCAAGCTCGGCAGCGCCGTCGCCTTCGCCCAGCAGATCGCTGCCTACATCAAGGACAAGCACGGTGTCGAGCTGTCCATCGCCATGCCGCTGGCCGGCAATCCCAACCGCATCGGCTGGGCCGCCCGCTACGAGAGCCTTGCCGCGCTCGAAACCAAGTGGACAGCCATCACCAGCGACCCGCACTACCGGGAACTGGCTGCCAAGGGCAGCGAGAACTTCATCCCCGGCACGCTTCACGACGAGATCTGGCGCACCTTGTAGGCGAACCGAGGAGCGTAGGCCCCTGGAGGCTCGTGCCCTCCACCGTGGCATGAACTCCTGCAGGCAAGTCCCCGGCGGCGGCACGGGCGCAACCCAAGCCTACAGTCACCGAGTTCTTCAACGGGCACCCACATGGCTCATTACCTGACCCAGTACCTGCGCCGCACACTGCAGGCACACCCCAGCCGCGTGGCCACGATCTGCGGCACGCGGCAGCACAGCTACGCGCAGTACGCGCAGCGCGTGGCCCGGCTGGGCGCGGCGCTGCGCAGGCTGGGGATGCAGCCGGGGGACCGCGTGGGCATGCTCGGGCTGAACTCCGACCGCTACCTGGAGTTCTTCTTCGGCACCTGGTGGGGCGGCGGCGCGGTGAACCCCGTGAACATCCGCTGGAGCGCCGCCGAAGTGGCCTACTCGCTGGACGACTGCGACACCCGCATCCTGCTGGTGGATGAGCAGTTCAAGGCCATGGGCGGCGAGTTGCGCGGCCGGTGCAAGGCCCTGCACACGCTGGTGTACTGCGGCGACGGCGAGACGCCCGAGGGCATGCTGAACTACGAGACCCTGCTGGCGCAAGCCAGCCCCGGCGCCGATGCGCTGCGCGCCGGCAATGACCTGGCCGCGGTGATGTACACCGGCGGCACCACCGGTTTCCCCAAGGGGGTGATGCTCAGCCACGACAACCTCGCGGCCAACGCCCTGGCGCTGGTGGGCCAGGGTACCGTGAACGCCAGTGCCCGCACGCTGCTGATCGCGCCCATGTTCCACGCTGCCGCCAACGCGGTCATGATGGGCACGGCCGCCGTGGGTGGCACCTTCGTGATCGCGCCGATGTTCACGCCGCTGGGCACGCTGCAGGTGATCCAGCAGCACCGCGTCAGCCATGTGCTGCTGGTGCCCACGATGATCCAGCTCGCGGTGGATCACCCGGAAGCGGGCCAGTACGATCTGAGCGGTGTGCAGGCCGTGCTGTACGGCGGATCGGTGATCAGCGAGGCCGTGCTGCAGCGTGCCATGGAGCGCTTCTCGAACGCCGGCTTCGCTCAGGCCTACGGCATGACCGAGCTGTCGCCCTGTGCCACCTACCTGGGGGCCGAAGAGCACCGCAGCGGCGCCGCGCGGGGCCTGCTCACCTCGGCCGGCCGCGCCACGCTGACTACCGAAGTGCGCATCTTCGACGAGCGCGGCCAGGAGCTGCCGCGCGGCACCGTGGGCGAGGTGGCGGTGCGCGGGGCCAACGTGATGCTGGGCTACTGGAACAAGCCCGAGCTGACCGCTGCGGCCGTGCGTGACGGCTGGATGCACACCGGCGACGGCGGGCGCATGGACGATGACGGCTACGTCTACATCGTCGACCGCCTGAAGGACATGATCGTCACCGGCGGCGAGAACGTCTACTCGGCCGAGGTGGAGAACACACTGTCCAAGCACCCGGCCGTGGGCGCCAGCGCGGTGATCGGCATCCCCAGCGACCAGTGGGGCGAAGCAGTGCATGCGGTGGTAGTACTCAAGCCGGGCGCCAGCGCCACGGCCGAAGAACTCATGGCGCACTGTCATGGCCTGATCGCCAACTACAAGTGCCCGCGCAGCGTGGAGTTCCGCCCGGCACTGCCGATGACCGGTGCGGGCAAGATCCAGAAGACCGAGCTGCGCAAGCCCTGGTGGGAAGGGTGTTCACGCGCGGTGAACTGATCACGACGGCCGTTGCGAACGGCTGTAAGTTGCCGAATCCGGGGGGCACTCATCTCGAACCACCAGCCGACATCGGCTGGTCGTGCAGCCGACTCCGTGTTCAGACGGCCGAGGCCGCGGCACCGACAGCGCGCGGCTGTCCTTGTCGATCGTGTCGAGCCGGCGGGTGCCATCGGCCAGATCACTGCTTGATGGCGGCGTAACCTTCGCCTCCCCGGGTGCGAATGGGCGGGTATCCGGTGATGGATCCGTGACCCTTTGAACGGCCGCAGGACTCACCCAACCCGAACGAGGTGCACGGCCATGGCAGCAGCTCCAAATCCCTCTGTCCATCAGGCTTCTGCGCACGCGAAGGCCTGTCTCGCAGCCGCTACCGCCCTCACGGTGGCCGCGGCTTCCAACAGCGCCTGGGCGGCAAAGGCCTGCGAAGCGCGCAGCCCGGCCCACC
This sequence comes from Rubrivivax sp., assembly GCA_016790225.1. Next base: position 28,395 of record JAEUOZ010000072.1, read on the forward strand.
GCGTGGCGCTGGTGGAGCTCTATACCTCGCAGGGCTGTTCCAGCTGCCCGCCGGCGGATCGGTGGCTGTCTGCCTTGCCGCAGCGCTTCAGCCCTGAGCAGGCGGTGCCCTTGTCACTGCACGTGGGCTATTGGGATTACATCGGCTGGAAAGACCCGTTTGCACGCCGTGAGTTCAACGATCGCCAGCGGGCGCTTGCGCAGTGGAACAAGAGCCGCAATGTCTACACACCCGGAGTGTTTGTGCAGGGCAGCGAAATGCGTCAATGGCCCGACACCGCAGAGGTTTCAGGCTTTGTGCGCGGCGTCAATGCGCAGCCCGCGCCCGTGAGCTTGAGTCTGCAGGCGCGTGTCGATGGAGGGGTGATCGATGCCCGCGCGCTGGCAGTGCCGTCATCGCCGCAGGCGCGGCGCGAAGGCCTGCAAGCCGTGCTGGCCTTGACGCAGAGCGGCCTGCGCACCGCGGTGCAGGCCGGCGAAAACAAGGGCGAACGCCTGGCCAACGACCACGTGGTGCGCGAGTGGCAGGCTGCGACGCCGCTGGACGCTGCTGGTCTGGCCAAAGCCCGATGGACGGTGCCTGCCGGCGCCAACCTGAACCAGCTGGCGCTGGTGGCCTTCATCCAGACGTCCGGTGACGCCGTACCGCTGCAGGTGCTGCGGCTGCCCTTGAGTGGCTGCGAGGGATCTTGAAGAGGGACCGCGCAGGCTGGACGACGCAGGCTATTCATCGGGGCGGCGACAGAGGCGGCAGGGCAAGGGGCCTGGTTCGATGGCACAGGCCAGGGCGGCCTTCCCAGGGGCCCCTTGCGCTATCGATCCAGGGGCCGATTGAGGTTTCCGCGCGGGAGATTCATCGCTCAGCCTTGCCGGCCACGCACTGGGCCAGGCCGTCGAGCAGCACGTCCTTGGGCATGTTGCGGCCGATGAAGACCATCTTGGACTCGCGCTTCTCGCCGGGCTTCCATGCCGCGCCTGCGTCTGAAGCCATCAGCATGTGCACGCCCTGAAGCACCACCCGTTGCTTCATGCCCCGGATGTGGAGTACACCCTTGTAGCGCATCAGGTTCGTGCCGTAGACCTGAATGACTCCGCTCAGGAAGTCCTCGACCCGGTCAAGGTCCAGGGGCCGGTCCTCGCGGAACACGAACGATGTGACCTCGTCGTCGTGCTCGTGGTCGACATCGGTCAGGAAGTCGGGTTCGATCTCCAGGATCGCGTTCAGCTTGAAGCCGCGGATGTCCAGCAGATCGTCGATGCTGGCCCGCCCATGGCTGGCTTCGCCGATCCTGGCGCGCGGGTTCATCTGCACCAGCCTCTGACGCAGTTGCACCACGTCTTCAGGCTGCACCACGTCGGTCTTGGTGATGAGGATGCGGTCGGCAAAGCCCACCTGTTCCTGTGCCTCGTGGTGCTCGTCGAGCTGCTGCGGCGCGTGCTTCGCGTCGACCATCGTGACGATGGCGTCCAGCAGGTACTGCTGGCCAATGTTGTCGTCGACGAAGAAGGTCTGTGCCACGGGCGCCGGATCGGCCAGTCCGGTGGTCTCGATGATCACGCGGTCGAAGTGAAGCTGACCGGCCTGCTTCTTGGCGTGCAATTCGCCCAGGATGCGCACCAGATCGCCGCGCACGGTGCAGCAGATGCAGCCGTTGTTCATCTCGACGATCTGTTCTTCGCTGTCCTGCACCAGCAGCTCGTTGTCGATGCCGGCCTCGCCGAACTCGTTCTCGATCACCGCGATGCGGTGACCGTGCTGCTCCTTCAGGATGCGGTTGAGCAGGGTGGTCTTGCCGCTGCCCAGGAAGCCGGTGAGGATCGTCACGGGAATCTGGCTCATCGAAAGCTCCGGGATCACGGGGTTGCGGGTCAGGCCTCAACGCCCGCGCGCAGGTGATGCGCGGCTGGTCGTGGAAGTCTTGCCTGTAATAGTAGTGCATTATCAATAAAGCCGCGCCATCGTGGCCGCGGCGCGATGGCTTGCCCGTGTTCAGGGCAAGCCGTGCAGCGCCCGCGCCACCTGGCAACGTGAGCCGTTCCACTCCTGGCGGCAGTGCTGTGCAACGGTGTCACACAGGGTGCTGCCGGAGGCGCGCAGCTCATCAAAGATCTCGGCGCGAACGCTGCCCACGCCGGCCACGAACACCAGGCCCTCGGAAGGCGCTTCGCCGGCTGCTCCCGCTGACATCACGCCACAGGTCTGTCGCAGCATGTCGGCCACGCAGCGGGCGTGCAGTTCGGCCAGCTCGGCGGTTGTGCCCGGCCGCTGATGGCTCGAAGGCGGCTGGGGCGCCGCACGCTGCACACCCCAGGCCAGGCTGGCCAGGCCAATGCCGCAGGCCAGCATCCAAAGGGCCAGCGCGCCGCCACGGCCGCTGCGGCGTGACCGCATCGACACGGCGCTCACCGCTCAGGGATACACGCTTGCCCACCGCGTGCCGGCGTGCATCCACAGGCGGCGGTTGGTTGAGTCGTGGAAGTACCGGCTCATCGGGTTGGCCTGCAGTTCGGCCAGGCTCGCGGCCGGTGTGAGCGCGCTGCTGGCGCTGGGCGGCTCAGGCCGATCGAACGAAGTACCGGTGCGGTGAACGGCGCGGGGTGGCGCGGCCATGGGCAGCGACACCAGGGCTCGCTTGGGGTCAGCCAGGGCTGCGGCGCTCGTGAACCGAAGGCCTTCGTCCGCCAAGCGCAGGTGAACCGGTGCCGCGCCGGCGTTGTGCTCCACGTGGTAGGCCAGCGCGGTGTCGTGCAGCACGGTGGTGCCGTGCACGCCTGTGGCAGCAGCGCTGTCACCGCCGCTGCCTCTGCGGTAGCGCAGGCCGTCACTGCGCAGCAGCCAGGGGTTGATGCGGCTGGCGCCCGTGCCGCTGCCGCCGCTGCGCACGTCCAGCTCCGAAAGCCCGTAGCTGCGCGGGCAGCGGTAGTAGCTGTACACATCCGCGTCTGCGGGGTTGATGATGGCGATGCTGCATTCGGCGGTGACGGCCAGCCACGGGTTCAACTTTGAGACGTAGTAGCCGCGCGGCAGCAGCGTGTCGTCTTCTGCCAGGTAGCGCAGGGTGTCACCAAAGTCCAGCGCCGGGCGCGCGCCGATGAAGGAGATGCCGCGCATCGACACGCTGCTTTGCGTGGCCACGGTCTCGCCGGCGGAGAAGTTCAGGTTGCGGTAGCCCGCGAACGTCAGGTTCTCCAGCAGGGTGTCCGAGCCGTAGGTGTAGTGCAGGGCGGGTGTGTCCTTGCCCAGCACACCCCCGGCCAGGCGACCGATGACCAGGCCGTCCTTGAAGTGCATCCGGTTGCCCACGCCACGCCCGAACAGGTTGACGCCGTTCTCGGCGGCCACGAAGCGTTCCACCGTGGTGACGCCGTTCTCCTCCAGCCAGTAGCCGAAGGCGCTGTGGTAGACCAGCACATCGGCAATCACCTCGTTGGCCGGACGCGGGGCCTCGCTGGAGATCAACAGGCCGCCGCTGATGTCGAAGTCCCCTTCGCCTTCGCCGGGACGGCCCATGGCGGCATGCGCCACGTTGCCGCGAAACATCAAGGCGGCGCCGGGGCGTCCGTCTTCACTCGCGTCGATGCCCACGAAGTTGAAGCCGTTGAACCAGCTGCCGGCGGCATGGTTGCCCACCAGCGAGTTCGCGCCGGCACGGATCCAGTAGTTGGAGGGCATCCGGTCTTCCTGGCTCACCAGGGTGGGCTCGGTGTGCAGCGGATGCGGCTGCCGGTTGACCAGCGCCAGGTTGCGCTCCAGCACATTGCCCGTGGTGGCACTGTCCTCCAGCACGATGTTGTGCCCGACGGTGTTGAACACCACATTGCCCGCCAGCGTGACGCCGCTCGTGCCGTGAACGACGATCCCGCGCTGCACGCTGGAGTGCACGCTGTTGTCCCGCAGGTAGCACTGGCGGCAGGCCTGGCCCATCAGGTGAAAGTGCAGGGGATAGCGGCCCAGCTGGTTGAGCTGCCCCATGCGGGCAAACTCCACACCGGCCAGCTGCACCGTGGCGCCCTGCGAGCCCGCCATGAACATCGCGTGTCCGCCGATGGCCAGAGAGGCCGATGGCGCATCGCCCTGCACCAGGATGTTGCGGCTCAGCAGGCCCACCTCCGCACGCACATCGACATCGCGGTTGCCCACCTTGCGTACGGCGCCGAAGTGCCGGTAGCGAAGGGGCGCCGTCAGATCCACGGAGCGGCCGTTGATGGCGGCAATCTGCGCCACATCGTATTCGCCCTGCTCGAAACTGGAGGTGGCGATGACGATGCGATCGCCCACCCGCCAGCCCGGGGCTTCGGCCAAGGTGATGCGGCGCGCGCCGGCGGCCACATCGGCGCCATCCAGCCTGGTCCAGGAGCGAGCGATCGGCTGGCCGTGCATCTCGATGGTGCCGCCGATCTGCCCGAGCACCTTGTTGCCGAAGCCGGGCGCCACATCGGCCGTGCTGGCGCCGGTGAGAGTGATGCGCGCCTGGCGCAGGTAGGGCCGATCGGCCGTGCCGACGCTCAGGCGCCCGCCTCGCACGAGGATGTGGCCGGCGGTGATGGCCACGTCTCGCGCCGGGTCGGCCTGCAGGCTGCCTTCGATCACCAGTCCGGCCAGCGCCGGCGTGGCGGTGTCCAGCACCACGTTCTTGCCCACCGGGATGACCACACGGCTGCCGGCGCGCGGCAAGCTGCCGCCCCAGGTGGCAGGGTCGGACCAGCGTTGCGCCGCCGTGGGCGCCAGCATCGCCGCGGCCATCGCACCCGGCGTATCGGATTGCGCTGCGGCGAGTGCGGTCTTGTCGTGCCCGGCCGCTTCGCTGTCGGCCGTGCCTTCGCTGCCGCCGCAGCCGCTGAACAGGGCAGCCAAGGTCACGGCCAGCGCGGCTGCGGCGCTCGTGCGCCAGCGTCTGCCGTCCAGCGACGGGTTGCGCCGTTCGGGTTCAGTTGGGAGGGGTCGTGTGCTCATGGGCATGGAGGTCTCTGCATCTGTGTGTGGCTGGAAGAATCGGTCCGACCGCCCGAATGAGCGTGTAATTTACACGTTCATTGACGCAATAATGCACCAAGGTTCGGGAGCATTGCCGTGTGGATTCGTAACTTCTGGCCCGGATCGGGCGTTCCAGTCCCCGTATTCACGGGTCTTGCGTGGCGTGTAAACTGCACGCTGAAAATGCAAAGCCCACCCACGGCGCGCCCCACTGCGGCAGAAGACGTTCTGCGCCATGCCAGCGAACTGCTGGCGCCTCTGGTGCAGCTGCTGATGCACCACGGTGTGGACTACCCCCGCTTCGCGGCGGCGATGAAGCGCGTCTTTGTCGAGGTTGCACTGCAGGAGATGGGGGGCACTGGGTCGCCGACCCATACCGCAGTGGGCCTGCTGACCGGGCTTCAGCGGCGCGATGTGAAAGCGCTGCGGGATGACACGCTGCCGCGTTGGCCGGCCAAGGCCCTTTCGCCCACCTTGCCGATGCAGGCCGTGACCCGCTGGGCCAACGATCCGCGCTACAACGACACCGAAGGCCGGGCCTTGCCGCTGCCCTTGCGCGCCAGTGGCGCCACGGGAGACGGCCCGAGCTTCGAGGAACTGGTAACCGGCCTGTCCAAGGACATGCACGTGGGCGCGCTGCTCGACGAACTGGTGCGGCTGGGTCTGGCGCGCAACGACGACGGGCTGGTCACCCTGGTGCAGCCCGATTTTGTGCCGGCGCGAGACGCGCCCCAGCTGCTGGCGGCCATGGCGCGCAACACGCACGACCATCTGGCTGCAGCGGTTGCCAACCTGCTGGCCGGCAAGCCGCAGTTTCTCGAGTACAGCCTGGTCGCAGACGAGCTTCGCCCGGAATCGGTGGCGGAGCTGCACGAGCTGGCACGCAAGATCTGGAGCAGCGGCTATCGGCGCAGCGTGCAGGCGGCCACCCACTGCGTGGAACGTGACCGGGCACAAGGGTTCGGCCCCGGCGCACCGGAGATGCGCATCCGCTTCGGCACCTACTTCTTCAGCGAGCCTGTGCGCCGCGAAGGGGAGAGCTCATGAGCGCGCCGGGCCGATCCCAAGCGCTCATCCCGGAGCCCGCAGGGCGGAGGGTGGCCTCGTGAGCGCGCCGGGCCGCCAGCGCCCGGAGGTCGCTGGCCTTCGCCAGGCGACAGACAGTCCGCAGGGACTGTCCGTGTCCGGGCTCAGATCCCAAGCGCTCATCCCGGAGCCCGCAGGGCGGAGGGCAGTCCAGTGCGTGCGCCAAGGCCGTGCGCGAGCATGGGTGCACAGCTGGGCACTGTACTTGTGGGTGATCCTGCTGGCTGCCTGCGGCGTGGGCGGTGAAGGCACGGGCGGGCCGAACGCCATGGTGGCGCTGGGCCGAGTCGAGGGCTTTGGCAGCCTCGTGGTGGCGGGCCAGCGCGTGGACGACAAGGACGCGCAGGTTCAGCTGGAGGTGGACCCGCGGCGCCCGCAGGCGCGAACGCTGGCCGATCTGCGACTGGGCATGACGGCCGAAATCACGGGCACTGCGGATGCATCGGCGGCCGTGGCGCAGCGGGTGCGGCTGTTGCCGGAAGTGGTGGGCCCGCTGGAGCGCATGGAAGGCGGCAGCTTGATCATTGCCGGCCAAACCGTAGGAGCCGATGTCGTGCCCGGCGATGCCACGGTTGTCGAAGGCCTGGGCCCGCTGGCCCGCTTGAGCATTGGCACCTGGATCGAGGTGCACGGCCAGCGCGACGCGAACGACGCCGTGAGAGCCACGCGCCTGGCCCGGGCGCTGCCGGCCGCCGGTGTGCGGGTCAGCGGCCGGGTGTCGGCGGTCGATGCGGCGGCGCGTCGCTTCAGCATCGGCGCCTTGCGCCTGGAGCCCGAAGGCGCGTTGACCATGCCTTCTGCCGGCGACCGCGTGATCGTCTGGGGCGCTGCAGCGCCCGTGGCGGGCATCTTGCGCGTCGAGACCTGGCGTTTGCAGGCAGCCGATGCCGAGCCCGCAGCCACAGCCCTCCTCAGCGGAGTCGTCGAGGCGATGCCAGCCGCCAACCGGGCCCGCGTGCGTGGAGTTGTCGTCGAGCTTGACGCCCTGACCGCGGCCGAGCGGGCAGCCGTCACGCCGGGCGCGGTGCTGCGCGTGCGCGGCTCATTGCAGGGCGGCCTGCTGCAGGCCCGCTCGCTCGAACGTCTGCCGGACGCGACCCCGCTGGAGGCCGAGCTGACGGGCAACGCCACCGATGTGCTCGATGGCCGGCGCTTCGTGTTGCGCGGCAGCCCGATCGACGCCGCCAGCGCCAGCTATGCCGGCTTCGGCCCCAGCAACATCGCCAACGGCGTGGCCGTGAGCGTGCGGGCCCGCATCGATGCGGACCGCCTGGTTGCCAGCACGGTTTCGGCCCCGCCGCTGGTGAGCGGCGAGATCCAGGTCCAGGCCGGTGCGGTCTTCCAGTGGGACGCCGCGCAGCGGCTGCTGCGCCTGGATGGCTTGCCGCGCGACTTCCGCCTGCCCGCCAGCGCCAGTCTCAAGGGCGGCACGGAGGCCGATCTGCGAAGGGGTGCCATCGTCGTGGCACGCGGCCGCCTGCAGGCGGACCTGTTCGTCATCGATGCGCTGGAGTTTCCTGCCGCAGGGGCTGGCATCACGCTGACCGGTGCGATCAGCGAGTTGGAACCCGGCACCGGCGGCAGCGGCAGCTTTGGCGTGCTGGATGTCGAAGTGAGCTGGACGCCAGCCACCCGCTTCCTCGGCCCGAGCAACTCCGCAGCTGACCTGGCGACCGCCGGCTTTGTCAGGGTGACCGCGGTGCGCGAAGGCACGGGCGTGCGTGCGCTCGAGGTGGACACCCGCCCCACCGATGCAGGCAGCGTGCGCCTCAGGGGCACGGTCACCTCCTATGTCTCGCTCACCGACATGCGCGTGGCGGGCCAACGCGTGGATGCGAGCGCGGCGAGCTTTGACCCCCCATCACTGCGCAACGAGCTGCAAGGGGCCTACGTGGATGTCGAGGGCACGCTGGACAACGGCGTCTTGCGGGCCCGCCGGATCAGTGATCCGTGAGGCGAAGTGCTGCCCAGCGGGTCCGGTGTGGTGATGTGATGGCTGAGGTCCGTGAGGATGCAAGTGGACGTGCCCGTGGCACTGCCCCCGCTTTGGCCCCAGAGCCAGACGTCCGCAATGCGACCGGAGACGCTGAAGTCGAGGAATAGGGCCGCAGGGCCGTGCCGTGATCCAAGCGGCAAGCACGCCTGCGGCAGTCGCTTGCCCGGGCAGCTCAGGGTTGTTCTGGCTCTCTGGCAGTAGGGCCCGACTGAGCCTTGACCATGTTCTGCCCGAATCGCGTTGACCCACGTCAAGCGCTGATCCCAAGGCCCGCGAGGTAGTTCTTCAGAACGATGCGGGTGCCGCTGCGCATCGTTCTTCTGCTGCGCCGTGCATGACCAGCAGGTGGATGTTCGCGACGGCGCTTCGGGCGGACAGTCTCGTCAATCCCCAGACGAGGCTGATCCATGGTCACCCACTCCCCCCCCATTCCACGCCAGGCGTGGTCCGTTCTCATCGTCAGCACCATCGCCTTCACGGTGTGCTTCATGGTGTGGATGATGTTCGGCGTCATCGGCATCCCGCTCAAGAAGCAGCTCGGCCTCAACGCCACCGAGTTCGGCCTGCTCACCGCCACGCCGGTGCTGACCGGCTCGCTGATCCGCGTGCCGCTGGGCATCTGGACCGACAAGTACGGCGGCCGCATCGTGATGACCATCCTGATGGCCGTCACGGTGCCGGCGATCTGGCTGATGGCCTACGCCACCGAGTACTGGCATTTCCTGGTCATCGGCCTGTTCGTCGGGCTGGCGGGCGGCTCGTTCTCGGTCGGCACGCCGTACGTGGCGCGCTGGTTCCCGCGCGGCCAGCAGGGCATGGCGATGGGCGTGTACGGCGCGGGCAACTCCGGCGCCGCGGTCAACAAGTTCCTCGCACCGGCGCTGGTGGTGGCCTTCGGCTGGACGATGGTGCCGCAGGTCTACGCCGCGGTGATGCTGGGCACGGTGATCCTGTTCTGGTTCTTCAGCCACCACGACCCAGCGCACCTGGTGCCGGCCAACACCAAGTTCGCCGACCAGCTGAAGATGCTGAAGGACCCGGCGGTGTTGAAGTACTGTCAGTACTACTCCATCGTGTTCGGCGGTTATGTCGCGCTCAGCCTGTGGATGGTGCAGTACTACGTCGGCGAATACGGCCTCGACATCCGCGTGGCGGCGCTGCTGGCGGCCTGCTTCAGCCTGCCCGGCGGCGTGCTGCGCGCCATCGGCGGCGTGCTCAGCGACAAGTACGGCGCGCACAAGGTCACCTGGTGGGTGATGTGGGTGAGCTGGATCTGCCTGTTCCTGCTGTCGTACCCGCAGACCAACATGACGATCCAGACGGTCAACGGTCCGAAGACCTTCTTCATCGGCCTGAACGTCTACGCGTTCACCGCGCTGATGGGCGCGCTCGGCGTGGCCTGGGCCTTCGGCAAGGCCAGCGTCTTCAAGTACATCGGCGACGAGTATCCGAAGAACATCGGCACCGTCAGCGGCATCGTCGGCCTGGCCGGCGGCCTGGGTGGTTTCGTGCTGCCGATCATGTTCGGCGCGCTGATGGACCTCACGGGCGTGCGCTCCTCGGCCTTCATGCTGATGTACGGCGTGGTCTGGGTGAGCCTCATCTGGATGTACTGGACCGAGGTGCGCAAGACCGAACTCATGGGCCAGCACGCGCCGCCCTCGCCGCTGCAGGCCGCGTCGCGGGCCGGCTGAACGGTTACCGCGGTCGTTCATTGGTCAGCCATCTCACCTCCTCACTTTCCGAGCGACCGCTTCTTCTCTTCGCGCGACCGAGCCACGCCTGCGTGGCCCAGGTCGCGCACCCCACCTAACCCGATCTGCCTGCCCGGCACACGAAAGAACCCACCATGGCCCGGATTCAGAACTGGAAACCCGAAGACCCGAAGTTCTGGCAGGAGACCGGCAGCGCCATCGCGTGGCGCACCTGCGGCATCACGACCTTCTCGCTCATCTTCTCGTTCGCCACCTGGTTCGTGATGAGCGCGGTGGTGGTGCGCATGCCGGCCATCGGCTTCAAGTTCACCACCACCGAGCTGTTCTGGCTGGCGGCCATCCCCGGCCTCGCCTCGGGCATCCTGCGGCTGATCCACAGCAACTTCATTCCGGTGCTCGGCACCCGGCCGGTGATCAGCATCGCCACCATCATCAAGATCATCCCGATGGTCTGGCTGGGTTTGGCGATCCAGGACCTGAACACCTCGTGGACGACCTTCATGGTCATCGGTTTCCTGTGCGGCCTGGGCGGCGGCGACTTCTCGTCGTACATGCCCTCGACCAGCATCTTCTTCCCGAAGCGGCTGCAGGGCACCGCGATGGGCATCCAGGCGGGCCTGGGAAACTTCGGCGTCTCCATCGTGCAGTTCGTGGCGCCGTGGATCATCGGTTTCGCGGCGCTGGGCACCATCGCCGGTGGGCCGCAGGTCTTCACCAAGGCCGACCCGATCAAGGGTGCGCTCACCGTCACCAAGGACGGCGGCATCGTCAAGGACGTGGTCGTCAACAAGCCCGAGCTCGCCGCGGCGATCGAGGTGGTGAAGGCCGACGGCGTGCTCAAGGATGTGGTGCTGCGCGAGACCGACAAGGTCAAGCCCATCCGCACCGAGGTGAAGAAGGACCCGAAGGGGGCCATCACCGAGGTGGTGCCGACCCAGGGCGTCGCGCTGGAGGTCAAGCGCAACGCCGCCGGCGCCATCACCGACGTGGCGGTGCGCAACGTGGTCAAGAAGGCGATGTGGCTGCAGAACGCCGCCTATGTCTGGGTGCCGTTCCTGGTGCTGGCGACGATTCTCTCGGTGGTCTTCCTGAAGAGCCTGCAGCTGCCCACGCGCGGCTTCATGGGCCAGTTCGAGATCCTGAGCAAGCGCAACCGCGCGCGCACGCACACCTGGAACTGCACCATCACCTACATCTGCTCGTTCGGTTCGTTCTCCGGCTTCTCGGCGGCGTTCCCGATGCTGATCAAGACGCTGTACGGCAACTTCGACGGCGCGCCCGACCCGCTGGCCTACGCGTACCTCGGGCCGCTGATCGGCGGGCTGGTGCGTGTGCTCACCGGCGGCTTGTTCGACAAGATCGGCGGCAGCAAGGGCATGCACTGGACGACCATCGGCCAGGTCGCAGGTGTGGTGTTCCTGGTTGCCGGCGGCTACCTCACGCCCACCAGCGTGGAGCAGTTCAGCGGCTTCCTGTGGGGCATGCTGTGGATCTTCCTGATGTCGGGCATCAACAACGCGGCCACGTTCCGCCAGTACCCGATCGTCTTCGCGTACTCGCCGGCCAAGGGAGCGCAGATGCTCGGCTGGACCGGCGCCTGGGCGGCCTTCGGCCCGTTCGTGTGGAACGCGCTGATCGCCACCTCGCTGGCCAAGACGGGCACCGTGACGGCGTTCTTCGTCGGTGCCGCGGTGTTCTACGTGTACTCGCTGGGCGTGAACTGGTGGTACTACACCCGCAAGGGATCCGAGCGCTTCGACTACGGCAATGCCGGCGGCACCTGGTGGGACAAGCTGCCCGAGGCCGACAAGGAGCGCATGAAGCGCGTCGACCTGCACCAGCAGCCGGCCTGAGTGCCGCACCCCGCCCACGAGTTGCCGCGAACCCGCCATGGACACCCTCGTCAACGCCGGCGCCATCGCCTACGGGCTCGCGCTCGTGGCCGCCACCTTCGTGCGCGTGCCGCTGACCGAGGCGCTGCGCATCGATGCGCTGTTCATCCCGCAGGCCAGCGACAAGACGCGGCCGCTGAACCTGGTGCTGGGGTTGGCGATCGCGGGCTACGGCGCCTGGTCGCTGTGGGTGCGCTGACCAGGTACCGCCTCGGCCAGCGCCCTCACGCGTCTGCCTGCATCGCCTTGCCGTCGAGCCCGTGAACGCCGTGCATGCCATCACGCACTGGGACCCCGAGGACTCGGGGTTCTGGCGCGCGCGCGGCCAGCGTGTGGCGCAGCGCAACCTGTGGCTGTCCATCACGTCGCTGACCTTGTCGTTCGCGGTGTGGATGATGTGGTCGGTGGTCGTCGTGCACCTGCCGGCGGTGGGGTTCCGCTACTCGACCAATCAGCTCTATTGGCTGGCGGCGCTGCCGGCGCTTTCGGGGGCGACCCTGCGCTTCGTCTACGCCTTCGCCGTGCCGGTGTTCGGCGGCCGGCGCTGGACGGCGCTGGCCACCGCGAGCCTGATGCTGCCCGCGCTGGGCGTGGGGTTTGCCGTGCAGGACCCGACCACGCCGTTCGAGTGGATGGTGGGCCTGGCGCTGCTTTGCGGCCTGGGTGGCGGCAACTTCGCCAGCTCGATGGCGCACATCAGCTTCTTCTACCCCAAGGCGCGCGTCGGCACGGCGCTGGGCATGAACGCGGGGCTGGGCAACCTCGGGGTGCCGCTGGCACAGTTGATCGTGCCGCTGGTCATCACGGCGGGCGTCTTCGGCGTCTGGGGCGGTGCCGCGCAAACCGACTCGCAGGGTGCGCACTGGTGGCTGCAGAACGCCGGCTTCGTCTGGGTGCCGTTCATCGCGCTGGCCAGCCTGGCGGCCTGGTTCGGCATGGACGACTTGGCCCAAGCGCGCGGCAGCTTCGCCGAGCAGGCGGTGATCTTCGAGCGGCGCCACAACTGGTGGATGTGCTGGCTGTACACCGGCACGTTCGGCAGCTTCATCGGCCTGGCCGCGGCGGTTCCGCTGCTGGCCGCGCGCGACTTCCCCGGGATCGATACGCGCTGGGCGGTGTGGCTGGGCCCGCTGGTGGGCGCGCTGGCGCGGCCGCTGGGTGGCTGGCTGAGCGACCGGCTGGGTGGCGCGCGCGTGACCTTCTGGGTGTTCGTGGCGCTTGCGCTGGGCATCGCGGCGCTGCCGGCCACGCTGCCCAGTGCGTTGGGGCCTGCCGCCACGCCCGCGGCGTTCGTGGCCTTCCTCGCCTGCAGCCTGGCGCTGTTCACCGCGGCCGGCATCGGCAACGGCAGCACCTTTCGCATGATCCCGCTGATCTTCCTGCGCGAGCGCCGCGCCGCCGTGGCCGCCACCCCACAGGCGCAGGCCGAGGCGCTGCGCGAGGCGAACAAGGAGGCCGCCGCGGTGCTGGGCTTCTCCAGCGCCATCGCGGCCTACGGCGGCTTCTTCATCCCCAAGACCGTAGGCACGTCGGTGGCGATGACCGGCGCGCCGACGGCGGCCTTTGCGATCTTCTTCGCCTTCTACCTTTCCTGCATCGCGATCACGTGGTGGCACTACAGCCGCCGCTTCGCGCCGATGCCCTGCTGACGACTCACCCAAGGACGACGACACCATGAGTCATTTCCTCGACCGCCTGACCCATTTCTCGCTGCCCAAGGAGGTTTTCGCCAACGGGCATGGCCAGGCCACCGGCGAAGACCGGACCTGGGAAGACGCCTACCGCAACCGTTGGGCCACCGACAAGGTCGTGCGCAGCACGCACGGCGTGAACTGCACGGGCTCGTGCAGCTGGAAGATCTACGTCAAGGGCGGCATCGTCACCTGGGAGACGCAGCAGACCGATTACCCGCGCACGCGGCCCGACCTGCCCAACCACGAGCCGCGCGGCTGCGCGCGCGGTGCGTCGTACTCCTGGTACCTGTACAGCGCCAACCGCCTGAAGTACCCGCTGGTGCGCGGCCGCCTGCTGGAGCGCTGGCGCGCGGCGCTGAAGGTGGCCAAGACCCCGGTCGACGCGTGGGCGCTGATTGTCGAGAACGCCGAAGCGCGGCGCGACTACCAGAAGGTGCGCGGCATGGGCGGCTTCGTGCGCAGCACCTGGGACGAGGTGAACCAGCTCATCGCCGCGGCCAACGTCTACACGATCAAGACACACGGCCCCGACCGCGTCATCGGCTTCAGCCCGATCCCGGCCATGAGCATGGTGAGCTACGCCGCCGGCAGCCGCTACCTGTCGCTGATCGGCGGCGTGTGCATGAGCTTCTACGACTGGTACTGCGACCTGCCGCCTTCGAGCCCGCAGGTGTGGGGCGAGCAGACCGACGTGCCCGAGAGTGCCGACTGGTACAACAGCACCTACATCATGGCCTGGGGGTCTAACGTCCCACAGACGCGCACACCCGACGCGCACTTCTTCACCGAGGTGCGCTACAAGGGCGCCAAGACCGTGGCCATCACGCCCGACTACAGCGAGGTGGCCAAGCTGGCCGACATCTGGCTGCACCCCAAGCAGGGCACCGATGCGGCGCTGGCGATGGCCATGGGGCACGTGGCGCTCAACGAGTTCTACTTCAAGTCCCGCTCGCCGTACTTCGATGACTACGCGCGCCGCTATACCGATCTGCCGCTGCTGGTGATGCTCAAGGAGCACACCCTGCCGGATGGCAGCAAGACGCTGGTGCCTGACCGCTACCTGCGCGCCAGTGATTTCAACGGCAAGCTGGGGCAGCAGAACAACCCGGAATGGAAGACCGTGGCCTTCGACACCGGAGGCCGCGCGGTCCTGCCCAACGGCAGCATCGGGTTCCGCTGGACGCCCGAGGGTGGCCCTGACCAGGGCAAGTGGAACCTGGAGAACAAGGAAGCGCGCCATGGTGCCGAAGTCAGGCTGAAGCTCTCGGTGCTGGAAGACGGCCACCAGGCGTATGAGGTTGTCGGCGTCGCGCTGCCGTACTTCGGTGGCGTGAACACCCCGCACTTCACGGCCAACGCCCAGAACGGCGACATCAACTTCGTCAAGGTGCCGGCCGTGCGCCTGCGCCTGGGCAAGGAGGGTGAGCACCGCGAGGCGCTGGTGGCCACGGTGTTCGATCTGCAGGTGGCGCAGTACGGCATCAACCGGGGCCTGGGCAGTGGCGCCCGCGCCGTCGGGCCTGACGGCGCCTACCCGTCCAGCTACGACGACGATGCCGCGTACACGCCGGCCTGGGCCGAGAGCATCACCGGCACGCCACGCGAGCAGATCATCACCGTGGCCCGCCAGTTCGCCGAGAACGCGCACAAGACACACGGCAAGAGCATGGTGATCATCGGCGCGGCGATGAACCATTGGTACCACGCCGACATGAACTACCGCGGCGTCATCAACCTGCTGATGATGTGCGGATGCATCGGCCAGAGCGGCGGCGGCTGGGCGCACTACGTGGGCCAGGAGAAGCTGCGCCCGCAGACCGGCTGGACGGCGCTGGCCTTTGCGCTGGACTGGATTCGCCCTCCGCGGCAGATGAACAGCACCAGCTTCTTCTACGCGCACACGGACCAGTGGCGCTACGAGAAGCTGGGCATGGAAGAGATCGTGTCACCGACGCTGAGCGAGGCCGACAGGAAGGCCTTCGGTGGCAGCATGATCGACTACAACGTGCGCGCCGAGCGCATGGGCTGGCTGCCCAGCGCGCCGCAGCTCAAGACCAACCCGCTGCAAGTCGTGAAGGACGCCAGCGCCGCCGGACTGGACGCCAAGGACTACGTCGTCAAGGCGCTGAAGGACGGCACGGTGCAGATGAGCTGCGAGGACCCCGACGCGCCGCAGAACTGGCCGCGCGTGCTCTTCGTCTGGCGCAGCAACCTGCTGGGTTCTTCGGGCAAGGGCCACGAGTATTTCTGCAAGCACCTGCTGGGCACGGAAAACGGCATCCAGGGCAAGGACCTTGGAGCCGACCAAGCGAAACCGAAAGAAGTGAAGTGGCACGCCGAAGCCCCGGTCGGCAAGCTCGATCTGGTGGTGACGCTGGACTTCCGCATGAGCACCACCTGCCTCTACAGCGACATCGTGCTGCCCACGGCCAGCTGGTACGAGAAGAACGATCTCAATACCAGCGACATGCACCCCTTCATCCACCCGCTCAGCGCGGCCGTGGATCCGGTGTGGCAAAGCCGCAGCGACTGGGAAATCTACAAGGGCTTTGCCAAGACCTTCAGCGAGCTCTGTGTCGGTCATCTGGGCGTGGAGAAGGACATCGTGCTCACGCCGCTCATGCACGACACCGCGGCAGAGCTGGCGCAGCCCTTCGACGTGAAGGAGTGGAAGAAGGGCCAGTGCGAGCTGATTCCCGGCAAGACCGCACCGCAGATCACCGTGGTCGAGCGTGACTACCCGAATGTGTTCAAGCGCTTCACCGCGCTGGGCCCGCTGATGGACAAGCTGGGCAACGGCGGCAAGGGCATCGGCTGGAAGACGGGCACCGAGGTGGAGCAACTGGGCCAGCTCAACGGCCTGACGCAGGCCGAGGGTGTCAGCAAGGGCATGCCCAAGATCGTGACGGACATCGACGCCTGCGAAGTGATCCTGCAGCTGGCGCCGGAAACGAACGGCCACGTGGCGGTGAAGGCCTGGCAGGCCCTGGGCAAGCAGACGGGCCGAGACCATACCCATCTGGCGCTGTACCGCGAGGACGAAAAGATCCGCTACCGCGACGTGCAGGCCCAGCCGCGCAAGATCATCAGCAGCCCCACCTGGAGCGGCATCGAAAGCGAGACCGTCAGCTACAACGCCGGCTACACCAATGTGCACGAGCTGATTCCCTGGCGCACGCTCACCGGGCGCCAGCAGTTCTACCTGGATCACCCCTGGGTGATCGCCTTCGGCGAAGCCATGAGCAGCTACCGCCCGCCGGTGGACCTGAAGACCACCTCCGGCATCCACAACATCAGGCCGAACGGCAACCCGGAAATCCTGCTGAACTTCATCACGCCGCACCAGAAGTGGGGCATCCACAGCACCTACAGCGACAACCTGCTGATGCTCACGCTCAACCGCGGCGGCCCGGTGGTGTGGCTGAGTGAAGACGACGCCAAACGTTCAGGAATAGCTGACAACGACTGGGTCGAGGTCTTCAACATCAACGGCGCGATCGCGGCGCGTGCGGTGGTCAGCCAGCGTGTGAACCCCGGCATGCTGCTGATGTACCACGCGCAGGAAAAGATCGTGAATACACCGGGCTCGCAGATCACCGGCGTGCGCGGCGGCATCCACAACAGCGTCACCCGCATCGTGACCAAGCCCACCCACATGATCGGCGGCTACGCGCAGTTCAGCTACGGCTTCAACTACTACGGAACCATCGGCACGAATCGCGACGAGTTTGTCGTGGTGCGCAAGATGGCGAAAGTCGATTGGCTGGATACCCCGGCGGATGAGCACCTCGCAGTCGCCTACCAGAGTCAAGGAGAAAACCCGTGAAAGTACGCGCACAGATCGGCATGGTGCTGAACCTGGACAAGTGCATCGGCTGCCATACCTGCAGCGTGACCTGCAAGAACGTCTGGACCAGCCGCCCCGGCGTCGAATACGCCTGGTTCAACAACGTCGAGACCAAGCCCGGCATCGGCTACCCCAAGGAATGGGAGAACCAGGACAAGTGGAACGGCGGCTGGGTTCGCAAGGCCAACGGCAGCATCGAGCCGCGCCAGGGCGGCAAGTGGAAGCTCTTGATGAAGATCTTCGCCAACCCCAAGCTGCCGCAGATCGACGACTACTACGAGCCCTTCACCTTCGACTACGAGCACCTGCAGTCGGCGCCCGAGATGCAGCACGCGCCCACCGCACGGCCGCGCAGCCTGATCACCGGCAAGCGCATGGAGAAGATCGAGTGGGGCCCGAACTGGGAGGAGATCCTGGGCGGCGAGTTCAGCAAGCGCAGCAAGGACGCGAACTTTGAGGCCATCCAGAAGGACATCTACGGCCAGTTCGAGAACACCTTCATGATGTACCTGCCCCGGTTGTGCGAGCACTGCCTGAACCCGGCGTGCGTGGCCTCGTGCCCCTCGGGCAGCATCTACAAGCGCGAGGAAGACGGCATCGTCCTGATCGACCAGGACAAGTGCCGCGGCTGGCGCATGTGCGTGAGCGGCTGCCCCTACAAGAAGATCTACTACAACTGGAAGAGCGGCAAGGCCGAGAAGTGCATCTTCTGCTACCCGCGTATCGAGGCCGGCCAGCCCACGGTGTGCAGCGAGACCTGCGTCGGCCGCATCCGCTACTTGGGTGTACTGCTGTACGACGCCGACCGCATCCAGGAGGCGGCCAGCGTCGAGCATGACAAGGACCTGTACCAGGCGCAGCTCGACATCTTCCTGGACCCGAACGACCCGAAGGTCATCGCGCAGGCGCGGACCGATGGCATTCCCGACAACTGGCTGGAAGCCGCGAAGAACAGCCCGGTCTACAAGATGGCGGTGGACTGGAAGGTGGCGCTGCCGCTGCACCCCGAGTACCGCACGCTGCCGATGGTGTGGTACGTGCCGCCGCTCAGTCCCATCACCGCCGCGGCCAATGCCGGCCAGGTGGGCACCAACGGCGAGATCCCCGATGTCAACCAGCTGCGCATCCCGGTCAAGTATCTCGCCAACCTGCTGACGGCGGGCGACACCGCGCCGGTGGTGCGGGCACTCGAGCGGATGCTGGCGATGCGCGCCTACCAGCGCGCCAAGCATGTCGACGGCAGCGCCAACAACGCCGCCATCGCGCAGGTCAAGCTCACCGTAAGCGAAGTCGAGGACATGTACCGCGTAATGGCGATCGCCAACTACGAGGACCGCTTCGTCATCCCGACCACGCACCGCGAATATGCGGAGAACGCCTTCAACGTGCGCGGCGGCTGTGGCTTCAGCTTCGGCAACGGCTGCAGCGAAGGCGTCACCGAGACCAGCCTGTTCGGCAGCGAGAAGAAGCGCACCATCCCCATCAAGGCCACTGTATGAGCAAGCCGTTTCCCCTCACGCTGCGGGTGCTGGCGCACCTGTTGAGCTATCCGGATGCCTCGCTGCGCGAGCACATGGCCGAAATGACGGCAGCGCTGCAAGGCGAGCGGGCGCTCGGCTCCGATCGCCTGGCCGAGTTGTCGGCGCTGATGCAGCACCTGCGTGCCGCGCGCGCGATGGATGTCGAGGCGCACTACGTCGAGACCTTCGACCGTGGCCGTGGCACGGCGCTGCACCTGTTCGAGCATGTGCACGGCGACAGCCGCGACCGCGGGCCGGCCATGATCGACCTGCTGCAGACCTACGAGCAGGCCGGGTTGTATCTCACCCCGGGCGAGTTGCCCGATCACCTCACGGTCGTGCTGGAGTACGCCTCGACGCAGCCGCCTGCACAGGCCCGGGCTTTCCTGCGCGAGCTGACCCACATCCTGCAGGCGATCTTCAGTGCGCTGCTGCGCCGGGAAAGTCCCTATGCCAGCGTGCTGGCAGCGGTGCTCGAACTGGCCGGCGAGAAGGCCCAGGCCGTGAAGATCCCCGACGAGCCCGGCCTCGACGAAACCTGGGAGGAACCGGCGGCCTTCGGTGGCTGCTCGACCCAGGGCCAGGCCAGTCCGAGCCAGCCGCAACCGATCAAGATCGTGCGCGCCGTTGCGCGCCAGGCGTCCACCCAGCCGGGAGCATCGGCATGAACACCCTCCACACCATTGCCTTCACCGTCTACCCCTACGTCTGCCTGGCGTTCTTCCTGATGGGCAGCCTGGCCCGCTTCGACCGCGATCAGTACACGTGGAAGAGCGACAGCTCGCAGCTGCTGCGCGCCGGTCAGCTGCGCTGGGGCAGCAACCTCTTCCACGGCGGCATCCTGTTCCTGTTCTTCGGGCACCTGTTCGGGCAGCTGACTCCGCACGCCGTGTACAGCTTGGTCATGACGTCCTCGCAGAAACAGCTGCTGGCCGTGATCGCCGGCGGCGTGGCCGGAGGCCTGTGCTTCATCGGCCTGACTATGCTGCTGCACCGCCGCCTGTTCGACCCGCGCATCCGGCTGACCAGTCACCGCACCGACATCGCGATTCTGGTGATCCTGTGGGTGCAGCTGGCCATCGGCCTGTCGACACTGCCGTCTTCGCTGCACCATGCGGGCGAACCCACCACCATGCTGCGCCTGGCCGAGTACCTCCAGGGCATCGTGCTGCTGCAGCCCAATGCGGCTCTGGTCGCCGGCGTCGAATGGCACTTCCAGATCCACATGCTGCTGGGCATGACGATCTTCCTGCTGTTCCCCTTCAGCCGCCTCGTCCACGTGTGGAGCGGCTTCGGCACCGTCGCCTACCTCTTTCGCCCGTACCAGATGGTGCGTTCGCGCCGGCTCAACGTGCCGGCCCGCCAGAATCTGCCGCGCCGTGCCAACTGAGTGTCGGGTCGATCTACCCAGGAGTTCGCCATGGATGCGTCAGTTTCCGGTCTCGCGCAGGTCAACAGCGTCGTAATCGCCCATCCCAACGAGGAGTTGAGCACCGAGGCCCTGCGCCAGCGCGCCTGCGCCGAGTTGCTGCGGCAGGCGGCCATTCGCGCCGGCCTGCTATCGGAAGACGATCCGCTGCCGCTGGGCGGCACGATGACCGAATCGGCCAGTGCGGCCATCGAACGGCTCCTGGACCGTGAGCTGCACCTGCCCGAACCGTCGGAAGAAGCGCTGCGCCGCCACCACGCAGCCCAGCGGGGGCGTTACACGGTCGGGGAGCGCGTGCTGATGCGCCATATCCTGTTCGCTGTCACACCGGGCGTGGATGTGAATGCCCTTCGGCAGCGCGCCGAGGCCTGCCTGCTGGACGTGCGCTGCGCGGCAACTGACGGCCCGGATCGCTTCGCGGCCGCGGCAATGTCGACGTCCAACTGCCCCAGCGGGGCCGAGGGTGGCGCCCTGGGTTGGTTGACCAGCCACGAGTGCGCGCCCGAGCTGGCCGGTGAGATCTTCGGCAAGGCCGAGATTGGCGTCCTGCCGCGGCTGGTGCACAGCCGCTTCGGCCTGCATGTCGTCGAGGTGCTGGCGCGCGAGCCCGGGGTCGAGCCGCCGTTCGAGTCGGTGAAAGCCGCCGTGGCACAGGCGCTCCGACAGCAGGCCTTCACCACCGCGCTTCGGCAGTACCTGCAACTGCTCGCGGCCGAGGCGACGCTGGTGGGTGTCGACTTGGACGCCGCCGCATCGCCGCTGGTGCAGTAACCTGGGGGCCAAACATGGCGCATCGGCATGCGTCCTCGGGGGAGGTCGTCGACCTGAAGGCGCTGGGCGACACGCTGGATCGGCATGTCACCCACGCGCTGATCAAGTCGACGCAACTGGAGCTGATTCGGCTCGTGCTGCCCGCCGGCAAGACGCTTCGCGAGCACCGCGTGGCGGGGGAGATCACCGTGCTCTGCGTGGAAGGGGTGATCGACATCCGCGCTCACGGCGCCGACCGCCGGCTGGCAGCAGGGCAACTCATCCATCTTGCGGCCGACGAGCCGCATGCCCTGCGGGCGGTGACCGATGCGTCCGCGCTGCTGACGATCTGCCTGGCGGCGCCGTAGGGCTCAGTCCGGCAGTGCCTTCACCCCAGCTGAACCGCGCGGCCTTGGCGATCGAATGGAATCATCCCGACAAGGCGGCCGGCCTTCACCGACTCGACCATTCGCTGCAGGGCGCTGTCGATCTGGCTGCTGGCGGGCGGCTGCCCTCCGGTGCCGGACAGCGCTGTTGCGAACACCAGCGCCCAGGGCTGCCCGATGGTCGCGGCCTCGTCCGCGAGCGCGGCAAAGTCTGCCAGCTCCGCGGGATCCTTGTCCACGCACATCAAGGGCGAAAGCTCGCCCGATTCGCCGGCCTCGAAGCTTGCGCGTTGTTCGGATGTGGCGTCCGCCGGCAGGCTGGCCGCGGCGAACACCAGCAGCAGTCGCTGCGCATCGGGCTGATGGCGCGCCGCGGCCAGCAGGTCGTTGAAGTGGCTGATGTCCATGGCGGCGAGCTTAGCGCCTTCCCAGGTGGTGTCCGAAATTGTGCATGCTGGTTGAGGTTTGGCCATGTCCATCGAGGGCGGAGCGAAGTTCAGTCTCCAGTACAGTGATGCCATGCCAAGGTCATGGAGTCTGTCTGCGAAGCTGGGCGTGATCGGCGCCGTGTTGCTGGCGATGGCCTTCGCCTCGATCAGCCTCACGCTGTGGGTGACCTGGCAGCTGGAAGGCGGCGCGGCCGCGGTCAACGAAGCCGGCCGGATGCGGATGCAGACCTGGCGCCTGGCCCAGACGCTGGAACGCGCCGACGAGCGTCAGATGAGCGTGCTGTTCGCGCAGTTCGACCGCAGCATCGGTGTTCTTCGCACGGGTGACCCCGCTCGACCGCTCTTCGTTTCGAAAGATCACGCCTCCCAGGACGCCTTTGCCGTCGTGCAGCGCGAGTGGGACGCGCTGAAGGCGGCGTGGCTCAAGTCACCGGCACCGGGTGCGGATCGTGCCGCGCAGCAAGCCGACGCGTTCGTGAGCCGCATCGACACCTTCGTATCGGCGATCGAGAAGCACCTGTCCGGCCTGACGGCGATCCTGAACGCCGTGCAGTTCGTGATGGTGGCCCTCACGATCGCCAGCGCGATCGCCTTGCTCTACTCTGCTTACCTGTTCATCTTCAATCCGCTGTCACGGCTGCAGGCCGGGCTCTCGCGGGTGGAGAAAGGCGATCTGGCGGCACGCGTCGTGCCCGGTGCGGATGACGAGTTCGGGTCACTGGCGAAGGGCTTCAACCGCATGGCCGAGACGCTTCAGGGGCTGTACCAAAACCTCGAGGCCAAGGTTCAGGAGAAGACCGAGCGTCTCGAGTCCCAGCGCGCGCGGCTCGAGGCTCTGTACGAGTCGGCGGCGTTCGTGGCCCGTGCCGACACGCTGGAATCGCTGGCGCAGGGGATCGCGCGGCAGGTCCGCCAGGTGGCTCGGGCCGACGCGTCGGCTGTTCGCTGGTCGGACGAATCCAATCGCAAGTACCTGCTGCTGGCGTCCGACTGCCTGCCCCAGTCGGTCATCGACGA
>JAEUOZ010000043.1 GCA_016790225.1 Rubrivivax sp.
GTCCCAGTAGGTGCCGGTGAGCGGGAAGTTCCACTTGAACACCATGCCGTCGGTGCTCTCGCTGCGGCCGTAGCCGCCGGTGATCAGCGAGATCTTGTCGGCGGGCACCTTCTCGGTCAGCGCGAAGGTGATGCCGGTGGACAACGGGTGGAACACCGTCGCGCCGCCGTTCTTGCCCTTCAGGCGCTCGTAGCACTCCACGCCGCGGTCGGTGGCGTAGCCGGTCTCGCACTCCTCGAAGCTGACCTTGACGCCGTTGATGCCGCCGCGCGCATTGGTGAGCTTGAGGTAGTCGACGTAGCCGTTGGCGAACGGCACGCCGTTGGGCGCGTAGGCGCCGGTGCGGTACACGAGCGCCGGGAAGAACTGCTCCTTGGGCTGGGCCCAGGCGCTGCTCGCGCCGGCGGCCGCCAGTGCGGCGGCGAGAGCGAGGGTTGCGAATTTCATGTCTTGCCTCCAGAGGTGGAACGAAAGGTGCACGCGTCCGTGCGGTCGGGGAACGTGAGGGTTAGAACGCGCCGCCGCGCTGGCGGGCGCCCGGGTTTACACGAATCGGGGCGGCGTCGTCCAAGGGCTCAGTGCGGGAAGGGCCACAGCCGCATCTTCTCCTTGCCCATCGACCACAGACGCGCCAGTCCGTGCGGCTCGACGATCAGGAAGAAGACGATCAGCGCGCCGAAGATCATCAGCTCGCTGTGGGCCACCGCGGCGGTGCTGATGGACACGCCCACCAGCCCGCCCAGCGCCGGCAGCGCCTGATTCAGGAAGATCGGCAGCACGACGATGAAGGCCGCGCCGAAGAAGCTGCCCATGATCGAGCCGAGCCCGCCGATGATGATCATGAACAGCAGCTGGAACGAGCGGTCGATGGAGAAGGCCGCCGGTTCCCACGCGCCCAGGTGCACGAAGCCCCACAGCGCGCCGGCCACGCCGACGATGAAGCTGGACACCGCGAACGCGGTGAGCTTGGCGTACACCGGGCGGATGCCGATCACCGAGGCGGCCACGTCCATGTCGCGGATGGCCATCCACTCGCGCCCGATGTGGCTGCGCACCAGGTTCTTGGCCACCAGCGCAAAGGCCACCAGCATGCCCAGGCAGAACAGGTACTTCTCGGTCGGCGTCTCGATCTTCCAGCCGGCCAGCGACAGGTTGGACACGTTCACCGAGCCCGAGGTGGAATTGTTGGTGAACCACTTGATGCGCAGGAACGCCCAGTCCCAGAAGAACTGCGCGGCCAGCGTGGCCACCGCCAGGTACAGGCCCTTGATGCGCAGCGAAGGGATGCCGAAGAGCACGCCGGCGGCCATCGCGAACAGGCCGCCCGCCAGCACGGCCACCAGCATCGGCATGCCCTCGATGCGCACGAACAGGTTGTAGGCCGCATACGCGCCCACCGCCATGAAGGCACCGGTGCCCAGCGAAATCTGCCCGCAGTAGCCGACGAGGATGTTCAGCCCCAGCGCCGCCAGCGACAGGATCAGAAAGGGGATCAGGATGGCGCGGAACAGGTACTCGTCGGCCAGCAGCGGCACCGCGAACACCGCGAACGCGAGGATCAGCGCGATGGCGACGCGGTCCTGCAGGATCGGGAAGACCTGCTGGTCGCTGGTGTAGCTGACCTTGAACTGGCCGTTTTCTCTGTAAATCATGGTCGCGGCGATCTATTGGTTGCGGCACGCTTGGCTCGACTTGGCTTGGCCAAGTCAGCCTTCACCGAAATACCATCTCCCTCGCAGTTCATACTCGGTCGATGATCTTTTCGCCGAACAGCCCCTGCGGCCGCACGAGAAGGACGAACAGTACCAGCACGTAGCCGAACCAGATCTCGATGCCGCCGCCCACCTGGCTGCCGACGTAGACCTCGGAGAGCTTTTCGCCCACGCCGATGATCAGCCCGCCGACGATGGCGCCGGGCACGCTGGTGAGGCCGCCGAGAATGACCACCGGCAGCGCCTTCAGCGCCACCAGGCTGAGCGAGAACTGCACGCCCAGCTTGCTGCCCCAGATGATGCCGGCCACCAGTGCGGTGAAGCCGGCCACGCTCCAGACGATGACCCAGATGCGGTTGAGCGGAATGCCGATGCTCTGCGCCGCCTGGTGGTCATCGGCAACGGCGCGCAATGCACGCCCGGTGCTCGTGTACTGGAAGAACATCGACAGCACGATCACCAGCGCCGCGGCGATGCCCGCGGCGTAGAGATCTTCCTTGTTCACGAGGATGCCGCCCTGGAAGACGGTGTCGAGCAGGAACATCGGGTCCTTGGGCAGGCCCACGTCGATCTTGTAGATCTCGCTGCCGAACAGGGTCTGGCCAAAGCCGTCGATGAAGTAGGTGATGCCCAGCGTGGCCATCAGCAGCGTGATGCCTTCCTGGTTGACCAGCTTGCCCAGCACGAAGCGCTCCACGCACCAGGCGAAGATGACCATCAGCACCATGGCGGCCGCAAAGGCCAGCACGTTGGCGAGCACCTTGCTGTCCAGGCCCGTCCACTGCGGGATCCACTCGGAAAAGCGCGCCATCGCCAGCGCGGCAAAGAGCACCATCGCGCCTTGCGCGAAGTTGAAGACACCGCTGGCCTTGAAGATGAGCACGAAGCCCAGCGCGATCAGCGAATACAGCATGCCTGTCATCAGGCCGCCGATGAAGGTTTCCAGAAAGAATGCCATGGCCGCTTGATTCCGTCGCTGCGCTCAGTGAGAGGTGCCGAGGTAGGCGCTGATGACTTCGGGGTTGGCGCGCACCTCGTCGGGGCTGCCATCGCCGATCTTCTTGCCATAGTCCAGCACCACCACGCGGTCGGAGATGTCCATCACCACGCCCATGTCGTGCTCGATGAGCACGATGGTGGTGCCGAACTCGTCGTTCACGTCCAGCACGAAGCGGCTCATGTCCTGCTTTTCCTCGACGTTCATGCCGGCCATCGGTTCATCCAGCAGCAGCACGCTGGGCTCCATGGCCAGCGCCCGGCCGAGGTCGACACGCTTTTGCAGGCCGTAGGGCAGGCGGCCGACGGGCGTCTTGCGGTAGGCCTGGATCTCCAGGAAGTCGATGATGTGCTCGACATGCTCACGGTGCTCGACCTCCTCCTGCTCTGCCGCAGACCACCAGGGGTTGCGGAAGGCCTGCTGCAGCAGATGCGTCTTCATGCGCAGGTTGCGCCCGCTCATGATGTTGTCGATGACGCTCATGCCCTTGAAGAGCGCCAGGTTCTGGAAGGTGCGGGCGATGCCCATCTCCGCCACCTGGCGGCTGTTCATGTGGCTGAAGGTCTTGCCGCGCAGCGTGATGGAGCCTTCCTGCGGCGTGTACACGCCATTGATGCAGTTGAGCATGCTGCTCTTGCCGGCGCCGGTGGGGCCGATGATGGCGCGCACCTCGTGCTCGCGCACGTTGAAGCTGATGTTGGTGAGCGCCTTCACGCCGCCGAAGCGCAGGCTGATGTTGCTGACGTCAAGGATGACGTCGCCGATCTTGCGTTCTGCCATGGTGTGAGTGGTTATGGCCTGGGGCTGCGGGCTCAGGCGGCCTGCTGTACCGAGGCAAAGGTCTTCGCGTCGACGATGGGCAGCGTGGCGCTGACGCTGCCGCTGCGACCATCCTCGAACTTCACCGCGGTCTCGATGAACTGCTCGGACTTGCCGCCATACAGCGCATCGACCAGCACCTGGTACTTCTCGCCGATGTAGCCGCGGCGCACCTTGCGCGTGCGGGTGAGCTCGCCGTCGTCGGCATCCAGCTCCTTGTGCAGCACCAGGAAGCGGCTGATCTGGCTGCCGGCCAGCAGCTTGTCCTGCGCGAGATCGGCGTTCACCTTCTCCACGCAGTCCTTGATGAGCTCGAGCACTTCCTTCTTGCTGGCCAGATCGGTGTAGCCGGCGTAGGGCAGGTTGCGCCGCTCGGACCAGTTGCCCACGGCCTCGAAATCGATGTTGATGAAGGCGCAGACTTTCTCGCGCTTGTCGCCGAAGGCCACCGCCTCCTTGATGAAGGGGAAGAACTTCAGCTTGTTCTCCACATACTTGGGCGCAAACATCGCGCCGTCGTTGGGGCCGCCCAGGATGCGCCCGACGTCCTTGGCACGATCGATGATCTTGAGGTGGCCCGTCGCATCCAGGAAGCCGGCGTCGCCCGTGTGGTACCAGCCGTCGGCCGTCAGCACCTCGGCCGTGGCGCTGGGGTTCTTGTAGTACTCCTTCAGCAGCCCGGGCGACTTCACCAGCAGCTCGCCGTTGGCGGCCAGCTTGATCTCGACGCCTTCGATGGGCACGCCAACGGTATCGGCCTTCACTTCGTGATCCGGCTGCAGGCAGACGAATACGGCGGTCTCGGTGGAGCCGTAGAGCTGCTTGAGGTTGACGCCGATGGAGCGGTAGAAGGTGAACAGGTCCGGCCCGATGGCCTCCCCCGCGGTGTAGGCCACGCGCACCCGAGACAGCCCCAGCGTGTTGCGCAGCGGCCCGTAGACGAAGAAGTTGCCCAGCGCATAGGACAGCTTGTCGACGAAAGACAGGGGTTTGCCATCCATGCGCGCCGGCCCCACGCGCCGTGCGACGGCCATGAAGCGCTGGAAGAGCGACTTCTTGATCGCGCCGGCGTCTTCCATGCGGATCATCACGCTCGTCAGCAGGCCCTCGAAGATGCGGGGCGGCGCGAAGTAGTAGGTCGGGCCGATCTCCTTCAGATCGATGTTCACGGTGGCGGCCGATTCCGGGCAGTTCACCACGTAGCCGCAGGCCAGCCACTGCGCGTAGCTGAAGATGTTCTGGCCGATCCAGGCAGGCGGCATGTAGGCCAGCACTTCCTCGCGCTCGGTCAGCTTGTCGAAGCGGGCCCCCGCCACGGCCCGGTCCAGCAGGGTGAAATGGGTGTGGACCACGCCCTTGGGGTTGCCGGTCGTGCCGGAGGTGAAGAACATCGCCGCCACGTCCTGCGGCGTGATCCTGGCCACCTGCGTGTCGAAGAAGCCGGCATCGGCGCCGTGGGCGGCCTCGCCCTGCTTCAGCAGATCGTCCAGCGCCGCGAGGCCCGGTTCGTCGTAGTTGCGCAGCCCGCGCGGGTTGTCGAACCAGATGCGCTGCAGCTGTGGCGCGCGTTCGCGCACCTCCAGCAGCTTGTCCACCTGCTCCTGGTCTTCGCCGACGGCAAAGCGGACCTCGGCGTTGTTGATCGGAAAGACGAACTCCGCGCTCACCGCATCCTGGTACAGCGGCACGGGCACGGCGCCCAGCGACTGCGCCGCCAGCATGCAGGCATACAGGCGCGGCCGGTTGTCGCCGACCACGACCACGTGGTCACCGCGGCCCATGCCGGCCTGCGCAAAGCCGCAGGCCAGATGCCGCACCAGCGTGGCGAGCTGGCTCCAGCTGGTGGTCTGCCAGATGCCATATTCCTTGACGCGCAGCGCCGCCGCCTGCGGGCGTTGCGCCGCGTGCTCCAGCATCAGCCGAGGAAAGGTCGACGTCACGGGCGTGTCTCCTGTCGGGCTTTCCGCCGGGGGCGGTTTGCCTCATCTTGTCTGCGGCCGATTCTGAGCAGGGGTTTGACGCCAGCTTGTCGTTGTGACGACAATCTTCGGGAAACTCCTGATCGGCTTTACCCCTTGTCGCCCAGCGCCAAACGCACCAACGCACCGGCTTCGATGGCGCTGCTGTCGCGCTCGCGGGATGCCGAGCCCGGCGAGGTGGCAGCCGTTCCCTGGCTGGCCGTGCTGTTGCCCGAGGAGCGCGCGCGCGCCTTGACGGATCTGCGCGTGGTGGAGGTGCAGGCGGGCGAATATGTCTGTCGCGTGGGGCGCGATCCGGCCTTCTGGTTCGGCGTGATCGACGGCCTGCTGAAGATGAGCAACGACACGGCGCAGGGCGTTCCGATGACCTTCACCGGCATCCCGCCCGGCGGCTGGTTCGGCGAGGGCACGTTGCTCAAGCACGAGCCCTACCGCTACAACATCCAGGCGCTGCGTCGCAGCCTGCTGGCGGGCATCACGGTGGCCACCTTCGATGCGCTGCTCTCGCGCAGCATCGGCTTCAACCGCTTCGTGATGCTGCAGCTCAACGAGCGGCTGGGCCAGTTCATCGGTGCCCGTGAGATCGACCGCTTGACACAACCGGATCAGCGGGTGGCGCGTTCGCTGGCGGCCTTGTTCCACCCGACGCTGTACCCCGGCGTGGGCAACCTGCTGCGCATCACGCAGCTGGAGCTGGGCTACCTGGTCGGGCTGTCTCGCCAGCGCGTCAACGTGGCGCTGAGCACGCTGGCGCAACGCGAGCTCATCCGTGTGGAGTACGGCGGGCTGCGTGTGCTGGATCTGGAGGCCTTGCGCGTCTATCCGGGTTGAAGCCGCAGGGCCTTGGCCCTGCCCGGCGCATGCCGCAAAGCCACTGCGGTCAGAGGTTGGACACCCCCGCGGCCACATGCCCGGCGGGCACATGGGCTGCGGCCGAGTGCACGTGGCCGGTCTGGTCGTCAAAGAAGAAGTCGGGCTCGAATTCGCGCAGGAATTCGCCCTTGGCCAGGCCTCCCAGGAACATCGCCTCGTCCACATCGACCTGCCAGTCCATCAGCGTGCGGATCGCGCGTTCGTGGGCCGGCGCGCTGCGCGCGGTGACCAGCGCGGTGCGGATGCGCATGGGCAGCGCCGGCTCGCGCTGGAGCCGGTGCAGCGCCTGCAGCAGCGGCTTGAAGGGGCCGGGTGCGAGCGGCGTTGCGGAGTGCTCGCGCTCGTGGCTCTGGAAGGCGTCGAGGCCTTCGCGCTGGTAGATCGCCTCGGCCTCGTCGCTGAAGAGCACGGCGTCGCCGTCGAAGGCGATGCGCACCTCGTCCGGGTGCGCATCCGAGGCCCGTGCGCTGTGCGGAAAGACCCGCGCGGCCGGCACGCCCGCTGCCAGCGCACTGCGCACATCGGGTTCGTTGGTGGAAAGGAACAGGTGCGCATCCAGCGGCCGCAGGTAGCGCCAGGGGCTCTGGCCGCGCGTGAATACGCCGCGCTCCACCGGCAGCCCGTAGTGCTGGCAGGAGCGGAAGACCCGCATGCCCGAGACCGGGTCGTTGCGCGAGAGGATCACCACCTGCACGCGCGTGGCCTCCGCGCTGTTGAAGGCCAGCAGCTTGTGCACCAGCGAGAACGCGGCCCCCGGGCGCGCCGGCTGATCCAGGCGCTGCAGCTGCAGCTGCATGTAGGCACGGTCGTCCGTGCCCTCGAAGACGCGGTTCTCTTCCTCGAAATCGAACAGCGCGCGCGAGGAGATCGCCACGACCAGCTGTCCGTGCAAAGTGGCAGGCATGGCGCCATGGTACGCGCCGGCCATCCGGCGGCGCGATCGGCGAAGGGTGGTGCGTGCTGCGGCGTGCGCCGCTTCAGTGCACGAAACCCATCGGGGTGCGCTTGCCGCCGGGCGCCGGCAGATCGCGCGGCTCCACATGGCCGCGCCCGTCGAGCCGCGCATTGCCGAAGGCCGTCATCCAGGCGCGGCGCATCTCACGCGGCGCCACCTCGGCCAGACGCTCCAGCACGGCATCGCCCGGCTCTTCGTCGAAGCGCTGGCCCCAGTCGTGGGCGCGACGCAGCTTGTCGTACAGGCGGCGTGCGATGTGGCGCGCGGCATCGCGATCCGGCATCTGCACTTCGTAGACGTTCACGCGGTTCAGGATGGGCTCCGGAATGGCGCGCTCGTCGTTCGCGGTGGCCACCCAGATCACCTGGCTGGCATCGATGGGCACCTCGGCGAATTCGTCGATGAAGGTGTGCGCGGTATCGTGTTCGAGCAGGCTGTACAGCGCGCCCAGCGGATCGTAGGCGTGCTCGCCGCGGGCCTTGTCGATCTCGTCGATCACCATCACCGGGTTGGCGTAGGAGCCGTCGACCAGGGTCTCGAAGACCTTGCCGGGCCTTGCGCCTTTCCACTGGCTGCTGGCACCGCTGAGCACCCAGCCCGCGGTGAGGCTGCTCATGCTGACGAAGCCCATGCCCGTGCCCAGCAGCTGCGCCACTTCCCGCGCGAAGTGCGTCTTGCCGACGCCTGGCGGGCCCAGCAGCAGCATCGGCGTGATCTCCAGCGCATCGCGGCTGTCGTGGCACAGCGCCAGCTGACGTTTCAGATCATCCAACGCCTCATGGAAGTTGGGCAGCTCGTCGTAGAGGTGATCCATCGCCGGCACGCCCGAGGGCTTGACCTGGAAGCGCTCCGGACCCTTTTCCAGCATGCGTTCGTAGGTGCTGCGCAGGTGTTCGTGTTCCTTGGCCGGCAGCTTGCCGAGCCGCTGCTCGACATCGACGTTGCGGTAGACGGCGCGCATCTGGGCGATGGGGATGCCGCGGTGCTGCGCGTTGACGGTGACAAGTTCATGGCTTGAGCTCATGTTGCAAGGTTCCCGACAAGTGAATCAACCAGAGACCCGACATCAGCCGCTGCTGACGGCGCATGGGTCGATTCAAGCAAAGCGCGGGCCTGCCACAGATCCGGAATTGGCCTGAGTTGGCCCCGCAACACCGGGGGGAGCGATCGCAGCAGCCGAAGAGTGCGAGTGCTGATCGACCTTCGCGCACAGGTGTGTCGCGACCCGCTGCGCAGCTGCGCCAGGGTGCCTGTTCGCGCCTACTTGACCCAGGTGTTCAGCTGGATGATGGGCAGCAGCACCGACAGCACGATGAGCATCACCACCACGCCCATGGCGACGATGAGCAGTGGCTCCAGCACGGTCGCCAGGGCCAGCGAACGCCGCTGCACCTCGCCGGAGAGCTGCCGTGCCGCACGCCCCAGCATCACCGGCAGCTGGCCGGTCTGCTCGCCCAGCCGGGCAAACATGGCCAGCAGCCCGGGGAAGCGCTTCTTGGCCGCCAGGGCACTGGCTAACGGTGCACCTTCGCGAACCTGGACCAGCGCATCCAGCGCATCGGCACGCATGGCCCGGTTGCCCAGGGTCTCGGCCGCGGCCTGCAGCGCCTTCAGGATCGGCACGCCGGCTGCCGCCAGCATGGCCAGCGTGCCCGAAAAACGCGCCGCGTTGTAACCGCGGGCCAGGCGGCCCAGCAGCGGCAGCCGCAGGAAGGCGGCGTCGAAGCGCTCGCGAAAACCTTCGTTGCGCAGCGACAGCGACAGCGCCACAACGCCGGCTGCGCCCAGCAGCAGCGCCAGCCAGCCCCAATCGCGCACGAAGGCGCTGACTTTCAGCATCAGCACCGTCAACAGCGGCAAGGCCCGCCTGGAGCTGCTGAAGACGCCGGCCACCTGCGGCACGACGTAGGTGACCAGGAAGATCACGATGACCAGCGCAATCAAGGAGACGATGGCCGGGTAGAGCGCCGCGCCCACCAGCTTGGCGCGCAGGGCCTGTCGTTCTTCCAGGTCGTCGGCCAGGCTTTCCAGCACCTTGCCCAGCGCGCCACTTTGCTCGCCCGCGGCGACCACCGCGCAATAGACCTCGTCGAATTCGCGCGGCGCCGTGCCCAGCGCGCGCGCAAAGCTGCTGCCGGCGTTGACCTCGCTCTTCAGGTGCGCGATCAGCTGGCGCTGGCGCGGCTCGTCGGCCTCTTCGCTCAGCGCCGAGAGCGCGCGTTCCAGCGGCAGACCCGAGCCCACCAGGCCCGCGAGCTGGCGCGTCCACACCGCCAGGCCGGCGCTGTTGAAGGCGCGCTGCGTGAAGCGGGCCGCCGTGCTGCCGGCCACCGGCTGGACCACCGTATTCACTTCCAGCGGCACCAGCCCCTGGGCGCGCAGGGCTGTGCGGGCAGCCTTGGTGTTGTCCGACTCGATCAGGCCCTGCACGGCCTGGCCGGCCGCATCGAGCGCTTCGTACTGGTAGGCCGGCATGCGCGCTCAGGCGCCTTCACTCGCGCGTGACACGCATCACCTCTTCGAGCGAGGTGATGCCTTGGGCCACGAGCCGCTCGCCATCTTCGCGCATGGCCCGCAGCCCGGCCGCCTGGGCGGCCTGCAGCAGCTGGGCCTCGGCCGCGCGCTCATGGATCAGCGCCCGCACCGCGTCATCGGCCGTCATCAGCTCGTAGACGCCGGTGCGCCCCTTGTAGCCGCTGTGGCCGCACTCGGGGCAGCCCACGGCATGCCAGTGGCCGCGCTCGTCCTGGCGCTTGCAATGCGGGCAGAGCTTGCGCACCAGGCGCTGCGCCAGCACGCCCAGCAGCGAACTGCTCAACAGGAAGGGCTCCACGCCCATGTCGGTCAGGCGCGTCACGGCGCTGGGCGCATCGTTGGTGTGCAGCGTGGCCAGCACCAGGTGGCCGGTGAGCGAGGCCTGGATGGCGATCTGCGCGGTTTCGTAATCGCGGATCTCACCGATCATGATGATGTCCGGATCCTGGCGCAGGATGGCGCGCAGCGCCTTGGCGAAGCTGAGATCGATCTTCGGATTGACCTGCGTCTGCCCGATGCCCGGCAGCTCGTACTCCACCGGGTCTTCGACCGTCAGCACGTTGGCGGTGGCGGTGTCCATGCGGGCCAGCGCCGAATACAGCGTGGTCGTCTTGCCGGAACCCGTGGGGCCGGTGACCAGGACGATGCCGTGCGGCTGGCGGATCAGGATCTGGAATCCCGCCAGCACCTCGCCGCTCATGCCCAGGCTCTGAAGGCTGAACTTGGCGTCGGTCTTGTCCAGCAGGCGCAGCACGGCGCGCTCGCCGTGGGCGCTGGGCAGGGTGGACACGCGCACGTCGATCGCCTTGCCGCCGATGCGCAGCGAGATGCGGCCGTCCTGCGGCAGGCGCTTTTCGGCGATGTCCAGCTCGGCCATGATCTTCAGGCGGCTGATCAGTGCCGCATGCAGCGCCTTGTTGGGCTGCACCACCTCGCGCAGCGTGCCGTCCACGCGAAAGCGCACGGCGCTGGATCGTTCGTAGGGCTCGATGTGGATGTCGCTCGCGCCATCGTTGGCCGCCTGCGTGAGCAGCGCGTTCAGCATGCGGATGATGGGCGCGTCGTCAGCGGCTTCGAGCAGATCTTCCACCGCCGGCAGATCCTGCATCAGGCGTGAGAGGTCCACCGCGTTCTCGACCTCGCCGACCACCGCAGCGGCGCTGGATTCGCCGCCGGCATAGGCCTCGGCGATGCGCTGCACCAGCGTGCGCGAGGGTTCGCGCTCCAGCGTCTGTACGGCATAGCCGCGCAGCACTTCGGTCAGCGCGCTGGGCGGCGTGGTCTCGCAGGCCCACAGCAGCAGCTGCTGGCCGTCGTCTTCCAGCAGCAGCGTATTCGCCTTGGCAAAGGCGTAGGGCAGGGGGTGTCGGGCGCCCATGGCAGCTCTTGGCGTGTGCGCGGCGGCTCAGGGCGTCGGGCCGGCCGGCCGGCCGGGGGCCGGTGTGGGCTCTGGCCGCAGCGGCGGCAGCACCGGCGCTTCCTGGATCGGCAGCACCGTGCTGGGCGAAGGCTGGTTGTCCTTCTGCTGGGCGCGGATCAGGTCGT
This sequence comes from Rubrivivax sp., assembly GCA_016790225.1. The sequence goes on from JAEUOZ010000043.1 coordinate 11,416, forward strand.
AGCGGTCCAGCGAGAGCCGGTCGGCCGTGACGCCGTCGCGCAGCACGACCGGCCGCAGGAAGACCATCAGGTTGGTGCGGTTCTTGGTGCGGCTCTCGCTGCGGAACAGGGCGCCCACGTAGGGGATGTCGCCCAGCAGCGGCACCTTGGACTTGCTCTCGACGAAGCGGTCTTCGATCAGGCCGCCCAGCACGATGATGCCGCCGTCATCGACCACGACGTTGGATTCGATCTGGCGCTTGTTGGTCGACGGGCCGGCATTGGTGGTGCCGGGCGCGACCTTGTCGCTGACGCTGGACGATTCGATGAAGATGGTCATGCGCACCGTGCCGCCTTCGCCGATCTGCGGCTTGATGCGCAGCGTGATGCCCACGTCCTTGCGCTCGATCGTCTGGAAGGGGTTGGTGGTCGCCGTGCCGGTGCTGGTGAACTGGCCGGTGATGAAGGGCACGTTGGAGCCGACGACGATCTTGGCTTCCTCGTTGTCCAGCGTCACCTGGTTGGGTGTGCTGATGATGTTGGTGGCCGTCTGGCTCTGCAGCAGCCGCGCGATCGAGGCCAGCGCATAGGTGCCCGCGAAGTTGCGGATCAGGCCGATGTTCAGGCCCTCGCCGATCTGCACCGCGTTGCCGGCGGCCCCGGCGGCGGTGATGGTGAGCAGGTTGTTGTTGGCCGAGCCGCCGGCATTGAAGTTGGTGCCCGCCACGAGGCCGGTCTTGTCACCCGACTTGCCGACCAGCCCCTGCCACTGGAAGCCAAAATCAGCGGCGTTGTCGCCCGAGACCTCGACGATCATGGCCTCGATGTAGACCTGTGCGCGGCGCGTATCGAGCTGATCGATCATCGCGCGCACCTGGCGGTACAGCGGCTCGGGCGCCGTGATGATCAGCGAATTGGTGGACGGGTCCGCCTGCACGAAGCCGCCGGTGGAGGGCTCGGCAGAGGCCGCGATGGGCGTCGTGGCGGCGGTGGACGCGCCGCCGCCGGGGACACCGGGTGTCGCCACCTGGGCCGGGTTGTTGCGTGGAGCGGTATTGCCGCCGGCGCTGGCCCCTGCCTGGCTGCCGAAGGCGGCGCGCAGCACGGTGGCCAGCTTGCCGGCATCGGCGTTGCGCAGGTGCACGACCCAGATGTTGCCGCCCGGCCCGCCACCCTGCGTGGGGCGGTCCAGGCGCGCGATGGCCGCGCGCAGCCCCTGCAGCCGGGCCTGGTTGGGTGCGCGGATGATCAGCGAATTGCTGCGGCTGTCGGCGATGACCGAAGTGCCGCCGGCGCTGGGTGGTGCACCCGGTGTGAGCACGGCAGCGCCGTCGGCCAGGCGTTGCACCAGCACGGCCACGTCGGCCGCCACCGCGTGCTCCAGCGGCACGATCTCGAAGTCGGTCGACGAAGGCTGATCCAGTGCCGAGATGATGGTCGCCAGGCGCTGCAGGTTTTCGGCGTAATCGGTGATCACCAGTGCGCTGGTGCCGGGATTGACGTTGATCGTGTTGTTGGCCGTGATCAGCGGGCGCAGGATGGGCACGAGGTTGTTCGGGTTCTCGTGCTTCAGGGTGAAGATCTGCGTCACCACCTGGCCGGTGCGCGGCGTCGCGGCATCGGCAATCACGGTGGTGGTCTGCAGGCGGGCGTCGGCCTCGGGCACGATCTTCAGCAGCCCGCCGGATTCGATCATCGCGAAGCCCATGCCGCGCAGGGCCGACAGGAAGGTCAGGTAGGCCTCGCGCACCGTCACCGGCTCGGCGGCGGTGACGCTGATCGTGCCCTTGACGCGCGGATCCACCAGGATCGGCCGGTTGAGCATGGCCGAGAACACGCGCGCCAGTGCCTCGATGTCGCTGTTGACAAAGTTCAGCGTCACCTGGCCCCGGGCGGCGATGCCCTGGCTGCCTGCAGCCGCGCTGCCCGCGCGCCGGGCGGGCGCCGGCGCGGGTGCGGGCGCGGCGGACGGCGCGGTGGCCCCCGCAGCGGCGGGCCCCGCCGCTTGCGACCAGGCTGGCGCGGCCGGCCAGGCGAGCCCGGCTGCCAGGGCGCAGGCGATGGCGCGTTGGAGACGGCTGGCGTTGGCGTCCATGCTCATCCGATCGTGATGACGGAGCGTGCGCCCTGGCGCCGCCCGATGATGTTCAGGAGATTGTTCAGCGCGGGCTCGGCGCCCTGTGCCGCAGAGGCTTCGCCGCGGAAGCGCAGCTTGGGTCCCACCCACTGCCCCTGGCCGCTGACCTGCAAGGAGCCACCCAGCGTGCTGAGCTGCAGCGTCGCATTTTCGCTGCTGCCGGGCTGACCGCTGATGAGCACGCGATAACTGCCCAGTTCATCCAACGTGGAGACCCGCGAAGAGATGCCGGCCATATCCATCGTCACCTGGCCCTCCAGGCGCCAGCGGCCCTGCAGCAGTTCGATGCGCGCGCCATTGCTGGCCAGCCGGAGATGCCCGCCCAGCTGCAGCGTGTTCCAGGGTGTTCCCAGCCCGGAGAGCACAGCCGCCGGCCACTGACCGAAGCCGCCCGGCGCTGCCGGCAGCACCAGGGTGTGGCGGCCCAGGCCGGGTTCGATGCGGAAGGTGGTGGTGCCCTGCAGGCAGCATTCGTGACGCGCGCTCACGGCAAGCGCCGTGCCCTGCGGGCGCAGCTGCCACTCCAGCCGGCCGGGCAGACGTGTGGCGTCGCGGCTGCCGATGCCGCCGGTGAGCACCAGCACGGCGCTGCCGCTCCAGACCGAGCCGCGCGCCTCGGCCAGCAGCACACGTTCGCCCGTGGCCTGCGCCACGGCGGCGGCAAGCCAGGTGGCCGGCGCCTGGATCACGAGTGCGACCAGCGTGCCGATCGCAGCACCCCAGATGCCGTAGCGCGTGGCCGAGCGGCGGCGCTTTTCCCAGATCTCGCCGGCCTGCAAGGTGTCGGCAAAGACGCTGGTTGCGGCCGCCGGGCGGCGGCGCGCAAACCATCGACGCCGCATGACATTCAGTGCGCTCATGGGACGCCCCTCCGTGCGGCGCGCTGCGGGATGCGCGCTGGGGTCCTGCCTGGCGCGCTCATGACCCCCCTCCCAGCGCAACGGAGATCGTCCCGGTGAAGCCGTTGGGTCCGCGGGAGAGCTGTGCATCGACGGCGCGGGCGCGGGCGCCGCTGCGCACTTCGCCCAGCCAGGCCCGCAGGCTGTCGGCATCCAGGCCGTCGACGGTCAGTGCGGCGCGGTCACCTTGGATGGACAGTTTGGCTCTGGGGCCGAGCCGGTCGCTGGCGGCGCGCAGCGCGGCCACGGACTCGCTGGCGCTGACCTGCGGCGCGGCGCGCAGCTCGCGGGTCTCGGCGGCCAGGCGCTGCATGGCCTGCGTCTGCTTGTCCAGCGCTTCCAGCCGGCCGGGCGCCTGGCGCAGGAGTGCCAGTTGCGGCTGGATCGCCAGCAACCACAGCGCGGCCAGACCCAGCACCAGCGCGCCCAGAGCCAGAAGCCGGCGCTCGCGTTCCTGCAGGCCGCTCCAGCGCTCGCGCAGGGGCTGCAGGCGCTCGGCCAGCCCGTTGCTGCGCGCCGGGTTGCGGCCGCGTCGCGGCAGGCTGGTGCTCATGGCGCGCCGGCCCGCGTGATCAGCACGCGCCCGGCCTGTGCATTGACCTGCCAGCCGGCCGGCCGCAGGCGATCGGTGAACTGGCGGATGTCCTGGGGGCTCCAGCCGCTGGCCGCCAGGGACAGCTGCCCCGTCTGGAAGCGCAGGTTCTGCATCGGTCCTTGCTGATCCGGCCAGGCTGCTGCGGCGGCGGCCAGCAGCGTCTCCAGGTCGCCCGGGCCGGGTCGGCCGGCGGCCACGCGCAGCAAGTCGGTCTCTCGCTCCATCTGCAGGGCGGCGTCGCGCACCACGCGCACCTGGGGATGGGTCTGTGCAAACAGCGCTGTCTGCGCCGCGCGCTTGTCTTCGATGGCCTGGCGGTGGGTCCAGGCCCAGACATTGAGCGCGACCACCTGCAGCGCCAGCAGCGCGAGGATGCCCGCTCGCACCGGCTTCCAGGTGGGGCGCATGAAGCGGCGCCAGGCATCGCGCACGGCCAGCGTGCCGCGTCGGCGCGGGGCCAGATCGAACTGGCGCAGGTTCCAGGTGGAACGGGCCGCCACCAGCAACTGCTCGGCCTGAGTCTGCAGCTGAACCGGCGCGCCCAGCCAGCGCTCGGCCGCGGCTGCGACGGAGGGCGGCGCGGACCAGCGTGTCGATTGCGCTGCCGCCGCAGGCAACAGGGCACGGGCCAGCGAGCCGGCCAGCGGCAGGCAGGCAATTCCGTGCTCATCGGCCAGCGCGATCGCCGGTTCGGCCGAGGCGCCCGGCTGCGCAGCATCGAAGAAGTGCCCGTGCGTCACGTCGCCGGGCCACAGCGAGGGCACCACGCGGTCGATCAGCAGCCCCTGGCGCTCGAAGGCCAGCAGGCACTGGCCGAGCCAAGGCCGGTCGATGACCGCGACCCAGGCACGCTGGCCGGCTTCGGCGCCCGGCTCCAGCGCGACGTGGAGCTGTTCCGGGTCGCTCAGCAACTGCTCTTCCAGCATGCCCAGCAGCGCCGCGCGCATCTTGGCGGCCGGTGCCCTGGGCAGCGTCACGCTGTGCCAGCTGACGTCGGGCTCGGACAGCACGGCAACCACAGCCTGCGTGGCCGGCAACAGGGCCGGCGCCGCGTGGCCCTGGGCCTGCACCGAGGTGCCGTTTTCCGTGCGGATCCAGTACCACTCCTGCGGCGGCGCGCTGGCGGCCTCGGCTGCGGCGGCTCCTTCGCTCGCGGCCTGGGCCTGGGGGCCGAGCCGCTTGCGAGGGGGAATCTGGACGATGAGGACGGACATCAGGCTTCTTGCGCAGCGCGGCACATGATGAGCCGCGACGAAGCCACTCAAATCAAGGACTTGCGGCGCAGTTCACGGCTTCATCCTAGCACCGGCCCAGGGTCATCCCTGGGGGCGGAACGCTCTGTTTCAGCTCGGCTCGAGCTGCAGGCTGCGCCGCTCGCGGTGCAGCGTGAGCACTTCGGTGCCGTTGCCGCTGCCACGCCGCATCACCAGCGATCGCTCCTCCAGCACGCGCTCGTCCAGGCGCAGCCGTCCGCTGACCTCGAAGTGCGCGGTCGAGACGCCCACGCGCTGCGGCTCCAGCTTCGTGCCGTCCGGCACCAGGGGCTGCAGATTGCCCAGCGCCTCGAAGGGGTTGCGCTGGCGACGCTGCACGATGCGTTCGGCGACGCCGAGATCGACGTTGAGCACGGCCGAGAGCACCTCGCGCGGCGCGGTATTGACATTGATCGGCGTCGGCGTGGGCAGGATGTCGGTGCTGGCACGCAGGGCCTTCAGCGTTCCGGGCTCGATGCCCAGCCAGGCCAGGTGCTCGAAACGGCGCACCGGCAGCGGCCGCACCGTGTCCCGCCCCGCATCACGGGCCGTGCCGCCGCCCTCGTCTGTCTTGATCGACCAGGAGCTGACCAGGGCCTGGGCGATGCGCGTGGCCGTATCACCCGGCACACCGGCGGCTGTGCACAGCCGCGTCAGCGTCGCCACCTCCGCGGCCTGCAGCTTGCCTTCGGCGTTGATCAGGTTGCGCAGGTTGTAGCGCGCCTGCGCGTCCTCGATGCTGCCCGACAGAAAGGCCTCCGGGCCATCGTCCTGGGTCGCCACGCCCTTCTCCGCCGCGAGAAAGGTGGACAGGCGGGCTTCGGCCAAGGGTGTGGCCCAGGGCTCACCGCCATGGTCGACGCTGCCGGTGCGCGCATCCTCACGCAGGATCAGCCGCGACCAGTCCAGCGCGCCCAGCAGGATCCAGCCGGCCTGGCTGCGCGCGCGCTCCGCGGCCTCGACCTGGATGGCGCGGTGCTGCTGCCAGACCATGGCGCCGGCCAGGGTGACGATCAGCGTCACGGCCACCATGGCCAGCAGCAGGGCGGCACCGCGTTGCGCCCGCGCCGTCGTCCGACGCCGGGTGTGCCCCGGTCCGGCGTGAGGCCGTGAGCTGGCACGCCGGTCGTCACTGCGCACGCGCGCCGCAGAGCCTGTTGTCCGCAGCATGGTCAGTAACCTTGCCCGCTCATCAGCACGTCGCGTGTCAGGCCGCCGGCGGCCAGATTCAGCTGCAGGCGCACGCCGGTGGGCAGCAGTTCCACGACCGGCGCGCCTGGCGTCCCGCCACCGCCGGCCGGTGGTGCGGCCTGATCGCCGCTGCTTTGCGCATTGCTCCAGCCGTTGCCACGGTAGAAATAGACCTGCCAGCCGCTCACGTCCTGCAGCAGTTTCAGCGTGCCTGGCTCGTCGCCCAGCAGCTGCTGGCTGCGCAGCCAGGTTTCCTGCAGCTCGTTGGCGCGTGTGGTGGGCGGGCTGGCCCAGCGCGCCAGGGTGCTTTCGCGCAGCGTCCAGATCACCAGCTGCACGCCGCCGTCCACTTCCCGCGTGAGGCGCAGGCTGGCGCCGTCGAAGGCCAGGGCCGGCACGCCGGCGCCCGGCTGCACAGCCTGGAGGTCACGCTCCCACTGCGTCAGCACCGTGCCCAGCCGCTGCGTGCGGTCCATCGCCGCTTCGCTGATGTCGCGCGAGCGCGCCATGCCGTCGATGCCGCGCCAGGCGAGCGTCGCGATCACGGCCATGATGGCCACCGCCACCATGACCTCGATCAGCGTGAAGCCCAGGGCAGGCCGGCTGCGCTCGATCGTGCGCAAGCGCTCGCACTTCATCTCAGTAGCGACCGAGTACCGTGGAGACGCTGAGCAGCGTGCGGCCATCCTCGTCGCCGATGATGGCATCCACACGACGGAAGTTCGGGTTGGGCGTCGGCCGCGTGATGATCGTGCCTTTGTAGTTGCGCCCGAGCTGCTCGCACTCGAAGGTGGCGTCGCCGACGCCGGGAAACTGGCGCGCCAGCCGCAGCGCGGCCAGCTGGTTGTCGGCGCACCACTGCGCCGCCATCACGTCCGCCAGACGCTGCGCGTTGCCGGCCACGGCGCTGGAGGCGCGCATGCCGGCCGCCAGCGTCACGGCGATGATGGACAGCGCCACCAGCACTTCGATCAGCGTGAAGCCGCGCGACAGCCGGCGCCCGCGGCGACACCGCGCCCCGTGCCGGCACGTGCCGGCAACGACGCCTGCCGTCCAGACGTCGGCACTCAAGGCCGGCCTTCGCCTTCAGCGACTGGCTGCACCGCAGCCGCCACGGCAAACGGGCCCAGGCCATCGGTGGCGACTTCCAGCCGCTGGTCGCCCAGCCGCAGCACCACGCGCTGGGGCCCGATCAGCGGCTCCGGCCCGAGCATCAGCGCGCGTGCGCCCAGCAGATCGGCCGAGGTTTCGGGGTCGAGCCAGCGCGTGGGCAGGCCAGCGCGGGACGGCAGCCCCAGGAAGCGGAAGTCGGCCGGCCCCTCGCCCGCCGAGGCCACATCGGTGCTGCGCACGGGTGCCCAGACCACCGGCACGCCGGCCGCGCGAGACTCCGCGCGCGCCGATTCCAGCAGGGCCGCCAGGCGCACCGCTTCCTGATCGAGCCGGGAGGCCTGCGGATCGCGGATCGCCAGCGCCACCAGCCCGCTGGCCATGCCCACGATGGCCACGACGATCAGCAGTTCAAGCAGCGTGAAGCCGCGCGTGCGGCTCGCCATGGCTCTGCGCAGGCCATGGCGGCGCAGACGGATCAAGCGCCTATTGCCACGAGCCCACATCGGCGTCGTTGCCCTCGCCGCCCGCCTTGCCGTCGGCCCCGAAGCTGAAGACGTCGATCTCGCCGTGCAGCCCAGGGTTGGCGTACTGATACGGCGCGCCCCAGGGGTCCTTGGGCAGCTTGTCCAGGTAGGGCTTCCAGTTGCCGGGCACGCTGCCGCTGGCGGGCTTGCGCACCAGCGCTTCCAGCCCTTGATCGCTGCTGGGGAAGCGCTGGTTGTCGAGCTTGTAGAGCTTCAGCGCCTGCACCAGGTTGTTGACGTCGGTGCGCGCGGCCGTCACCTTGGCTTCGCCGGCACGATCCAGGACGTTGGGAGCGATCAGCGCGGCCAGCACGCCGATGATCACCAGCACGACCAGGATCTCGATCAGCGTGAAGCCGCGGGATCGACGGGAGCGCCGGCTTGCAGAAGGGTTCAAAGGTGTCATTTCGGGATCATCGGCACCAGGGCGCAGGATCATAATGGTCGCATGGCATCGCGTTGGCTGGCATTTTTCGTCTGGGCAGCAGTGGGCTTTTCGCTCATCGCCTGGCTGCTGCAGATGAGCAGCCGCGGCGCGGCCGTGCCTTCGCATGCCTTGGCCGTGGACACTGCCGCGGCGCCCAAGGGCGACTGGGGCCGGCTGTTCGGGCCGCCGCCCAGCGCCGATACGGTGGAAGCCGTGCCGGTCAACAACGACAGCCGCTTCAAGTTGCTCGGCGTGATGGCGCCGCCCCAGGATGCGGTGGGCGCATTCGGCCTGGCCTTGATCGCCGTCGATGGCAACCCCGCCAAGGCTGTGCGCCTGGGCGCCGTGGTCGATGGCGAGATCGTGCTGCTGGCGATCCGCAAGCTGGGCGTGGATCTGGGCGTGCGCGGCGCTGCGCCGACGCTGTCGCTTGAACTGCCGCCGCTGGCGGCGGCCGCAACCGGCCCCTTGCCTGGTTCGGCGCAATCATTGGGGCCAGGCCCTGCAGGCGGCGGCCCGGGCTCGGCGCGGGCCGTGCCCTCCTCGCCGCTGCTGAATGTGCCCGCGGCGCCCGAAGCGCCCGTACCCGCACCGCCCGAAGCCGGCCTGCCCAGCCAGCCGATCGTCTCGCCGCCGCTGCTGCCCCCGCAGCAGCCTCAGCCGCAGCAGGAGCCCCAGCTTCCACAAGGTTGACGGTCCGCGCCGCGAGTCGGCTGTTTCGGGAACCGAGGCCCCAGATCGGCGCCACGCCGGGCGCCCGCGTGACGGCCTGAGGTGCAGGCGACGGGCTGGTTCAGGGCGTCTCGTCAAGGTCCTGCGGCAGCGTCGGCCCCGGCTCTTCGCCCTCGGGCACATCGGTCAGCAGTGCCGCCGCGCTGTTGACCAGCGACCAGGCCAGCGCTGAGCCCGTGCCGTCGGTGCTCTCCATGCCCAGCTCCAGCAGCGCGGACGCGCGAAACAGCGCGAGTGCATGATCCAGGCCCAGGTGCTGGTGGCTGCGGCAGAACACGCTGTAGTCGGTGACCGGCGGCGCCAGGCGCGAGGCCACCATCAGCGCGGCCAGAGCCGGCATGCCATCGATCATCAGCAGGTGGCGGCGCCCGGCGGCCACCAGCATGACCCCGGCCAGCACGGCCATCTCGAAGCCACCGAAGGCGGCCAGCACCTCCACCGGATCAGAGACCTCGCGGTGGCGCATCTGGGCGGCCTGTGCGATGCCCATGAGGCGCGCAAAGTGCTCGCTGTCCATGTGCGGGCCCGAGATCAGCAGATCCCGCACGGGGGTGTCGGTCAGGCGCGACAGGACCAGCGCAGCGCTCTCGCGGGAGCCTACGCCGATGCCTGCACACATCACGACATTGCCCGGCAGGTTGTCGCCGATCTCCATGCCGGCGCGGATCGCGGCGTGGGCCTGATCGGTGGTCATCGCCGCGTTCAGGCGGGCGTTGCGCGTGCCGTGCGCGATCTTGCGCTGCAGCAGGCCCTCGCTGGCCGGCATGCTTTCGGCGATCCCGGCATCGACGACGGTGACGCGGATCTGCTGCAGCCGTGCGAGCACATTCAGCGGCATTCGCCCTTGCAGCAGCTGCTGCGCCAGCGCGTGCGTGGGCTGACGGCCGACAGCGGGCAGCCCTTCGACGGCCAGGCCATGATCGGCCGCAGCCACCAGCAGATGGGGTTGGCGGAAGCGCGGCTTGAGCGAGTTCTGCATCAGGCCGATGCGCACGGCCAGCGGCTCCAGTTCGCCCAGGCTTCCGACCCGTTCAGCGCGGCGCATGAGCTTCTCCAGCAGCGCCCTTTCGAGGCGCGGGTTGGAGGTGGGCGCGATGAGGGCGCGATTCGGCGGCGGGTTCATGGGGGAGCCGAGTTTATGCACCAGACGTAACGGGCGGGTCGGCGGGGCGCGGAATCTTCAGATCACCGGCAGGTGCGCAGCATGGATCACGCCCGGGGCTGCCGATGCCCGGATCACTGGGACACAGCCGGGCTGCCGGAGCCGAGAAACAGCCGGTAGACCGGGTTTTGCGTCTCCTCGACCCAGGGATAGTGCAGCGTTTCCAGGAACTCGGCCAGCTGCTCGTCTTCTTCGCGCGGGACCTGCAGGCCCACCAGGATGCGCCCGTAATCGGCGCCCTGGTTGCGGTAGTGGAAGAGGCTGATGTTCCAGCCCGGATGCATCGACGAGAGGAACTTCAGCAGGGCGCCGGGCCGTTCCGGGAAGACGAATCTGAACAGCCGCTCGTCGCGCGCCAGCTCGCTGCGCCCGCCGACCATGTGCCGCACGTGTTCCTTGGCCAGTTCGTCGTCGGTGAGGTTGACCGTGCCGAAGCCATGCCGCTCGAAATTGCGCGCCATGCGCTCGGCCTCGTCGCGCCGCGCAATCGACAGGCCGACGAAGACATGGGCCACACGTGCGTCCGAGATGCGGTAGTTGAACTCGGTGACCTGGCGAGTGCCCGAGCCGCCGATCAGCTCGCAGAAGCGCTTGAAGGAGCCGCGCTCCTCGGGGATGCTGACGGCAAAGAGGGCCTCGCGCTTCTCGCCGAACTCGGCACGCTCCGCGACGAAGCGCAAGCGGTCGAAGTTCATGTTCGCCCCGCAGGTGATCGTCACGTAGCTGCGGCCCTTGGTGCGGTGCGTCTCCACATACTGCTTGACCGCGGCCACGCCCAGCGCGCCGGCGGGCTCAAGGATGCTGCGGGTGTCCTGGAAGACATCCTTGATCGCGGCGCACACCGCATCGGTGTCGACCACGACGATCTCGTCGACCAGTTCCTGCACGAGCCGGAAAGTCTCTTCGCCGACCAGCTTGACTGCCGTGCCGTCGGAAAACAGGCCCACGTCGTTGAGCTGCACCCGCCGGCCTTCATGGACCGAGCGCAGCATCGCGTCGGAATCCGTCATCTGCACGCCGATGACCTTGATCTCGGGCCGAACGGCCTTGATGTACGCCGCCACGCCGCTGATGAGGCCGCCGCCGCCGATGGCCACGAACACCGCGTCCAGCGGGCCCTGGTGCTGCCGCAGGATCTCCATCGCCACCGTGCCCTGGCCGGCGATCACGTCCGGATCGTCGAACGGGTGCACAAACGTCAGCCCTTGCTGCTGCTGCAGCTGCTGCGCATGCAGCGCCGCATCGGAGTAGCTGTCGCCGTGCAGCACCACCTCACCGCCCAGCGCCTGCACCGCGTCGATCTTCACGCGCGGTGTGGTCACCGGCATCACGATCGTCGCCTTGCAGCCCAGCTTGCGCGCTGCCAGGGCCACGCCCTGCGCGTGGTTGCCGGCCGAGGCACAGATGACGCCGCGCTGCAGTTGCTCATGCGGCAGATGGGCCATCTTGTTGTACGCGCCGCGCAGCTTGAAGCTGAAGACGGGCTGCTGGTCTTCCCGTTTGAGCAGCACGTGGTTGCCCAGGCGGCGGGAGAGATTGCGTGCCGGCTCGAGCGGGGACTCGATGGCCACGTCGTAGACCCGCGCGGTGAGGATCTTCTTCAGATAATCGTCGGCGTTAGGGGCCGATCCGCGCTCGCTCATCGCAGGCCTGTCGTCGTCTCGTCAAGGGGCGGCGATGATAAGCGCCGGGCCAGAAAAAAGGCCCGGGGCTTGTGGCCCCGGGCCGAATCCACCAGTTGAGGAGGTGGAGGAGACAATCGGCGAAGTGCGACTTGCGCTGCACCTCATGGGAAATGAGTCTAGCAGCTTCATGTTGCATTGCAACATCCCTGTTGACGCGAGGGGCCGATTAGGGAGATGACTCGGGCCCCTGAATGGTGCAGACAATGGCGCCATGTTTACCAATGGCGCAGCGTGCCCCAAAGCGGCTGCGGAAATGCCCATGGAATGCACCGTTCAATGGCTCCCTGCCAGCGGGATGGCCTTTGCAGCCGAGACCGGCAGCGGCCACCTGCTGACGATGGATGGCGCGCCGGATGGCGGCGGCCGCAACCTCGCGCCCCGGCCGATGGAAACGCTGCTGGCGGGTGCCGGCGGCTGCACGGCCTATGACGTGGTCCTCATCCTCCAGCGCGGACGCCATCAGGTCACCGGCTGCCAGGTGAAGATGAAGGCGGAGCGCGCCGAGCAGGATCCCAAGGTGTTCACCCGCATCCAGCTGCACTTCGTGGTCAGCGGCAAGGCACTCCCGCAAGCGGCCGTGGAGCGCGCCATCGCGCTGTCCCACGAGAAATACTGTTCGGCCACCATCATGCTGGCGCATACCGCGAAGATCGACACGAGCTTCGAGATCGTCGAAGCCTGAAGAGTGCGTTGCACTGCAGTTGCGGGGAGGCAGCCCGTTGCCTGTCGAAAAGTGACAGAGGCGTGGCACCTGCGGAGCGCTTCGGGCGCGTTGCAGACAGACAACAGCCGCAGGGCCTTTTCGGCCCAAATCTTTGCAACGGCTCCACCCGTCTGGTGCAATACGCCCAACTTCCCTAGCGGAGGTTGGCCTGATCGGCATCCACACCAAGGATGTCCCGGGTGAAACCTTGATCGGGACGTCTTGTTTCAACCATGGAGATAGTTGCAATGAAAAAATCTCTGATCGCTCTCGCCACGCTTGCAGCGTTCGCGGGTGCCGCATCGGCCCAATCGTCGGTCACGCTGTATGGCCGTGTCGACATTTCGATCAACAAGCCTACGGGCAGCGCTCTCAAGAACATTTCCAATGGTTCTGGCAGCCGTTTCGGCGTGCGTGGCGTGGAAGATCTGGGTGGCGGTCTGTCCGGCATCTTCCAGATCGAGCATCGCTTTGCTGCCGACACCGGCGGTTTCTCGGACGCTTCCCGCATGTGGGGCGGCCGTTCGATCGTTGGCGTGCGTGGTGGTTTCGGCCAGGTCCTGCTGGGCCGCGAGTACACGACGGCGTTCCTGATGTCCCAGCTGGTCAATGATCCGTGGGGCTGGGATACCGTGGTGTCCGGCACGCCCGGCGGCGGCCTGAACCAGCTGATCACCGGCGGCGCGATCGCTCGCGTGCGCAATGACAGCTCGATCACCTACAACGTGGCCGGTGGCGGCTTCTCCTTCGGCGCCCAGATCGCCGAAGCGACCGACACGCTGAACAACTTCCAGAGCAAGCCCATCAACTTCGCGCTGGGCTACGCTGCGGGTCCTTTGGCCTTGAACTTCGGCTATGAGCGTACTGGCCAGGAAGCCGCCGCTGCCGCCAAGTGGATGACCATCGGTGGTTCGTTCAACATGGGTGGCGTGAAGCTGGGCGCCATGCTCGGTTCGGGCAACACCGCTGCCAACGCCAAGCACCGTTCTTACTTGGTGACCGCCGTGGCCCCGATGGGCGCTGGCGAGTTCCGCGCCAGCTACGGCCAGCTGCGCAACCGCACGGCCGGCCGTGACGCTGCCAAGGGCTTCGGTCTGGGCTACCACTACAGCCTGAGCAAGCGCACCACGATCTACGGCGACATCGCCCAGAACAGTGCCGCTGCCACCAGCAAGACCGGCTACGACGTCGGCATCAAGCACAACTTCTGATCGTGCTGCGGGGCTTCCGTCGGTCTGGCCGGCGGGAGTTTCGGATGCCCCAGGGCCGCCTCCACCGAGGCGGCTTTTTTTCGTCCAATACCTAACGTCTGAAATGCGAATCTTGCGCGCGCCTGGGTCGAGAGCAGTCGGATAATGCGTCTGCGTTCAAGCTCGGAAGCAAATGTGGCTTTGCCACTTTGCTTGAACCCCCGCGGGGGGCGGGCAGGGCGCAGCCCGGCCCTGGGGGCGCTTTCAACCGACGCCCCGCGTGCGGTCATGAGGGCGATAGCCGCACCGTGCCCCAGGCACGTATTCCATTCATCGCAGCAGCGCGCCGTGTGCGCTTGGGCCGCAGGGCCACCAGGAAAGGGAAACTCATGATGCTCAAAGGAAAGACGGCCCTGGTGACGGGCTCCACGAGTGGCATCGGCCTGGGCATGGCCCTGGCGATGGCCCGCCAGGGCGCCAACGTGATCCTCAATGGCTTTGGCGATGCCGAGGCACCGCAGGCGCAGGTCGCGGCCCTGGGCGTCAAGGTGGGATACCACGGCGCCGACATGAGCAAGGCTTCAGAGATCGAGGCGATGATGGCCTACGCTCAAGCGGAATTTGGCACCGTGGATGTGCTGGTCAACAACGCCGGCATCCAGCATGTCGCGGAAATCGACCAGTTTCCGGTGGAGCGCTGGGACGCGATCATCGCGATCAATCTCAGCTCGGCCTTTCACACCATGCGGCTGGCGCTGCCGGGCATGAAGTCCAAGGGCTGGGGTCGCATCATCAACGTGGCCTCGGTCCATGGCCTGGTCGCATCGACAGCCAAATCCGCCTACGTGGCGGCCAAGCACGGCATCGTCGGCTTGACCAAGGTCGGCGCGCTGGAAACGGCGACCACGGGGATCACCGTCAACGCGATCTGCCCGGGTTGGGTCCTGACGCCGCTGGTGCAGAAACAGGTGGACGCCCGCGCGGCCCGCGACGGGCTGAGCAACGAAGACGCCAAGCGCTCGCTGCTGGCTGAAAAGGAACCCTCGATGCAGTTCACCACGCCCGAGCAGCTGGCCGAGCTGGCCTTGTTCTTCTGCTCGCCGGCGGCCGACAACATCCGCGGCGTGGCCTGGGCGATGGATGGCGGATGGACGGCGCAGTGAGGCATTGATCGGTGCCGCGTGGCGCGGAGGAGCGCTGCGCGCGGCATCGGCTATGGCATCCTGAGCGCTGACGAGCGCCAGGAAAGCTGCGGGGCGGCGCGCGCTGTGCAGCAGCGCCGCGCGCCCCGGCCGGCCGTCAGCTGCGGGGCGCGGGCGAGCCGGCGGGTGCCGTGCCGGCCGGAGCCCGCGTCACCCGGACCTTGCCGCCCGTGGTGACGATGATCACCGGGTCACCCGGCTTGAGCTCTTCCGTACCCTTGGCCTGCACGATGGCGCGGCGTTCGCCGGTGCGCAGCTGCACGAGGATCTCCAGCGCTTCTTCGCGGGTGGCGCTGCGTTCGACGGCATTGCCGATCACAGCACCCGCTACCGCGCCCAGCACGCCCACGGCGACGCTCTCGCGGCGGCCGCCGACCGAGCTGCCGGCAATGCCGCCGACCACACCGCCCGCCGTGGCGCCGACACCGCTCTGATTGCCCTCGACCGTCACCGGGCGGGTGGACAGCACGGTGGCATCGACCACCGACGACATGCGGTTGGCATCATTGCGGCTGATCACATCCGGGCTGGTGGTGGAACAGCCGGCCAGGACGGCCAGCAGGACGAGGGACGCGGCAACTCGCTTCATCAACTTCTCCAAGGGGTGCATTCCTGGCCAACGCGGGGCCGGCGAAAGCCGTTGACCCGGAGTTGATCCGGCTGCCCCGACGTGCGGCTCACAGGCTCCAGTGTGGCAGCAATGTGTTGTGAGGACCTGATGGCAGCGGTAAAGATGCGTTGCGAACGCCGAGGAGACTCAGGAGATGCGCCAGCTGAGCCGAACAGCCATCAGCCGTGCAGCCGCGAACTTCGTGGAACGCTGGCCAGCAGGAAATCCATCTGATCCGCCAGGATGCGGCGACCCCGCAGGATCATGTCTTCGTGCAGACTCGGCACATAGGGCAGGTACAGCAGCGACATGTGGGCTTCTTCCGGCATCCGGTTGCCCTTGTGGCCGTTGCAGGGCCTGCAGGCGGTGATGCAGTTCATCCAGGTATCACCCCCACCGCGGGAAACGGGCCGGATGTGCTCGCGCGTCAGCTCGTCGAAGCTGAAGCGCTTGCCGCAGTAGGCGCACACATGCCGATCGCGCGAGAAAAGCTTGGGGTTGCTGAGCGCGGGCGATTGCCGCCAGGCGCGTGACGGTACCGCCCCCCGCACGGCGATGATGGGGTGCAACTCGATGCGCGACTGCAGGCCGGTGGTGCGCTGCACGCCGCCACGCAGGACCTGGCAGGCCTGTCCAAGGGTCCAGGCGACGGAATGGCTGGCGTACAGCGTGGCCGCCTCATTCGAGGAAATCCAGGCTTGTGGCCTGCCCGACACGTCGAGCTGAAGCACTTCCATGGTGCGCGGGGCTCCCGTTGCTGGGACCAAGCATAACAAGACCCATGTGACAAGTTCCAGCCCAGGCCACAAGTCCGTTGTATCGGCGACAAGCAGGCAGGCCCGATCACGGCCTCGCAGCGTGCCCCCCAAGGCACCGCGGAACCCGGGGGGTGAGCCGCCATTCCTAGGGCAGCTTCCCTAGAAACAGCTGCCCCTGATGCCCCCAGGGCGGACGCAGATCTGCAAAATAGCACGATCGTTCGTTCCAATCCTGGACTTTCCTTCCCGCAGTCCTGCATGCGACCTGAAACCGTCAATGGCCAACGCGGCCTGCACAAAGGCCAGCAGACCCGCGCCGCGATCCTGGATGCCGCGCTCGGCCTGGCCTCGCACATGGGGCTCGAGGGCCTGTCCATCGGTGCGCTCGCCGAAGTGACGCAGATGAGCAAGTCCGGCGTCTTCGCCCACTTCGGGTCGCGCGAAGAGCTGCAGATCTCCGTGATCCGCGAGTACCACGCGCGCTTCGAGGAAGAGGTCTTCTACCCCTCGATGAGCGAAGCCCGCGGCCTGCCGCGCCTGCGCACACTCTTCGAGCGCTGGGTCCGCCGCGTATCGATGGAACTGGACTCCGGCTGCATCTACATCAGCGGCGCGGTCGAGTTCGATGATCGGCCCGGCCCCGTGCGCGACGCACTGGCGCAGATGGTCGTGGCCTGGCATCAGGCGCTGCAGCGCGCCATCCGGCTCGCGGTCGAGGCGGGCCACCTGCGCAGCGACACCGACGCCGTGCAGATGCTGTTCGAGATCCACGGGCTGATCCTCGCGCTGCACCACGACGCGCGCTTCCTGCGCATCCCAGGCGCAACCGATCGCGCCCGGCGCGGCTTCGAGCGCCTGATCGCCGACTACGCCCGTACGCCGCAGGCGCCAGAGCCTAGCCCCGCGGTCAGCGCCCCTGGCGCCTGACATACGCGCCCCGTAAAGCCGTCCGATCCCAGAACCCCCGCCCGGAGCCTTTCATGCCGACCTACACCCCGCCCCTGCGTGACATGCACTTCGTGCTGCACGAACTGCTCAAGGTCACCGACGAACTCAAGCTGCTGCCGCGACACGCGGACATCGACGCCGACACGATCAACGCCGTGCTGGAAGAAGGCGGCAAGTTTGCCGCCGAGGTGCTCTTTCCGCTGAACATCAGCGGGGACCAGCAAGGCTGCCGGCTGGACAAGGCCAGCCGGGAAGTGACGGCGCCGGCCGGCTTCAAGGACGCCTACGCCCGCTACGTGGAGGGCGGCTGGCCGGCGCTGAGCGTGGATCCGGAGTTCGGCGGCCAGGGCCTGCCCCTGGTCGTGAACCAGTGCTTCTACGAGATGATGAACTCCGCCAACCAGGCCTGGACCATGTACCCCGGCCTCTCGCACGGCGCGCTGGAATGCCTGCACGCGCACGGCACCGATGAGCAGAAGCGCCTGTACCTGCCCAAGCTGACCAGCGGCGAGTGGACCGGCACCATGTGCCTGACCGAGCCGCACTGCGGGACGGATCTCGGCCTGCTGCGCACCAAGGCCGAACCGCAAGCCGACGGCAGCTACCGCATCACCGGCCAGAAGATCTTCATCTCGGCGGGCGAGCATGACCTGGCGGACAACATCATCCACCTGGTCCTGGCACGTCTGCCGGATGCGCCGCAAGGCAGCAAGGGGATCTCGCTCTTCGTCGTGCCCAAGTTCGTGCCCACGCCCGAAGGCAGGATCGGCGCGCGCAACCCGATCTTCTGCGGCGCGCTGGAGCACAAGATGGGCATCCATGGCAATGCCACCTGCCAGATGAACCTGGATGGCGCCAGCGGCTGGCTGGTGGGCCAGCCGCACAAGGGCCTGGCCGCGATGTTCGTGATGATGAATGCGGCGCGCCTGGGCGTGGGCAACCAGTCTCTCGGCCTGACCGAGGTCGCCTACCAGAACGCCGTGGCCTACGCGAAGGACCGCATCCAGATGCGCTCGCTGTCGGGGCCCAAGAACCCCGAGAAGCCGGCCGACACCATCATCGTGCACCCCGATGTGCGCAAGATGCTGCTGACGGCCCGCGCCTACGCCGAAGGCGGCCGCGCGCTGGCCGTCTATGTCGCATTGCTGATCGACAAGGAACTGCACACCGACGACGAGGAGGAGCGCCAGGAGTGCGCCGATCTCGTCGCGCTGCTGACGCCCATCTGCAAGGCCTTCATGACCGACAACGGCTGGCTGGCCACCAGCCACTGCATGCAGGTCTTCGGCGGCCACGGCTACATCAAGGAGTGGGGCATGGAGCAGTACGTGCGCGATGCCCGCATCAACATGATCTACGAGGGCACCAACACGATCCAGAGCCTGGATCTGCTGGGCCGCAAGGTGCTGGGCGACAACGGCAAGAAGCTGAAGAAGTTCGGCAAGCTGGTCGCCGAGTTCATCGAAGCCGAGGGCGTGAACGAGGCCATGCAGGAGTTCGTCAACCCGCTGGCGGATCTGGGCGACAAGGTCACCAAGCTGACGACCGAACTCGGCATGAAGGGTTTCCAGAATGCCGACGAGGTGGGCGCCGCGGCGGTGGACTATCTGCGGGTCTGCGGTCATCTGGTCTACGCCTACTTCTTTGCCCGCATGGCCCGGATCGCGCTGGACAAGAAGGACAGCGGCGACCCGTTCTACACCGCCAAGCTGCACACCGCGCGCTTCTACTTCAGCAAGCTGCTGCCCGAGACCGCCGGGTTGATCCGGACGGCCCGCTCGGGAGTGGCCCCGTTGATGGCCATGGACGAAGCGCTGTTCTGACGGCTCGCTTACAGTCCCGACGCTTTCATCAACAGCAACACCGGAGACCCCGACATGAAGACGACCCTCCTCGGCCTGACCCTGGCCCTGAGCTCATCGCTGGCGCTGGCACAAGCCACGCCCGTGGGCCTGTGGAAGACCATCGACGACAAGACCGGCAAGGAACGCACGCTGGTGCGCATCACCGAGACCGGCGGCACCTTGACCGGCGTGATCGAGAAGCGCCTGGACCCGGCGGCCGTGGCCGATGCCAAGTGCGACAAGTGCGCCGATGACCGCAAGGACAAGCCGATCCAGGGCCTGGACATCATCCGCGGCGCCAAGAAGGATGGCGAAACCTGGGATGGCGGCACGATCCTCAATCCCGAGGAAGGCAAGGTCTACAAGCTGCGGCTGACGCTGGCCGATGGCGGCAAGAAGCTGGAAGTGCGCGGCTTCATCGGTGCGCCCCTGCTGGGCCGCACACAGGTCTGGCAGCGCGTGGAGTGACCGGCTGCGGGGCGCCGCCGGCGCCCCGGGCCCTGACGTTTCAATTCAGGAGTTCAAAGTGAGTCGATTCCAGGTTCGCAAAGTGGGCGTGCTCGGCGCCGGCGTGATGGGTGCGCAGATCGCCGCCCATCTGGTCAACTGCAAGGTGCCGGTCATCCTGTTCGATCTGCCGGCCAAGGACGGCCCGAAGAACGGCATCGTCACCCGGGCGGTGGAGAACCTGAAGAAGCTCAAGCCCTCTCCGCTGGGCGTGGCCGAAGACGCCGCACAGATCGAGCAGGCCAACTACGAGGATCACCTGGCGCGGCTGGGCGAGTGCGACCTGATCATCGAGGCCATCGCCGAGCGCATGGACTGGAAGCTGGATCTCTACCAGCGCATCGCGCCGGCCGTGGCACCGCACGCGCTGGTGGCCAGCAACACCTCGGGGCTGTCGATCACCCAGCTGGCTTCGGTGCTGCCGGAAAGCATCCGCCCGCGCTTCTGCGGCATCCACTTCTTCAACCCGCCACGCTACATGAGCCTGGTGGAGCTCATCGCCACCCCCAGCACCCAGGCGCATGTGCTGGATGAGCTGGAAGCGTTTGTCACCAGCGCGCTGGGCAAGAGCGTGGTGCGCGCCAAGGACACGCCCAACTTCATCGCCAACCGCGTGGGCATCGCCGGCATGATGGCCACGATGAAGGAGGCCGAGACCTTTGGCCTGAGCTTCGACGTGGTGGACGATCTGACGGGCAAGAAGCTCGGCCGCGCCTCGTCCGGAACCTTCCGCACGGCGGATGTGGTGGGTCTGGACACCATGGCGCACGTCGTGAAGACCATGCAGGACAACCTGGCGGGCGATCCGTTCTTCCCGCTGTATGCCACGCCGCCGGTGCTGGCCCGGCTGATCGAGCAGGGCGCGCTGGGCCAGAAGAGCGGTGCGGGCTTCTACAAGAAGGTGGGCAAGGACATCCTGCGGCTCGATCCCGCCAAGGGCGAGTATGTCGCCGCCGGCGGCAAGGCCGACGAGATCGTCGGCCGGATGCTGAAGAAGGCGCCGGCCGAGCGGCTGAAGCTGCTGCGCGAATCCAGCAACCCGCAGGCGCAGTTCCTCTGGGCCATCCTGCGCGACAGCTTTCACTACGCGGCCGTGCACCTGGCGGACATCGCCGACAACGCGCGTGACGTCGACTGTGCGATGCGCTGGGGTTTCGGCAGCAGCCAGGGCCCCTTCGAGCTCTGGCAGGAAGCCGGCTGGCAGCAGGTGGCGGGCTGGATCAAGGCCGACATCGAGGCCGGCAAGGCGCTGAGCCAGGCCCCGCTGCCCGACTGGGTGTTCGATGGCCGCACCGGCGTGCACACGGCCGAAGGCTCCTGGAGCCCCGCGAAGAAGAGCTACGTGGCGCGCAGCACGCTGCCCGTCTACCAGCGCCAGCACTTTCCCGAGAGCGTGTCCGGTGCCGGCGCCGTGCCGGCGCTCAAGAGCGGCAAAGAGCTGTTCAAGAACGACGAGGTGCGGGTCTGGACGCTGGACGGCGAGGTGGTCATTGCCAGCATCACCGCCAAGCTGCACCTGATCAGCCCGACCGTGGCCGAGGGCCTGCAGAAGGCGCTGGAACTGGCGGAAGCCGACTACAAGGGCCTGGTGATCTGGTCGCCCGACGACGTGTTCTCGGCAGGTGCCAACCTGGAAGCGCTGATGCCCGTCTTCATGAAGAGCGGCGCCAAGGGCATCGCGCCGGAGCTGAAGAAGTTCCAGGACTTCATGCTGCGCGTGCGCTATGCGCAGGTACCGGTGGTCAGCGCGATGCGGGGTATCGCGCTGGGTGGCGGCTGCGAGCTGGCGGTCTATTCCAGCAAGCGCGTGGCGCACATGGAAACCTACGTGGGCCTCGTCGAGGTGGGCGTGGGCCTGGTGCCCGGCGCGGGCGGCCTGACCTACATCGCGCGCCGCGCCGCCGAGATGGCCGCTGCCGGCAACGCCAATGCCGACGTCTTCAAGTTCCTGACCGACGGCTTCACGAATGCCGCGATGGCCAAGGTGGGCACCAGCGCGATCGAGTCGCGCAAGCTCGGCTACCTGCTGTGGAGCGACGTGATCGTGCCGCACAAGGACGAACTGCTGCACGTGGCCCTCACGCAGTGCAAGGCGATGGCCGACAGTGGCTACCGCGCGCCTGCCAGGAACCTGATCCCCGTGGCCGGCCGCAACGGCATCAGCACCATCCGCGGCCAGCTCACCAACCTGCGCGACGGCGGCTTTGCGAGTGAGCACGACATGCACATCGCCATGCGCATCGCCGAAGTGGTGTGCGGTGGCGAGGTGGACGCCGGTTCGCTGGTGACCGAGGAATACCTGATGACGTTGGAGCGCAAGCACTTCTGCGAGCTGCTGACGCACCCGAAGAGCCAGGAGCGGATCATGGGCATGCTGTCGACCGGCAAGCCGGTTCGCAACTGATCACGGCAGTTAGAGAAGGAAATCGATCATGAGCAGACAAGTTCAAGACGCCTACATCGTTGCTGCCACCCGCACGCCCATCGGCAAGAGTGGCCGCGGCTACTTCCGCAACACGCGGCCGGACGATCTCCTGGTGGCCGCTGTGCGCAGCGCGCTGGCACAGGTGCCTTCGCTGGACCCCAGGGCCATCGAGGACGCGATCATCGGCTGCAGCTTTCCGGAAGGCGAGCAGGGCATGAACATGGCCCGCGTGGCCATGGTGATGGCAGGGCTTCCGCACAGCGTGGGTGGTGTCACCATCAACCGCTTCTGCGCCAGCGGCCTGACCGCGCTGCAGATGGCGGCCGACCGCATCCGGGTCGGCGAGGCCGAGGTCATGATCGCCGGCGGTGCCGAGAGCATGAGCATGGTGCCGATGGGCGGCAACAAGCCTTCGTTCAACCCGGAGATCTTCACCCGGGACGAGAACCTGGGCATTGCGTACGGCATGGGCCTCACCGCCGAGCGCGTGGCCACGCAGTGGAAGGTCAGCCGCGAGGCGCAGGACGCCTTCGCGCTGCAGTCGCACCAGCGGGCCCTCAAGGCCATGGCCGCGGGCGAATTCAAGAACGAGATGACGCCGGTGACGGTGGTCGATCGCCTGCCTGAGCTCGCCAGCGGCGAGGTGACGCTGAAGACACGCACGGTGGAGCTGGACGAGGGCGCGCGCCCGGACACCAGCCTGGAAGGCCTGGCGCGCCTCAAGCCCGTGTTTGCGGCCAAAGGCTCGGTCACCGCGGGCAACAGCTCGCAGACCAGTGACGGCGCTGGCGCGCTGATCCTGGCCAGCGAGAAGGCCTGCAAGCAGTTCGATCTCAAGCCGCTGGCGCGCTTCGTCAGCTTCGCCGCCCGCGGCGTGGCACCCGAGATCATGGGTATCGGCCCGATCGAGGCCATCCCCGCGGCGCTGAAGTCTGCCGGCCTGACGCTGGACGACATCGGCTGGATCGAGCTCAACGAGGCCTTTGCGGCGCAGTCCCTGGCCGTGATCGAGACCTGCAAGCTCGACCCAGCGCGCGTCAACCCCATGGGCGGCGCGATCGCGCTCGGTCATCCGCTGGGCGCCACCGGCGCGATCCGCGCGGCGACCGTCGTGCACGCGCTGCATCGCCACAACCTGAAGTACGGCATGGTGACGATGTGCGTGGGCATGGGGCAGGGCGCCGCCGGCATCCTCGAGCGGGTCTGATGCCTTCCCGGCACCGGCACGTGGTGAAGGTGGACTGACCCTTTGGAGACCCCAGCATGAGCATCAAGACGGCTGTTGTGGATGGCGTGGCCACCATCGAGATTGCGCGCCCGGAGAAGAAGAACGCCCTGACCACCGCGATGTACAGCGCCATGGCCGAGGCGCTGATGGCCGCGCGTGAGGACGGCACCGTGCGTGCCGTGCTGATCACCGGGCAGCCAGGTGTCTTCACCAGCGGCAACGACATCGAGGACTTCATGCAGCGTCCGCCCGGCCAGGGCAGCGATGCGATGGATTCGCCGGTCTTCCGCTTCATGCGCGCGCTGCTGGAGTGCGACAAGCCGGTGGTGGCTGCCGTCACCGGCGCGGCCATCGGCATCGGCACGACGATGCTGCTGCACTGCGACTTCGTCTACGTCTCCGATGAGGCGCGGCTGGCCATGCCCTTTGTCTCCTTGGGCCTGGTGCCGGAGTTTGCATCCAGCCTGCTCGTGCCGCAGCTGATGGGGCACAGGCGCGCGGCCGAGAAGCTGTTGCTGGGTGACCCCTTCACGGGCGAACAGGCCGTGGAGTGCGGCATCGCCAATGCCGTGCTGCCGGCCAGCGAAGTGCTGCCGCACGCGCGTCGCATGGCCGAGCGCTTCAACTCACTGCCGCCGGGGGCCATCCGCGAAGCCAAGCAGCTGATGCGCGCGCCGCAGCGCGAACAGATCCTGCAGGTCATCCGCAGCGAAGGCGAGCTGTTCGGCAAGCGCCTGCGCAGCCCCGAGGCCATGGAGGCCTTCCAGGCCTTCTTCCAGAAACGCAAGCCGGATTTCAGCCGCTTCTGAGCGGCGCTGCATCCTGCGCCGCCGAACGGATTGCCGAGTCCTGCCATGTCCATCACCCTCAAACTGGCCTTGAGCCCGCTGCTGGTGTGGCAGGCCGTCCGCACCCGCCAGCGCCTGCCCGTGCTGCCCGAGCCCGAAGGCGCGCGCCGTGGCGCCGTCGGCCAGGGGCGCGCGCTGCGCCTGCTGGTGGCGGGCGACTCGTCCGCTGCCGGCGTGGGCGTGGCCCTGCAGAACCAGGCACTGGCCGTGCCGCTGGCGCACAAGCTGGCCGAGCGCACGGGCTGGCGCGTCGAGTGGCAGCTGGTGGCCCGCTCCGGCTTGAGCACGGCACAAACGCTCCAGCTGATGCGGCGCGAGTGCGTGCGGGCGGATGTCGCCGTGATCGTCACCGGCGTCAACGATGTCGTCGAACAGGTGCCTTCGCTGCGTGCCGTGCGTGAACGGGCTTCGCTGACCGCCTGGCTGCAGCACCACGCCGGCGTGCAGCACGTGGCCTTTCTGCCCTTGCCCCCGGTGCACCGCTTCCATGGCCTGCCCCAGCCGCTGCGCTGGATGGCGGGCGCGGATGCGCGGCGCCACAACCGCGCGCTGCGCGAGTGGGTACGCGATCAAGGTGCCGACGTCTCGCTGGTGGAGGTTGAAGTGCCCTTGAACCGCGGCATGATGGCCAGCGACGGGTTCCACCCCGGCGAGAAGGCATACCGCTACGTCGCGCAGAGTGCCGCTGCGCACCTGGCCGCCCATCTGGCTGCACACCTGGCTCCGCACCCCGGCAAGCGTCTCGCAGAGCAACCGCAAGGCCCTGTCATGCCCCTGTCGGAAGGCGCTGCGGATGCCGAGTCGGACGGCGACGCGGACGCTGAATCGGACGACGGATCAGACGCCGCAGCCCTGCGCAAGCGCGCGCGCAAGACCCACGCAGCTTCTGCCGCCGCGCGGCCCGCACGTCAGGCGCGCGGCCGCAGCTGAGGGCGCCGCGGCCGTCGAGCCGCAGCCGCCTCAGAAGCAAATGTGGCTTTGCCACTTTGCTTGAACCCCCGCGGGGGGCGGGCTGGGCGCAGCCCGGCCCTGGGGGCGCTCTCAATCCCTGGGAATCGGCCGCGGCTTGCCCTGGCTGTCGATGGCGACGTAGGTGAGCTTGGCTTCGGTCACCTTCACCACCTCGCGCTGGCTCAGGCCCCGTTCGGCGTAGACCTCCACGTGCACCGTGATCGAGGTCGTGCCGATGCGCGCCACACTGGCATAGAAGCTCAGCAGGTCGCCCACGCGCACGGCCTGCTTGAAGATGAACTCGTTGACGGCGACCGTGGCCATGCGGCCGCGCACCACGCGCGCCGGCAGCACGGAGCCCGCCAGGTCCACCTGGGCCATCACCCAGCCGCCGAAGATGTCGCCGTTGGCATTCACGTCGGCCGGCATCGGGATGACGCGCAGCACCAGTTCCTTGTCCGTGGGCAGCTGTGTTGGTTCGGCGTCGGCGGGACTTGGCATGATCGGGGTGTTTCTGCACAAGGCGGCGGCGCGCTGCCCGGAAAGATTCTCACACGATGCGTGGACTAGCCCATGGCCGGCGTGATGCCGCCCAGCCCTCAGCCGATGCGGCCGCTGCGCCGCGTTCGGACTGGGCCACCTTGCGAAAGCTGCTGCCGTACCTGTGGCGGTACCGCTGGCGCGTGGCCATCGCACTGTCCTTCCTGATCGCCGCCAAGCTGGCCAACATCGGCGTGCCGCTGCTGCTCAAGGAGCTGGTGGACAGCCTCAACATCAAGACCGGCGATGCGGCCGCGCTGCTGGTGGTGCCCGTCGGGCTGCTGATCGCCTACGGCGCTCTTCGGCTGTCGACCTCGCTGTTCACCGAGCTGCGCGAGCTGGTCTTCGCCAAGGCCACCGAAGGCACGGCGCGCAGCATCTCGCTTCAAGTGTTCGGGCACCTGCATGCCTTGAGCCTGCGCTTCCACCTGGAGCGCCAGACCGGTGGCATGACACGCGACATCGAGCGCGGCACGCGTGCGGTGCACTCGCTGATCTCGTATTCGCTCTACAGCATCCTGCCCACGCTGTTCGAGGTGACGGCGGTGCTGACGCTGCTGGCGGTGAAGTTCGATGCCGGTTTTGCCTGGATCACGCTGGGCGCGCTGGTGGTCTACATCAGCTTCACCATCACCGTGACCGAGTGGCGCACGACCTTCCGCAAGCAGATGAACGAGCTGGACTCGACGGCGCACATGAAGGCCGTCGATTCGCTGCTGAACTACGAGACGGTCAAGTACTTCAACAACGAGGCCTATGAAGCTCGGCGCTATGACGAAAGCCTGGAGCGGCTGCGGCGCGCGGCACTCAAGTCGCAGAGCACGCTGAGCCTGCTCAATACCGGCCAGCAGCTGATCATTGCCGCGGCGCTGGTGGCCATGCTCTGGCGCGCCACGCAGGGCGTGGTCGAAGGGCGCATGACGCTGGGCGATCTGGTGATGATCAACGCCTTCATGATCCAGCTGTACATCCCGCTCAATTTCCTGGGCATGCTGTATCGCGAGATCAAGCAATCCCTGACCGATCTGGACAAGATGTTCGGCCTGCTGGAGCGCAACCGCGAGATCGATGACCGGCCCGGCGCGCAGCCACTGCAGGTGCGCGAGGGGACGGTGCGTTTCGAGGATGTTCGCTTCGCCTACACGCCGGAGCGGCCCATCCTGCACGGCCTGAGCTTCGAGATCCCGGCGGGCAAGACGGTGGCGGTGGTCGGGCCCTCCGGTGCGGGCAAGTCCACGCTCGCGCGGCTCCTGTATCGCTTCTATGACGTCAACGGCGGCCGCATCACCATCGATGGGCAGGACATCCGCGATGTCACGCAGGGCACGCTGCGCGCGAGCATCGGGATCGTGCCGCAGGATACGGTGCTCTTCAACGACACCGTGGAATACAACATCGGGTACGGACGTACCGGTGCCAGCCGCGAGGAGATCGAGGCCGCTGCGCGGGCCGCCCACATCCACGATTTCATCGCCGGCACGCCCAAGGGATACGAGACCATGGTCGGCGAGCGCGGGCTCAAGCTCTCCGGCGGCGAGAAGCAGCGCGTGGCCATTGCCCGCACGCTGCTGAAGAATCCGCCGCTCCTGATCTTCGACGAAGCCACCTCCGCACTCGATTCCGCGAACGAACGCGCGATCCAGGCCGAACTGAAAGGCGTTGCCCAGGGCAAGACCACGCTGGTCATCGCACACCGGCTGAGCACCGTGGCCGATGCACACCGCATCGTGGTGCTGGAGCAGGGCCGCATCGTGGAGCAGGGCGCGCACGCCGATCTGCTGGCGCTGGACGGCGTCTATGCGCGCATGTGGCGGCTGCAGCACCAGGGTGATGCCCCGGGCCCGACGGGCGCGGGCGGCACCGGCTTGCCGGCGCTGGCCTGAAAAGACCCTGCCGCCCGCGCCGCACCGGCCCAAGAAAAAGCCCGCCTGCGGCGGGCTGGTTCTTCGAGCGCGGCGCCCGGCCCGCTCAGGCCGGAACGGCAGTGACGGCGGTAACGGCCGGCGCGCGACGGCGGCGCGCCGCCCAGGCCACCAGACCGAGACCCAGAATCATCATGGCGTAGGTGCTGGGTTCGGGAATCGGGTGCACCGGGCCGCCCGGATCGGGCACGACCGGCAGATCGCCGAAGGGATCCAGGCTGCCCAGGGTGATGTTGTCCAGCGCAAAACCGCCGGCAGCGCCGGAGAAGCGCACACCGAAGGCCGTGCCGACAAAATCCAGCGACGCGGCATTCCACTGGCAGGCCGACTGCGCGATCGGGCACAGCGTGGTGCCGGAGAACGTGAAGTCCTCGCTCACGAGGGTGCTGCCGTTCAGGGCCAGCAGGGACACCGTGAGGTCGGCGGTGGAATTGAAGAAGAAGGACAGCCCGTCATTGAAGCCTGCACCGAAAAGCAGGGTCATGGAATCGGCGGTGCCCGAATAGGCCACTCCGGTCCCCAGCGCGGCGCTGTTGGCGATCGTGCTGCCATCGCCCAGCAGCAGGTTGCGGGTCAGCCCGAAGACGCTGGTCTCACCGCCCACGGCGGTGCTCTCCGTGACGAGCGAAGCCCCATCAAAGACGACGCCCAGGGCGACGGACGGGCCCGGCGTCACGGACGTGGCGGTGCCTGGCACCTTCGAGCTGCCTCCGGCGTAGAAGTCGCTGATCGCGACGTCCGCACGCAGGCCGCCGACGTTCTGTGTCAGACCTTCGAAGTCCACACGCACCGCGGCAGCCGCGGTGCTCGCCAGCGCGGCCGACGAAAGCGCTGTGAGCAGGATCTTGCTGATTGAGGCCATGGAGTCGGTTCCGTTTGCCGTCGGCGGCAACTGATCGTTAATTCTGAGCACACTTTAACGAATCAGCATGCCAAACAAGGGGTTGTTGAGCGAATCACTGACGTGTAAACCCCATACCCGTCACCTGAGGTTACAACAAGCCGCCCGATGGGGGAACCGGGCAAGGACTGATGTCAGGCCGCCGCTACACTGCCGGCGGTGGAGACCAAGTGGCTCGAAGACTTCGTCAGCCTCGCTGAAACGCGCAGCTTTTCGCGCTCGGCACAGCTCAGGCACGTCACCCAACCCGCCTTCTCCCGGCGCATCCAGGCGCTGGAGGCCTGGGCCGGGATCGATCTGGTGGACCGATCGTCCTACCCGACACGGCTCACGCCGGCCGGCGAAACCTTTCATCCGCAGGCCCTGGACATGCTGGCCACGCTGCAGGCAGCGCGCAACACGCTGCGCAGCCACGTGGGCGGCGGGCAGGACATGATCGATTTTGCGCTGCCGCACACCCTGGCCTTCACGTTCTTTCCGCACTGGCTGATGGAACTGCGCGCGCGTTTTGGCGCCGTCAAGAGCCGCCTGATCGCCTTGAACGTGCACGACGCCGTGATGCGCCTGACCGAGGGCGGCTGCGATCTGCTGATCGCCTACCACCACACCTCGCACCCGCTGCAGCTCAGTCCGGATCGCTACGAGATGCTCAGCCTGGGGCGCGAGACGCTGGCGCCGTATGCCAAGGCGGGTACCGACGGGCGCCCGATTTTCTCGCTGCCGGCCACACCAGGACGCCATGTTCCGTACCTCAGCTACGGAGCGGGCGCTTACATGGCGCGCATGGTGGAGTGGATCGCCAAGACTTCGCCGGATCCGCTGCTGCTGGAGGCGGTCTACGAAACCGACATGGCCGAAGGCCTGAAGGCCATGGCCCTGGAGGGTCATGGCCTGGCCTTCCTGCCGGCCAGCTCCGTGCGCAAGGAACTCAGCTCGCGCCGGCTCGTGCGCGCCTCGCCTCCGGGCAGCCACGAGCTGACCATGGAAGTGCGCATCTACCGCGAACGGGCCGAGCAGGCCCGCCACGTAAAACCGGCGGCGCAGGCGCTGTGGGCCTTTCTGCAGTCCGACGCCCGCGAATCCGACGCTCCCCACACCTGACTGACCGCGGCCGGTCAAGAACCCGGCCGTGCCACACCGTGACCTCCACACCGACCACGCTCACCCTAGCCCGGCCCGACGACTGGCACCTGCATCTGCGCGACGGCGCGGCGCTCGAAGCCGTGCTGCCCTACACCGCACGCCAGTTCGGCCGTGCGATCGTGATGCCCAACCTGCGCCCTCCGGTCACCACGGCCGCGCAGGCGCTTGCCTACCGGGAGCGCATCCTCGCGGCCTTGTCGCAAACGGCTCCCGGCGCGGACTTCAGGCCCTTGATGACCCTGTACCTGACCGACAACACGCCGCCCGAGGAAGTGCGCCGCGCGCGCGAGGCCGGCGTGGTCGCTTTCAAGCTCTATCCGGCCGGCGCCACCACCAACAGCGACGCGGGCGTCACCGATCTGGCCCGCTGCCGCGCAACGCTGGAGGCCATGCAGCGCGAAGGCCTGCTGCTGCTGGTGCACGGCGAAGTCACCGATGCCGACATCGATCTCTTCGACCGCGAAGCGGTGTTCATCGACCGCGTGATGCTGCCGCTGCGGCGCGATTTCCCGGCGCTCAAAGTGGTCTTCGAGCACATCACCACACGCGAGGCGGCGCAGTACGTGCGCGACAGCGAGCCGCAGACGGCTGCCACGATCACCGCGCACCACCTGCTGTACAACCGCAATGCACTCTTCACGGGAGGTCTGCGCCCGCATTACTACTGCCTGCCGGTGCTCAAGCGCGAGCAGCACCGCGTGGCGCTGGTCGAGGCCGCCACCTCCGGCAGCAACAAGTTCTTCCTCGGTACGGACAGCGCACCGCACGCGGTGGCCATGAAGGAGCAATCGGTGTGCGGCGCGGGCTGCTTCACCGCGCCGGCGGCCCTGGAGTTGTATGCAGAAGCCTTCGAGGCCGCCGGCGCGCTGGCGCGGCTGGAGGGCTTTGCCAGCCATCATGGCGCCGATTTCTACGGCCTGCCCCGCCACACCGAGCAGGTGACGCTGAAGCGCGAGCCTTGGGCCCTGCCGCAGACGCTGCCCTTCGGCGACGCCGGCATCAAGCCGCTGCGCGCCGGTGAAACGCTGAACTGGAAGCTGGTCTGAAGTGCTCGTCAGCCGGCCCGCCCGGGCTGGCATTGACCGCGGGCGCGGCCCTGATTTCTGGGCCCAGGCGAAGGTCTTCCAGACCGTCGGGCCCTTGAAGGCGGCCGCCAAGCCCTAATATCGACGCCGTCACCACAGTGCAGTGCCGCGCCTTCCGCGGCCAAGACCATGAAACGCATCCTTCTGTTCGTGCTCACCAACGTCGCCGTGATGGTGGTGCTGGGCATCACCGCGAGCCTGTTGGGCGTCAACCGCTTCCTCACGGCCAACGGCCTGAACCTCGGCATGCTGCTGGGCTTCTCGCTGATCATGGGCTTTGGCGGCGCGATCATTTCGCTGCTGATCAGCAAGCCGATGGCCAAGTGGACCACCGGCGCACAGGTGATCAACGATTCGCAGGATCCCACGCACCGCTGGATCGTGCAGACAGTGGCCAACTTCTCGCAGAAGTCTGGCATCAAGATGCCGGATGTCGCGATCTACGAAGGCGAGCCCAATGCCTTTGCCACGGGTGCGTTCAAGAATTCGGCACTGGTCGCGGTCTCCACCGGTCTGCTGCAGAGCATGACCAAGGAAGAGGTCGAGGCGGTGATCGCCCATGAAGTGGCCCACGTCGCCAACGGCGACATGGTCACGATGACCCTGATCCAGGGCGTGATGAACACCTTCGTGGTGTTCCTGTCGCGCGTGATCGGCTACTTCGTCGACAAGGTCATCCTGCGCAACACGAATGACGGCCCCGGCATCGGTTACTACATCACCACGATCGTGATGGATATCGTGCTGGGCCTGCTGGCCGCCATCATCGTGGCCTGGTTCTCGCGTCAGCGCGAGTACCGCGCGGACTTCGGCGCGGCCGATCTGATGGGCCGCAAGCAGCCGATGATCAATGCGCTGGCCCGTCTGGGCGGGCTGCAGCCGGGCGAGCTGCCGCAGGCGGTGCAGACCATGGGCATTTCCGGCAAGCCGGGCGGCCTGCTGGCGCTGATGTCCAGCCACCCGCCGATCGAAGACCGCATCCGCGCCCTGCAGCAGCGCCAGAGCGCCTGAGCGCTGCGGCCCGCGGCGGGCATGCGACCGCAGCCCGCCGCTCCACCGCCTTGCCCGACAATGCGCCGGTGAAGCAAGCCAGACCGCCGCTGGCGCGATCCGGGAAACCGGGCGCTGGAGGAAGGTCCGGACTGCACAGGGCAGCGTAGGAGCTAACGACTCTCCACCGTGAGGTGAGGATCAGAGCAACAGAGACGAGTCCGGCTTCGGCCGGGGTGAAACGGGCAATCTCTACGCGCAGCAACACCCAATAGGCCGGCATTGAGGCGGCCCGCGGAGCCGGCGGGTAGGTGGCACCGAGCCAGCAGGCGACTGCTGGCCCAGAGGAATGGCGGTCACGCCGCCTTGGCCGCAAGGCCGGGGCGGCGCACAGAATCCGGCCTATCGGCTTGCTTCACACTTGATCGAGATTGGCGTGGCGCCTCTGGTGCGGCGCCGGCACTCGACGTGCCCGGGGCCGCGACCCGGCGCCTCGGGGCGTTCAGTCCGGCACCACCAGCGCCTGCTGCGCCTGCCAGCGCAGCCCATCGTCGCTGCGCACGGCTTGCAGCTGCATGGCGGCCACGTTGCGGGCAGGGGTGGACAAGCCGCGCCAGAGAAAGTCGCGCTCATTGCCGGGATCGCCGGCCACAAAGAGCTGCGAGGTCCACTCGCCGAAGCTTGGGTGACGCAGCTTGATGTGGATGTGCGGCGTGCGGCCCGGGTAGGGTACGGGCCGGATCGTGCGAAAGCGCAGCGTGCCGTCCTTGCCCGTGGTGCCTGCGCCGAAGCCCTGGAAGCCCGGGTCCGAGGCGCCATCGGCCACGCGGACGTCCGGATGGTGGTATACCGCCTTGGCATCACACTGCCAGATCTCGACTTCGGCCTCGTCCAGTGCGCGCCCCCGGGCATCGACCACGGTGGTCATCAAGGCCAGGTGCTCGCCACTGGCGGTGAAGGTCTGGGTGCCGCGCTTGACGCGCGTGAGATCGGCATCCCAATCGGCTTCGCTGGGGTCGCGCAGGCGCCAGCGCCTTGGCGGATAGAACGGGCCGTCGGTCATCGACGGCAGGGTCTGGCGCCGCGCCTGCGCACGCAGCGGCCCGGCAGCTCCGACCAGGCTCGCGCCGAGCGTGGCCAGCAGCAAGGCGCGTCGTGGCGTAGGGCGAATCATCCGAGGCCTCCATCGGGCGCAACTGCGATCAGGCACACATTGCAGCACGCACCCCATGGCTGCGCCGACGCGAGGGTCAAGCACGGGCAGCCGGTTCTTCCCGGCCCGAGATTCCTGGAGGACGCGGCGCAGAGGCCCGGCAGGATCCATCAGAGTGCCGCCGCTACACTGAACCGATGCATCCCCAAGCGCAGACGCTCTGGCGCGGGCCGCGCTGGACGCTGGCCCTGCTGCTGGCCTGCCTGGGCATGCTGGGGCCGTTTGCGATCGACACCTACCTGCCGGCCTTCGCCGGCATCGCGCGCGATCTGCAGGCCACGCCGCTGCAGATGCAGCAGACGCTGTCGGCCTATCTCGCCGCCTTTGCGGTGATGAACCTCTTTCACGGCGCGCTGTCAGACAGCTTCGGGCGGCGCCCGGTGGTCCTTTGCGCGATCGCCGTCTTCACGCTCGCGTCGGTCGGCTGCGCGCTGAGTTCCAGCATCGGCGAGCTGGTCTTGTGCCGCGCCCTGCAAGGCCTGAGCGCCGGCGCCGGCATGGTGGTGTCGCGCGCCATCATCCGCGATCTGTTCCCGCCCAGCGAGGCGCAGCGGGTGATGAGCCAAGTCACCATCTTCTTCGGCGTGGCCCCGGCCGTGGCGCCGCTGATCGGTGGGCTGCTCTTCGTGCATGCGGATTGGCATGCCATCTTCTGGCTGCTTGCAGTGCTGGGTGCCGTGCTGTGGCTGCTGATGCTGCGCCGCTTGCCCGAATCGCTGCACGCCAGCCAGCGTCAATCGTTCCACCCCATGCACCTGCTGCGCGGCTACTGGCAGATGGGCACCAGCGCGCGCTTCCTGGCCCTGGTGCTGGCCAGCGGCGTGCCGTTCAACGGGCTGTTCATCTACGTGCTCTCGTCACCGGCCTGGCTGGGCGAGGTGCTGCAGCTGAAGCCCACGCAGTTCTTCTGGTTCTTCGTGCTGAGCATCAGCGGCATCATGGGTGGCGCCTGGTGGAGCGGTCGCCTGGCCGGGCGCGTGCCGCCGGCCCGGCAGATCCGCTGGGGTTTCCTGATCATGGCGGGCACGACGGTGGTCAACCTGGTCTTGAATGCGACGCTGGAACCGCATGCGCTGTGGGCGCTGCTGCCGGTGAGCGTCTTCTCCTTCGGCTGGTCGCTGATGGTGCCGGTGGTCACCTTGCTGGTACTGGATCAGGTTCCCGAGCGCCGCGGCATGGCCTCGTCGGTGCAGGCCTTCGTCGGCGCGATGGCCAATGCGCTGGTGGCCGGGGTCATCGCGCCCTGGGTCATGCACTCGGCGCTGGCGCTGGCGGCGGCATCGGCCTCGATGCTCTGCGTGGGCCTGCTGTCCTGGTGGTGGGTCAAGCGCCACGTGGTCTGACGCCAGCCGCTCGGGCGCGCTGCCGCGCTTGCCCTGCGACGCCCTGCGACGCCCGGCGCCGGCAGCCGGCGCATTTTTTCCGCGGATCGCAGGCCCTCAAGCTGTCGTCTGGCGCACCGAAAGCCGGGGCAGAGGTGATCTTCGATGCGCTGCCGTTCTGCTGCTGCCGGTCTGCACCGGTCTGAATCCCGCTCCTTCCTGGCGCAAGCCGCGCTGGCGCTGGGCGCACTGCTGGCTTGCAGCGGGCCCGCAGGAGCCGGCGCGCCGGCCGCGTCGGCGCCACCCGCCGCCGCGGTGCAGGCGGCGGTTCGCCCGGTTGCCGCGGAGGCCGCAAGGCCTGCGGCCGAGCGCGGCGCGCCCAAGCCCATCGAACGGGAGCCTGCCCAGCCGCCCGCCGCGCAGGACCCGCTGGATGTCTTGCGCGATCGCCTGGCCCAGCGCCTGGGCGCGTCCAAGGCGGCCGCGCCTTCGGGACAGGTGGTGCAGGTATCGAACCGTGCACCGGGCGAATTCCAGGTCACGGCCGGATCGGCCAGCCGGCCTTCGGCATCTGCTCGAAAGCCGGCACACAGCGAGGCGGCCACCGCGCATGGGGCCGGCGCCGGCCACGAGCCGCACTGGAGCTATGACGGCGAAGGCGGCCCGCAACGCTGGGGTGAGCTCAAGCCGGAGTTCATCCGCTGCGCGATCGGCAAGCGCCAGAGCCCGATCGATATCCGCGACGGCTTCTCCGTCGATCTGGAGCCGGTGGCCTTCCAGTACCGGCCCAGCAGCTTCGCAGTCATCGACAACGGGCACACCGTGCAGGTCAACGTAGGGCCCGGCAACACCATCCAGGTGATGGGGCGCACCTATGAACTCGTGCAGTTCCACTTTCACCGCCCTTCGGAAGAGCGCATCAACGGCCGCGCCTTCGACATGGTCGCGCACCTCGTGCACAAGGATCTGGAAGGGCGCCTGGCCGTGGTGGCGGTGCTGCTGGACCGCGGTGCCGCGCAGCCCGTGATCCAGACCGTGTGGAACAACCTGCCGCTGGAAAAGGGCGAGGCACTGCCGGCGCGTGTGACGCTGGATCCGGGCGAGCTGCTGCCCGCCGATCGCCGCTACTACACCTACATGGGATCGCTGACCACGCCGCCTTGCAGCGAGGGCGTGCTGTGGATGGTGCTGAAGCAGCCGGTGCAGGTCTCGATCGACCAGATCAACCTGTTCGCCAGGCTCTACCCGATGAATGCGCGTCCGATCCAATCGGTCAGCGGCCGGGTCATCAAACAGTCCAACTGAGGATCCATCTCAGCCAGGACCTGGGCCTGGGCCTGGGCCTGGATCCGGCCCCTGATCCGACACCGGTCGTTTGCGCCGCCCGGCCAGCAGCAGCGCCGGCCACAACCACAGGCTGGCCAGCCACAGCAGCACGCGCTTCACGGACAGCGGGGTGGTCTCGTGCTGCGCAACGCGCACGAACAGCACCACGGCACCCACCAGAACATAGAGCAGCAGAAGGCCGTAGACCGTGACCCTGGCACCGTAGGTGCCGCCCAGCCAGTCACCCAGCGCGCTGCCTACCAGAGCCGACAGCGGCACTGAAAACAGGACCGCCAGGCCGACGCCGGCCAGCGAATGGCGCAGGCGCCACAAGGGGTCGTTTTCGCCGGGGGTCATGGCGATACGGCGCTTCCGACAGCGCGCGCGCGGAGCCCTGCGCTGCCCTCGCAGCGCCGCGCCGGATGGCGTGATCGGGCCTCAGGCCGCCATCCGCCGGCGCGACAGCGTGGCACTTCGGGTTTACCTGTAACCATCTAGATGTAAATCCTTCGCAGGGGTGCACACCGGAGCCTTGCCTCATCAGGCTTGAGGGAACTTGTGAAGAGCCGTCTGCAAGTGCTTAATTCATAAAGACTCTTGGTGACCCTCTCTCTTGAAAGTGGGTCGACATCCTGGCCCTAAGCCCTTGATTCAGCTGATTTTTCACCCGACGTGGGACGTTGCTGCCCCTTTCGGGCTGCAGTACAGTGGGAAATCGTGCAAAAGAGTGGGGCGAAGTGTCAACCGTCACCTTCAAGGGTGGTCCAGTAGTCACCTTGGACGGCAAAGGCCGTCTGACGGTGCCTGCGCGCTTCAAGGACGCCCTGATGGCCATGGACGGTGGGCAGATGGTGGCCTGCAAGAACAGCTCGTTCAGCCTGCAGCTGTTTCCGCTGGGGGTCTGGAACCGGTTGGAGGCCAAGCTGACGGCCATGGACGCCACGCACGCCGAGTTGCGGCGCTTTCTGATCGGCAGCGCGGCCGATGTGGCGATCGACGGCTCTTCGCGCATCCTCATCCCTCCCGAGCTGCGGGAATGGGCCAGGCTGGATCGCGAAGTGATCTTCATGGGCGTGGGCAAGAGCTTCGAATTGTGGGACAAGGCCAGCCTCGCCACGCATGAGCAGGGCGTGATGGCCCAGCAGGACATGATGGCCCGCCTGACCGGGCTGGTGATCGAGTGAGGACCGCATGACGATCCCCACTCCCCAGCACGTGCCCGTGCTCCTGAGCGAGGCGGTCGAGGCGCTGGTCACCCGGCCGGACGGCCTGTATGTCGATGGCACCTTCGGCCGCGGCGGTCACGCCCGCGCGGTGCTGGCGGTGCTGGCGCCGGCAGGCCGTCTGGTGGCCTTCGACAAGGACCCGGAGGCCATCGCGGAAGCGCAGCGCATTGCCGACGCGCGCCTGTCCGTGTGCCATGCCGGATTCGGGGCCATGCGCGCCGAACTTGCGGCACGCGGCGTCACGGCCGTGGATGGCGTGCTGCTGGACCTGGGCATCAGCAGCCCGCAGATCGACACGCCGCAGCGCGGATTCAGCTTCCGCTTCGATGCACCGTTGGACATGCGCATGGATCCGACCCGGGGCGAGACCGCCGCGGACTTTCTCAACCGCGCCGATGAGCGCCAGATGGCCGAGGTGATCCGTGAATACGGCGAAGAACGGTTTGCTCTACCGATTGCAAAGGCGCTTGTCGCTCGCCGCCAGGGCGGGCGTCCTGTACGAACCACGTGGGAACTTTCCGAAGTCGTGGCTCGTGCGGTCAAGACCCGCGAACCGGGCCAGGACCCTGCAACGCGCACCTTTCAAGCTCTTCGGATTTTCGTCAACGCCGAGCTTGAAGAGCTCGAGCAGGGCCTGAACGCGGCGCTGGAGCTGCTCAACCCCGGCGGGCGCCTGGCGGTCATCAGCTTCCACTCGCTGGAAGACCGCATCGTCAAGCAGTTCATGGCCCGCGAAAGCCGCAGCGAGCCCGATCGGCGTGCGCCGTTTGCGCCGCCGCGGGCCACGCGTCTGAGCCTGCTGGGCCGCACGCGCCCGGGCGCTGCCGAGCTGGCGCGCAACCCGCGGGCCCGTTCGGCCATCCTGCGCGTGGCGCAGCGCAACGCGGCGGTGTCCGCAGCGTCCGGGGGGCTGGCATGACGCGCGTGCAGATCGTGCTGCTGCTTGCGCTGGTGGCCAGTTCGCTGTTTCTCGTGCGCACGTCCTACGAGAACCGGCGGCTGTTTGCCGCCAACCAGAAGGCCGAGGCCGATGGCCTGCGCATCCAGCAGGAGTTCAAGCGCCTGGATGCGCAGCGGCAGATCAACGCCACCAACCAGCGCGTGGCGCGCGATGCACAGGCCAAGCTGCAGATGAGCACGCCGGTGCACAAGTTCGACGTCTACGAGACGCCGCAGCCGGAGGCCCCGCGATGAGCGCCGCCTCGTCACGCGGCAGCAGCGGGCGCGCTGCCCTGGGATCGGCGCGCCGGCTGAACTACGCCACCAGCCCGCTGCTGGCCAGCAAGACGCCGCCCTGGCGCTCGCGCTTCGTGGTCGTGATGATGGCCCTGGGCTGCGCCGTGCTGCTGGGCCGTGCGGCCTGGGTGCAGCTGATCGACGCGCCGTTCTATGTCGCCAAGGGCGAATCCCGCTACGCCTACAAGATGCCGCTGATCGCCAACCGCGGCCGCATCCTGGATCGCAATGGCAACGTGCTGGCCACCAGCGTGCCGGTGCCATCGGTCTGGATCGCGCCCAAGGAGTTTCGCGAGTCCGGCGCCACGGCGGCGCAGCGCACGGCGCTGGCGCGCCTGCTGAACATGCCGCTGGCCGAGCTGGACGAGCGCAGCCAGTCGCGCGGTGAATTTGTCTGGCTGCGCCGCAAGATCGATGAACCGGTCTGGCAGCAGATTCGCCAGCTCAAGCTCAAGGGCGTCTACCAGCAGCGCGAGTTCCTGCGCAAGTACTACGAAGGCGAGACCATCGCGCAGGTGGTGGGCCGCACCAACTTCATCGAGGACAACGGCACCGAAGGCATCGAGCTGCGTTTCGACCGTCAGCTGCAGGGCCAGAACGGCGAGCACCGCGTGGTGCGCAACCGCCTGGGCCAGGTGGTGGACGAGATGGCCGAGCGCCGCGAGCCGGTGAACGGCACGGATGTGCAGCTGTCGCTGGACAGCCGCATCCAGTTCTTCACCTGGCACGCCGTCCGTGAGGCGGTGGACGTGCATGGCGCGCTGTCGGGCAGTGCCGTGGTCGTGGATGCCCGCACGGGCGAGCTGCTGGCGCTGGCCAATGTTGCGGGCGCCGCCGCCTTGCGTTCCAAGGACGCGATGGCCGAGCGCCAGCGCAACCGCGCCTTGACCGACACCTTCGAGCCCGGCTCGACGATGAAGCCCTTTGTCGTCAGCTGGGCCATGGAGAGCCGCAAGCTGACCCCGCTGACCAGCCTGCCCAACGAGCCGCTGCCCGTGGCCGGCGGCCTCTTTGTGCGTGACAGCCATCCGCTGGCCAAGCCGCGCATCACGCTGGCCGAGGTCATCCAGCGCTCCAGCAATGCCGGCACCGCGCGCCTGGCGATGCAGATGGAGCGCAAGGAGATGCACGGCCTGATGACCAACCTGGGTTTTGGCCAGCGGCCGCAGATCGATTTCCCCGGCGCGGCCGCCGGGCGCCTGCGCAAGCCCGAGAGCTGGATGCCGATCGACCAGGCGACCATGAGCTACGGCTATGGCTTGTCGACTTCCCTGCTGCAGCTGGCACGCGCGTACACGGTGTTTGCCCACGATGGCCAGCTGTCGGAGCTGAGCCTGCTCAAGCGCGACGCGCCCATGCCGTCCGTGCCGGTGATCTCGCCCGAGACCGCGCGCCAGATGCGCCAGATGCTGGGCCTGGTGGTGCAGGAGGGCGGCACGGCGCCGAAGGCCGCGGTCGAGGGCTACTCGGTCGGCGGCAAGACCGGCACGGCCCAGGCGCATGTGAAGGGCGGCTACGACAAGAGCCGGCATCGCGCCTTCTTCGTGGGGCTCGCGCCGCTGAGCGATCCGCGCATCGTCGTGGCCGTGATGCTGGACGAGCCGCGCGCGCAGGGCGTCTACTATGGTGGTGCGGTAGCGGCCCCGGTCTTCAGCAAGGTCACGCAGCAGACGCTGCGCACCCTGGGCGTGGAGCAGGATCTCGAGGTGCGGGCCCGCGTGCGCGTGCAGACGGAGACCACGCCATGATGCCGCAGCTGCACTCCGCTGCTGAAGCGGCCCGTTGGCTGCGAGCGCGCTGCCCGGGCCGGCTGTGCAGCGACAGCCGTCAGCTGCAGCCGGGCGATGCCTTCCTGGCCTGGCCGGGCGCGGCGCGCGATGGGCGCGTGTTCGTGCCGCAGGCGCTGGCGGCGGGCGCGGCGGCCTGCCTGATCGAGGCCGCGGGCGCGCAGGACCTTCCGCCGCTGGCGGCGCTGGGCGAGGCACAGGACCGCGTGGCGCTGCTGACCGGTCTGAAGGCCGCCGCCGGCGAGGTGGCGGCCGTCTGGCACGGCCTGCCCACGCAGCAGCTGCCTGTGCTGGCCGTGACCGGCACCAACGGCAAGACGTCCACGGCCTGGTGGCTGGCGCAGGCGCTGTCCGCCTGCGGCCGGCGCGCCGGGGTCGTGGGCACGCTGGGTATCGGCGAGCCGCCGCAACTGCTCAGCACCGGCCTGACCACGCCGGATCCCGTCACGCTGCAGGCGGCCTTTGCCGACTTTGCCAAGCGCGGGTTTGCGGCCTGCGCCATCGAGGCTTCGTCCATCGGCATCGCCGAGGAGCGTCTTGCGGGGACGCAGATCCGCGTGGCGCTGTTCAGCAACTTCACGCAGGACCATCTGGATTACCACGGCGACATGGCGCGCTACTGGGCCGCCAAGCGGCGCCTGTTCAGCTGGGCCGGACTGCAGGCCGTGGTGATCAACGTGGACGATCCCCAGGGCGCCCGGCTGGCGGCTGAACTGCAGAGTCAGCCCGGTGCGCCGGCGCTGTGGACGGTCTCGGCCCAGGGCGATGCACGCCTGCGCGCCGAACGGGTCCGCTATGTCGACGGCGGCCTGGCGTTCGAGCTGATCGAAGCCGGACATCGCGCGCACCTGCAGACCGCGCTGATCGGCGAGTACAACGTGCACAACCTGCTGCTGGTGCTGGGCGGTCTGCGCGCGCTGGGCGTGCCGCTGGCCGATGCGGTGGCGGCGGCCCATGGCCTGAGCCCCGTGCCGGGCCGCATGCAGCGTGTCGGCCTGGCCGACGATCAGGCCGCTGGGTCCGCTGGCGCCCAGCGCGCGCTGCCCGATGTGGTGGTGGACTATGCGCACACGCCGGACGCGCTGGACAAGGCGCTGCAGGCGCTGCGCCCCTTCGCGCGGGCTCGTGGCGGCGCGCTGTGGTGCGTCTTCGGCTGCGGCGGTGATCGCGACCCCGGCAAGCGCCCGCTGATGGCGGCGATCGCCGCCGCCCAGGCCGACCGGGTCGTCGTCACCAGCGACAACCCGCGCAGCGAGTCGCCGATGGCGATCATCGATCAGGTCCTGGCCGGCGTGCCGGCTGCCGTGCGGGCCGCCGTGCCTGCGGATGCCGTGCCTGCGGACGCTGTGCATGCGGATGCCGACCGCCGCGCGGCCATCGCCTGGGCCGTGCAGCGCGCCGCCGCACAGGACGTGCTGCTGATCGCCGGCAAGGGCCACGAGGACTACCAGGAGATCGCGGGCGAACGCCTGCCGTTCTCTGACGCGGAAGAAGCCCGCAAGGCCCTGGAGAGGCGTTCATGAACCGCCCGATGATGAGCCTGGATCAGGCGCTGCAGCTGGTTCCCGGCGCCGAACGGGTGGGCGACGGCCATACATCCGTGCTGCGCGTGCACAGCGATACCCGCAGCCTGCAGCCGGGCGATCTGTTCGTGGCCCTCAAGGGTGAGCGCTTCGATGCGCACGACTACCTTGCCCAGGCGCGGGCGGCGGGTGCGGTGGCGGCGCTGGCCGAGCGCGGGCTGGGCCAGGCCGGGCTGCCCGGCTTGCTGGTCAAGGACAGCCTCGCGGCCCTGCAGTCGCTGGCTGCAGGCTGGCGACGCCAGTTCGTGCTGCCGCTGATCGCCGTGACCGGCAGCAACGGCAAGACGACCGTCACGCAGATGATCGCCGCGATCCTGCGGGCCGCCCAGGGCGAAGCGGCCCTGGCCACATCCGGCAACCTGAACAACCACATCGGCGTGCCATTGACCCTGCTGCGCCTGCGCCCCGAGCACCGCATCGCCGTGCTGGAGCTGGGCATGAACCACCCCGGCGAGATCGCCGTGCTGGCCGGCATGGCGGCACCCACGGTGGCGCTGGTCAATAACGCCCAACGTGAGCATCAGGAGTTCATGGTCAGCGTGGCAGCCGTGGCGCAGGAGAACGGCGCCGCCATCGAGGCCCTGCCGGCGGACGGCGTGGCCGTCTTCCCGTCCGACGACGGGCAGGCGCTGGTCTGGCGCCAGCAGGCCGCGCGCCGCCGTCGCCTGACCTTTGCGCTGGATGCGCCGGCGGATGTGACGGCGCTGCAGCCGCAGGTGCACGCCAGCGGCTGGAGCGCCGAGCTGAGCACGCCCGCGGGGCGTGCGCCGCTGCAGCTGCGCATGGCCGGCCGCCACAACCTGAAGAACGCGTTGGCGGCCACGGCCGCGGCGCTGGCTGCTGGCGTATCGCTGGACGCCGTGGTGCAAGGGCTGTCGGGCTTCTCGCCGATCAAGGGCCGCTCCCAGCTGGGTCTGCTGCAGCTGGACGGCCGCGTGCTGACGCTGGTGGACGACAGCTACAACGCCAATCCGGATTCCGTGCTGGCCGCCATCGATGTGCTGGCGTCGCTGCCAGCGCCGCGCTGGCTGGTGCTGGGCGACATGGCCGAAGTGGGCAGCCAGGGCCGCGCCTTCCACGCCGAGGTGGGCACGCGCGCCTTCGAACGCGGCCTGGAGCACCTGTGGTGCGCCGGCATCCAGACGGTGGAGACGGCACGCGCCTTCGGGCGCGGCGCACGGCACTTCGCGACCGTGGATTCGCTGCTCGATTCGATCCGCCACCGCAGTGCCTTCGATCCCCTGCCGCCGGCTGCGGCGGTGCTGGTCAAGGGCTCCCGTTCCATGGCCATGGAGCGCGTGGTGCAGGCGCTGCAGGCCGCTTCCGATACCCCTGAGGCTCCGCGCGGAGGAGAAAGCTGATGCTGCTGGCACTCAGTCAATGGCTGCTCACGCTCTACCCGGAGGAACTGGGCTTCCTGCGTGTCTTCCAGTACCTCACCTTCCGGGCGGTGCTGGCTGCGATGACGGCCCTGCTGATCGGCATGGCCTTCGGGCCCTGGGTGATCCGCCGCCTGACCGAGCTGAAGGTCGGCCAGCCGATCCGTGAGTACGGGATGCAGACCCACCTGGGCAAACGCGGCACGCCCACCATGGGCGGCGTGCTGGTGCTGATCGGCATCGCCGTCTCGACCGTGCTGTGGATGGACTGGACCAACCGCTTCGTGTGGGTGGTGATCGTCGTCACCTTCGGCTTCGGGCTCATCGGCTGGCTCGATGACTATCGCAAGGTCGTGCGCAAGGATCCCGAGGGCATGAGCTCGAAGGAAAAGTTCTTCTGGCAGTCGATCATCGGCCTGCTGGCGGCGCTGTACCTGGCCTTCAGCGTCTCCGAGACCTCCAACCTCCGGGTTCTGGAGCTGTTCGTGCGCTGGGTGGGCAGCGGCTTCTCCAACGATCTGCCGCCGCGCTCGGACCTGATGGTGCCCTTCTTCAAGACGGTGAGCTATCCGCTGGGCGTCTTCGGCTTCATCGCGCTGAGCTGGTTCGTCATCGTGGGCACCAGCAACGCGGTCAACTTCACCGATGGCCTGGATGGCCTGGCCATCATGCCGGTCGTGCTGGTGGGCTCGGCGCTGGGCATCTTTGCCTACGTGGTCGGCCACGCGGTGTTCTCGCGCTACCTGCTGTTCCCGCACATTCCGGGCGCCGGCGAGCTGCTGATCTTCTGCGCCGCGATGAGCGGCGCGGGCCTGGCTTTCCTGTGGTTCAACGCCAACCCGGCGCAGGTCTTCATGGGCGACGTGGGCGCCCTGGCCCTGGGCGGCGCGCTGGGGACGATCGCGGTGATCACGCGCCAGGAGATCGTGCTGGCCATCATGGGCGGCATCTTCGTGGCCGAGGCGCTGAGCGTGATCATCCAGGTGACCTGGTTCAAGTACACCAAGCGCCGCTACGGCACGGGGCGCCGCGTCTTCCTGATGGCGCCGCTGCACCACCACTTCGAGAAGAAGGGCTGGGCCGAGCAGCAGGTGGTGGTGCGCTTCTGGATCATCACGCTGTTCCTTTGCCTGATCGGCCTGGCCAGCCTGAAGCTGCGATGAGATGTTAGAGCCATGATGCCGTTCGAAGGACTCCATGTGCTGATCCTGGGGCTGGGCGCCTCGGGCCTGGCCATGGCTCGCTGGTGCACGCGCCAGGGGGCGCGCGTCAGCGTGTGGGATTCGCGCGAGCAGCCGCCGCAGGCGCAGGCGCTCGCCGAGACTTGCCCGCTGGCCGAGCGGCTGGGCGGCCCGCTGCAGCCTGAGCAGCTGCAGGGCGTGCACTGGTTGCTCAAGAGCCCGGGCCTGGCGCCGCACGATGCGGGCATTGCGGCCTTGCTGAAGGCCGCGCAGGAGCGAGCCATCCGCTGCGGTGGAGAGCTGGATCTGTTTGTCCTGGCGCTCGCCGGGCTCAAGGCCGAGACCGGCTACGCGCCGCAACTGCTGGCCATCACCGGGACCAATGGCAAGACCACCACCACCGCGCTGACGGCGCTGCTGGTGGAGCGCGGCGGGCGCAGCGCCATGGCGGCCGGCAACATCGGCCCCACGCTGCTGGAGACGCTGGCCCAGTGCCTGGATGCGCAGACGCTGCCGCAGGTGTGGGTGCTGGAGCTCTCCAGTTTCCAGCTCGCCGATCTCTCGGCCCGCGCGGTGGCCGAGGGCGCCTTCGATCCGTCTGCCGCCGTGGTGCTGAACCTCACGCAGGATCACCTGGACTGGCATGGCGACATGGCGGCCTACGGTGCCGCCAAGGCGCGCATCTATGGCCGCC
The DNA here is from genome assembly GCA_016790225.1 of Rubrivivax sp. The sequence continues at coordinate 55,855 of JAEUOZ010000043.1, forward strand.
AGGCGGTGATGGTGATCAATCGCGATGACGCTGCCGTGCGCGCGATGGAGCCGCTGCCCGTGGCCGGCAAGCTGCCCAAGGGTGCGCCCAAGCCGGTGCCGCGCCAGGTGCTGCGTTACGGCCTGGATGCGCCGCAGCGGCCGGGCGACTTCGGCCTGGTCACGGAAAACGGCATGGCCTGGCTGGTGCGCGCCTTGCCCGCCGACGAGACCCTGCGCCGGCGCAAGGGCGACGAGGACGAAGAGATCCACCTCCAGCGCCTGATGCCCGCCGACGCCCTGCGCCTGCGCGGCCGCCACAACGCGGCCAACGCGCTGGCCGCGCTGGCGCTGGCCACGGCCATCGGCTGCCCGCTCGCGCCCATGCTGCACGGGCTGCGCGAGTACACCGGCGAGCCGCACCGCGTGGAGTTCGTGGCCCGCATCGGCGAGGTGGAGGCCTTTGATGACACCAAGGGCACCAACGTGGGCGCCACCGTGGCAGCGCTGCAGGGCCTGGGCGAGGAGCGCGCGCCGAAGAAGCTGGTGCTGATCCTGGGCGGGCAGGGCAAGGGGCAGGACTTCAGCCCGCTGGCCGGACCCGTGGCCTCCCATGCGCGGGCCGTGGCGCTGATCGGGCAGGATGCGCCAGCCATCGCCGCGGCGCTGGCCGCCGCGGGTGTGCCGATGCTGCACCACTCCACGCTGGAAGAGGCCACGCGCTGGTGCTTTACCCAGGCCGAGCCCGGGGATGCCGTGCTGCTGAGCCCGGCTTGCGCCAGCCTGGACATGTTTCGCAACTATGTGCACCGCGGCGAGGTCTTCGTGCAGACCGTGCGCGGGATCGCCAGCGATCGGGGCGAGGTCCACGCGTGATGGATACGCTCAGCTCCCGTCTGCAACCCGGGCAGCGCCTGCGTGCGGCCTGGACGCGGCTGCGCGAGCAACTGGCGCTCAAGCGAGGCCTGCCGGTGCGCGACCGCTTCGATCCGCTGCGCGGGGGCGCGGGCGCGAGCGTGCTCTCAGAGTTTGACCAGGCCCTGGTGGCGGTGGTGGCCGCCGTCGTGACGCTGGGGCTGGTGATGGTCTATTCCGCGTCGGTGGCGCTGCCCGAGAGCCCCAAGTACGCCGCCTACTCGCAGACCTTCTTCCTCACGCGGCACGCGATGTTCATCGGCCTGGCCTTTGTGATGGCGCTGGTGATGCTGCAGGTGCCCATCAGCTTCTGGGAGAAGCACGCGTCCAAGATCTTCATCCTGGCGCTGATCCTGCTGATCATCGTGCTCATCCCGAGCATCGGCAAGGTGGTCAACCGCTCTCGCCGCTGGCTGCCCATGGGGGTGCTGAACTTCCAGCCGTCGGAGCTGGCGAAGTTTGCGATGGTGCTCTATGCGGCCAGCTACATGGTGCGCAAGATGGACGTGAAGGAGCGCTTCTTCAAGGCCGTCTGGCCGATGGCGGTGGCCACCGGCATCATCGGTCTGCTGCTGCTGCGTCAGCCCGACATGGGCGCCTTCATCGTCATCGCCACCATCGCGATGGGCATCCTGTTCCTGGGCGGCGTCAATGCGCGCATGTTCTTCCTCATCGCCGCGATCCTGCTCGCTTCGCTGGGCCTGATCCTGGCCTTTGACGAGGTCCGCAGCGAGCGCATCCTGGCCTACCTGGATCCCTGGAATCCCAAGCACGAGCGGGAAAAGGCCTGGCAGCTGACCAATTCGCTGATCGCCTTCGGGCTGGGCTCCTTCTTCGGGCAGGGCCTGGGCAGCTCGGTGGAAAAGCTGCATTACCTGCCGGAGGCCCATACCGACTTCCTGCTGGCCATCGTCGGCGAGGAACTGGGTTTCCTGGCCGTGGCGCTGGTCATCCTGGCGTATTTCTGGATCACGCGGCGCATCGTCGCCATCGGGCGTCAGGCCATCGCGCTGGACCGCGTCTTTGCCGGCCTGGCAGCGCAGGGCGTGGGCATCTGGTTCGGCTTCCAGGCCTTCATCAACATGGGCGTGAATCTGGGCGTGCTGCCCACCAAGGGCCTGACCTTGCCCTTGATGAGCTACGGCGGCTCGGCCATGCTGCTGAACTTCATCGCCCTTGCCTTCGTGCTGCGCGTGGACATGGAAAACCGGCGCTTGATGCGCGGGGGGCGCTCATGAAGCGCCTGGTGGTCATGGCGGCGGGCACCGGCGGGCACATCATGCCCGGGCTGGCAGTCGCGCGCGAGATGCAGCAGCGTGGCTGGGCGGTGAGCTGGCTGGGCACCACGCAGGGCATGGAAAACCGCCTGGTGCCGGCGCAGTCGGGTGGCTCGATCGCGCTGGATACCATCCCCTTCAACGGCGTGCGTGGCAAGGGCCTGCTGCATACCGCCACGGGCGGCTTCCGCCTGCTCAAGGCGATGTGGGATTCGCTGCAGGTGCTGCGCCGCCGCGGCGCGGATGTGGTGCTGGGCATGGGCGGCTACGTGTGCTTCCCCGGGGGGCTGATGGCCACGCTGCTGGGCAAGCCGCTGATGCTGGTGAATGCCGATGCGGCACTGCTGCTCAGCAACCGCACGCTGCTGCCGGTGGCTGATCGCGTGGCCTTCGGGTTTGAAGGCCCGGCAGCGCAGAAGATCCGCCAGGGCGTGGTCACCGGCAACCCTGTGCGCGCGGAGATCGAATCGCTGCCGCCGCCGGCCGAGCGCTGGGTCGGCCGCAGCGGCCCGCTGCGCCTGCTGGTGATCGGCGGCAGCCTGGGCGCCCAGGTGCTGAATCAGAACCTGCCGCGTGCGCTGGCGCTGCTGGACGCAGCGCAGCGGCCGCAGGTGCTGCACCAGACCGGTCAGGCCCACCTGGAGCGGGTGCAGGCAGCGTATGCCGAGGTGGGCGTGCAGGCACAGCTGGTGCCCTTCATCGAAGACATGCCTCAGCAGCTGGCCGGCTGCGATCTGGTGATCTGCCGTGCCGGTGCCATCACGGTGAGCGAGCTGTGCGCGGCGGGTGTGCCGGCGATCCTGGTGCCGCTGGTGATCAGCACCACCTCGCACCAGCGCGACAACGCGCGTTGGATGGCCGATCATCAGGCGGGGCTGCACCTGCCCCAGACTGAATTGACGCCCGAGCGGCTGGCCGGGCTGCTGCGCAGCCTGCACCGCGTGGGCCTGCTGGCCATGGCCATCCGCGCACGCCACCTCGCACGCCCGCAGGCCGCGCAGCGAGTGGCCGATGAGCTGGAGCGCTTGGTGGGGAGGGCTGGCGCATGAAACATGCTGTCAAGCACATCCACTTCGTCGCGAGTGCACAAGGGCCGACGAAGGCGTGGGCGCAGGGGAGGGCTGGCGCATGAAACATGCCGTCAAGCACATCCACTTCGTCGGCGTGGGCGGCGCTGGCATGAGCGGCATCGCCGAGATCCTGTTCAACCTGGGCTATCGGGTCTCGGGCTCGGACACGTCCGCCAGCGCGGTCACGCAGCGGCTGGCCGAGCTGGGTGTGCAGGTGTTCATCGGGCACGAGGCCGGGCAGATCGCCGGGGCGCAGGCGGTGGTGACCTCCAGCGCCGTGAAGGCGGACAACCCGGAGGTCATCGCGGCGCGTGCCCGGCGCATTCCGGTGGTGCCGCGGGCGGTGATGCTGGCCGAGCTGATGCGCCTGAAGCGTGGCATCGCGATCGCCGGCACGCATGGCAAGACCACCACCACCTCGCTGGTGACCAGCGTGCTGGCCGAGGCCGGCATCGACCCGACGTTTGTCATCGGCGGCAAGCTCAACAGCGCGGGTGCCCACTCGCGCCTGGGTGCCGGCGAGTTCATCGTCGTCGAGGCTGACGAGAGTGATGCCTCGTTCCTCAACCTGCTGCCCGTGCTGGCCGTGGTGACCAACATCGACGCCGACCACATGGACACCTACGGCCATGACTTCGCGCGGCTGAAGACGGCCTTCGTGGACTTCCTGCACCGCATGCCCTTCTACGGCGCGGCCGTGGTGTGCCTGGACGATCCGGGCCTGCGCTCCATCCTGCCGCTGGTCTCGCGGCCGCTGGTGAGCTACGGCACCGCGCCCGAGGCCATGGTGCGCGCCGTCGATATCGAGGCGCTGCCCGAAGGTCGCATGCGCTTCACCTGCCTGCGGCAGGACGAGGGGGTCAGCATGCCGCCGCTCGCCGTGACGCTGAACCTGGCAGGTAGACACAATGTGCTCAACGCCCTGGCCGCCATCGCCGTGGCCACGGAGCTTGAGCTGCCGGATGAGGCCGTCCAGCGCGCGCTGTCGCAGTTTGCCGGCGTCGGCCGGCGCTTCCAGCGCCATGGCGAGCTGCGCGTCCCGGCGGCGCAGGGCGGCGGCCGTTTCACCCTCATCGACGACTATGGCCACCACCCGGTGGAGATGGCGGCCGTGCTGGAGGCCGCGCGCGGCGCCTTTGCCGGCCGGCGCCTGGTGCTGGCCTTCCAGCCGCACCGGTACACCCGGACGCGCGATTGTTTCGAAGACTTCGTGCAGGTGATGGCGCGTGCCGATGCCTTGCTGCTGACGGAGGTCTACGCCGCGGGCGAGGCGCCCATCGTGGCCGCCGATGGCCGCGCCCTGTCGCGCGCGCTGCGCGTGGCCGGCCAGCGCGAGCCGCACTTCGTGGACCGCATCGAGGCGCTGCCGGCTGCGATCGCGCAGACCGTGCGCGACGGCGATGTGGTGATCACCATGGGCGCGGGTTCCATCGGCCAGGTGCCGCAGCAACTCGTGCAGAACCTGGGAGTCCTGGCATGAACCTCGATCCGCAGAGCCTGGGCCGCGTGGCCGTCCTGATGGGTGGGCGCAGCGCGGAGCGCGAGATTTCGCTGATGTCCGGCCAGGGCGTGCTGGCTGCGCTGCGCTCGCGCGGTGTGGACGCCGAGGCCTTCGATCCGGCCGAGCGCGAGCTGGGTGAACTGCGGCGCGAAGGCTTTGTGCGCGTCTTCATCGCCCTGCACGGGCGCCTGGGCGAAGACGGCGCCGTGCAGGGCGCGCTGGAACTGCTGGGCCTGCCCTACACCGGGTCGGGCGTGATGGCCAGCGCCATCGCGATGGACAAGGTGATGACCAAGCGCGTGTGGTCGGCCGAAGGCCTGCCGACCCCGGGCTGGGTGTGGCTCTCGCCGCAGCGTCAGACGCGCGAGGACGTGGTGGCCGTGCCTGACACGCTGGGTCTGCCGCTCATCGTCAAGCCGCCGCGTGAAGGCTCGTCCATCGGCGTGACGAAGGTCGAGGGTTATTCTCAGATGCAGCAGGCTGTGCAGCTGGCCGCGCGCTACGACGCCGATGTGCTGTGCGAAAGCTTCATCGAAGGCGACGAGGTCACCTGCCCGGTGCTGGGCAGCGGCGCGCAGGCGCAAGCGCTGCCGGTGGTGCGCATCCAGGCACCGCAGGGGGCCTACGACTACCAGAACAAGTATTTCACCGACGTCACGCAGTACCACTGCCCGAGCGGCCTGCCGCCGGCCGAGGAGGCCGAGATCCAGCGCATCGTGCTGGCGGCCTACCGCACGCTGGGCTGCCGCGGCTGGGGCCGCGCCGATCTGATGATCCGCGCCACGGACCGCAAACCCTTCCTGCTGGAGATGAACACCTCTCCCGGCATGACCAGCCACTCTCTGGTGCCCATGTCTGCGCGTGCCGCGGGCATCAGCTACGAGGATCTGTGCCTGCATCTGCTGGCCGATGCCGCACTGGACAACCCGAGCCGTGGCGGAGCTGAAGCCTGATGGCCCAGGCCGCCGTCATCGCCCGACCGGTTGCGCCACGCGCGGCCCCGCCCGGTGACGTGCGCCTGATGAACGGCGTCTCGCTGGCCGTGGGCGTCGTGGCGCTGGGGGTGCTGCTGACCGCGGCCGGGCTGTGGCTGGTCCGCGCGCCCTGGTTCGCGCTGCGGGCGATCCAGATCGAAGGCGACACGCAGCGCAACAGCGCGGCCACCTTGCGTGCCAATACGGTGCCGCGTTTGAGTGGCACCTTCTTCACGCTCGATCTGCAGCAGGCGCGCCAGGTCTTCGAATCCGTGCCCTGGGTGCGTCAGGCCGTGGTGCGGCGCGTCTGGCCCAACCGGCTCGCCGTGCGGCTGGAAGAGCATCGGCCGGCCGCGCGCTGGCTGGGCCATGACGGCAACGAGCGCTGGGTCAATACCTATGGCGAGGTCTTCGAGGCCCCCGCCTCCGAGGCCGAGAGCGAGCAGCTGCCGCTGCTGGCGGGGCCCGATGGCAGCTCGGCCCGTCTGCTGGCCATGCACCAGCGGCTGGAGACGGTATTCGCGCGGCTGGGCCAGCGCGTGGCGGTGCTGGAGCAATCCGGCCGCGGCTCCTGGAGCCTGACGCTGAGCGACGAATCCGAAGTGGTGATCGGCCGTGGTGACGAGGCCGAGATCGTGGCGCGCGCCACGCGCTTTGCCGCCACGCTGACCCAGGTGCTGCAGTACCACAAGACCGATCTGCTCAGCGCCGATCTGCGGCACCCCGGTGGTTACGCCGTGCGGCTCAAGGGCGCGACGACGGTGCCGCCCGAAGCGGCACGCGGGAGGAAGAACTGATGACGCAACGCAGGTTCAGCGACCTCGGGCGGGCGCCCGCGATGGCCCGCGGGGCCCGTGCAGGGCAGGGCCGCGACGCAGCAGCGCCGCGGCGCAGGGAGGCTTGAGATGGCGAAGGAATACAAGGATCTCGTCGTCGGCCTGGATATCGGCACGGCCAAGGTGATGGTCGTCGTGGCCGAGCTGCTGGCAGACGGCGAACTGCGCGTCGCCGGCCTGGGCGTGGCCACGACGCACGGGCTGAAGCGCGGCGTGGTGGTGAATATCGACGCCACGGTGCAGAGCATCCAGCAGGCGCTGAAGGAGGCCGAGCTGATGGCCGCCTGCAAGATCGGCAGCGTCTACACCGGCATCACCGGCAGCCACATCCGCGGGCTCAATTCGACCGGCATGGTCATCGTGCGCGACAACCGCGAGGTCACGCCCACGGATGTCTCGCGCGTGGTCGATACCGCCAAGGCGATCAGCATCCCCAACGACCAACGTGTGCTGCTGGTCGAGCCGCAGGAATTCATCATCGACGGCCACGAGGTGAAGGAGCCCGTGGGCATGAGCGGCAGCCGGCTGGAGGTGCGCGTGCACATCGTCACCGGCGCGCAGAGTGCGGCCGAGAACATCCTGAAGTGTGTGCGCCGCTGCGGGCTGGAAGTCGAGCGCCTGGTGCTCAACCCCAGCGCCTCGTCGGCCGGGGTGCTGAGCGCCGACGAGAAGGAACTGGGCGTGGCCCTGGTGGACATCGGCGCCGGCACGACCGACGTGCAGATCTACACCGACGGCAGCGTGCGCCACACGGCCGTGATCCCGATTGCCGGCGACCTGATCACCAGCGACATCGCGATGGCCCTGCGCACGCCGACCAAGGACGCGGAGGAGATCAAGGTCGAGCATGGCGTGGCCAAGCAGCTGCTGGCCGATCCCTCCGAGCAGGTGGAGGTGCCGGGGCTGGGCGATCGTGCGCCGCGCATGCTCAGCCGCCAGGCGCTGGCCGGCGTGATCGAGCCGCGTGTGGAGGAGATCTTCTCGCTGGTGCACCAGGTCATCCGCGACAGCGGGCACGAGGAGCTGCTGTCCAGCGGCATCGTGCTCACCGGCGGCTCGGCGGTGATGCCCGGCATGGTGGAGCTGGGTGAAGACATCTTTCTCAAGCCGGTGCGCAAGGGCCTGCCGCTGTATGCCGGGGCCTTGTCCGACATGGTCGCCAATCCGCGATCGGCCTGCGTGATGGGCTTGCTGGAAGAGGCGCGCCTCGCGCGCGGCCGCGGTCTGAAGGCAGCGACGCAGGGCGGAGCGGTCAAAGGGGTTCTGGGGCGTGCCCGGGATTGGTTCCTGGGCAATTTCTAACGTTGGTGTTCATGGGTTTCAAGGGTGGTGCAGCGCGTGCAGAACAAGACCTCGGACCGATCCGGCCCTGCCGGACGGTCCGGATCCCGAAACGGGATGGCCGGGCTCGCCCGGCGGGTGCACCCAGATCGCGCGGGCATCGTGGTGTGATCGAGCAACGGCAACTGCTTCACGTTCAAGGAGTGACAACATGCCAATCGAGATGATCGAAGAGTTCGACCAAGGCACGAAGATCAAGGTGATCGGTGTCGGGGGTGGTGGTGGCAACGCGGTGGAGCACATGATCCGCGAAGGGGTGCAGGGCGTCGAGTTCATCGCCGCCAACACCGATGCGCAGGCGCTGAACCGCAGCACCGCGCCCAACCTCGTGCAGCTGGGCTCCTCCGGCCTGGGCGCGGGCTCCAAGCCCGAGGCCGGGCGCGCGGCGGCCGAGACGGCGGTGGACAGCATCCGGGGCGCCATCCAGGGCGCCCATATGCTCTTCATCACCGCGGGCATGGGCGGTGGCACGGGCACCGGTGCCGCCAGCGTGATCGCCCGGGCCGCCAAGGAGATGGGCATCCTCACCGTGGGCGTGGTCACCAAGCCCTTCGAGTTCGAAGGGCCGCGCCGGGCACGCCAGGCCGAGGAAGGGGTGCGCGAGCTGGAAGCGAATGTCGATTCGCTGATCGTCGTGCTCAACGAGAAGCTGCTGGAGGTGATGGGCGACGAGGTGACGCAGGAGCAGGCCTTCTCGCACGCCAACGACGTGCTGAAGAACGCTGTGGGCGGCATCAGCGACATCATCCACATGGACGCGGTCGTGAACGTCGACTTCGAAGACGTGCGCACCGTGATGAGCGAGCCGGGCAAGGCGATGATGGGCACGGCCGTGGGGGGCGGCCCCGAGCGTGCGCGCAAGGCCGCCGAAGCGGCCGTCGCCTGCCCGCTGCTGGAGGGCATCGATCTGTCCGGCGCCCGCGGCGTGCTGGTGCTGATCGCCGCCACCAAGGCCAGCTTCAAGCTGATGGAGTCGCGCACGGTGATGAACACCATCCGCCGCTACGCTGCGGAGGATGCCCACATCATCTACGGCGCGGCCTATGACGAGACCCTGGGCGACCAGCTCCGCGTCACCGTCATCGCCACCGGCCTGGTGCCCAGCGCGAAGCGACAGCAGCCGCCCCTGACCGTGGTGCCCACGCTGGATCACCCGGTGCAGGCGCCCACCCGCGAGGTCCGCACCGGGACCGACAACATCCCGATGCTCAACCAGGCACTGCACCCGACGGCCGATTTCTCCACGCTGAATACGCCGAGCGTCTGGCGCACGGCGCGCAGCAAGGTGGAGACGCTCAGCAGCAGCGGCATGGAAGACATCGAGATTCCGGCCTTCCTGCGCAAGCAGGCGGACTGAGCGATGGCGGGAAGCGGGCCGGCAGCTTCGCTTCCCGAGCAGTCAGCCGCGGGTGCCGATTTCTGCCGACCACGCTCCTGGCCCGCGGCTTGACCCTTGCATCGCCTGAATGGCCGTGCCGCGAGACAATGTGTCCATGCTGGCGCAACGAACCCTGAAGAGCATCACCCGTGCCGTGGGCGTGGGCGTGCACAGCGGCCAGAAGGTCGAGCTCACGCTGAGACCCGCACCGCCGGATCACGGCATCGTCTTTCGAAGGGTCGATCTGCCCGTGCCGGTGGACATCCCCGTGAATCCGGCGGCGGTCTGCGATACGCGCATGGCCACGACCATCAGCCCGGCGGGCGATCCCGGCGCGCCCAAGGTGCAGACCATCGAGCACCTGCTGTCGGCCTGCGCCGGTCTGGGGCTGGACAACCTGGTGGTCGATATCACCGCCGAGGAAGTGCCCATCCTGGACGGATCGGCGGCGAGCTTCGTCTTCCTGCTCCAGAGTGCCGGCATCGAACGGCAGACGGCGCCCAAGCGCTTCCTGCGTGTGCTGCAGCCGATCGAGGTGCGTGAAGGCGAAGGCGCTGCGCTGAAGTGGGCGCGGCTGGAGCCCTTCCACGGCTACAAGCTCAGCTTCGAGATCGAGTTCGATCACCCGGCCGTCAACGCCACGGGTCAGCGCGTGGAGTTCGACATGGGCTCTGGGCGCTACAAGCGCGACATCGCCCGGGCCCGCACCTTCGGCTTCACCAAGGACGTGGAGATGATGCGCGCGCGCGGTCTGGGCCTGGGCGGCAGCATGGACAACGTGATCGTCGTCGACGACCTGCGCGTGCTGAATGCCGATGGCCTGCGCTACGACGACGAGTTTGCCAAGCACAAGCTGCTGGATGCCATCGGCGACCTGCACGCGCTGGGGCAACCGCTGCTCGCGCACTACCGCGCCTACAAGAGCGGGCACGCCCTGAACAACAAGCTGCTGCGTGCCTTGCTGGCCGATGCCCGTGCCTGGGAGGTGGTGACTTTCCAGGACGAGCGTCGCGCGCCCGAGGGCCTGGCGCAGCTGGCGCCAGCCTGGTGAGCCGGGCCTGACATGGTCATCTTCCGCCTCGTCTTCGGTCTGCTGCTGCTCAGCGGCATCCTGTGCTTTGCGATGTTCATCGCCACCGGCCGGCCGGAGTGGCGTCAGCGCGGCCTGGTGATCATCAAGTGGACCGTACTGGCCGCGCTGGGCTTCTTTGCCGTGCTCATTCTGGAACGGCTGGTGCCGCGCTAGGAGTCCGCGCGGCAGAAGCCGCGCAGCCTCCTAGCCTGCGGCTTTACGCACGACTCCCCCGAGCCCCCTCCGAGAGGGAGCTCCAGCTCGTTGGACCGCTCCCACCAGCCTCCCTCCGCGAGGGAGGCTCCAGT
>JAEUOZ010000047.1 GCA_016790225.1 Rubrivivax sp.
ACGTGGCGCTCGCCGTGCGGTTGCCGGCGTTGGCGCTGTCGAAGGTGCCGGTGGCGGCCACGATCAAGGTCTCGCTACCTGCCAGGCCGCTGAGTGTGCCCGCGGTGAAGCTGGCAGCTGTGGTGCCGTCGTAGCTGCGGCTGTTCGCGCTGGTGCCGCTGATGCTCAGCGCCGCGGGTGTGATCGTCGCGGCATGTCCGGTGGTGCCGGCCTGGTTGTAGTTTTAAGCCAGGCCGGTGCCGTTGGACAGTGTGTACGTCGCGTTGGCCGTGCGGCTGCCAGCGTTGGCGCTGTCGAAGGTACCGGTGGCGGCCACGTTCAAGGTCTCGCTGCCCAGCAGGCCGCTGAGCGTGCCGGCGGTGAGGGTGGCGGCCGTGGTGCCGTCGTAGCTGCGGCTGGCGGCGGTGGTGCCGCTGATGCTCAGTGCCAAGGGGGTGATCCACGCTTGAGGCATGAACGCGCTCGGCAGGATGTAGTTGGAAGCCAGGCCCGTGCCGTCGGACAGTGTGTAAGTCACGGTGGCCAGGCGCAGGCCGGCATTGGCACTGTCGAAGCTGCCGGTTGCGGCCACGTTCAAGGTCTCGCTGCCCACCAGTCCCGCGAGCGTGCCCGGGGTGAGGGTAGCGGCCGTGGTGCCGTCGTAGCTGCGGCTGGCGGCAGTGGTGCCGCTGATCATCAGCAAGGTGGGTGTGATCGTCGCAGCGTGTCCGGTGGTGCCCGCCAGCGTGTAGTTGGCAGCCAGGCCGGTGCCATTTGACAGCGTGTAGCTCGCGCTGGCCGTGCGGTTGCCGGCGTTGGCGCTGTCGAAGGTGCCGGTGGCGGACACGCTCAAGGTCTCGCTGCCCAGCAGGCCACTCAGCGTGCCAGCGGTGAGGGTGGCGGCCGTCGTGCCGTCATAGCTACGGCCGGCGGCCGTGGTGCCGCTGATGCTCAGCGCCAGGGGCGTGATCGTCGCGGCATGTCCCGTGGTGCCGGCGAGTGTGTAGTTCGAAGCCAGGCCCGTGCCGTTGGACAGCGTGTACGTTGCGCTGGCCGTGCGGCTGCCGGCATTGGCACTGTCGAAGCTGCCCGTGGCGGACACGTTCAAGGTCTCGCTGCCCAGCAGGCCGCTGAGCGTGCCTGCAGTCATCGTGGCGGCCGTGGTGCCGTCATAGCTGCGGCCGGCTGCGGTGGTGCCGCTGATGCTCAGCGCCAGGGGCGTGATGGTCGCGGCATGGCCGGTCGTGCCCGCCAAGGTGTAGTTGACAGCCAGGCCCGTGCCGTCGGACAGCGTGTAGGCCGCGCTGGCCGTGCGGTTGCCGGCATTGGCGCTGTCGAAGGTGCCGGTGGCGGCCACGTTCAAGGTCTCGCTGCCCACCATGCCGCTGAGCGTGCCTGCGGTGAGCGTGGCGGCCGTCGTGCCGTCATAGCTGCGGCCAGATGCCGTGGTGCCGCTGATGCTCAGGGCCACGGGCGTGATGGTCGCTGTGTGCCCGGTGGTGCCCGCCAGGGTGTAGTTGGCAGCCAGGCCCGTGCCGTTGGACAGCGTGTACGTCGCGCTGGCCGTGCGGCTTCCGGCATTGGCGCTGTCAAAGGTGCCGGTGGCGGCCACGTTCAGGGTCTCGCTGCCGACCAGGCCGCTGAGCGTGCCTGCGGTGAGCGTGGCGGCCGTGGTGCCGTTGTAGCTGCGGCCAGCGGCCGTGGTGCCACTGATGCTCAGCACCGCAGGCGTGATCGTGCCCGAGACGGTGAGGGAACTGACGGTGTAATTGCTGGCGTCTGCCCCTGTCAGCGAGAGTCCAGTGACTTGAACCGGCTTGCCCACACCGGCGTTGGCATCAGCGAAGTTGGCGCTGGTGACCGAGCCGGAGACCTGCACGTCGTCAGGCTGCGCGCCGCCGCTGCTGTTGAAGATGCTGGTCAACGGGTTTCCCGCCGTGGGTGATCCGTTGATCGTGGCCAGCGTGGTGCCGTCATAGCTGCGCGTGGCCACGGTCAAGCCACCCACCAGCGGCCTGGGTGTGATGACGGCCGGCGCGGTGTTGAGGTTGTTGATCTGGATCTGGTAGTCGGTGGGCAGGCCGCCGCCAACGATGTTGGTGGCCACAAAGGGCCCCGACACTTCGATGTGGGTGACTGTGCCGACCCCGGCGGCTGGGGACCATGTGTTGATGTCGATGAACCGGGCCGTCGCCCCGTTCGCGGTATCGGGCACGATGCTCAGCGTATCGGGCGCCGGCGCCTGGAAGCCGGGAATCGTCCACTGCGGAATCCAGCCCAAGGGGGCCGCTTCGGTGCCGTCGTAGACCTTGGTGACGGTGGTCTGCGCAAGGTCCACCTGCAGGCTGAAGGGCATGATGAATCCCGCGCCTGTGAACGTGGTTGGGCCGGCTGCAGGCTCGTTCAGATAACCGTAAACCGGCTTGCTGCCAGTGGCTGGGCTGCTGCGCACGCCACCGGGCGCCACGGTGACGATGATGTCCTTGTTGATGGCATTGTTGGACGGGTCCAACTCCACGTGGCGGTTGGGATAAGCGGCCGTCACGTTCAGCACATCGCCGCCCAGCAGGCCGGAGATGGTGTACGGCGTGCCGAGCGCGGTGGTGCCGTCGTAGGTCTTGAAGTCGTTGGGCGTGGGCACGGAAAGGCTCGGCGCCAGCTCGAAAACGACGGCCTTGCCGGGGCCTTGGTTGGCCTGATCGCGCACGGTCTGGCCTTGCAGGGTCTGGCCGAAGACCTTGCCGTATTCCTTGTAGTCGAAATCCAGGTTGCCGACCACGCTGGTGGCCGCATCGCGTGCGTAGACCATCCAGTTGCCGCTGCCCACGCTGAAGGGGCTGGCGCTGGCGTTGTTGATGAAGTTGCTGGCTGAGCGGATGGTGAGGTTGCCGCCGTCGGTATGGATGCGGCCGGCGCTGCCGATGGTGATGCCCGGCCCGTTCACATTGTTGGTCTGCAGCGTCAGGTGGCCGCCAGTGCCGTTGGGGTTGTCCACCACCACCGGCGTCAAGAGATTGATCGCATCGGTGGCTTGCAGCGTCACATCGGTTCCGGCGTTCAGCATCTGCGTGATGGTCATGGGCCGCATGTTGACGCTGCGGGTGCCATAGTCACCGAATCCCAGGTTGCCGTTCACCAGGCTGACGGGCTGGGTCACCTGAACCAGACCCACCTGGCTACCCGTCGACATGATGGCGCCGGTTTGCCCTTGTGCGCTGATGTAGGGCACGGCGGCTTGCCCTTGCACGCTGCTGAAGAAGGAGTTGACGCCCGAAAGATCCCCTCTCATCGCATTGGTGACGCTGTCGCCCAGGGTCACCGCGCCGTGCACCGTGCGCGGGTTGCTGCTGCTGCCGAAGTGGGGGGAGTAGGTGACGAAGATGTCGTTGCCGAGATCGGCAAAGCCGCCGGAGGACACGCGGTCCCCAGTGCTCACACCATCGCCGGCTGAAACTCCGACGAAGCTGTTGTCGGCGCTGATGTCCAATGTGCCCAGCAGCGTGGCGGCCAAGCCGCCACTGTTGGCCAGCAGGGTGGCCGCGCCCCGCGCGCCGTTTGACAAGGGGCTGCCGAGCAGCAACTTGCCATTGCCCAGCAGGACTGCCCGGCCGCCGAGTTGATCCCCGGCGCCACCGATCAGGCTGGTGCTGGCCGACAGCGTGCCCGTGGGCGTGGTGTTGGGGGCGATCCAGGTGATGGCACCTTGGCCGCCGCTCCAGGTGGGTGTCATGAGGAGGTGTCCGCCGCCCAGGGCGAGCAAGCTGGACGCGGCTTCGCCGGTCTGCGTCTGCGCGCCGCTGGCATTGACAGGCACAGTGCGGAAGACGCCCTGCGTATTGCTGGCGTTGACCAGGCTGTTGCCCGAACCCACCACGCCGATGGGCGGATTGGTGCTGTCCACCACCGTCACGGCGCCCTTGCCGCCGTCGAAGGCGACATGGCTGATCAGTTGGCGTGTGCCCGTGAGCGGCTGCACCAGCGTGCTTGCGCCGTCGTAGCCGATGCGATCGCCCGCCTGGGCGCCCACCAGGCTGTTCTGCGCATCCAGCGTGCCGATGGGCAGGGCCGATGCGGTGTCGATCCAGGTCAGCGCGCCGGCGCCAGCCGTGTCGCCGGCCTGGGCCCGCCACTCCGGGCTGCGCAGCGCAAAGCGGCTGCCGCCCAAGGAGACAAAGGGGTTGCGTGTGGCGCTGTCATCGGGGTCGAACCGTCCCGGCTGATTGATGACCTCGGTCACGCCCGCACCCAGGCCCACGCGATCCCCCGCGTGGCGTCCCACCAGGCTGTTGGCCGCGCCCAGGGTGCCCAACAGGTCTGCGGTGGCCGGGTCGAACAGCGTGGCGGCGCCACGCTCGCCGTTCCACATGGGGCTGAGCAGGGCGTAAGTGCTGGTGGTGCCCAGGCGCACCACGGGCTGGTGCAGCGGTTCGAGGTTTTGCCACGAGGGAAACAGCCCGTTGCCCAGCTTGTCGCCCGCGCTGGCGCCCACCAGGCTGTTGCTGGCGGAGAGGCTGCCGATCAGGCGCGTGGCGGCATTGCCCGGGGTGACGAAGGTGGCGGCGCCGGCGTTGCCATTCCATTGCGGGCTGAGCAGGATGGCGCGGTTGCTGCCGACACTGAAGAAGCCGCCGGAGCCGATGTTGTCCCCCGATTGGCCGACCAGCGCGGTGGATGAGGACACGGCCGGGGCGGCCAGCGTCGAGGCATTCACGCGCAGCACGGCACCTTCGTTGGAGCCCCAGTTGGGCAGCGCGACCGCAAAGGCGCCACTGCCCAGGGCGTGCAGCGACAGGCTTGAATCGGTAAAGGCGTTGGCCGGGTTGACTTGCCCGGTGTGAACGGCATTCGGGCCGCCCCAGAGCACGCTGCGAACGTTGCCGTTGGCAGACAGGCCGTTTTGAAGGTTCAGCGCCCAATAGCCAGCGCCCAGATCCACCACCTGTGTGGGGCGGTTGACGGTATTGGACAGGCCCGAATAGTTCTCTTCCCAGGCTCCCACGACGTTGATCACGCCGCTGATGCCTGTGCCTGCGGGCCCATAGGCGAAGGCGCCCCTGCCAGTGGTGCTGAAATTGCCTTCGAAGCCGCCCTGGACCAGATACGCGCCGTTGGAGAGCACCGTCAGCCCGTTGAGTGAGTAGTTCGAAGCACCGACCAGACTGTTGGCCGAGCTCAGGTTGCCCACGGTCGGGCTGGATGTGCTGGAGAAGGTGTAGGCGCCGAGACCACCGAAGTTCGACTGCACCAGATAAGTCCCGGAGCCGAGGTCGGTCACGCCGCTGCCGACGCGGGCGTTGGAGGCCGTGCCCACCAAGGCATTGCCGGCGGCAGGCGCCGCCAGCGAGCCGCGCAAGGTGGTGGCGAAATCGGTGTTGAAGGGCACCAGCCGCGCATAACCGCGGGTGCCGTTCCATTCGGGATCGGCAACGACCAGATCGCCGCTGCTCAGCTGCGTGAAGACGCGGGCCTCCACGCCACCCAACAGCAAGGCATTGCTGCTGTTGATGCCGCCCAGCACGCCGGTGCTGGCGATGGCGGGCGTGAGCGGCACCAGGGCGCTGCTGGCGCTGGAGTTGGCCAGGCTCAACACGTAGTTGGTGCTGCCTGCGCCGCCAAACTGGATCAGGCCTTGGCCGGCACGCCCGTCGGCGCGCAGCGCCAGGCCATAGCTGTCGTTCGCGTTGGTACCCACCATGCTGTTGGCCGAAGACACGGCGCCCACCAGGGTGCCGTTGTCGATGAGCTGCGGGCTGATGATGGTCACCGCGCCGCGCCCGTCGTTCCAGTGTGGGCTGCCGAGCACCCAGTTGCCCGCGCCGATGCTGTGCAGGGTGCGGCTGACGTAGGGTTCTGGGTCCGTGGTGGCGGGGTTGTTGATCAGGTCTTCGCTCGCGAAGACGCCGATAGCATCGCCGCGGGTTACGGCGTACCAGGTCTGACTGTTGGGGATTTGAGCGTTGGCGGTACCCGCCGTACTGCCCACCATCGAGTTGGCCGGGCCCACAACACCCGCCGGCAAGGTGGTGCCGATGCCATTGGCCCTGAAGAAATGGAAGGCGCCACGCTGCAAGGTGTAGGAGTTGAAGCCGGTCTGACCCCGGTCCATCGATGCCGCGTAATAGCCACCGCCCAGGTCATCAATCGAGCCAAAGCCTCGGCCGTAGGTCGTGTCGCCGACCAGGCTGTTGCTGCTGTCCATGCGGCCGCTGGCGGGCGGGTTGGCGGCGTCGAAATACGCCACGGCGCCGACGCCGGCATTGGCGCCGCTGTTGGCAATCAGCCAGCGGCTGTTGCCCAGCGAGCGCCAGTTGGTGGTGCCGCCCGTGTCGCGCAGCGCACTGACGAGGCCGCCATTGCGCAGGAAGACATAGCCCGCACCGCTTCCAATGGCGCTCTGATCTGGGCTGAGCACCAGCAGGTTGCCGTTGCTCACGTCATGAACGGCGCGGCCGAAGCCGCTGGAGGCGGCGTCGGGGTCCACGAAGGCGGTGATCTCGAAGCCGAGGCCGGGCTCGATGATGTTGAGCACAGCGGGGTCGAGCAGCAGCTCGCCGGCCTGCACCTGCCCGCCGAAGCCCAGTTGCTGGCGTCCGGAGATTTCAACGAAGCCGCCGTTTGGCGTGTGCTTCACCCCGCCCTCGGCGCGGCGCGCATCCACCGAGCCGGTGAACAGCGTGGTGCCTTCGCTCCACACGATGGCGCGGCCCCCAGGCCCTTGCTGCGTGGCCGAGACATCGATGCTGACGGCATTGGCGTTCAGCCCTTCGGCATTGGGCATGTCGGGGTTGCGGCCCTGCAAATCGCCCCCCAGGCGCACCGATCCACCGGCTGTGGCGCCCTGCGCCTGCACTCGCGTGGCGTACAGATCGAGCTGGCGGCCACTGACATCGATCTGGCCGCCGCGGCCCTGACTGCCGCTGGCGCTCAAGGTGCCCGAGAGGTAAGCGCCACCGCCTTCGCCCAGCGCGTGCGCCAGCGACACGCGGCCGCCATCGGTCTGGCCATCGGCACGCAGTTCGGACTGCACAGGCATCACCGTGCGGTGTGCATTGACCGTGACGTTGCCGCCCGCGCCGGCGTTGCCCGAGGCGCTGGCCAGGCCGAAGGCGTCGTGCTGCCCGGACTGGATGTGGATGCTGCCGCCCGTGCGGCCATCGGCACGCAGTTGGCCGCTGTTGGCGATGTGGCCCTGTTCGCGCTCGCCCGTGAGCGGGTTGATGCTGATGCTGATGCTGGTGCCGGTACTGGCCACCAGCCGGATGACGCCGCCTTGATCCACCAGGCTGCTGGCGCTGACCGTGCCGCGGTTGTTGATGGCCGCACCCAGCAGCGCATTGGCCGCCCGTGCCGTCATGATCACCTGGCCGCCTTCGGCCTGCACGAGCTGGTTGTTCTCCACCAGGGCGCGCAGGTTGGCCGGGTCCACCTGGACGCCCACGCTGCCGCCATCAAAACTGAGCGTGACGGCCTCGCCGGCGGCCAGGGCCACGGTGCCCAGCGTGGCTCGAATGGTGCCGTTGTTGACCACCTCGCTGCCCAGCAGCGCGATGCCGCCGCCCGGAGCTGCTTGCAGGCTGCCCTCGTTGACGACCTTGCCCGTGGCGTTGCCGCGGGTGAAGCGGTAGCGCCCGGCCTGGAAGTCGCTGTCAGTGATGTCGAGCGTGGAGGCCACGAGGCCACCGACATCCACCCGCGAGCCCTGGGTGAACATCACCCCGTTGGGGTTGACCAGGAAGACCTGCCCATTGGCCTGGATGCGGCCGGCGATCTGCGAGGCATCGCCGCCGATCACGCGGTTGAGCGTGACGGCTTGGGCGGAGGGCTGCTGGAAGCGTACCGAGGCCTGTGAGCCGACGTTGAAGCTTTGCCAGTTGATGAGCGCCTTGTCGGTGGACTGCTGGATGTCCATCGTCGAGCCTTGCCGCTGCACGCTTGCCTGGCCTTGCACCACGCGCTCTCCGGTGGGCAGGGTGGCCGCGGGCAGGGGCGTGGGCGCGGCTGAGCCTGCAGCGGCCTGCGCCAGCACGGCGGGACTTGAAAGCGCCATCGCGGCCGCTGTGACGGCAGCCGACACCGCACTCAGCGCACGGCCTGAACGGCCTTCACGGCTGGGTTTGCCGCGGCTGCAGGTGACTTCGCTCACGGCCACATAGCAGCGGCTGCGGTGGCTCCAGACGAGGCGGTGGATGTGATTCATGGTCAGAGGCTCGAAAGAGGAGTCAAGAAGGCGAGTGCCGGGTCGGACACGCCATGTGCGGGGCAGGCTGGAGCTTTTCGGCGCCAGTGGGCGCTCAGAGCGAGCCCTGCACCGACAACCAGACCCGCGGCTTGCGCAGCGTGCCGTCGCTGTCGCTGCCGTCCGCGTTGGGTGCGGGGTGGCGGCCCAGTCGCTGGGCGAGGGTCAGGCGGGTGATCACGCTTTGCGACGGGCTCAGGCGCAATCGCCACTCGGCGGCCAGGCCCACGCCGTTCAGGCTGAGTGATTGGCTGGAGCTGGCACCCCAAGGGCGCGCGTCCTGACGCACACGACCGTGGTCGACAAAGGCGGCCAGCTGCCAGGCGTCGCTGAAGCGATGTCGAACCTCCACCGTGGCCACCGTGCCGCTGTCCCCGCTGACCTCTGACAAGGGGTAGGCGCGCACGCCGGAGGGGCCGCCCAGCGAAATGCGCTCGCTTGAATCGAGGTTGTTGTCGCTCTGCTGTCCATAGGCCTGCAGCCAGAGCGTGGTGTCGGGCGCCAGCCGCTGCAGGCGGGCCAGTTGCCATCCCAGCTTGGCGTAGGCGCCAGCACGGCGCGGTCCGGCGGCGTCGGCCAGGGCATCAGCCGGCTCGCCGCTCAGATCCAGGCTGCCGGTGGTCATGGTGAAACTGCCGGTGGTCACGCCACCGCCAGCCCAGTTGTCACTGCGATCACCGGAGAAGCTGAGGCTGAGCGTGCGGGCTGACTTGTCGGACAGCACCCCAGCGGTGCTGTCGTTGACGAAGCTGCGCTGCTCGGCCATCAGGCTGGCGTTGAGGCTGCCCTGCGGCAAGCGCAGCAAGGGATGACTGAGCCCGATGCCCAGGGTGCGAGCTGAGCCGCTGGCCCCGCTCGCGGAAAAGCGGCCCACCAACTCGTACTGCAGCGCGGAGGCCTGCCACTGGGCGCGGGTGCCTTGTGCGCCCAGCGCAAGACTGCCGGAGACCCGGGCGTGGCGTTTGCCTTCGCTCAGCTGCGCCTGCAGTTGCCAGTCCTCACCCAGCCCCAGCGGGTTGGCCCATTGCAGGGCCGCCGAGGCACGCACTTCGCCGGTGGCGATCGCGTCGTGGTTGTCCAGCGTGATCGAGGCGTCGAACACCGGGCGGGCTGACAGGACGACCTTCACATCGGTTTCGCCTGGGGCTGCGCCGGCCGCCAGTGTGACGCTGGCCTCGACACCCGGCACTTCATTGGCCAGGCGCGCTGCCCGCGCCAGGGTCTGGATCTGGATGACCTGGCCTGGCTGCTGGCCGGCCTGCATCATTTGTTCGATCAGCTCGACCGGCAGCCGGGCACCCGCAGGGCTGCTGACCTGGATGCGGCCCAGCCGCCCCTCGGCCACCACGATGCGCACCATGCCGCCTTCCAGGCTTTGCTCGGGCAGGTAGGCGGTGGCATGCAGGCCGCGCTCACGGTAGTAGGCTGCCACGGCGTCGGCAGCGGCCTGAAGGCCGGCAAAGCCCAGCGGCTTTCCGACGCGATCGGCCAAGGCGGCTTCCAGCTCGGCTGCCGGTATGGCCCGCGAGCCTTCCACCCGAAAGCCCGTGACAGTGACCGTGACGCCAGAGTCCTGCAGGATGCGCGGAACCTGCTGCGGCGGCAGCGTGGGTACAGGGCGGGCTGGTGGCTGGGTCTGCCGCAGGATGGATCCAGCGTCAGTCTGCGCGTGAACGCCGGGTGCACCCAGTCCGGCGAGGAGCAGTGTCAGTGCCGATAGCTGACACAAAGGCCGAAGGACTGCGGGCCTCCTCGACGCAGGGGTGAAGAGGGAATGCGCGGTGTTGAGCATCGGCTCGCTTCTCAACGGTGGTTGGCTGACCCTCATTGTTTCGGCCGCCCTCAAGTGGTGTTACGCGAGAAAAACGCAGGCTTGACCGCCCATCTGCTGGCGCGGGGGCATCGGCGGCTCGTGTTTGCGCTCGAATCTCCCGGAACCGAGTGAGCGCGACCGACAGGAGCGCGGGCGGCAGAAGTCGGCACCCGCGTTGGACCGGCCGAGCGCCCATCGGACTGCGCAGGAATTCACTCGAAGGGCTGCCGCGAAGGCTTCAGCCCGCGCCCGCGGGGTGGGCAGCCAGGCCGCATCCCCGGATGCTCGCGCCCTCGATCAGCCAGAGCCGCCCGGCCTTGATGCCGGCCTCGAACACCATGTCGTTGAACACCCCCCTTGGCCGCACGGCCTGCATGGCCCTGACCCTCCTGGCGCTGACGGCCTGCGGCGGCGGGGGCGGTGATCCGGCGCAGCCGAGCGCCGCGTCGACCGAGGAACGCCAGCGGACGCTGAGCGTGCCTGGCGGCACCGCCATCCCGGCTGACGCGCATCTCAAGGGCCTGTTCGGCGCCCTCAAGAGCTGGCCGCTGATCGCCGTGCACGGCATCGTGATGGCCGACGGGCGCGTGATGAGCTACGGCACGCGTGAGTCCGGCCAGCAGACGGCCTTCTTCACCTACGACATCTGGAACCCGGCGGACGACAGCCACCTGACGCTCAGCAACAACACGCAGACCGACATCTTCTGCAGCTCGCAGGTCGGCCTGCCCGGCTCCAACTCGGTGTTCATTGCCGGGGGCGACAACTGGACCGGCACGCGCACCACGAACACCGGCAACAACAACAGCAACGTGCTGAACGGCAACAGCAACACGCTGGCGCGCGGCAGCAACATGAACCGCGCGCGCTGGTATTCCAGCTCCACCGTGCTGCCCAGCGGCGAGGTCTATATCCAGGGCGGCTCCGGCGGCACGGACCTGCCCGAGATCCGCGCGGCCAATGGCAGCTTCAGGTTGCTGACCGGTGCCAGCACCGGCAGCCTGGCCTTCGACTTCCCGCGCAACTTCGTGGCGCCAGATGGTCGCGTCTTCGGGTTCGACTCCAGCGGCCGCATGTACTTCGTCAATACCACCGGCAATGGTGCGATCCAGCTGCTGTCCAACTTCAACGCCGCCTTTGCCGGCGGCTCGTCCAGTGCGGCGATGTTTGCGCCCGGGCGCATCCTGCAGTTCGGCGGCAACTCCAACCAGGCTGCGGTGATCGACATCACCGGCAGCGCGCCGGTGGTCAACCAGACCAACTCCCTGCTGCGCCAGCGCCAGTGGGGCGTGGCCACCCTGCTGGCCGATGGGCAGGTGCTGGCCACGGGCGGCAGCACGGTCAACAACCAGATGACGGGCGTCAGCTACGAAGCCGAGATCTGGAACCCGGCCACCGGTCGCTGGACAGTCGGCGCGTCGGCGCAGAAGGCGCGGCTGTATCACGGCAACGCGTTGCTGCTGCCGGACGCGACCGTGCTGGTCTTCGGCGGTGGCGCACCCGGCCCGCAGGTCAACACCAACGCCGAGATCTACTACCCACCCTACCTCTTCAAGTCAGGCGGCGTGGCAGCGCAGCGCCCGACCATCACCCAGGCGCCCACGGTCGTCGATGCCGGACGCACGGTGAAGATCAGCGTCAGCGGCACCCGGCCCATCAGCCGCATCGGCTTCGTGAAGAACGGCTCCAGCACGCACAGCTTCAACATGGAGCAGC
Organism: Rubrivivax sp.; assembly: GCA_016790225.1. The sequence continues at coordinate 11,745 of JAEUOZ010000047.1, forward strand.
GCTACGTGAGCCTGCCCTTCGCCGCCGAGGGCAACAGCCTGTCGGTGCAGATTCCATCGCGGGCCGCGGACATTCCGCCCGGCATGTGGATGATGTTTGCCATCGATGACACGGGCACCCCTTCGGTCGCCAAGCTCGTGCGCGTCAACGTGGCATCGGCGCCCAACACGGCCGTCACGCCGGTGCTCAGCTCACCGGGCAACCAGGTCAGCGTCTCGGGCTCACCCGTGAACCTGAGCGTCAGCGCGTCCGATCCCAACGGCGACGCGCTGCGCTTTTCGGCCACCGGCCTGCCGGCCGGCCTGTCGCTGGACAGCAGCTCGGGCCGCATCACCGGCACGCCCCGCGCTGCAGGATCGCAGACGGTGGTGCTGGTCGCCAGCGACGGCTACAACAGCACCAGCGTCACCTTCAGCTGGACCGTGAGCAACCCGGTACCCCTGGTGCTGACGCCGCCATCTGCCGCTGCGCCCAGCGCCGCGGGCGCCAACGCCGCGTTCAACGCCTCAGCCACCGGCCAGGGCGTGCAGTACCGCTGGGAGTTCGGCGACGGCAGCGGCCCGAGCGCGTGGTCCGCCACAGGGGCCATCAACCACCGCTTTGCCGCGCCCGGCGTCTACTACGTCACCGTGACCGCGCGTGACAGCCGCGGCGTGGAGCAGCGCCACAGCTTCATGCACAACGTGCACCTGCCGCTGGCCGCGAGCGCGCCGACGGCGTCCAGCTCGATGCTGCTGGAGCCCCGCAGCGGCGCCAATGCGCGGCTGTGGGTGGTGAACCCGGACAACGACAGCGTGAGCGTCTTCGACAGCGTCACGCGCGCTCGGCTGGCGGAGATCGCCGTCGGCACGGCGCCCCGCACGCTGGCGCGTGCCACGGCCACCCAGATCTGGGTCGTCAACCAGCGCAGCCACAGCATCAGCGTGATCGATACCGGCACGCTCGCGGTCACACGCACGCTGCCGTTGCCGCGAGGTTCGCAACCCTATGGCGTGGTGGCTTCGCCGGCCAACGGCTTTGCGCTGGTCACGCTGTCGGCCAGCGGCCAGTTGCTGAAGATCGGCACCACGGCCTTCGAGATCCAGGCCCAGCGCGATCTGGGCACGCATGTACAGCACTTGTCGCTGGACAGCAGCGCCGGCACGGCCTATGTCTCGCGCTTCATCACGCCGCCATTGCCGGGTGAAGCCACCGTGACGCCACAGACTCCCGCGGGCAGCGGCGCCGAGGTGCTGGCCATCAGCACGGTCAACCTCGCCTTGCAAAAGCGCATCGTGCTGGGCCACAGCGACAAGCCGGATGCGGAAAACCAGGGCCGCGGCATCCCCAACTACCTGGGCGCCGCAGTGATTTCGCCCGACGCCTCCCAGGCCTGGGTGCCGTCCAAGCTGGACAACATCAAGCGCGGTGTCGGCCGCGACGGCCTGAACCTCAATTTCCAGAACACCGTGCGTGCGGTCAGCTCCCGCATCAGCCTGGCGGATCAGCAGGAAGACGCGGCCGCCCGCATGGACCACGACAACGCGAGCCTGGCCAGTGCGGCAGCCTATGATCCCTTGGGCGTCTACCTCTTCACGGCACTGGAGACCAGCCGCGAAGTCGCGGTGATGGACGCCCACCGCCGCTTGCCGCTGTTCCGCATCGGCGTGGGCCGCGCGCCGCAGGCGCTTGTCGTCTCCGCGGACCGCCGCACGCTGTACGTCTCCAACTTCATGGATCGCAGCGTCGATGTCTTCGACCTCTCGCCCCTGATCGACCAGGGTCTGGCCAGCGCCACGCGGCGTGCGACGCTCGCCAGCATCGGCACGGAAAAGCTGGCCGCCAACGTCCTCAAGGGCAAGCAGCTGTTCTACGACGCCAAGGACACGCGCCTGGCGCGCGACAGCTACATGAGCTGCGCCAGCTGCCACGCGGACGGTGGCCACGACGGCCGCACCTGGGACCTGACCGGCATGGGCGAGGGCCTGCGCAACACCGTGAGCCTGCGCGGCCGCGGCCAGGGCCATGGCCGTCTGCACTGGAGCGGCAATTTCGACGAGGTGCAGGATTTCGAAGGACAGATCCGCGGCCTGGCCGGCGGTTCGGGCCTGATGAGCGACGCCCAGTTTCTGGCCGGTACACGCCGCGAAACCCTGGGCGATGCCAAGGCCGGCGTAAATGCCGATCTCGATGCACTGGCCGCCTACGTGCGCTCGCTGGACCAGTTCGAGCCCAGCCCGGCGCGCCAGGCCGATGGCAGCCTCTCGGCCGCGGGTCAGCGCGGACGCACGCTGTTTGCCGCGCAGTGCGCGAGCTGCCACGCCGGCAGTGCCTTCACCGACAGCGACAAGCGCGTGATGCACGACATCGGCACGCTGAAGGCCAGTTCCGGCCAGCGCCTGGGCCGTCAGCTGATCGCCGGCATCGACACGCCCACACTGCGCGATGTGAGCACGACCGCGCCCTACCTGCACGACGGTTCGGCCGCGACGATCGAAGGCGCGATCCAGGCTCACACCCGACCCACGCTCACTGCGGCCGAGCTGGCCGACGTCAGTGCCTACGTGCGCCAGATCGGCGCCGACGAAGCCGCCGCACCCGGCAACCAGGCGAATCTGGTGGTGCGGGCGATGGCGGCCGTGGCGGACTTCGTGGGCGCCTTCTTCGAAGTGCGCGCCAACGGCGCCGTGGTCGGGCGAGGCCAGCTGGATGCCACCAGCTGGGTGGACCTGGCCTTCAACACCACGAGCTTTGCGGCGGGCGCCGGCATCGACATCCTGTTCACCAACGACGCCGTCGTGGGTGGCGAGGACCGCAACCTGGGGCTGGCCTCGATCACGCTGAACGGCAGCACCACCGTCAGCGCGAGCGCACCCGGCGTGATCCTCGATCAAGGCCGGGGCGCCAGCGCGCTGGACGGGCTGGACACGTTCGAAGCGGCCAGCACCGGGGGCTGGCTGCCTTGGGATGCCGCCATCCGTTTCACCGCGCCGCCCACCGTGGGCGGCGGCACCGACCGCATCACGGTGCGCGCAGCGGGCAGCCCGGCCGCTGGCGTCTGGCCGACCCTGGAACTGCGCATCAATGGCACGCTGGCCGGCACGCGCAGCGTCAGCACCGCCACGCTCAGCGACCTGGTCTTTGCCGTCATGCCGCTGCGTGCAGGTGACCGCATCGACGTGGTCTTCACCAACGACGGCCAGGTCGGCACCGAAGACCGCAACCTGCGCGTGGCCAGCGTCATGGCGGCCGGCCAGACCTTGACACCCGATGCAGCGGGCGTGCTGATCGATGCCGGCGATGGTGCGGCCGCTTTCGACGGCCGGGACACGGTGGCCGCCAACAGTTTCGGGGGCTGGATCCCCTGGAACGGCGCGATGCGCTTCCCGCCGCTGAGCACCGGCGCTGAACGGCTGGTGGTGCGTGCGCGCGCCACGCTGGCAGGCGGCACGGGCGCGATCATGCAGGTCTACCTGCGGGGCGCACTGCTGGGCACCGTCACCGTCAACAACACGGCGCTGCAGGACTTCAGCTTCGATGCGCCGGCCGTGGCTGCCGGCGACCGCATCGACGTGGTCTTCACCAACGACGCCACGATCAATGGCGAGGACCGCAACCTCGTCGTCGCCGCGGTCACGGCACGCGGGCAGATCCTGCTGCCCACGGACGCCAGCGCGCAACTCGATGCCGGCAGCGGCGCGGCGGCCTTTGACGGCCAGGACGTGATGCCCGCCGCGGGCATGGGAGGCTGGATTCCCTGGGACGGCGCGCTGCGCCTGATCGCGCGGTGAATCCCAGCCGGTCAGGACACTGGACACCCGCGCTGCTGGCCGGACTGAACTCAGGCCCAGGCCGATGGCCCGCCGGCCGCCTTCGGCGCACCGACCCGCTCAGGCGTGCCGCGGAATCACCAGCCGCACCAGGCTGCCCCGCGGCGGCGCGGGCACAACGCTGAGCGAGCCATGTGCCTGCAGCGCCCAGTTGTGGCAAGCCATCAGCGATTGCGGCAGGGTGGGCAGGGTTCCCGCAGGCGCCGTGGGCGGCATCGGGCCGGAGTCGCGCAGGCTGAGCACCAGCTCCTGCGTTTGCGCGGCAAGGGTCAGCTCGATGCGCCGTTCGCCGGGCGGCACGCGCGCCACCGCTTGCAGCGCATGGCGCAACAGCTGGTGGACCACCTGCTCCAGCGCCATCGGATCCGCCATCACCCAGCCGATGTCTTCGTCGGTCGCCAGCGTGGTGACGACACCCAGGCGCTCGCACTCCGGCTCCAGCAGTTCCAGCGCGTCGCGCAGCAGTTCATCGGGCCGCACGCCCTGCGACCCCTGGCCCAGGCTCCCGGGCTCGGTGTGCGCGCTCAGACGCGAGATCACCTCGGAGGCCCGGCGCGCCTGCTGCGCGGCCTGACGGATCGCGCCCCGGGCCACCGCGAGCTCGGGGGGCTCCTTGTCGATCTCTCGGAGCGTGACCACCATCGGGTTGTGACGCGCCAGCGCGGTGCCAGACCGCTCCGCGCTGCCTGGGGCCGGGCTCAACGTGGACAGCCAGACGGCTTCCAGGCTGTCGCTGTGCAGGAACTCGGTATCGGCCTCGTGGCGCAAGCGGGCCTGACGCTGGAACCAGGCCGCCAGACCGATCGCCAGCAAGCTGGTGGCCAGGCACCAGGCGGCGAGTTCGGCCCAGGGCAAGGACAACCAGCCCACACGCCGCACGGCCACCAGTTCCGCCGGCAAGGATTCGACCGACAGCCGCTGGCGGAAGCCGTAGCGCCAACCGCCAGGATCATCGGCGCCGGCAGCGCCCGGCGCCAGGACGCGCCGCTGCCCGGCGTACTCCAGCCAGGCACGGACCTGACCGTGCGTGGCCATGGGGCTGCTTTCGCCCTGGCTGGCCAGCTGGCGCAGATCCAGCTGCAGCGCGAAGCTGGCGGGATCACCAGCGCGCACCAGCCACTGACGACCGGCGGCCAGTTCCAGCAGGGCCAGCACCGGACGCTGGCTGGATCGCGACTGTGCCTCCGCCACCGCCAGGCGCTCGGCCATGGCACCGGGCCAGGGATTCTGTGCGTCGTGCCGCAGGACCTTCTGCACCGCCGGATGAACCGACGGCAGGCGCGTCTCGGGCATCAGCCGCTCGCCGGGCTCCGGCCTTGGCTGCAGCAAGGCCAGGGTCTCGACCAGGGCTTCGTGGTGGCGCGCCTGCTGCGAGAGCCAGCGATGCAGGGAATTCGCCTCGTTCTCGAAGACAAATCGCTCGCGCTCCAGGCTCATGTGCACGCCCGCGATGCAGCCCGCCAGCGTCAGGGCCAGCCAGGCCAGCAGGAGCAGCAGGTTTCTCGCGCGAACCGACATGCGCAGATTCTGCACCCGTAGCCGCGCAGATCAGTTCCCCAAGAAGAAGCGCTCGACAATCGCGTGCTGTTCCGGGGTGTTCAAGGCAGGCGCATGACCGCAGCCCGGGATCTCCACGACGACCGCGCGCGGGCCTCTCTGACGCATGGCATCAGCGGTCTCGCGCAGCAGCAGATCGGAGTCCGCGCCCCGCAGACACAGCACCGGCAGCTCCAGGCTGTCCCAGGCGGGCCAGATCTCGTAGTCGTCCGGGTGATGGATGAACTGCAGCACCATGGCCGGGTCGTAGTGTGGCGTCACGCGCCCATCCGGCAAGCGCCTGACCGAGCTTTCAGTCAGGCGCAGCCACTGCTCATCGCTGAGCCAGCCGTAGGGCTTGTAGACGCTGCGGAAGTAGGCCTCGAGCTCCGACACGCGCCGGAAAGCGGCCGGGCTGCCGGCATAGCTGCGGATGCGCTCGATCGCCGCCGGCGCCAGGCTGGGCCCGTTGTCGTTGAGCACCAGACGCGTGACGCGGCCGCGCAGCGGCCCGGCGGCCGCCAGCGTGCCGATCGCGCCGCCCATGGAAGTGCCCAGCCACAGGCAGTGCTCGACATTCAGGGCGTCCAGCAGGGCCACCGCCAGCCGCACATAGAATGAAAGGTTATACTCCGCGCGCGGATCGGGGCTCCACTCGCTCAGACCGCGGCCCAGGGTATCCGGGCAGATCACGCGCCAGCGGCGCGAGAGGTGCCGCGCGATGTCATCCATGTCGCGGCCCGTGCGGGCCAGGCCATGCCAGGCGATCACCGTCTGCGGGTGCTCGCTGCCCCACTCCGTGACGTGGATCTCGCGGTCCAGCACGCGCAGGTAGCGCGATTGCGGCGCGGCCATCGTCGTCGTCGAAGGCTCCAGCTGCATGCTCAGGCTCCGGGCTTGGCCAGCCGCAGCGTGCGCGCACGCAGACGCCCGACGATGCCGGTCGGAAAGTGGTAGACGGACAGCACGAACAGCACGCCGAGCCACAGCAGCCAGCGGTCCGGCGTCAGCACGGCGCTGAGCAGCGGCACGCCTTCCACCGCGCTGCCGGCCAGCTTCAGCAGATCCTGCAGGTAGTTCTGCGCCAGCACGAAGAGCACGCTGCCGATCACCGCGCCATACAGCGTTCCCATGCCGCCGATCACCACGATCAGCAGCACGTCGAGCATGATCTCGAAGCTCAGGGTCGTGTCCGGCCCGGTGTAGCGCAGCCACAGCGCCAGCAGCGCACCGGCCACGGTGGCCAGCAGTGCGGCCAGCACGTTGGACAGGGTGCGGTAGACCACCACGCGCAGGCCGATGGCCTCGGCGCGGAAATCGTTTTCGCGGATGGCCTGCAGCACGCGGCCGAAGGGCGAGTTGACAACCCGCAGCGTGCCCAGGAACAGCAGCGTCACCACGCCGAAGAGCAGCCAGTAGCTGAGGTGGCGCCCATCCAGCGCAAAGCCCAGCCACTCGAAATCGAAAGATGGTGAGAGCAGTTCGGGGTTCTTGAAGGTCAGCCCGTCTTCGCCGCCGGTGAAGTCGGACAACTGCGAGGCCAGGGTCTGGAACGCCGCAGCCACGGCCAGCGTGATCATCGCGAAGAAGATGGCCTTCACGCGCAGGCTGAAGAGCCCGATCACCAGGCTCAGCAGCAGCGATGCGCCCAGCGCCAGCAGCAGCCCCAGCGCGACCGCATCGAAGCCCGGCCCCAGGCGCGTGCTGGCGATCGCCACGCCGTAGGCGCCGATGCCGAAGAACATCGTGTGCGCAAAGCTGACGATGCCGGTGTAGCCCAGCAGCAGGTCGTAGCTGGTGACCAGCAGGATGAAGATCAGGACCTTGGCCGCCACGCTGAGGGCCTTGCTGCCGGGCAGCCACAGCGGGGCGAAGGCCAGGCCCACGACGATCAGCAGCAGGGCCGCCGCGAGCCAGACATTGCGCGGGCGATCATGGGAGAGCAGGCGGTCGATCATGACGGGCCCTTCAGCGGTTGGTCACCGGATAGAGACCCCGCGGCCGCCACAGCAGCACGGCCACCATCAGCCCGATGTTGGAGAACAGGGCCACCTTGGGTGCGAGAAAGCCGGTGTAGTTGGCCATCACGCCCACCAGCAGTGCGCCGATGAAGCAGCCCAGCGTGCTGCCCAGCCCGCCGATGATGATGACGATGAAGATGAGCACGTTGACCTGCGCGCCGATCTGCGGCGTGACGTTCTGCTGGTACAGGCCCCACAACGAGCCGCCCAGCCCCGCCAGCGCGGAGCCGACCACGAAGACACCGACAAACAGCCGCTTCACGCGGTAGCCCAGCGCCTCGACCATCTCGCGGTCCTGGACACCCGCGCGCACCAGCAGGCCCACTTTCGTGCGCGCCAGCACCCAGCTCATGAGCGCGAAGACCAGCAGGCCGACCACCATGGCCAGCACGCGCAGTTTCTCCACCGAGGCATCGCCGAAGAAGATCGAGCCACGCAGCGCTTCGGGCGGCGGCAGCGGCACCTGCAGCGGCCCCCAGATGACCTTGATGATCTCCTCGCCGACGATCATGCCGCCCATCGTGATGAGGATCTGCTTCAGGTGCAGCCCGTAGACCGGGCGCACGATGATGCGTTCGAAGGCCAGGCCCACCGAACCGGCCACGATCATGGCCGCCAGCATCGCGGCAAACACGGCGACGAGGTTCATGCCCAGCAAGGGGCTGGTCGTGTAGCCGCTCATCGCCGCCATGACCGTGGTGGCGACAAACGCACCCAGCGCGATGAAGACGCCGTGGCCGAAGTTCAGCACGTCCATGAGGCCGAAGACCAGCGTCAGCCCCGACGCGATGATGAAGATGATCAGGCCCATCGCCAGGCCCGCGATGGTCAGCGTCAGCCAGGTCGACGGGCTGCCCACCAGTGGCAGCGCCGCGAGCATCAGCGCGCCCAGCAGCAGCAGCGGGACGGCATCGAAGCGCGCCTTGGGGACGGCCTCGGTACTGCCGGCCGCCGGGGGCTGTGGCGCTGCAGGTCGGGCGGTGCTTGCCGTGGCGTTCATGCGTGGGCTCCCAGCGACAGACCGAGCAGTCGCTGCTGAAGTTGATCGTCTGCGCTCAGTTCGGCCATGGAGCCGGCGTGCACGACACGGCCGTTGTCCATGACCGCCACGCGGTCACCCAGGGCGCGGGCCATGGCCACGTTCTGCTCGACGAGCAGGATCGTCGTCTTCTGGCGCTTGAGCTCCTGGAAGGCGCGGATCAGGTTCTGGATGATCGACGGGGCCAGGCCCTTGCTGGGTTCGTCGATCAGCAGCAGGTCGCGCGGCTCGACGATGGCGCGCGCCACCGCCAGCATCTGCTTCTGTCCGCCGGAGAGCTTGCCCGCCGGATAGAGCCAGAACTTGCGCAGCGCCGGGAAGAGATCGAATATCCACGCCAGCCGGGCTTCATCCAGCTGCGCCGCGTGGCGGGCGCCACGCGCGGCGAGCAGCATGTTTTCCTGCACCGTCAGATCGGTGAAGATGCCCATGTTCTCGGGCACATAGGCGATGCCTCGCATGGCGATCTCGGGCACGGCAAGGCCCGTCAAGGGCTGGCCGCGGAACGTGACGCTGCCCTGGGATGCCGACCACAGGCCCATGATCGTGCGCAGCGTGGTCGTCTTGCCGGCGCCATTGCGCCCCAGCAGCATGGTCACCTCGCCCTCGGGCACCTCCAGATCCACGCCATGCAGGATGTGGTATGCGCCGATGTGCGTGTGCACGCCGCGCAGGCTGAGCAGCGTCTGGCTCATCGCACGCTCCTCCCTGCTGCAGGCCGCGGGCTTGGCGCCATGGAAGGACGATGTGCGCTCATCGGCCTGCTCCCGCTGCCGTCGTGGCCGCTTCGTCGTCGGTGGCGATGCCCAGGTAGGCCTGCTGCACCACGGGTGAGGCGATCACCGCGCGCGGCTCGCCATCGGCCACCAGCTGGCCGTTGTGCAGCACCACGATGCGGTCGGAGAGTTCGCTCACGACGTCCATCTTGTGTTCCACCAGCAGGATGCAGCGGTCCTTGCGTGCCTTGAGCTGGCGGATCAGATCCAGCACCACCGGCACTTCGTCCAGGCTCATGCCGGCCGTGGGTTCGTCGAACATGTAGACCTTCGGATCCAGGGCCATCAGCAGGGCCACCTCGAGCTTGCGCTGATCTCCGTGCGGCAGGGCCGCCACGGGCTGCAAGGCCTTGTCGGACAGGCGCACGCTGTCCAGGATCTCGCGTGCCTCGGCCGTCCAGTCCTGGCGATCCAGCCAGACGCGCCACAGGTCGATGCCACCCCAGCCGCCGCCGCGCCCCCGCCCCTGCTCGCGTGCCTGCACGGCCAGGCGCACGTTTTCCTGGGCGCTGAGGTTGGGGAAGAGCTGCGTCAGCTGAAACGCCCTGCCGAGGCCACGGCGCGTGCGCAGCGGCGCAGGCAGCCGTGTGATGTCTTCACCATCCAGCAGCACGCGGCCCTCGCTGGCCGGCAGCTGCCCGGAAACGAGGTTGAAGTAGGTCGTCTTGCCTGCGCCGTTAGGCCCCACGATGGCCGTCAGCGTGCCCGCCTCGAAGCGGCAGCTCACGTGGTCCACCGCCACGTGACCGCCGAAGCGGATGGTCAGGTCCTGGGTTTCGAGCATGGGCGGGCTTGGGCCCGCGTCGGACGACGGGGCCAGCGGGGTGTCACAGGGAACGCATGGCGCAGCGCACGGGCGCGCGGTGCGTCAGCGGCAACGCAAGGAGCGTGGGCGACTCAGCGCTTGTTGCGGATCGGCACGACCATCTCTTCGGCCTTGATCACGCGCACCAGCTCGGGCACGCCCCAGGCGAAGGCCGGATCGACCTTGATGCGGAAGTGGTACATGTCCTGCATCGCCTGGTGATCCTCCTTGCGGAAGGTCATCTTGCCCTTGGGCGTCTCGAAACTCATGCCGGCCATCGTGGCGATCAGCTTCTCGGTGCTGGTGTCGCCCTTGGTCTTCTTCAGGGCTTCCACCACGGCGATCGCGGCGCTCATGCCGCCGGCCGTGAAGAAGTCAGGCGGTGTCTTGAACTTCGTGTAGTGGTTGGCCACCAGCCATTCGTTGACCGGGTTCTTGGGAATGCCGAAGTAGTAGTACAGGCCACCTTCCATGCCCGGGAACTGCTTGTAAGCGGTCATGGCCGGCAGGATGTTGCCGCCCGTGGCGATCTCGATGCCGTGGCGCTTCAGATCCATGTCGGCGATCTTGAACGGATTGCCGCCGGCCCAGATGATCCAGATGATCTTGCGGCCTGGCTGATCCTTGAGCTTGTCGATGATGCGCTGTGCGGCGGCGGTGAAATCGCTGGTCGCCGCAGGCAGGTATTCCTCGTGCGCCAGCTTGGCCGTCTTCAGCGCCTCACGGAAGGCCTTGACACCGTCGCGGCCGAAGGCGTTGTCCTGTGCCATCGTCACGATCGTGTTGCCGGCCTTGTCGAGCGCGGCGGCGTTGGCGATCGCATCCTGGCTGGAATTGCGGCCCGTGCGGAAGATGTAGCGGTTCCAGCGTTCACCGGTGATCGAATCGGCCACCGCGGGCTCGACGAGCAGGATCTTCTTGAACTCCTCGGCCACCGGCAGCATCGCCAGCGCCACCGGGCTCGCCGTGGGGCCGACGGCGAGGTCGACCTTGTCGTCGGCATAGGCCTGCTGCAGCAGCGTCTTGCCCACATCGGGCTTGCC
>JAEUOZ010000050.1 GCA_016790225.1 Rubrivivax sp.
TGCGACGCCATCGGCTCCACGCTCTTGCGCTTGAGCGGCGCCATCAATCCCGTGCAGTACCCTCGCAACCCCGCGTGTCGATCCAGATGACCTAGACCGGCGCACAAGTGCGCCATGTATCGCTCGAACTCAGCCAACTCCCCCATCAAGGCTCACCTCTTGCTTGAAGAAGTGCGCATAATGCCTTGATTTTACTAACACAGTAAGACTAGCGAACAAGGCCTGGATCGCAGCACCCGTTACTGCTGCGGCCGAATCAGTGGGCCTGGCTTGATCCTGAGAGCTTCCAGCGGCCGGGCCGGGCGGCGGGCCCGCAGACACGCCATTGGCGCGAAGGCCATTCATGACACGACGGACCGCGGCCTCATCGGCCGCCGCTTCGTCTCCGGCTTCGCCTTTCGAGACGGGGCTCTGCGAAGGGGAATCAGTGCCGATAAGTTGTCGGTCCAGCGCAAGGTCACGCAGCCGCCACCCTTCGCGCCGTGCGTCTTGGAGTGCGTGATCGGCGGGCGGCGCCTCGCCTTCCAGACCCGCGACCCAGGCGCTGCGGTCGCTGTCGGAAGGGTTGCGCTGTGGGCCGAGCGGGTTTCGGGCTTGTTCATCAGGGGGCTCCCGTGCTCAAAGGGCCTTGTTCAACAGGCGCCGCGCGAGTTCTCGCACACGAAACATGCGATCTCGCGCTGTTCCCGCGCTGATGTCGAAGTACCGCGCAATCTCTCGCGTGTCGGCGCCCCTGCAGCAGAAGCCCGAAGGTGACGGCGCGTTCAGGGCTCGAGTGGTGCAACACGCGCGTCAGGTACTCGACCACTTCGCCATACCACATGGCAATGGCCGGGTCCGCCATCCAGTGGGTATCGCTTGGACTCAGAAGCGGGCGGTCGTCATCGCCCTCTTCATCCAGAGAAGCCTCACAAGGGTTAGCCACTTCGCGGCGGTGCCGGCTCTTCAACTGGTTGATTGCGATGCAGCGAAAAAGCGCCTCCGGCGAGCGGCAATCCGGCTTGATGCGCCACAAAAACCGTTCGATCGCAGACTGCACGATGTCCTCGATGTCTACCTCGCTTCAACGCGAGCTGCAGCGGTATCGGCGGAGCAAGGGCGTGATATGGCTGAGCACCGCGGTTGCGGCGACCTAGTGTTGGTCAAGCTCGGCTTGCGTGTGCCTCAAGGCGAACAAGCGCTCGAAAAGATTGCTGCTGTTCAGGAGCGTCTGCAGGTGGCCATCGACCTCGGGCAGCGGCTGCAGGGTGGCTGTCTGTCGACGACGGAACTGCAGGGCCTTGATAGGCCCGATGCCGGTTGTCATGCTCGCTCCTGTGGGGTCTGTTGCGTTGGGGTAGAGGGAACGACCGCACTCTGACGAAAGTAGGTCGGGCTTTGTCAGATGCGCCACGCAAAGGAACGAAGCATGCAGAGCTTGAAACCGAAGGTAACGGCTTCTGTTTGACCGGGTAGGCGTCGCGTCATCACCCCTTGAAGCAAGCACTTCAGCGGAGGCCCACTGTGTTCAGCTTTTCACCCGAAGATGGGTTGGCGTTCGTGCTGTGGCTGCTGGCCGGCGTCGCATCCGGCCTCGCAGCCGTGGTGGCATTCGCGCCCAAACTGATAGAGCTGTTGTTCGAGCATCAGCTCAGCAAGCGCCGTGAGACGCTGCGCCAGCAGCAAAGCCGCGAGCAAGAACGGAAACAGCGCTTGCGCGTCGAGCTGCGGCGCTCTGCGGCGGAACTGCGAGACGCCACCGACTTGATCGAAGTCGCGGACGCCGAAGACGCATATTGCATGGCACGTGCACGGCTCCATGCCTTGCTGGCCCAGGCTCCGGCACAGGTGCCCGAGCTGCTGGAGCGCGTGCGTTCGTTGTCCGACTTCCTGGAGGTGGACGGTCTTCTCAGTGACCCTGTGGCCAGCGCTCTGATTGCTGTTGAGTTCCGACGTTTATTCAGCGCCATCGAGGCGCATTGCCTCTCACTGGAGTAAGCCATGACACGTATAGCCCTGACCCAGGCGCTGCAAAGACTGCGCCAGCACCCGCTCACCCAGCTCCCGCTGTCGGTGCCACGAGAGTATGCGTATCGACAACCGCTTCTTCAGGCTCGGCTGCGCGCGGGCCCTCATCACGACACGCGGCGATTCCTGGAGGAGCACGACCGCAGTCTGGCACGCGACATTCACCGGGTGTGGAGCAGTCGCGTGGCTGCCACCTTCAGCCCCAGGCGCACCATGTTGGACGAAGCCTACTATGTCGACTCACCCTCGCTTTCGAGGCTGGACATCCTGATACCCGAGCGTGGCGAGCCCATCGCCCACAGCCATGTCGCCTTGGTCGGCTGCAAAGGCAGCGGCAAGACCACCACACAGAACCACTGGCTGCGCCTTCAGCACACACGTCTGGAAGAGCAAGGCGTGCTGTACATGCGATGCGATGCAACCAAGCTGTTTGACTACTGGCAGCACCGCTGCGTCAACATGGACGGGATTCTGAAAGCTGAGATCCCAAATTACCTGCCCACGATCGAAGAGTTCTTCCACTTCCAGCTGGTGTATGTGCTGAGCAAGCACTGCGAGCATGGACTGCTGGCCGAAGTCATTGAGGGGCTCTCGGGCGAGCGTGTGACCTTTCCGTTCCAGATTAGCCGCAGCATTGAAGACCCGGTTCATGTCCAGAAGTCGGTATCCGAATTCCTGCAGGGGCCTGTTCGTACCTCAATTCAAAACTTCGAAGGCACTCACCCGGATCGCTGCTACTTTGTCCACAGCTTGTTCAAGGAAGCGCACACGCGAAGGCGCGAGTACCGCCGCTGGCAGAACTGTGCAACGGTGATCGAGCGCTGGCTGCACAAGAAGGGATACCGCCTACTGAAGATTCTGGATGGGGTGGACAACTTGCACCTCAACACCGACGCCGGCGAACGGCTTTACCACGCATTCTTGCCCCAGGTGCAGAGCTTTTGCCTCCGGCGGGGCAACTCCAACGAGATCCGCCTGACCGTCATGCGTCGGCGCACACAACTGGATTTGCGCAGGCACGACCCGCTCATCGAAGGATCTGAGCCGGTGGCCGTCTTGGAGGTCATCGATCATGTTCCGCCTGACGGGCAAGAGGTTATCGACAAGCGTTTGCAGTTCTTCGGTCAACAGTTTCAATCGCCGCACTCCCACGAAGTGCTGGCGGCCGCGACCGCCGCAATGCCCCCTTCTTCCCTGCTGCACGACAACCAACGCCACTACATCGCCGGCGCGGCCAACCTGGCTCTGCTCGCGCGCTTCCGCTGGCACCAGCTCAACAAGCATGCCGATTACCTGCAACAGTGCAAGCTGCTGATGCGACGCAATCTCTTTCTGGCTGCCAGGCTGTACCTAAGAACCGAAGAAGAGTATGGCGACCTGAACAGCGAGCAGGGAGTGCACACAATCAACCCTTTCTGGTTTCCCGCTTCACGCTATTCCAATCGGTATCGCGATCCGCTGTTTCTGCGGGTGCGCTTGCTCGAACTGCTGGACCAGACCACGTTGAACCATGAAGAAGTCGTACACCTCATGTCGACAGACTGGAACTACGATCCGTCGGCAGTGGATCAAGCCATCAGCGACAGCCGTGCGTTCGGGTGGATAGACACCACTGCAGAGCTGGGTACCTTTGACAGCCGCATGCTGGCCGTAAGCGACCTCGGGCACTACCTGTTGCACGAACTGTTGGCCGACGTGGATGTCCTGTACATGCTGGCGCTCGACGTGCGACTGCCAAAGGCGTGGTTCACCAAGGGCTTGGTGGCCGTACACAACAACCATCTCATTGAGCGGACGGGCTACAGTGGCGCGGCAACGGTGACGGTGGGGCTTTTTGTCAGTTGGTTGTGCAACCTGCTCCAGGCTGACCGTGTAGCGCTGGCTGTGACCGCTCAGACGGAGGTATGGCGAAAGGGGGTATTCCTGAGCCCAGCCAAGCTGCGCAAGATGGCCCGAACACTGAAGGACCGCTGGGAGCATGCCGCGGAAGTCGACAGAGAAGTACTGGAGATCTTTGCTTCCGCCATGGATTTGCCAGACTTCGAAGGTTCGTAGCGAGTCTTAGACGTGTGCCGCCCCAGCACGCCGGTCGGCGATGTGTCCGTGAAGCCGACGGTGATCGATGACCTGCTGATCGTGCCCTTCAAGGAGCTGTGAGCATGAAATGTCCCGGTCGTGGCGCGGCCGAACTCATCCAAGACACGCGCGATCTGCGCACAACCTACAAGGGAGAGCAGACCATCATTCCAGCCGAGGGGGCTTTTGCCCTGTGTGCGATGAGTCCATCACCTACATGGCCGGAACCGAACTTGTCATGCGCGAGATGACAGCGTTCAACAAGCAGATGAACGCTGCGATCGTCGACCCTGCCTTCATCTTCAGTGTGCGCAAGAAACTGGACCTCGGCCAGAGCGAGGCCGCCGAAGTCTTCGCGGGAGACATCAACGCCTTCTCCCGCTACGAGAACGGAAAGACCAAGACCCCGCTGGCCTTGGTGAAGTTGTTCAAGCGGCTCGATCGCCACCCGGACCTGCTCGGCGGGGTCAGAGCGAGTTGAGGCTGTCCATACGGATCTCTTCGCCAAATCGCGACGGCGTGGGGCTCCAAGGCCCACAGCGCCTACTGACCACGCACCGGCCTGCTGCCGATCCCGCACCAGGCACCCGCGTGTCGCCGTAATCACCGTGGCGGCATGCGCAAGCCTTGAGCTGCGCCACTTGATCGGCATCGGGTTGCCGCCCGCGGGCAAGCTATTCCCGGCCTTCAAGTGTCCGTTACGAACCAGCATGTCGGCGACGATGGCCGTCTTTGAGAGCCGCTACAAGCGAGCCACCTAATCGCGACTCGCGATGCCCAGGCGACACGCCACCTCTGCCGAAGCCACCACGACCTGACGCGCCTGGATCTGCGACTCGGGCACTTCACCATCACCTGCTCCAAGTCGAAAGTGCGCAGCATGGGCCCGCCCGAAAGCCCGCCCTGCACAACCGTGGCCCGGCCATGAGGACACTCAACAGGCCCCTGCTCCGCCGGGACATCCAGCGCGCGAAGCAGCAAGCCCAGCGCCACGCTGAGCTCAGCGGCCAGACGCGTCGCCACTGTCGGCAGCACGCTGCCGGGTCGCGACTCACGTTCGATCACCGGCCGCCGCAGAGCCACGGCCAGTGCGCCGCAGCGGATCCGGCCGGGGACGGGCTGGACCAAGCTGAGGTGAGAGGACGCGAGGAAGGGGTAGGTATGGGGGGAGTCTGTCTAGTCCTCTTGATGACTGGACGACGAAGCTTCAGTGAAGCAGCACGTACAGCCTCAATTCGCGGAAGGACTCTTCTTGCCGCCGCCCGCGCTGGCGCGATCGATCGATTCGGCGGCGGGCGCTGCGTGGGCTGGCGGGCCGAACCCGCGGTGGACCAGCATCGCGCCGCCTGCGCCCAGCAACTGGGCTGCGACAAACCCGGGGACACTGGCCGGCGCGATGCCGGCAAAGCTGTCGCTGAACATGCGACCGAAAGCCGCCGCGGGGTTGGCGAACGAGGTCGATGCAGTGAACCAGTAGGCAGCGCCGATGTAGGCAGCAACCATCGCCGCCACGCGTGCCGGCGGTGCCCGCAGAATCACCAGCAGCAGGCCGAAGGTGGCCACGCCTTCGGCGATCCACTGACCACTGCCGCTGCGGATTCTGGTGGAGAACTGCAGGATGCCCAGGTCGAACATGGCATGCGCCAGCCAGGCCCCGAGCACGGCGCCGAGCAGCTGCGCCACGACGTAGGGCGCGAGCATGGCCCTCGGCATCGCGCCACGCGCCGCCATCACCAGGGAAACAGCCGGGTTGAAGTGCGCACCGCTGATCGGCCCGAAGACCTCGATCAGGATGTAGAGACCGCCCACGGTGGCCAGCGTGTTGGCCAGCAGGGCGATGGCGACGTTGCCGCCCGAAAGCCGCTCGGCCATGATGCCGGAGCCGATCACCACCGCCAGCAGCAGCGCCGTGCCCAGCGTTTCGGCCATCAGCGGGCGAGCGGTGTTTCCCATGGGCTCAGCCTCGCGACATGGCCGACAGCACGCGCAGCAGCTCGGCATCCGCCATCTGCTCCAGCGGCAGTTCGGCCAGCTCGCGCATGCGTTCGGAGATCGCCTGGCGCGTGTGCTCGAAGGCCCGCGCACGCTCGGACTCGGGTGCGAGGGACGGATCGGCATAACCCCAGTGAACCTGCACCGGGCTTCCGGGCCAAAGCGGGCAGACTTCTGCGGCCGCGCTGTCGCAAACGGTGATCACGATGCGCATCTGCGGCGCATCCGGCAGGGCAAACTCATCCCAGCTCTTGCTGCGACTACCGGCCGTGTCGACGCCAGCGGCCTGGAGAGCGCCCAGCGCGAAGGGGTTGACGCGGCCGCTGGGCGAACTGCCGGCGCTGAAGGCGCGCAGATCCTTGCCGAGCTGCTGCGCCCAATGGTTGAGCATGCCTTCTGCCAGCACACTGCGTGCCGAGTTGTGCGTGCACAGGATGAGCACGTTTGTCGTCATCACATCCCCCGGGCGGGCTTCAGCAGCAGGACGAAGCCGGCTTGACGGCGATGCCGATGGGCTTGCCGCGCGGGGTCGTCGCCAGGGCCTGCCCTTGGGTGCCGACAGGGGCGCCGACTGGGGCCTTGACTGGCACCGCCGACGTCGGGCAGCACGCCGAGCCCTCAGCGGCCGCGGGCTGGGCTTCGCTGAACATCGGAATGCTGCCGAGCGTGTGGAACTGCTCCCACGCGATGCCCTGCGGATCGGTGAGCCAGTATTTGTCGCTGCGGGCGTAGCAGCACGTCGTCTCGCCTTCGTCGAGCAGGCTCATGTCGGCCTGTCGGGCGCGCGCCTTGAGCTCGTCGAGTTCGCCTTCGGTATCGGCCTGGATGCCGAGGTGATCCACACCCGGCTTCGCGCCGCGCGTGGAGATGGCGAAGTTGATCCGCGGGTCATCGAGCATCCACTTGGCGTAGTCGCTCTCGATGCGTGTGGGTTCGGCGGCGAAGAGTTTCGAGTAGAAGGCGATGCTCGCCTGCAGATCCGAAACATGGGCATGAACGTGGAATCGCTTCATCAGGATCTCCTTGGGTCAGCACTTGCAGTCGGCCGCCGCGTCACTGACCGCGCACGCGGCCCCTTCGCAGCAGTTCTCGGTGAGGTAGGCCAGCAGGCCATTCATGGCGTCGTAGGCCGCGCGATAGATCAGATTTCGGCTGGCGCGCTCCGGCTGCACCAGACCGGCCGTCGTCAGCTCCTTCAAGTGGAACGACAGGGTCGTGGCGGGAATGCCCAGACCCTCACCCATGACACCCGGCGTCAGGCCGCTCTGCCCGGATACCACCAAGGCACGAAAGACCTTGAGCCGCACCGGATGCGCCAGCGCGGCGAGGGCCTTGACGACGTCGGACTCTGTCATGAACATTACTATACCAGTATCCGTGAATTATCAAATCTTTGAACCGGCGTTGCTTTGAGTAGCAGGCGTGCTTTGCGTAGGGGCGTAGGGGTCAGGTCTTGAATCTTGAATGCATCACCCGCCAGACCTTCCCGCGGTCGGCGCATCCAGCGTCAGCCAGATCTCGTTGCGGCGCAGGAACCAGGGCGTGATGGGCGGGTCGTAGCGGGAGAGCGTGGGCTCGCCGGACCAGGGCAGTTGCGCCTGACGCAGGATGGTCTGCAGGCGGGCCAGTTGCTCGTCGTAGTTGGCCTGTGACCAGAAGCCGGAATAGCGGATCACGGCGACGCGCGCGGCCGGCACTTCGCGCAGCTGCACGCGCGGATCCAGCGGCTCGGGCGCGGTCTCCAGCGTCACGCCACGCGGCAGCACAAACTGTACAAGCCAGCCACCACCCGGGGCGGCAGACTGGGTGACCGGTGCCGTCATCGCCATCTTCACGGGCGCAGGCGACTGGATCACCGGCGCCGTCATGTCGAACTTGCGGGCGCCTTTGTTCTTGCCGAAGATGTAGCCCGCCAGCATTCCGAAGGCCTGGCCGCCGGCCTGCTGCGCGCTGCCTTCCACCCGCACTTCGGCCACCACATAAGGCGCGTACTGCCGCACCTCGGCGCCGTCCAGAGACTGGACGAGCTCGTAGCTGGGTTCTTCGATGGCCAAGGATGTCAGGGTGAAGATAGCGAGGCACAGGCCCAGCAGCCATTGGCGCATGATGAGTGTTCTCCGGGTTCAGCTGAGATTCAGGCCTGCGTGGCGCGCCACGCAGGCCTGGGCGGATTCGAACAGGGTGGCAGCTGCCGCGCCGACCAGCCGCCAAAAGGGCCTTCGGTCAGTGCCGTTGACGCGGGGACTGCTGCGCCAGAGCGCTTCCCCGCGCCTTCCTCCGCACGCTCGCGGTCGAGGCGCCTGTCTGAATGGGCCCGAGGAAATGCGGGCGGCTCCGGCACACAACCTCTGCCCCACAAGGCCATTGCCCCCGCGGCACACTGAGGCCATGTTTCAACCAGGGTCTTCGGTGCGCGCTGTCCTGGCCTTGTGCCTGCTGCTGCCGGCCGCCGGTGTGCAGGCGCTGCCGATGGGCAGCCAGGACACCTGGATGGTGATGGCCGATGCCAGCGCCGATGCCAGCGAGCTGGCCGCCAACTTTGCCTTCACCCGCCGCGATGCGCTGGGCTTTGCGCTCGGGCGCTGGGAAGAGAAGCCGCATGCCGGCGCACCGGCGGCGCACATGCAGCGGCGCGAATTTGCGGCGCTGAGCTACACGCGCCAGCTGCAGCGCTGGAACCTGCCCCATGCGCAGGCCAATCTCTGGTTTGTCGGCGGCGTGGGCAGCGCGCGCGCTCAAGGGCACCCCGGCAGCCATGCGCTGTGGTCGGCCGCCGGTCTGGCGGACTATGAAACCACGCGTGTCTATGCGGGTGCCGGCTGGGAACTGATGCGCGCCGGCCCGCTCAGACACGACACCGCCAGCGCGCGAGCCGGCTTCAGCTTCTACGAGGCGGAATACGACGAGATGCAGCCCTGGTTCATCCTGGAAGTCAAGCGCGAACGCTTTTCCGCCGTCGCCAAGAACACCGTCACGCCGCTGCTGCGCATCATCCACCGGCGCGTCTTTGCCGAGCTGGGCGCCAACCGCGATGGCGCCGTCTTCAACCTGATGCTCAACTACTGATCCCCACCGGAGATCCGCCATGAAGATCCGCACCACCCTGCTGCTGGCCGCCACGCTGCTCACCGCCCACCTTGCCGTTCAGGCACAGGAGGCCCGCACGGCCAAGGTGTCGGTCAACGGCATGGTCTGCTCGTTCTGCGCGCAGAGCATTGAAAAGCGCCTGACGGCGATGCCTGAAACCGGGCCGCTGTACATCAACCTGGCCCGCAAGGTGGTGGCCGTGGAAGCCAAGCCCGGCCAGACCCTGAACCTGGACAAGCTGCGCCACGAGATCCAGGAGGCCGGCTATGACGTCACGGCCGTGGAGATGGTGCCCAAGACCGTGGCCGTGCTGCGCTCTGAAATGCGGGGCCGCTGATGCCGCTGCCACCCGCCGCCGTGGCGGGCCCGCAGCCCGATCTCGGCGCGCCGCAGCGCCAGGGTCTGGCCAGTGCCTGGCTGGCCCTGCTGGCCAGCGGCAGCACCCTGATCTGCTGCGCGCTGCCGGCGCTGCTGGTGACGCTGGGCGCTGGCGCCGCGCTCTCGTCACTGATCGCGGCGGTGCCGCAGCTGGTGTGGATCAGCGAATACAAGCTGCCTGTCTTTGCCGGCGCCACCGCCTTGATGGCGCTGGGCGGGTGGGTGCAGTGGCGCAACCGGTACGCGCCCTGTCCGCTGGATCCCAACTTGCGCCAGGCCTGCCTGCGCACGCGCCGCTTTTCGGCCGGCCTGTATCTCTTCTCGCTGCTGCTGCTGGCCCTGGGGGCCTGGTTTGCCTTCATCGCGCCCTGGCTGGCAGGGCTTGAGTAGGCGCCCGGGCTGCGGCCCGGGCAGGCGTGCGTTCCACTTAGTTGCGTGCGCAACCAATCAGTTGTAGCATCTGCGCATGCCTTCCCGCCCCGCCCGACTGCGCAGCCGCAGCGCGCAATCCGAATCCCAATCGCAACTGCAATCGCAGCTGCAATCACAACCCCAGCCTCAACCCACGCCGACGGCGCTGGACCGCACGCTCACCTACCGGCTGCACCAGCTGCACAAGATCACCGATCAGGCGACGCAGGCGCGCTACCTGCCGGAGGTGGGTCTGAGCTTGAGCGACGGGCGCTGCCTCACCACCATCGGCAGCTTCGGGCCCTTGTCGGTGAGCGATCTGGCGGGCCTGGCCCACCTGAACAAGAGCCAGGCCAGCCGTGCGGCACAGGCGCTGTTCGATCAGGGCCTGGTCAGCAAGGAAGGCCGCGAAGGGGATGCCCGGGGCGTGGTGCTGGCCCTCACGACGGCCGGGCGGCGGGTCTGCAGCCGCGCGATGGCGCTGGTGCAGGCGCGCAACGAAGAGATCCTGGGCTGCCTGAGCCAGGCGGAGCAGGCGCAGCTGAGCGCACTGCTGGACCGCGTGATTGCCCATAACCGCGCCGCGGGCTGAACGCGGCGCGCACACTTCATCGACCCCCAAGAAGGAGACACCCATGCTGGTCCAGAAAGTCCACCACGTGGCCTACCGCTGCCGCGACGCGAAGGAAACCGTCGATTGGTACGAGAAGCACCTGGGCATGAACTTCGTGCTGGCCATTGCCGAGAACGAGGTGCCTTCCACCAAGGCGCCCGATCCCTACATGCACGTCTTCCTGGATGCCGGCAACGGCAACATCCTGGCCTTCTTCGAGCTGCCCACCCAGCCGCCGATGGACCGGGACCCCAACACGCCCACCTGGGTGCAGCACCTGGCGCTGAAGGTGGATTCCGTCGCCACGCTGGAAGCCACCAAGGCGCGGCTCGAAGCCGCGGGCATCGAGGTGGTCGGCGTCACCGATCACACGATCTTCAAGAGCATCTATTTCTTCGATCCCAACGGCCACCGGCTGGAACTGGCGGCCGATACCGGCACGCCGCAGATGTACCGCATGCTCGATGAAGTCAAGCGCGAGATGCTGGACGAATGGAGCCGCACCCGCCAGGCGCCCACGCACGCCCGCTGGATGCATGACGGCAGCTTGAGCGGCGCCGCAGCCGCCGCCCGCTGAAGCTGCGCCCCGATCCGCTGCAGCCCGCGCTCTTCGAGGAGCTGCAGTCGGCCGATCCGGAAGCCCCGGCGCCCGCCTCCTGCGAAGTCCTGCCCGTCGCGTGCCCGCCAGCCTGGCTGGCACTGGCGGCCGCGCTGCGGCAGCGCTACGGTGATCGGCTGCACCTGGGCACCTCGTCCTGGCACTTTCCGGGTTGGGCCGGTCTGGTATGGGCTGCCCGGCCTGCCACCGATCCGCCCTACCCGCGCGGCCTGCTCTCCGCCCGCGGCCTTCAGGCCTACGCCCGGCATCCGCTGATGCGCAGCGTCAGCCTGGACCGCGCGTTCTACCGCCCGCTGCCCGTGGAGATCTATGCGCGGCTTGCCGCGCAGGTGCCGGCGGACTTCCGCTTCGTGGTCAAGGCGCCGTCGCTCCTGACCGATGCCGTGCGGCGTGATCCCGCCACCGGGGCGGCGCTGGAAGACAACCCGCACTTTCTCGATCCCGTGCTGGCGGTGGATGCCGCCTGGGGCCCGGCGCTGGAAGGCCTGGGGCCGCGGCTGGGCGCGCTGGTGTTCCAGCTCTCGCCCTTGCCGGCGCGCTGGCTGCAGGAGCCGGCCACGCTGGTGTTGCGGCTGGATGCGCTGTGGGACGCGCTCGAGCGCGACCGCCTGAACGCCGCGGCGAGGCCCGATGCCGCCACGGGCGTCGCAGGCGCCACAGCCGCCGGCCCGTCGCCGCCCACGCCGCTGATCGCCCTGGAAGTGCGCGATCCGGCGCTCCTGGGGCCGCGGCTGGTGGCCTCGCTGAAGGCGCGGGGCGTGCGCCTGTGCCTGGGTCTGCACGACCGCCTGCCGCCGATCGAGGCCCAGCTGCCCGCGCAGCGCGCGCTGTGGCCCGGCGATCTGGTGTGCCGATGGAACCTGCAGCGCGGTCAGCGTTATGCGCAGGCGCGTGATGCCTGGGCCCCTTTCGACCGCCTGCAGGCGCCGGACGAACCGACGCGCCAGGCGCTGGCGCGGGTGATGAAGGGCACGCTGGATGCCGGCCACCGTGTCTTCGTGACCATCAACAACAAGGCCGAGGGATCGGCCCCGCTGTCGGTGCTGGCTCTGGCGCAGGCGCTGCACGCGCTGGGCTGAGCGGCACGCCGCCGGCACGCGGGCGGCCCGCCTGCCACAGCGCTGCCTGCGGACAACTGCGGTGCCCGCCGCCGAAGCGGCGGCCCACAATCGGTGCATGACGCAACCGAGCCCGCCGCCCTACGTCCCGCAGATCCGGCTGTACCAGGACTGGCTCGCGCGCGAGCGCGGCCTGCACTTCGACAGCTACGACGCGCTGTGGCGCTGGTCGGTGACCGAGCTGGATGCCTTCTGGCAGAGCCAGTGGGATTACCTGGGCATGCTCTCGCCCACGCCGCACACCGCGGTGCTGGCGCGCAACACGATGCCGGGTGCACAGTGGTTTCCCGGGGCGCGGGTCAGCTATGCGCGGCAGGCGCTGCGCCACGTGCAGGCGGCACACGCGGCGGGCATGCCCGCCATCATTGCCGATAACGAAAGACATCAGCGGCGCGAGATCAGCTGGCCCGAGCTGCAGCGCCAATCCGCGGCGCTAGCCCTGCACCTTCGCGCCCAGGGCGTGCAGCGCGGCGACCGCGTGGCCGCTTACCTGCCCAACACGCCGGAGGCGATGATCGCGCTGCTGGCCGTGGCCAGCCTGGGCGCCGTGTGGAGCGTCTGCGCACCCGACATGGGCACTCCCGCCGTGCTGGACCGCCTGGGCCAGATCACGCCGCGCGTGCTGATCGGCTGCGACGGCATCACCTACGGCGGCCGCGACATGGACCGGCTGGCCACACTGGCCGAGCTGCGCGCCGGCCTGCCCAGCGTGCAGCATGTGATCGTCAAGCGCCAGCTGGCGCAGGCCTCGCTGCCCGAAGACGTGGCCGACTGGGATGCCGTGGTGGCGCGCAACGATGCCGAAGTGGCCGCCTTCGAGCCCGAGTGGCTGCCCTTCCACCACCCGCTGTGGATCGTCTATTCCAGCGGCACGACCGGCCTGCCCAAGCCCATCGTGCACGATCACGGCGGCGCGCTGCTCAACGGTCAGGCCCACAAGACCCTGCAGTACGACGTGTCCTGCAGCTACCAGCCCAATTCATGGGGCGAGCGCTTCATGTGGTACAGCTCCACGGGCTGGGTGATGTGGAACGCGCAGCTCAGCGGGCTGCTGGGCGGCACGACCTGCGTCATCTACGACGGCCACCCTGGCGGCAGCAAGGAACACCCGGATTGGGGCGTGCTGTGGCGCTATGCCGCGCGCGAACGCGTGAGCTTCTTTGGCGCCGGGGCGGCCTACTTCACGAGCGTGTCCAAGTCCGGGCTCGATCTGTGCAGCATCCCGGGGCTCGCGCGCATCCGTGCGCTGGGCTGCACCGGCTCGCCGCTGACGGCCGAGGTGCAGCAGTGGGGCAGCGATGCGCTGCAGGCGGTCTACGCCGCGGCGGGCCGGCCCCAGGCACCGCCGGTGTGGTGGTGCAACATCTCCGGCGGCACGGATGCCGGCGCCTTCATCGGCGCGCACCGCGAGCTGCCCATGGTGGCCGGCGAGATGCAGTGCCGCCTGCTGGGCGTGAGCGTGGAAGCCTGGAACGAGCAGGGCCGCCCGGTCATCGACGAGGTGGGCGAGCTGGTGGTCACGCAGCCCGTGCCGAGCATGCCGCCCTTCTTCTGGGGTGATGCGGATTTCCAGCGGTATCGCGGCAGCTACTTCGACATGTACCCGCCGGGCCAGGGGCGCCGCGCCGGCGGCGGCGACGCCGGCCCCGAGACCGGGCCTGTCTGGCGCCACGGCGACTGGCTGAAGATCACACCCGAGGGCCGCTGCATCATCTATGGCCGCAGCGATGCCACCATCAACCGCCACGGCCTGCGCATGGGCACCAGCGAGCTGTACCGTGCGGTGGAGGCGCTGCCGGAGATCCTGGACAGCCTGGTGGTCGATCTGGAGTATCTGGGCCGCGAGAGCTGGATGCCGCTGTTCGTGGTGCTGCGCGAGGGCCACACGCTGGACGCGGCGCTGCAGCGGCGCATCCAGCAGGCCATCCGCCAGGCGCTGAGCCCGCGCTTCGTGCCCGACGAGATCCACGCCGTGGCCGAGGTGCCGCGCACGCTCTCGGGCAAGAAGCAGGAGCTGCCGATCAAGAAGCTGCTGCTGGGCCAGCCGCTGGACAAGGTGCTGAACAAGGATGCGATGGCCAACCCGCACTGCCTGGACTGGTATGTGGCGCTGGCCGCGCAGCGCCGCGCCTTGAACGGCACACCCGATGTGACGGATGCTTCCGCGTCCACCGGCGCTTCACCGGGACAGCGATCCGCCCCATGAGCCCGGCGGCGCTGCTGATGGCCCACTGGCTGGGCGCGCTGCTGCTGGGCGCCGGGCTGGCCTACGGCACCTGGGCCTGGCACCGCGTGCGCCGGCTGGAGCGCCTTGCGCAGGACACGCGGCCCACGCTGCAGCGGCTGCACCGCATCTACCTGATCAGCGCCGTGCCCGGCAGCCTGCTGCTGCTGGCCAGCGGCGGCGTGCTCATCGCCACACGGCATGGCTGGGCCGGCACGGTCGGCCAGCCCTGGCTGCTGGCGATGCTGGCGGTCACCTTGCTGGAGTTCACCGAGGGCATCACCGTCACGCGGCATCATCTGGCGCGTGCGCTGGCCGGCCGGTCCAGCGCCGGTGATCTGGCGCCGCACCTGGATCTGCCGCTGTATGCCGCGGTGCTGTGGCTGGGCATCACGCGGCCGGCCGGCTGGTGGCCGGTGATCGCCGCGCTGGGTGTGGCGCTGGGTGTGGCGCTGATGGCCTGGCGGGCGGCGCGCCTGGGGCGGTACTGATCGCCCCCAGGGCCGGGCTGCGCCCAGCCCGCCCCCCGCGGGGGTTCAAGCCAAGTGGCAAAGCCACATTGGCTTGAGATTGCCCCCAGGTCCGGGCTGCGCCCAGCCCGCCCCCCGCGGGGGTTCAAGCCAAGTGGCAAAGCCACATTGGCTTGAGACCGCCCCCAGGGCCGGGCTGCGCCCGATGTGGGCCCGGGCGAACCGCCTTCCCGCCCGCTCAGCGCAGGATGGCCGCGAAGAAGGCCGAGAGCTCGCCAAAGCCGTCCAGCGGCAGCACATGCGCCACATACTGATCCGGCCGCACCACCACCAGGCAGCCGGTCTCGCGCTCGATGCCACGCATCTCGAAGATGTCGCCGGCCCCTTTGTGATCGACGCAGAAGACCTTCTCGTGGTCCTGCAGGCCCAGCCTGCCGGTGCGCGGCCGCAGCAGCGAAGGCATGTGCTCGAAGGCCAGCTGGTCGAAGCGCTGCTGGAAGATCGCGCGCAGATCGATCAGTGCGTCGATGTCCTCGCCCGGGCGCATGTGCCGGCGCACCGGCGAGGCGGGGTCGGTCTCCAGCCAGTCGGCCAGCCGGTGGATGGCCGAGCCCGGGTTCGAGCCGTCCTGGCGCCCGGCAAAGGCATAGAGGCGCCAGCGCGCATCGGCCTGCGCCACATGGCCCAGCTGCAGGCGCATGGCGTCGGCCAGCCGCACCACCGGCGCCGAGTGGAAGCGCCGGCCGATCTCCAGACCCCGCGCCAGCGCCTGGTGCGGCGAGGGCGCGCACAGCGCCGAGTGGTCGTACCTGACGGCGAGGCCGCCCGTGAAGGGCAGGTTCTGCTTGAACTGGCGGATGATGCGCGGCTCCTGGGTGCCCTCGCGCTCCGCCGGGGTGGTGGGCGCCGACATGGTGCGCGACCACTCGTGATCGGTCTCCACCAGGCGCCGCGCTTCGCTCAGGCGCTCCTGTGAATAGCTGCGCAGCAGGCTCGCATCGGCGCGGCCCTGCAGCACGTGCACCAGCTTCCATCCCAGGTTGAAGGTGTCCTGCATCGAGACATTCATGCCCTGCCCTGCCTTGGGCGAGTGCGTGTGGCAGGCATCGCCCGCGATGAAGACGCGGGGGTTGCGATCCGTGCCCGCGGGCACGTCGTCAAAGGTGTCGGCGAGGCTGTGGCCGATGTCGTAGATGGACCACCAGACGACCTCCTTCACGTCCAGCGCGTAGGGCCGGATGATGCGGCGGGCCGCCGCGATCATGTCGTCCTGCGTGAAGCGGCGGCTGGCTGCGCGCTCGTCGGGGCGCAGCTTGTCCAGTTCCACATACATGCGGAACAGGTAGCCGCCCTCGCGCGGCAGGATCAGCATGTTGCCTTCGCTGGCCGACGAGATCAGGCACTTCTGCCGCACATCGGGAAAGTCGGTGTTGGCCAGGATGTCCATCACGCCCCAGGCCTGGTGCGCGGCATCGCCGTGCAGCACGCCGCCGATCGCCTGGCGCACCGCGGAGTGGGCACCGTCACAGCCGACCACATAGTGGGCCCGTACCGTGCGCGTGGCACCCCAGTTGACGCCGCTGGCGTCCTTCAGCGTCACGCTCACCGGGTGATCGCTGCCCTGAGCGTCGATCGTCAGGCCCACGACTTCCCAGCTGTAGTCCGGCTCCAGCCGTGAGGGCGAGTGTTTCATCACCTCCAGAAACAGCTCGTGCAGCCGCGCCTGGTTGATCAGGATGTGCGGCATCTCGGAGCTGTCGTCCGCCACGTCCTGCACACGGCCCACGCGGTGGATGTGATCCGGCCTGGCGGGATCGGGCATCCAGAACGCCGTCTGGTTGATCCAGCAGGTCTCGCGCTTGACCTTGTAGGCAAAGCCGAAGGCCTGAAACATCTCCATCGTGCGCGTGTTGATGCCATCGGCCTTGCCCTTGACGATGTTGCGGGGCATGCGCTCGACGATCAGGGTTTCGATCTCGGGAAACTGCGCCAGCTGCGCCGCCAGACACAGGCCGGCCGGCCCGGTGCCGGCGATGAGCACATCCACCTGCTCGGGCAGCGGCTCATGGATGCCGCGCGAGCGTCGGTTGGGCGCTGCCGGCTGGATGTCCGGATCACCGCCGCGAAAACCATTCTTGTAGAACTGCATGCGGGTCTCCTGGTTCAGAACGTTCGGCAACGCAACTGAAGCGCCCCATCGCCGTGCGCGGTGCCGTCCGGGCCCTCAACGGCTGGCGGCCTGAGTCGGCGCGCGCATCGGCCCCAGCTCCAGCCGCCGCGCGTGCATCAGCGCCGCATGCGGCAGTGCGGTGGGATCGGTCTCGCGGCCGTCCAGGCGCACGCCCGGGCGCGGGCTGGGCACGATCTCCAGGCGCGTGCCGTCGGGCCGGGTGAGGGTCGCGCGGCGCACCAGCGGTTCGCCCGCGACGTAGCGGCCGGAAGCCGGCATCACCGGATAGAAGCCCAGCGCGGCAAATACGAACCAGGCGCCCATCTGGCCGGCATCGTCGTTGCCGATCAGGCCGCCGGGCCCGGTGCCGTAGAACTCGCGCGCAATGCGCCGCACGAGCTCAGGCCCTTTGTGCGGGCGATCGGTGTACGCGTACAGCCAGGGCACATGGTGGCCGGGCTCGTTGCCGTGGGCCAGCTGGCCTACCAGGGCTTCCTGACCCAGGTGCTTGTCGGCCTTGGGCATGGGCCGCGCGAGAAAGGCATCCAGCCAGTCGCCCAGGGCCCGCGGTCCGCCGACGCGGTCCCGCAGCCCCTGGGCGTCGTGCAGCGCCGGGGCCAGGCTGTACTGCCAGGCGTTGGCCTCCGTGAAGTCGCCCGGGTTGTTCATCGGTGACGTGGCCTCGGCGGGATCGAAGGGCTCGCGCCAGCGGCCGGCGCTGTCCTTGCCGCGCACCGTGCCCAGGCGCTCGTCCCACAGCTGACGCCAGCCACCGGCGCGCCGGGCGAAGCGATCGGCCAGGGCGAGGTCCCCCAGCGCCCGGGCCACCCGCGCCACGGCATCGTCGCCGATGCCGTACTCGAGCGCCTTGGAAACCGACTCGGTCTGTCCCTGCTGCCCGTAGAGATCAAAGGGCAGATAGCCGAACTGCTCGTACAGCGTCCAGTCGCGCTGCGCCCAGGCTGGCGCGTCAGGGCGCGACCGGGTGGACGTCTCCACCATGGCTTTCAGCACGGCGGGCCGGCGCTCGGGCGCAACCAGATCCTTGACCACGGCCTCGGCCAGCACCGGCAGCGCAGGATTGCCGATCATCGTGAAGGTCTCGCGGCCCCAGGCTGTCCACAGCGGCAGGAAGCCCATCTGCGCGTGGTGCGCCAGCATCGAATCCACCATCGCCGGCACGGCTTGCGGCACCAGCAGCGTGTAGAGCGGATGCACGGCGCGGAAGGTGTCCCACAGGCTGAGGGTGCTGTGGTATCGCCCGCCCGGCGCCTGCATCACCTCGCCGCGCGGGCCACGCACGCGCCCATCGGCATCGGCGATGTCGCTGGGGTGCAGCAGCGCGCGGTACAGCGCGGAATACACGATGCGCTGCGTGCGGCTGTCGGCCTCGATCTGTAGGCGGCCCAGCAGGCGCGCCCAGGCGGCCGTGGCATCGGCACGCACCTGATCGAAGCTGCACGCTTCGGCCTGCGCGAGGTTGCGGCGCGCGCCTTCGACATCCACGGTCGACAGCGCCACGCGCACCTGCAACTCCCGCCCTGGCAGCGTGCCGAAGTCCAGCAGCAGGCGCGGGGCCTTCTCGCCGGCCTTGGCCGGCAAGGCCGTGGCGCGCAGGATCGGCTGGCTGAAGCGCACGATGAACGAGGCTTCGCGCTCGACCCAGTTCTTCGCGTGCACGGTGCCGGTGATCTCGCCCCGCGGCAGATCCTGCTGCACCTGCGCCGCCGTCACGCGCGGGCCTTCGATGAAGTGCAGGCCGTGCTGCAGGTCCAGCAGCACCTGCACGGCACCGGGCCGCGTGAAGCGGTAGCGGTGCAGCGCCACGCGCGGCGTGGTGGTCAGCGCCACCTGAACACCATGAGAAGGCAGGCTCACGCCATAGAAGCCCGGGCGCGCGCGCTCGCTGCGCTTGTCGTGGGCGGCCGAGAAGTCCGCGCTCGCGGCCGTCCAGCGCAGTCCGGCCGAAGGCATCAGGAGCACATCGCCCAGTTCCGGAATGCCTGCGCCGCTGATGTGCGTGTTGGAAAAGCCCAGCGTGCGCCTAGCCTTCCACTGGTAGCCGCTGCTGAAGCTCCAGCCGCGGTCCGCGTGGTCCGGCCCCGGCATCACCATGCCAAAGGGCACGGCCGCGGCCGGCGTGACGTGGCCCGTGCCATCGGTGCCGATGAAGGGATCGACGTGGCGCAGCACATCGGCCGCGGGAGCGGCAGGCGCCAGGGCCGGCTGCAGCAGCGCGAAGCACAGCGCGCCCGCCGCCAGCGCACGCCAGGGGTCTGCACACATCGGCCATGGCATCAGCACCGTCACCGTCGCACCCGCACCAGGTTCAAGGCATTGCCCGTCAGGATCAGCAGCACACCGGCCACCGTGAACAGATCGACCCGCTCGGCATACAGGGCCCAGCCGGCCAGCGCCGTGAGCGGCACGCGCAGGAAGTCCATCGGCACCACCACGGTGGCATCGGCATGCTGCATCGCGCGGGCAAAGCAGTAGTGCGAATAGGTGCCGCAGAAGGCCACCACCAGCACCCAGCCCCAGGCCACCGCCGAAGGCCAGCGCCACAGCAGCAGCGCCGGCACCAGGCCGATGAGGCTCTGCACGACCAGCATCCAGAAGCTCACGGCGATGGCCGCATCGCTGCGCGTGAGGCGCTTGACCAGCACCACCGAGATGGCAAAGCCGAATGCGGCGGCCAGCGCGATCAGCTGGCCGGCGTTCAGCCCGCTGGCGGCCGGGCGCACGATCAGCAGCACGCCGGTGAGCCCCAGCACGATGGCCAGCCACTTGAAACGGTTCATGCGCTCGCCCAGGAAGGCCACGGCCAGGGCCGCAGCCCACAGCGGCATGGTGAACTCGATGGCCACCACCTGCGCCAGCGGGATCAGCAGCAGCGCCGCAAACCAGCCGTACTGCGCCGCGTAGTGGACGGCGTTGCGCAGCACATGGATGCGCAGGTGCTGCGTGCGCACCGCGGGCAGGCCGCCGCTGGCGCGCAGCAGCGGCCACAGCATCAGCATGCCGATCACCGAGCGCATCTCCATCACCTGGAAGACGCTCAGCTCGCGCGCCGCCTCGCGGCCGGCCACGGCAATGATCACCATCAGGCTGAGCCAGCCGGCCATCCACAGCGCTGCGCGCGAAAGCGAAGGCGTGAGCGCGGCAGTGGACATGGGGCGAGCTTATCCGCAGCGCCGTCCCACAGCCCGGCACGCCCCGTCAGCGCACCGTGGCAGCATCCAGCCATGTGGGACGTGCTGGTCATCGGCGGGGGCAACGCGGCGCTGTGCGCGGCGCTCAGCGCGCGCGAGGCCGGCGCCTCGGTGCTGCTGCTGGAAGCGGCGCCGCAGGCCTGGCGCGGCGGCAACAGCATGCACACGCGCAACATCCGCTGCATGCACGAGGCTGCGCAGGATGTGCTGACCGAGGCCTACCCCGAAGAGGAGTTCTGGCAGGACCTGCTGAAGGTGACCGGCGGGCGCACGGACGAGAACCTGGCGCGCCGCGTGATCCGCGACTCCCACAGCGTGCGCGGCTGGATGCGCCGGCACGGCGTGCACTTCCAGCCCTCGCTGTCGGGCACGCTGCACCTCAGCCGCACCAATGCCTTCTTCATGGGCGGCGGCAAGGCCCTGGTGAATGCCTACTACCGCAGCGCGTTGGCGCTGGGCGTGGAGATCCTCTTCGACAGCCCCGTGCAGCACATCGAGTTGAGCGGCAGCCGCTTCGTGGCCGCGCACACCCCGCAAGGCCGTTTCGCGGCGCGCAGTGCCGTGCTGGCCAGCGGCGGCTTCGAGAGCAACCGCAGCTGGCTGCGCGAGGCCTGGGGCTGCAATGCTCGCGGCGAATGGCCGGCGGACCAGTTCGCCATCCGGGGCACTCGCTTCAACCAGGGCGTGCCGTTGAAGGATCTGCTGGCGCAGGGCGCCGACGCCGTGGGCGACGCGACGCAAGCGCACATGGTGGCCATCGACGCGCGCGCGCCGCTTTATGACGGCGGCATCTGCACGCGCGTGGACGCCGTGTCGCTGGGCATCATGGTGAACGCCGAAGGCCAGCGCTTCTACGACGAGGGCGAAGACTTCTGGCCCAAGCGCTATGCCATCTGGGGCCGCCTGGTGGCGCAGCAGCCGGGTCAGCGGGGGCATTGCATCATCGACGCCAAGGCCGTGGGGCGCTTCATGCCGCCGGTGTTTGCCGGGGAACAGGCAGACACCCTGGCGCAGCTGGCGCGGCAACTGCGCCTGCCCGAGCCCGCCTTCCTGCAGACGGTGGCGCAGTTCAATGCCGCCTGCCGGGCCGGACACTTCGATCATGCGGTGCTGGACGACTGCCGCACCCAAGACCTGCTGCCGCCCAAGACGCACTGGGCACGCCCCATCGATACGCCGCCCTTCTTCGGCTACACGCTCAAGCCCGGCGTGACCTTCACCTACCTGGGCTTGAAGGTCGACCCCAGGGCTGCGGTGCACTTCGGTGGCGAGCCCAGCGGCAACCTCTTCGCCGCCGGCGAGGTGATGGCCGGCAATGTGCTGGGCCAGGGCTACACCGCCGGCGTGGGCATGACCATCGGCACGGTCTTCGGCCGCATCGCGGGGGCTTCGGCCGCTGCCGCGGCGGCGGCGAAGCCGGCACCCATGGGGCGCAGCCATGTCGCAGCCTGAACCAACGCCTGGCGACAGCGCCCCCGCCAGCGCCGAAGAGGCGGAGGTGGCGCGTCAGCTGCAGATCTGCAATGCCTGCCGCTACTGCGAAGGCTACTGCGCGGTCTTTCCGGCGATGACGCGGCGCCTGGCCTTCAGCCGCCAGGACATCCACTACCTGGCCAACCTGTGCCACCAGTGCGGGGCCTGCCTGCATGCCTGCCAGTACGCGCCGCCGCACGAGTTTGCCGTCAACGTGCCGCAGGCGATGACGCGGGTGCGACGCCAGACCACGGAGCGCTTTGCCTGGCCCGGGGCCCTGGGGCGGCTCTTCCAACGCCAGGGCCTGGCGATGGCGCTGGCGCTGAGCGCTGCACTGGCCCTCTTTCTGGCGCTGGCCGCCGCCGGCCAGGGCAGCCTGTGGCGGGCGGTGCCGGAAGGCCGCTTCTACGCGATCTTTCCGCACGGGTTGATGGTGGCGATGTTCGGCCCGGTGTTTGCCTTGGCGCTGCTGGTCTTGTGCGTCAGCGTGGCGCGCTTCTGGCGGCAGGTGTCGCCCGACGACGCCGCGCTCTCATCCGGCGCCGCCCTGCGGGAGGCCGGCCACCACGCACTGAGCTTGCGCTACCTGGACGGCGGGCATGGCCAGGGTTGTCCGAACGAGGACGACCGCGCCACGCTGGCGCGCCGCCGCTTCCACCATGCCACGTCCGGCGGCTTCGGCCTGTGTCTTGCGGCCACTGGCGTGGCCACGGTCTACCACTACGCGCTGGGCTGGATCGCGCCTTATGGCTGGACCAGCCTGCCCAAGCTGCTGGGCACGGCCGGCGGGATCGGGCTGCTGGTGGGCACCACCGGGCTGGCCTGGCTGCACACGCGGCGCCATGGGCTGCACGGGGATGCCGAGCAGCGGTCGGTGGACCTGGGTTTCCTCGCGCTGCTGTTTCTGATCAGCGCCAGCGGCTTGCTGCTGGCCCTGCTGAAGACCACGCCCGCGCTGCCCTTGCTGCTGTGCCTGCATCTGGGCGCGGTGATGGCGCTGTTCCTCACACTGCCCTACGGCAAGATGACCCACGCGATCTACCGTGGGGCGGCGCTGCTGAAGTGGTCGATCGAGCGACGTCAGCCTACAAAGCTGCGGCTGGGATCGGAGTAGCCGACACCGTTGCAGCGGGGGTCGGATCAGCGCGGCGCCGCCTCGCCACGCAGCAGCGCTTCAGCCTGCTGCAGCCGCTGCAGGCTGCCCACATCCACCCACGGCCCCGGCCAGTGCCGCGCGGCCAGGCGCCGCTCATCCAGCGCGCGCTCCAGCAAGGGGCGCAGCGGCAGCCGCGTGCCGGGTGCGATGCCGGCGAAAAGTCCGGCCTTGAACAGGCCCACGCTGGCCCAGGTCAGCCGCGGTGCGCCTTCGCGCACGGCCAGGCCCTGGTCATCCACGCCGAAGTCACCCTGCGGATGATGTGGAGCGTTGGGCACCAGCCAGAGCTGTGCCCAGGCCGACCCCTCGGCAAAACGCCGCAGCTCGGCGCCCTCGAAGCGGAAGCCCGGCAGCAGCACATCGCCCGAGACCACCCAGAAGGCATCGGCCAGCAGCGGCAGGGCCTTGGCGATGCCGCCGGCGGTTTCCAGTGCGCCGCCATGATCACGGCCCTCGCGGGAATAGTGCAGCCGCAGGCCCAGCGCGCTGCCGTCGCCCAGCGCGGGCTCGAACTGCTCTTCCAGCCAGGCGGTGTTGATCACCACCTCGTGCACCCCATCGGCGGCCAGCGCCCGCAGATGGCGCTCGATCAGGCTCTGCCCACCCACCATCAGCAGCGGCTTGGGCGTGGCATCGGTCAAGGGGCGCAGACGCTCGCCGCGTCCGGCGGCCAGCACCAGGGCAGTGGCGGGCATGCGTGCGAAAGCGAACCGCTGAAACGGCCTCAGTGCCCGAAGCGCGGGCGCGGCACCACCAGCTGCAGCCCATCCAGATCGGCACGGGCCAGGATCTGGCAACTCAGCCGGCTGTTGGCCTGGCGCGCGGCCGGCGTGCTGTTCAGCAGCTCGGATTCTTCCGGGCCGGGCGGCCCCACGCGCTCGGCCCAGGCCGGATCCACCACGACGTGGCAGGTGCCGCAGGACAGAGAGCCGCCGCAATCACCGTCGATGCCGGGCACGTCCTCGAAGGTCGCCGCCAGCATCAGGCTGTCGCCGTCGCGCACCTCGGCCGAAATGCGGCGGCCGTTGTGCAGATGCCAGGTGATGAGCGCCATGTTCGGATCGGGTCAGCGACTTAGGAAGTCAGGGGTCGGGTCAGCGGCGAAAGCCACGCTGCACGCGCAGGCATTGTCACGCCAACCATGACAAGCGCAGGCGTGTCTCGCAGGGCCCAAGTGTGCCACCGTGACCGGCGCGGCCTGTCCCACCGGCCGGGACAGCAGCAGGGACAATCGCACAGCCAGGCCCTGACCCGCAGCGAGCGGCGCACGTTCGCAGCGCCGCGGCCGACTCAGCGCTTCCGCCCGCTTTCGTAGCGCGCGATCCACTGCGCCACCGTGAGCTTGCCCGCCAGCTCGGCGATCAGCGCCAGCGGCACGTCGGCCAGCTTCCTGTAGCGGATGCAGCTCTTGCCCATGTCCAGCTTGCGCGCCGAAGCCTGCGCGTGCGCTGCCGTGAACCAGCTCAGCAGCTTGTCGTCGGCATACAGGCCCATGTGATAGAGGCTGAGGTTCTGCTTCTGCGAGGCCAGCGCCATGAACGGCAGAGGAAGCTTGGGATCGCAGTGATAGCCCGCCGGATACAGCGCATGCGGCACGACCCAGCCGATCATCCCGTAGCTCATCTGCTCCACAAACCCGACCGGCAGTGCGCCGTTGATCGCCGCGCGCAGGGCGTTTACCGCCTCCTGCCGATCAGCTGGCAGGCTGGAGACATAGGCCGGGACTGTGGTGGCTGTGGACTGCATGAAGACTCCGCGGTGACCCACCGCTCAAGGAAGCGGGCTGCGGCACCGGTGCGCAAGGCACTATAGGAGCGTGGGCGGCATCAGGCGATGCCCTGAGCGGCGAGACGGGCAGACCGGGCAGACCAGGCAGACCAGGCAGACCAGGGAGAAGGCAGACACATTTGCTTGCATTCCTGAACTGTGCAGTCAGACATGCGGGACGCAGAATGTTTGCAGGCCCGCCGTGTGTGGCGGGCTCCAATCAGTCTCCAGGGAGGAGCCATGTTGAGTCGACTCAAGGCTCGGCTGCTGCTGGCCTGCGTGGTGCTGTCGGCATGTGCCGGCGCCGTGCAAGCCCAGACGCCTGCCGTTTCACCCAGTGTTCGCGCGGCCGCGCAGAGCAGTCAGGAAGTCGAGGCAGTCATCCTGCTCGACGACGCACCGGAAGCCGCGCAGGAACGCGCGCGCTTTTCCGCCGTCACTTCCGCAGCGCAACCCGTGCTGGCCGACTACCAGGCCATGATCCAGGCGCGCGAAGCGGCGCTGGCCAGCATGAAGGACGCCGTGCTGCGCAGCGTGAGCGGCGCTGATCTGCAGCTGCTGAGCAGCTATTCCGCCCTGCCCATCCTGCATGTCAGGCTGTCCTCGCAAGCCGCGCTGGATCGGCTGCTGTCGAACCCGCGCGTGAAGTCGGTCGACGAGATCATCTCGGTCCAGCCCAATCTGCCGGAGAGCCTGCCCGTCGTACGCCAGCCAACAGCCGCTGCTGGCGGGCGCACCGGTGCCGGCACGACGGTGGCCGTGCTGGATACGGGCGTCGACTTCGCCCGGGCCGCATTCGGCAGCTGCAGCGCCCCGGGAGGCGCGTGCAAGGTGGCTGTGGCTCTGGACTTCGCCCCCAATGACGGCCTGCGCGATGACTCCAGCCTGCACGGGACCAACGTGGCCGGCATCGTGCTGGGTGTCGCGCCCGGCGCACGCATCGCCGCGCTGGACGTGTTTCGATCGGATGGCCTCGCCTACAGCCCTGACCTGATCGCGGCGATCAATTGGGTGGTGGTCAACAAGGCCGCCTACAACATCGCCTCGCTGAACATGAGCCTGGGCGGCGGTCGCTACTACTCGCCCCTTGCACCGACGGATTCCTTCGGCGTTGCACTGCAATCCGCCGTGAATGCGGGCATCGTGATTGCGGTCTCCTCCGGCAATGACACCTTTACCGACTCCATCAGCTGGCCGGCGGCCTACTCCAATGTCGTCTCCGTCGGCGCGGTCTACGACAGCAATCTGGGCGGGATCGGATGGTCGAGGTGCTCCGACTTCACGACGGCTGTCGACCGAGTCACCTGCTTCTCCAACAGCGCCAGCTTCCTCACGATGCTGGCGCCCGGGGCACTCATCTCTTCGGCCGGCATCGTCATGGGCGGCACCTCGCAAGCCGCACCGCATGTGGCCGGCGCCGCTGCGGTGCTGCGCGCCGCATTCCCTTCGGAGAGTGTCTCGGCACTGACCACCCGGCTGCGCACCGGTCCCAACGTGCTGGATGGGCGCAACGGCATCATCAAGCCGCGTCTGGACCTTGTCGCTGCGCTGGGCAGCGGCCTGGGCCAGAACTTGACCGTCAGCAAGGCCGGTAGCGGCAGCGGCACGGTCACCAGCAGTCCCACCGGCATCAACTGCGGCGCGGACTGCAGCGAGTCCTATGCCACGGGCACCACCGTCACCCTC
Source organism: Rubrivivax sp. (assembly GCA_016790225.1). The sequence goes on from JAEUOZ010000050.1 coordinate 26,460, forward strand.
AGCGCATCGGCGGCCAGTGGTTCCAGCTTTGCGGGCTGGTCAGGCGCGTGCAGCGGCACCGGTTCATGCGTGGTCAGCATGACGGCCGCGCGGTCCGTGACGGCCACGTTCAATACCACGGCGAGCTTCACGCTCAGCGTCAGCCGGACCGGCACCGGCAGCGGCACGGTCACCAGCAGCCCCGCCGGCATCAACTGCGGCGCTGATTGCTCCGAGCCTTACCCCTCCGGCACGTCGGTCACGCTCACGCCCGCTGCCAGCGCCGGCTCCACCTTTGCGGGCTGGTCGGGCGCGTGTACCGGCACCGGCGCCTGCGTGGTCAGCATGACGGCGGCCCGCAGCGTGACAGCGACCTTCAACACGCTGCCTCGCTTCACGCTGAGCGTCAGCAAATCCGGCACGGGCAGCGGCACCGTCAGCAGCAGCCCCGCCGGCATCAGCTGCGGCGCCGACTGCACGGAGAGCTACGTCTCGGGCACTTCGGTCACATTGACACCCACAGCCGCCAGCGGCTCCACCTTTGCCGGCTGGTCGGGCGCCTGCACGGGCACCGGCGCCTGCGTGGTCAGCATGACGGCGGCCCGCAGCGTGACGGCAAGCTTCAACACGCTGCCTCGCTTCACGCTGAGCGTCAGCAAATCCGGCACGGGCAGCGGCACCGTCAGCAGCAGCCCCGCCGGCATCAACTGCGGCGCTGACTGCACGGAAAGCTACCTCTCGGGCACTTCGGTCACCTTGACGCCCGCAGCCGCCACCGGCTCCACCTTTGCCGGCTGGTCGGGCGCCTGCACGGGCACAGGCGCCTGCGTGGTCAGCATGACGGCGGCCCGCAGCGTGACGGCGACCTTCAACCTGGCGCCTGTGCAGGTCAACCTGTCGGTGCTTCGCACCGGGTCCGGCAGCGTGACCAGCAGCCCGAGCGGCATCAACTGCAGCACGTCCGGGGCGACCTGCACGAGGTCGTTCAACCAGGGCTCTTCGGTGACCTTGACGGCGGCCCCGGCCAGCGGCTGGGTCTTCCGCGGATGGGGTGGCGCCTGCACCGTCACGACGGCCACCTGCACGGTGTCGATGAACGCCTCGAAATCGGTGACGGCGACCTTCGCGAGCACCTCCTTGGGTTCACTGGGCACCGCACTGGAAGCGCCGAGCCTGCCCTGGGCCAGCGGCGGTGCAACGGCTTCCGGCCCCTCGTGGTTCGTGGAGCCGCTCGGCAGCGCGGTGGGCGGCTCGGCCGGGCGCAGCGGGGTGATCTCGCACAACGGCAGCACGTCCCTGCGCACGACGGTCACGGGCCCCGGTCTGCTGCAGTTCCGGTGGCAGGTCGAGTCCGAAGCCGGCTTCGACTGGCTGGTCTTTGAAGTCAACGGCTGGGAGCAGGCCGCGATCAGCGGCGCCTCGGGCTGGGTCGAGCTGAGCTGGGTGATCCCTGCCGGCATGCACACGCTGAACTGGGTCTACCGCAAGGACCTTTCGGCCTCCGTCGGGGCGGACAAGGGCAACCTGGACAACGTCCGCTTCACGGCGCTGCCGCCCGGCGGCCTGCCGAGCGGTCCGGACGAAGCCCGTGCGGTGGTGACGCCCGACAGCGGCCGCGCCAGCGACCGCCGCATCTTCGGGCCGGTCACGCCGAAGTGAGCGTGATCGCGGGCGCACCGGGCGCCTGCTGAGACCCCGGGCCGGCCCTGCGCCGGCCCGTTTTCTTTCCGGCCGAGAACCGCCGCGGGCGAGCCGCCCGCTGCAATCCGCCGGTCGCTGCGCCAGGCTCAGAGCTTGTGAAGCTATGGATCGCGCAAGGCCTCCAGACAGGAGCGATCCGGCCCCAGCGGCCGCTCCCGGTGCTCGGGCCTGAGCAACTCAAGTCGGTCGTAAGGCATGTAGCCCATCCAGAACCAGGGCAGGCAGCTGGGGCTGAACAGCAGTTCCACCAGCGGGTAGAAGATCGTTTCGCCGCGGCTGCTGTTGGCCAGCAGCACAAGGCCATCGCCGGTATCGGCGAAACCCAGCGCAAAGTTGTGCGTGCCGTCGTCGTTGCCTTCCTTGAAGAAGACGCGGCCGCGGGGCGAGCGGTGCACGATCCAGCCCAGGCCCGCGGCCAGGCCGATGGCTTGATTGACTTCCGTGCGGCCGGGCCAGTGCGAAGGAAACTGGCGTGGAGACTCGATGCGGATCTGCGGTGCCAGCATCTGACGGTGCGCCGCCGAGGACAGGGCTTCGCGCCGCAGCACGGCCGCCATGAAGCGCGCGTAGTCGTCGAGCGTGGTCACCATCGACCCTGCCGCCCGTGCGCGCGAGGCCATGCGCTGCGCGCGCAGGCTGCCGTCGGCAGCGAAGCCCATCGCCACGCGGTCGCGAAAGCGATCCTGCCAGATCAGGCTGGTGTCCTGCATGCCCAGGGGCCCGAAGACGCGCTGCTGCATCAGCTGGGTCAGCGGCTGGCCGGTGCGCTCCTCCACCACCAGTTGCGCGAGCTGGATGCCCTCACCCGAGTACACGTAGCGCTCTCCAGGCGCGAAGGAAAACTCCAGGCGACCGCCCGGCATGAAGACGCGCCAGTTGGGCAGGCCGCTGCTGTGCGACAGCAGCTGGCGCAGCGTGATCTGCCGCCAGCGCTCGTCCGCGGCCAGATCGGCATACGCGGCATAGGCCGGCAGCGGCTCGCGCAGCAGCTGCGGCAAGCTCGCATCCAGATCCAGCGCGCCTTCCTGCACGAGCTGCATCACCATCCAGGCAAACGTCGCCTTGGTCAGCGATGCGGCGTAGAGGATGCTGTCGGTACGCAGCGGCCGCTCGCTGCGCACATCGCTGCGCGGCACGGCGATGCCGTAGGCGCGGCTGTGCACCACGCGCCCGCCGCGGATCACGGCCACGGCCAGCCCGGGCACCTGGCCGCGGCGCATCAGCTCCTGCACGGCGGTGTCCAGGCTCCGGTTGGCGCTCGACGCGGCTGCCGCGGCTGAATCGGATGACGCGGGGTCCTCGGCTTTCAGCGGTGCCTGCGGCGCAGGCAGTTCTGGCGCCGAGGCAGGCAAGGGCAGCGACAACAGGGCCAGAGGCACGCTGGGCAAGGCAGGCGGCGCGGGTGGCGGCGCTGGCGCGGGCGGCGGCGCAACGCAGGCGCTGAGCAGGCAGGCCGCGAGGCACAGGGCCCCGCGGCGCATCGGCCTGGAGGACGATGCGCGAGCGCCTGGGCTCGGGGTCTGTTGTGGCTGAGGCATGGTGCGGGCGGAAGGTGGTCAGGCCTGCGGCAGAACTCTCGGGCAGCCGGATCGGGCAGACAGGTCCGGCATGCAGCGGGCCACTTCAGGATAGCGCCGGCGCGGCCCGCGAGCTGGATCGCCAGCACCCGGCGCTGCGGCGCGCGCCTCCGGCATTACCCGTAGCCCGGCAAAGCCCGCAGTGAAACCGCGCGCTTCGTGGTCAAAATCAGGCGATAGGTGCCCAGCACCCCAAGATCTCACAGGAGACGCGCGTGATTCTTGACCTGATCCCCGATTCCGCCCGCGCGGCCGGCCTCGGTGCGCTGATGAAGGGCATGGGCAAGGTGACGCGCTTTCTGCCCATTCCGCAGCCCACGCTGCTGGTCGGCCCCGGTTCGGCTGCGCGCATGGGCCAGGCCATCGCCGGCTTCGGCCACAGCCGCATCCTCATCGTCACGGACGGCATCATCAGCAAGCTGGGCCTGCTGCAGAGCCTGACCGATGCGCTCACCGCCGGCGGCGCCTCATTTGTGGTGTTTGACGAGATCACGCCGGATGCGCCGATTCCGCTGATCGAGCGCGGCATCGCCTTCTTCCGCGAGCACGATTGCGACGCCATCGTCGCCTTCGGCGGGGGCTCCTCGATGGACGCCTCGAAGGCGATCGCCGTGTCCATCGCCAACCCCAACAAGCCGCTGCGCGCACTGGCAGGCTACTTCAAGGGACTCAACTCGCCGGTGCGCATCTATGCCGTGCCCACCACCGCCGGCACGGGATCCGAGGTCACGGTGGCGGCGGTCATCTCCGACCCCGAGCGCCACAGCAAGCTGGTCATCGTGGATACGCGCATCGTGCCCAAGATGGCCGCACTGGATCCCACGCTGATGACCGGCCTGCCGCCGCCGGTGACCGCGGCCACCGGCATCGATGCGCTGACGCATGCGGTGGAATCCTATGTCGGCCACTGGGCCACGCCCACCACGGATGGCCTGGCGCTCTCGGCCATCGGCCTGATCTTCGAGAACCTGCCCATCGCCTACCGCGAAGGCAGCAACCTGCAGGCGCGCGAAAAGATGAGCCTGGCCTCCACCTACGCGGGCCTGGCCTTCACGCGCGCCAACGTGGGCTACGTGCACGCCATCGCGCACCAGTTCGGCGGGCGCTATCACACGCCGCACGGCCTGGCCAACGCCATCATGCTGCCGCATGTGCTGGAGTTCTCCATGCCGGAGATCGTCGATCGCATGGCGCAGATGGCCCTGCGTGCCAAGGTCGCCGATGAGGGCGACGACGACGACACGGCGGCGCAGAAGTTCCTGGACGCGGTGATCGCGATGAACCAGGCACTGGGCATCCCCACGCAGCTGGCCGCGCTGAAGGAAGCCGACATCCCGGCCCTGGCCAAGGCCGCGTGCAAGGAAGCCGAAACCGGCTACCCGGTGCCGCGCTACATGACGCATGATCAGTGCGAGGCCATCATCCGCAAGGTGCTGCCGCCCCAGGCGGCGGAACCCCGGACAGCCGAAGCCCCGCGCCGCGCGGCGCGCAAGACCGCGGCGCCGGCTGCGGCCGCAGGCAAGCGCCGCAGCGCCAGGAGTGCGTGAATGCCAGAACGTCTGAACGCCTGAACGCATCGGCTCCGGCAAGTCTCTCCCCCTGAACCCCCGCCCCGATCTCAGACCCTCACCCCGGCCGTTCCTGCTGCCTGCAGCTCCCTTTGCCGCTCACGCATCCGTACCGGGCCTGCCACTCATCCAAGACTCCCACCCCCGAGGAAGCTCCCCATGAAAAAAGTCGTCACCGTCTCACTGGGTTCCTCGAAGCAGGATTTCAGCTTCGAGACCGATTTCCTCGGCGAGCGTTTCCAGGTCAAGCGCTTCGGTGCCGATGACGATACGGGCAAGGCCTGGGAGCTGATGCGACGCCAGCAGACCACGGCCGATGCGATCGGCCTGAGCGAGATCGGCGATCACTGGCACGTGGGCCAGAACACCGTGATCAACAAGGAGACGCGCCGCCTGCTCAACGTGGTGACACGTGTGCCCTCGACCACCGGCGCCACGCTGCGCCGCCTGCTGCAGGTGCGCGCGGTGCGCCACGTGCAGAACCTGCTGGGCGGCTACTTCAACAACAACATCGTGCTGTTCCTCAGCGGCATGCGCAACTGGGACATGGCCGTGGCCATGTCCGACTACACACCCAACCTGCAGTTTGCCGATGCGCTGGCCCAGACCGGTGCGCCAACGTTGCTCACCTCGATTCAACAGTTGGAGCTGTACGCCAAGGGCAGCGAATTCGTGCTCACCGGCAAGCCCGGCGAGATGCTCGAATCCATGCTCTCGGGCTTCAAGAGCAGCCGCATCGGCGCGGCGGTGGCCAAGAGCCACGTGATCGTCGGCACCTTCCACGAGCTCAAGGAAGTCGGCACGCCGGCCAACCTGGATGGCAAGACCATCATCACCTCCGCGGTGGACGATGACCGCCTGGCCTTCTTCCGGCAGTGCAAGGTCAACCTGGTGATCGACGTCTCGCCCCAGCTCTTCGAGCGCGTGGTGGGCACCAACGTCATCGAGGCCATGATCCTGGCCGCGCTGGGCAAGCCGCAGGAAGAGATCTCCGACGACGACTTCACCGAGATCATCGACGAGCTGGACATCAAGCCGCGCCTGCTGCACCCCACGGGCAAGTTCCGCAACATCCGCCGCTTCGCCTTCGTCATCCACCCGCTGAGCCAGGAATTCATCCGCAAGGGCTTCCCCATCCCCAAGGGCACGCCCAAGTTCATCATGGACAAGGTGGAGACGGTCGCGGCGCACATGCCGCCCATGGTCTATTGCAAGATGGAGAACATCATCTCGCCCACCGGGGCCGAGGCCGAGGGCTGGCTCATCACCGTGGGCGGCACGCCCAAGGAGATGCTCGCGCGCAGCCCCGAGTTCACCTACCGCCGCCTGCTGATGGCCAGCAAGATGGCCGAGAAGATGGGCGCGCAGATCATGGGCCTGGGCGCCTTCACCAAGGTGGTGGGCGACGCGGGCATCACCGTGGCGCGCCGCTCACGCCTGCCCATCACCACCGGCAACAGCTACTCCGCCAGCGGCGCCCTGTGGGCTGCCGCGGATGCGATGAAGCGCATGGGCCTGGTCGAGCTGGATCCGAAGACCCGCAAGGTCAAGGCCAAGACCATGGTCATCGGGGCCACGGGATCGATCGGCTCGGTGAGCGCGCGTCTGCTGGCCATGGCCTTCGACGAGGTGGTCATCGCCGCGCGCGATCTGAAGAAGCTGGAGGAACTGAAGAAGTCCATCCTCGAGGACACGCCCGATGCGCGGGTGACCTGCTCGGTCGACTACGATGAACTGTTGGCCGACATGGACATGATCGTCACCAGCACCTCGGGTGCGGGCAAGAAGATCCTGGACATCACCAAGGTCAAGCCCGGCTGCGTGATCACCGACGTCGCGCGCCCGCTGGACCTGCCCGCCGCCGAGGTGGCCAAGCGCCCCGATGTGCTGGTGGTCGAATCGGGCGAGATCGAGCTGCCGACCAAGGTCAAGGGCATGAAGAGCATCGGGCTGCCGCCCAATGTCATCTACGCCTGCCTGGCGGAGACCATCGTGCTCGCGCTGGAAGGTCGCTTCGAAGTCTTCACCATCGGGCGGGATACCGAGTGGGAGAAGGTCAAGGAGATCTACAAGCTGGGTCTGCGGCACGGCATGAAGCTGGCCGCCATCTCCGGTGTGAACGGCGTATTCACCGACGAGCACATCGCCAAGGTGGTGGCGCTGGCCAAGAAGGCGCGGCTCAGCTGGAAGGGCGGCGCAAAGCCCGCGGGCAAGGTGAAGGCCCGGGCGACCAAGGCCGTGGCCACGCCGAAGGAGGCCGTGGCCGCTGCGGCCGACGAGGCGCCGGTGAAGAAGACGCCGGCGAAGAAGGCCGCCGCTCCCGCGAAGGCGCCGGTCAAGGCCGCGAGCAAGACAGCCACGAAGACAGTCGCGAAGGCCACCCAGAAAGCCGCCGAGCCCGCACCCGCCCGGAATGCCGCGGCGCCCAAGGCGCCCGCCCGCAAGGCCACCGCACGCAAGGCGGTAACGGCATGAGCCGGGGGCTGCACCGCGGCGCCCGCAGCCTGATCCCCGCGGGCTGCCCCTGGACGGGCACGCCGCCGCGCCGGGCATGGAGGATGGCCTGATGAGTACGGCCGGCACGCGCCTGAACCCGCTGGACACGGCCTGGCTCTTCACCGAGACGCGCGCCACGCCCAACCACGTGGGCGGCCTGCTGCAGTTCAAGCTGCCGCCCGATGCCTCGCGCGACTGGATGCGCCAGCTGATGGCGGACTTCCGCAACGAGCGCCACTTCACGCCGCCCTGGAACCGGCGGCTGAAGTTTGCGTTCAACAAGAACCCGCTGCCCGCCTGGATCGAGGACGACGCGATCGATCTCGAGTACCACGTGCGGCACGCCGCGCTGCCCTGGCCGGGCGGTGAACGCGAGCTGGGCGAGCTGGTCGGCCGGCTGCAGAGCACGCCGCTGGATCTGAGCCGCCCCCCCTGGGAGTGCACCATCATCGAAGGCCTGGAGGGCGACCGCTTTGCGCTCTTCGTGAAGATGCACCACTCGCTGATCGACGGCATCAGCGGCGTCACGCTGCTGCAGCGCGCGATGGCCACCGATGCGGAGAAGAGCCTCACGCTGCCGCCCTTCTGGAACGCCGGCAGCGAAGGGCGCCCGCGGCGCGAACGCAGTGCCCCGCCGACCATGGCCAACGTCACGGCAGCTGCGGTGGAAGGTTTGACATCCCAGGCGCGCTCGCTGCCGCAGCTGGCCACGGCCTTCGGCAAGATCGTGCAGCGCATCGGGGACCGCAACGAGGGCATGATGGTGCCCTTCGACGCACCGCTGTCGGTGCTCAACGGCCGTGTGCGCGAGAAACGCCGCTTCGCCACGGCGCAGATCTCGATGGAACGGCTGCGCGCGGTCGCCTCGGCCACCGGCTGCACCTTGAACGACGTGGTGCTGGCCATCTGCGGCGGGTCGCTGCGGCGCTTCCTGGCAGAGCGCGAGAGCCTGCCGGACAAGCCGCTGACCGCGGGCATCCCGGTCTCCGTGCGCCCGAAGGACGATCAGGGCACGGGCAACGCGATCAGCTTCATCGTCTCCACGCTGGGCACCGACATCGAGGATGCGGTGCCGCGACTGCAGGCGATCCATGCCTCGGTACAGCACGCCAAGGCGCACCTGCAAAGCCTGCCCCGCCAGGCCATGCTGCAGTACACGATGCTGCTGATGGCGCCCACCATCATCACGCTGCTCACCGGCATCGGCGGGCGCACGCGGCCGATGTTCAACATCACGATCTCGAACGTGCCGGGCCCGGACAAGCCGCTGTACTTCCGCGGCGCCGAGCTGGTGGCCACCTACCCGGCGTCGATCGTGACGCATGGCCAGGCGCTGAACATCACCTGCCAGAGCTACGCCGGCATGATGAACTTCGGCTACACCGGCTGCCACTCCTCGGTGCCCAGCCTGCAGAAGCTGGCGCTGTACACGGCCGACGAACTGAAGGCGCTGGAGCGGGCCGTGCTGCCACGGGCCGCCGCCAAGTCCGCGGCGCGGCCGCCGAAGACCGCCGCCCGGCCCGCCGCCCGCCCGGCGAAGAAAGCCGCCGGCGGCCCACCGCCCGGTGCGGCACGGCCGCCGTCGGCGTCGCGACGAAGGCCCCGGGCGCCGACCTAAAGCGCGCGGCTGACGAGCTGGAAGTCCGGGTCCTCGGCAAACGGCTTGATCTGGAAGCCCAGGCTGCGCATCAGCTTGAGCATGCCGCTGTTTTGCGTGAGCACCAGGCCTTCCACTTCGGCCAGGCCTTTCTCGCGCGCCACGTCCATGATGCTTTCCATCAGCCTGGAGCCCAGGCCCTTGCCGGCAAAGTCGTCGGCCACCAGCAGGCTGAATTCGCAGCTCGCCTGGTCGGGATTGGTGATGATGCGGCTGACACCGACGATGCGCTCGCTCTCGGCGATCTCGCCGTCGGCCGCGGCGCGGCGTTCGCGCACCACGGCCACCAGTGCCATCTCGCGGTCGTAGTCGATCAGGGTCAGGCGCGCCAGCAGCGGCGCCGGCAATTCGCTCATCGACGAGACGAAGCGGAAGTAGCGGCTCTCGGCGCTGAGGCCGCGCACCAGGGCCTGCAGCATCTGCGCATCGTCGGGTTCGATCGGGCGCACCACGTATTCACCGCCGCCGGCCAGCGGGTAG
>JAEUOZ010000062.1 GCA_016790225.1 Rubrivivax sp.
CGACGGCGCGCATGCGCATCACCTGGTTTGCGTCGACGACGCTGCGGTGGATCTCCACCGAGCCCGCCGCAGGCGTGTGCGCACCGATCAGGCGGTCCGGCGTGTCGCCGGTGTTGCGCAAGGTGCGGAGGTAGGCCGCGCCGCTGCGGGCTCCGGCCGGTGTGGGCGTGGCGTAGGGATGGTCGATGCGCAGCGCGCCGAGCTTGAAATCGTGCGCCAGGGCGGGCGCACACCAGCCCACCACGATGCCCAAGGCACACTGGAGCGCGCGGCGACGCGTATGGGCCGGGCTCACGAGCGCGGCTCCTTCAGCAGCTGGCCGATGTCGGCGGCCAGCGACGCGGCCGGCTGCTCGTGCTTGACGGCCAGCCGCAGCCGACCCTGCGGATCGAACACGTAGCTGATGGCGGAGTGGTCCATGGTGTAGCTGCTGCCCGTGGGTACCTTGCGGTAGAAGACCTTGAACTGCGCCGCAGTGGCGGCGGTGGTGGCTTCGTCGCCGTGCAGGCCGACGAAGCTGGGATGGAAGGCGCGCGTGTACTCGCGCAGCAGCGCGGGCGTGTCGCGCTCGGGGTCGATGGTCACGAAGATCACCTGCAGCCGCGCGGCCTCGGGCCCCAGGTGCTGCATCACTTCGGCCGCCCGCGACAGTGCGGTCGGGCAGATGTCGGGGCATTGGGTGAAACCGAAGAACACGAGCACGGCCTTGCCGCGGTAATCGGCCAGCGTGCGCGGGTGTCCTTCGGACTCGCGCAGCGCGAAGTCGCGGCCCCAGTCGGCGCCCGAGATGTCCAGGGCCTCGAAGGCCACGGGCTGCTCGCGCGGCGAGCAGGCCGTGCCCAGCGCTGCGGCAAGCAGAACGGCCAGGACCGAGCGGCGGTGGGGCCGGAGCTTCATCTCAGTGGCCTTCCCAGGGCACGGACAACTCCGCGCGAGTTGCCCATGCCGGCAACTCGGTAGTGCTCGGCGGGACCGCGGCCGTCGATGCCCCGCGTGCCGGCATGGCGCGCGCGGCGGGCACCTGCAAGTCGGGCGGCAGGCCCTGAGCCCAGCCGCCACCGATGGCATGCGCGACGCCATAGAGCGTGGCCACGGCACCCACGTGCAGTGCGACGAACCAGCGCAGCCGGCGCCGGGTGGCGTTCACAGGTCGGCTCCCGACAGGGGGCCTGCCTGCGCCTGCCGCGTGGCAGGGGCCGGCGCCAGGCAATGGCCGGCTGCCCTCGTGGCGCCGCTGACCGGCACCAGACGCATGGGCTCGGCAGCGTTGGCGCTCGGTGGGTCGATGCGCGGGATACGGATCTGACCGGTGCTCACCTGCCAACCGGACCAGACCAGCCAGGCGGCCATGCCGAGCATGGCGCCGATGTTCACATGGGTCATGAGCCGCATCAGGCGCATGACCGGTGAAGGGGTGGACATGAAGAATCTCCTGGTGGCGCGCCGCGCCCGGGCGGGGCCGGGGCGGGCGTCGACAACGTGCCCGGGCGAACCCGGCGCCAGGGGCGCCTAGGCCATGCCGCGGGGGCTGCTCAGAACCTCAGGAGAAAACAGGCGGCGCGCGCGGCCGCGCGCTGCACCAGGCTTGCGGGGTGCGCGCGGCGCTATAGAAGCGCTCGGGGTAGGTCTGCAAGGGGCCGGGCGGTGGCGCCCAGGCGGCAGCCGTGGCCGGCAGCGCCGGCAGCTGCGAAGCGAGGCTGCAGTAGGGGCAGTGGTCGAGCGGCCCGGTGTGCGTGGCGGGCTGGGAGCTTTCGCCCGGCGCATCGGGCTGGACCCAGGCCATGCCCTGCGAGGTGCAGACCTCGATGGCACCGACACCGGCCGCGCCGACCAGCGCATGCGCCAGCGTGGGCATCAGCGTCGCGCATAACAGCGCCACCAGGGCCAGCCAGGTGATGCGGCGACGAAGCCTGCGGAAGTACTGCACCCTCGGAGTCTAAGCGCAGCGGCTGACCCGGAACCTACGCCTTCAGGCGCAGGATCTCTTCCTCGACCTCCCGCAGCCGGTCCTTGCCGAAGTAGATCTCGCCGTTGACGAAGAAGGTGGGCGAACCGAAGGCGCCACGCTCGTGCGCCGACTGGGTGTTCTGCAGCAGCCGCTCCTTGACCTCGGGCAGCTGCGAGGTGGCGATCAGCGCCGCCGCGTCCAGCCCGGCGCGCTGCAGCGCCTCGGCGATGACCGCGTCGTCGGCCATGTTCAGCTGCTGCTCCCACATCGCCGCGTACACCGCGTCCACGTAAGGCGCCAGCACGCCCAGCTGCTGCGCGGCACAGGCGCCGCGCATGATCTTCAGCGTGTTGACCGGGAAATGCGGATTCATGCGGAAGGCCGTCAAGCCGTGTTTCTTGACGAAGCGCGCAATCTCCAGCCGGTCGTAGGCCATCTTGTGCGGAATGCCGGCGAAGGCCTCCATCGGCGAGCGGTTGTTGGCCAGCTTGAACAAGCCGCCCAGCAGGATCGGCAAGTACTCGAAGCGCACGCCGGTGCGCGCCTCGATCGCCGGGATCACCTTGTGGCAGAAATAGGCATTGGGGCTGCCGAAGTCGAACAGGAACTCCACCTTCACGTCCATCGTGTCTCCTAGTCTTGCGCCGGCCTACCAGGCTTCCATCCAGGGCCGCAGTTCGGTTTCGTGCGTCCAGGCGTCGCGCGGCTGGCAGTGGATCTGCCAGTACAGCTCGGCAATGTGATCCGGGTTCAGGATACCGCCCTGCGCCTTCAGCGCGTAGCGCTCGGGGAAGTTGCTGCGGATGAACTCGGTGTCGATGGCGCCATCGATCACCGGGTGCGCGACGTGGATGCCCTTGGGCCACAGCTCGCGCGCCATGCTCTGCGCCAAAGCACGCAGCGCATGCTTGGCGCCGGCAAAGGCAGCAAAGCCCTCGCGGCCGCGCAGCGAGGCGGTGGCGCCGGTGAAGAGGATGGTGCCGCGGCCGCGCGGCAGCATGGCCTTGGCGACCTCGCGGCCCATCAGGAAGCCGGCGAAGCAGCCCATCTCCCAGACCTTGTAGTACACCCTTGCGGTGGTCTCGGTGATCGAGAAGCGCACGTTCGCGCCGATGTTGAACACGGCCACCTCGATCGGCGCGATCTCACGCTCGATGCGCTCGACCAGCGCCACCATCTCCTCTTCCTTGCGCGCGTCGCTGCCGAAGGCATGGGCCTGGCCGCCTTCGGCCACGATCTGGTCGACCAGCGGCTGCAGCTTGTCGGCATTGCGCCGCGTCACGCAGGCGATGTAGCCCTCGCGCGCGAAGCGGCGAGCGATGGCGCCGCCGGTGGCGTCACCGGCGCCGATGACGAGCACGGCTTTCCTGGCTTCGGACATGGCGCGTGCCTCCTCAGCGGCCCTGGAACACCGCGCTGCGGCGTTCGACGAAGGAGCGGATGCCCTCGGCCGCGTCGGCCGTGTTCAGCACCCGCTGGCGGATGGCCGGCACCGCGGCGATGGCCGCGGCCTCGCCGGCCTCGATGAAGCGGCGCCCGGCCTCCTTGGTGACCTGCACGCCCAGCGGCGCGTTGGCGGCGATGACTTGCGCCAGCGCCAGCGCGCGCTCGGTCTGCTGGCCGGCGGGCACCACCTCCTGCACCAGGCCGATGCGATGGGCCTCGGCGGCGCCGAACTCTTCGCACAGCATCAGGTGGTACATCGCGTTGCCCCAGCCGGCGCGCTCCAGGTAGCGGAAATGCGCGCCGCCCAGCGGCGCAATGCCGCGCTTGGCCTCCATCTGGCAGAAGCGGCAGTCGTCGGCCGCCACCACGATGTCGCCGGCCAGCATCATCTCGATGCCGATGGTGTAGACGATGCCCTGCACCGCCGTGACCACCGGCTTGCGGCAGCGCACGCCCATGCCAAAGGGGTCGACGTTGCCTTCGGGCAGCGGCTTGTTCGTGGCCTTGGGGCCGAAGAACTGCGGCATGTCCAGCCCGGCGGTGAAGTTCGCGCCCTCGGCGCAGACCACGCCCACCCACAGCGCGTCGTCGCGGTCCAGCTCGGTCAGCGCATCGGACAGCTGGCGCATCATCGTCGGGCTGAAGGCGTTCTTCTTTTCCGGCCGGTCGATGGTGATCTTCAGCACGCGGCCGATGCGCTCGCTGCGCACGCGGCCTTCGGGGGTGGGGTCGGACATCGGTGTCTCCTGCGGGAAGGCGTCAGCACGATTCTGCATGACGTTTGTCATGCAGCAGGATGACGAACATAATTCAGCTTGTCAAGCAGCCGAGCGTGGAGAGGGACATGGGGCATTCCCAGGCCGACAAGGCACGCAACCGCGAACGCATCCTGGCGCAGGCGGCCGAGCAGGTGCGCGACGCCGGTCTCGAATCGGTGAGCGTGGGCCCGCTGATGCGCAGCGTGGGGCTGACGCACGGCGGCTTCTACGGGCATTTCGAATCGCGCTCCGAGCTGCTGGCGCAGGCGCTGGCGCGCGCGCTGCAGGACGGCGAGGCCGCGTCGCTGGCCGCCGCCGGCCCGACGGCCGATTTCGCGCGGCGGCTGCGCAGCTACCTGAGCCGCGCGCACCGCGACATGCGCCGCACCGGCTGCGCCATCGCCGCGCTGGCCGGCGACGTGGCGCGTGCCGACGAGGCCTCGCGCCAGGTGATGTCCGAAGCCATCGACCGCGTGGCCGCGCGCACCGCGCAGGCCATGGGCACGGACGACGAGGCGCAGGCGCTGTTCGTCGTCAGCGCGATGATCGGCACGCTGCTGGTGTCGCGCGTGCTGACCGATGCGCAGCGCTCCGACGCGCTGCTGGCCGCGGCGCGCGAGGCGCTGGCCGGCTTCGGCCCGGCCGCGCCCGCGCCGGCACGCAAGCGCCGCCGCCTGGCGCGCCGCGCGACGCCGTGACGCCCGCCGTCGCGGCGCTGGTCCGCGAGCGCCGGCTGGGGGTGGCCGGCACCTACGGCCTGACGGTGGCCGAGAACCTGTGCATGCTGGCCTACCCGACGCTGACCGGCCAGGCGGTCGACCAGCTGCTGCAGCGCCGCTACGAAGGCCTGGCCTGGCTGGTGGGCGTGTGGCTGCTGCACCTGGTGCTGTCCTTCACCCGCCAGCGGGTGGACACCCGCGTGTTCATGGGCCTGTATGCAGCCATCGCCGCGCAGCTGGTGGGCACGCAGCAGGCCGACGGCCAGGCCCTGAGCAATGTGTCGGCGCGGGTGGAGATGGTGCGCGACGTGGTCGGCTTCTTCGAGAAGGAAGTGCCGATGGTGCTGCACAACCTGCTGGCGGTGATCGGCTCGCTGACGATGCTGTTCGTCTACGACCGCGAGGCCGGCTTCATCGCCATGGCGGTGCTGCTGCCGATGGCCTTCGTCAACGCCTGGTACTGGCGGCGCGCGGTGCGGCTGAACCAGGGCATCCACAACCAGATCGAGCGCGAGGTGGCCGACATCGCCTCGGCCAGCCCGTTCCGCGTGCGCCGGCATTTCCTGCTGCTGCGCCGCTGGCGCATCCGGCTGTCGGATGCCGAGTCGTGGACATGGGCCGTCACCGAGCTGGCGCTGATGGGCGCGCTGGTGTGGATCCTGGTGGACTTCACGCAGTCACCGGCTTTCACCGCGGGGGCGATCTACGCGGTGCTGGCCTATGTGTACGACTACCTGGAAGGGCTGAACCAGGTGCCGACCGTCGTCAACAGCCTGGCGCGGCTGCGCGACGTGCGGCAGCGCCTGGCCGAAGACGAGCTCTAGGCTCAGCCCCAGACCTCGGCCGCCGTCTCCACCACCAGCGCCAGCTTCTTGCGCTGGTCTTCCACCGCGATGTTGTTGCCGTGCACGGTGCTGCTGAAGCCGCACTGCGGGCTCAGGCACATCTGCTCCAGCGGGGCGTACTTCGCCGCCTCGTCGATGCGGCGCTTCAGCGCGTCCTTGCTTTCCATCGCGCCGAACTTGGTGGTCACCAGGCCCAGCACGACGATCTTGTCCTTCGACAGGTAGCGCAGCGGGCGGAAGTCGCCCGAGCGCTCGTCGTCGTACTCTAGGAAGAAGGCGTCCAGGTTCATCTCCGACAGCAGGGCCTCGGCCACCGGCTCGTAGTTGCCGGCCGCCGCATGCGTGCTCTTGAAGTTGCCGCGGCACAGGTGCATGGCCAGCGTCATGCCGGCCGGCTTGCGCGCCACCACCTTGTTGATGAAGGTGGCGTAACGGTGCGGCAGTTCGTTGGGATCGTCGCCGCGCTGGCGCGCGGCCTCGCGCATGCGCTCGTCGCAGAGGTAGGCCATGTTGGTGTCGTCCATCTGCACGTAGCGGCAGCCCGCGTCGTGGAGCGACTGCAGCTCCTGCCCGTAGGCATCGGCCACATCGTCATAGAACATCGGCTCCAGCTCGGGGTAGGCCTCGCGGCTGATGCCGGCGCGCCCGCCGCGGAAGTGCAACATCGTCGGGCTGGGGATGGTCACCTTGGGCGTCATGCCCGGCGCCAGCTGGCCCTTCAGGTAGTCGAAGTCCGCGCGCTGGATGTCCTTGGCGTGGCGCACCTTGTCGATGACGCGGATCACCGGCGGCGCCAGTTCCTCGGTGCCGTCGGGCTTGCGCACGGTGACCGGGATGTCGGTCTTCACGCCGCCCAGCTGCTCCAGAAAGTCGATGTGGAAGTACGTGCGGCGGAACTCGCCATCGGTGATGGACTGCAGGCCCACGTCCTGCTGGAACTTCACGATCTCGGTGATGGCGCGGTCTTCCACCGCGCGCAGCTGCTCCGCGCTCAGGCTCTTGCGGTTGAAGTACTGGTCTCGCGCCTCCAGCAGGTAGGCCGGGCGCAGGAAGCTGCCGACATGATCGGCACGGAAGGGTGGGGTCGGGCGAAGGCTCACGGCTTGTCTCCTTGGATCCAATTTGTCGGCATTCTGGCGCAGAATCGGCCTTCCTGCCTATCTATTGGATCCAATGACAGTCACCGCCGAGGTCCCCGCCAGCCTGCTGGCCACGCTGCGCCAGCGCATCATCGGCGGCCACTACGCGGCCGGCACGCGGCTGGCGGAGATCCCCGTGGCGCAGGCCCTGGGCGTTTCGCGCACGCCCGTCCGGCTGGCCTTCCGCACGCTCGCGCAGGAGGGTCTGCTCGAACCTGCGGGCGCACGCGGCTTCGTGGTGCGGGCGTTTTCGCGGGCCGATGTGCTGTGCGCGGTGGAAGTGCGTGGCGTGCTGGAAGGCCTGGCCGCGCGGCGCCTGGCCGAGCAGGGCCTGGCGCCGTCGCTGCGCGCGATGCTGCAAGCCTGCATCGACGAAGGCGAGCAGGTGCTGGCCCGCGGCACGCTGGACGAAGAGGCCATCACCGCCTGGAGCCGCGTGAACGAGCGCTTCCACCGCGCCATCGTCGAAGGCGGCGACAGCCGCGTGATCGCCGAGACCATCGCGCGCAACAACCACCTGCCCTTCGCGTCGGCCGACGCCATCGTCATCGAACGCAGCCAGCCGCAGCGCGAGTTCCGCAAGCTGCACCTGGCGCAGATGCAGCACGTGCTGGTCTTCGACGCACTCACAGCCCGCGAAGGCGCACGCGTGGAGATGCTGATGCGCGAACATGCCTGGATCGGCTTCCGCTATGGTCGGCTGTTTGGCTGGGAGCAGGAGGCCGGCGCGGACGGACAGCCCGGCGAATCCTGAGGCGATCCTCCGGCCCGGGACAGCGCAGGGCGGCGGCCCGCGCCTCGGGAGCCGCTGTCACGCTGCGGGCCCACAATGGCGCGCGATGTCTTCCAGCCCTCAGACGCCGCCGCCCGTTCCCGGACAGGATTCCGATCGTGATGCAGGCCCTGCGGCCGTCTCTGCCGATGGCGCCGCCCCTGCGGCGGTCTCCTGGTCTGAAGCCTTGCGCTTCTGGCTCAAGCTGGGCTTCATCAGCTTCGGCGGGCCGGCCGGGCAGATCGCCATCATGCACACCGAGCTGGTGGAGCGTCGGCGCTGGATCAGCGACAAGCGCTTCCTGCACGCGCTGAACTACTGCATGCTGCTGCCCGGCCCGGAGGCGCAGCAGCTGGCCACCTACCTGGGCTGGCTGATGCACCGCAGCGCCGGTGGCATTGCGGCCGGTGTGCTGTTCGTGCTGCCCTCGCTGCTGATCCTGATCGCCCTCAGCGCCGCCTACATGGCCTATGGCGATCAACCCCTGGTCGCTGGCCTGCTCTACGGCATCAAGCCGGCCGTCTGTGCCATCGTGCTGCACGCGGCCTGGCGCGTGGGCTCGCGCGTGCTGCGCCACCCCCTGCTCTGGGGCATCGCCGCCGGTGCCTTCGTGGCCCTGGCGATCCTGCAACTGCCGTTTGTCCTGATCGTGCTGGCGGCGGCCCTCGCGGGCTGGCTGGGCGGACGGCGCTGGCCGACGGTGTTTGGCGGATCGGGCGGGCACGGGGGAGCACAGGCGCCCGCCAAGAACGCGGCGCAGCCGGCGGCCTGGATCGATGACGACACACCCACTCCAGCCCATGCCCGCTTCAGCCGCGCCCGGCTGTTGCGTGTGCTGGCGATCGGCCTGGTCCTGTGGGCTCTGCCGCTGCTGCTGCTGCGCGCCTGGGGCGAGGCCGTGCTGGGCTCGCCGGGCATGCTGGCGCAGATGGGCGGCTTCTTCACGCAGGCGGCGCTGCTGACCTTCGGGGGCGCCTATGCCGTGCTGCCCTTCGTCTACCAGGGCGTGGTGGTGCAGCACGGCTGGTTGACCGGCCCGCAGATGATCACCGGCCTCGCGCTCGGCGAGACCACGCCCGGGCCGCTGATCATGGTGGTGGCCTTCGTCGGCTTCGTGGCCGCCTGGCAGAGCCCGCAGATGGCCCTGCTGCTGGGCCGCGATGCGCGGCTTCTGGCCGGCATCGTGGCGGCCTGCGTGGCGACCTGGTTCACCTTCCTGCCGTCCTTCCTCTTCATCCTGGCCGGCGGGCCGCTGGTGGAATCCACGCGCGGACAGCTGGGTTTCAGCGCGCCGCTCACCGGGATCACCGCCGCCGTGGTGGGCGTGATCCTCAGCCTGGCCTTGTTCTTCGGCACCCATGTGCTCTGGCCCCAGGGCCTGCAAGGCCCGTTCGATGTGGCGGCAGCCCTGCTGGCCGCCGCCGCGGCGCTGGCGCTGCTGCGCTGGAAACGCGGTGTGATCGAAGTGATTGCGGCCTGCGCGCTGGCGGGCCTGCTCTGGCGCACACTCGGCCCCTGAGACCCAACCCCAGCCCGCCCCGATGATCCGAAGGCTGCGCGCCATCCTTGCCACGGCGGACGCCACCGCGCGCTTCGATCTGGCCTTCTTCCGCACGCATGTGCGCTTCGTGGCGGCGATCGCCATCTTCCTGCTGATCCCGGCGCTGTACGCCTTCATCTACCTCTCCAGTCTATGGGATCCCGCGGCGCTGACGCGCAACCTCACGGTGATCGTCGTCAACCAGGACCGGGGTACGCAGCTGGGCGGCGCACCCGTTGATGTCGGTCGCGGCCTGGTGGAAGGCCTGGGCCGCGACACCCGCTTCACCTACCGCCTGATGGCCGAGCCCTCGCTGGCGCTGCACGAGGTGGATCAGGGCCTGGCGGTGTTTGCCGTGCTCATCCCTCCGGAGTTCAGCCAGCGCGCGATGGAGGCCAGCCAGGTCGGCGCCGCTCGCTTCGTCGTGCACGCCTCGGAGGGCAACAGCGTCACCGGGGCCGGCTTCGCGCAGCGCTTTGCGCTGGAGATGTCCGAGCGCCTGAACCAGGCCATCAACGAGCAGCGCTTCGCCGCGATGCTGCAGATCGCCGGCGGCTCGCGCACCTCGCTGGATCAGCTGCGCGAGGCCGTGTCCCGCCTGACCGAAGGCGCGGGCCAGGTGGCCACGGGGGCACAGAAGGCGCGCGAGGCCGGCGCGGAGCTCAGCAGCGGGCTGGGCCAGCTGGAACAAGGCGGCTCGCAGGTGGACCAGGGCGCGCGCGGCCTGGACGCAGCGGCGCGCCAGCTGGCCGATGGCCTGCAGAAGGTCGGCACGGCCCTCGAGTCCATCCGCGGCCGCCTGCCGGAGGATCAAGAGCTCCTGGCCTTGCGCCAGGGCGCCGGCCAGTTGCAAACGGTCCTGGGCAGCCTGAGCAAGGGCCTGCAGGACCTGGAGCAAGGCGCCCAGCGCCTGCGCGATGGCCACGGCCAGCTGGCCGCGGAGGCCGCCGACATTCCCTTTGTCGGCGAGTCGCTGAGCGAAGCCACGCTCAAGCTGCGCGAGGGCAGCGAGCAGCTGCGGCAAGGTCTGCAGACCGCCGCCGGCGCAGGCCAGCAGGCAAACCGCGGCGCCGAGCGGCTGGCGCAAGGCGTGGACCAGCTCACAAAGGGCTTCAGCAGCCTGGATGACGCGCTGCATCAGCTGCAGAACGGCTTGCCCTCGGCCGCCACGCTGGACGCCGTGTCCAGCGGCGGCAGCCGCCTCACGGGTGGCAGCGCGCGCCTGGCGCAAGGGGCTGGTGATCTGGCCGAGGGCAGCCGCGAGCTGCAGCGCGGCCTGCAGAAGCTGGACGAATCCCTGGTGCGCCTGCGTGATGGCCTGGTGCAGCTGCAGCTGAGCCTGCCGCACGCGCCCTCGCCACCGGAAGGCACCGCAGCCGGGCTGAGCGAATCGGTCAAGCCGGCCTTGCAGTTCAGCGCGCCGGTAGCCAACCAGGGCACGGCGCTGACGCCCAGCTTCGTGCCGCTGTCGCTGTGGATCGGCGCGACCCTGTGCGCGGTGCTGTTTGCCTACCACTGCCTGCCGGCGCCGCTGGCCGGCCAGAGCGGCCTGGGCATCGTGCTGGGCAAGCTGGCCACCCCGGCGCTGGTCGTGATCGGCCAGGCACTGATCCTGGCTGCGGTGCTGATCTTCCTGCTCAACGTGCGGGTGGCCAACCCGGGGCGCTTCCTGCTCACGCTGATGCTCACCGCGCTCAGCTTCGCCGCCCTGCTCTTCGTGCTGGTGCGGCTCTTCGGCAATGCCGGCAAGCTGGTGGCCGTGATCCTGCTGGCCATCCAGCTGGCGGCCTCCGGCACCATGGTGCCGGTGGAGCTGACCAGCCCGTTCTTCCAGGCCATCCATCCCTGGCTGCCGCTGACCTGGGCCATCAAGGCCACGCGCATCGCGATGTTCGATGCCTACGAGGGCGCGTGGCTGCAGAGCACGCTGGCGATGCTGGGCCTGCTGGTGGCCACCGTGCTGATCAGCGCCTGGGCCGGCCGATGGCGCGTGGTGGAAACCTGGGAGTACCGACCGCTGGTCGACTGAGCTGGAGCGTCAGGCCAGCTTCAGCAGGCGCTTGGCGTTCTCCTTCAGGATCAGCGGCTTGACCTTGTCCTTGAAGCCGGCTTCGTCGAAATCCTTCATCCAGCGCTCGGGCGTGATCAGCGGAAAGTCGCTGCCGAAGAGCATGCGGTCCTTCAGCAGCGTATTGGCGTACTGCACCAGCTGCGGCGGAAAGTATTTCGGGCTCCAGCCGGACAGATCGATCCAGATGTTGGGCTTGTGCAGCGCCAGGCTCAGCGCCTCGTCCTGCCAGGGCCAGCTGGGGTGGGCGATGACGATGGGGATGTCCGGCCAGTCCATGGCCACGTCCTCCAGCAGCATGGGGTTGCTGTTCTGCAGGCGCAGGCCGGCCCCGCAGCGCATGCCGCGGCCGATGCCGCTGTGCCCGCTGTGGAAGATCGCCGGCAGCTGGAATTCGGCGATCACGTCGTAGATCGGCCAGGCCATGCGGTCGTAGGGCTGGAAGCCTTGCACCGTGGGATGGAACTTGAATCCCTTGACGCCGTGCTCGGTGATCAGACGCCGGGCCTCGCGCGCGCCCATGCGGCCCTTGTGCGGATCGATCGACGCGAAGGCGATCATCATGTCGCTGTTCTTCTGCGCCGCCTCGCAGATCTCCTCGTTCGGGATGCGGCGCCGGCCGAGTTGCGCCTCGCTGTCCACCGTGAACATCACCAGGCCGATCCTGCGCTCGCGGTAGTAGGCCACCGTCTCGTCGATCGTCGGCCGGCGGTTGCTGCCGAAGTATTTGTCCGCCGCGCGATCGATCTCTTCGCCGTAGTTGTCAAACGGGTTCCAGCACGACAGCTCGGCATGGGTGTGGATGTCGATGGCGATCAGCGCGTCGTGTTGCATGGCCTCTCCGCACGGGATGTCTTGATTTCGATTCTGAACCAAAAGACAGAACTCAAGGACAGCTTAATAGGGTTAGCACGCATCAATTGATTTCGTATCTGAACTATCTTGCGACCCGACGCCGGAGTGCCCGATGCCTGAGACCTTCACCCCTGCCGATGGCCTGCTGGCCACGCTGCCCTTGCTGCAGATCAGCCGGCACGAGGCGGTGATGCACATCCGCCTGAACCGCCCGGCCAAGCGCAACGCGCTGAACGATCCCCTGATCCAGCAGCTGCACACGGCCTTCGTCAACCTGCCTGCCGATGTGCGTGCCGTGGTGCTCAGCGGCGAGGGCACCCACTTCTGCGCCGGGCTGGATCTGTCGGAGCTGGTGGAGCGGGACATCCACAGCGCCGTGCTGCATTCGCGCATGTGGCACGCGGCCTTCGATGCCATCCAGTTCGGCCGCGTGCCGGTGGTGGCCGCCCTGCACGGGGCCGTGGTCGGCGGCGGGCTGGAGCTGGCCACGGCCTGCCACATCCGCGTCGCCGACCGCAGCGCCTACTACGGGCTGCCCGAAGGCCAGCGCGGCATCTTCGTGGGTGGCGGGGGCTCGGCGCGCATCCCGCGGCTGATGGGCGTGGCGCGCATGACCGATCTGATGATGACCGGCCGGGTCTACGACGCGGAAGAAGGCCTGGCGGTGGGCTTGTCGCAATACGTGGTGGCTGCGGACGAGGCCTTGCCCAAGGCCCTGGCGCTGGCCGAACGCATCGCCCAGAACGCGCCGATGTCCAACTTCGCCGTGATGCACGCGCTGCCGCGCATCGCCGAACAGTCGCAGAGCGAAGGCCTGTTCACCGAATCTCTGATGGCCGCCGTGGCCGAGAGCACGCCCGAGGCGCAGAGCCGCCTGCGCGCCTTCCTGGAAGGCCGTGCCGGCAAGGTGCAGAAGGCCTCGTCATAATGATCCCCGCCGCGCCGGCCGCAGCGGCCCTGCCGCGCTACCGCGATGCCCGGGTGGGCGGCTGCCTGCAGGCGCAGGTGGAGATGCGCGCCGACGGCAGCCAGCTGCTGCGCTCCACCGAGGCGCTGCAGCCTTATCCCGAGCGGCTGAGCGACAGCCTGGTGCACTGGGCGAAGCTGGCACCGGATCGGACTTTCGTGGCACGTCGCCTGAACGGCCGCGACTGGGTGCGGGTGAGCTATGCCCAGATGCTGCAGCGCGCCCAGGCCGTGGGCCAGGCCCTGCTGGACATGGGCCTCTCGGCCGAGCGCCCCGTGGCCATCCTCTCGGGCAACGACATCGAGCACCTGACGCTGGCCCTGGGCGCGATGTGGGTCGGCGTGCCGCATGTGCCGATCTCCACCGCCTACTCGCTGGTCTCGCGCGATTTTGGCAAGCTGCGTCACATCCTGCGCACCACCACACCGGGGCTGGTGCTGGCCAGCGATCCAGCCTATGCCCGGGCCATCGAAGCTGCCGTTCCACCCGATGTGACGGTGGTGCTGGTCGAAGGCAGGATCGAGGGGCGCCGGGTGCGCCGCTTCGAGAGCCTGCTGGCCACGGTGCCGGGCGCCGAAACCGCGGCCGCCCACGCCCGCGTCGATGCGCAGACGATCGTCAAGTTTCTCTTCACCTCCGGCTCCACGCAGGCGCCCAAGGGCGTGATCACCACGCACCGCATGATGTGCAGCAACCAGCAGATGCTGCGCCAGTGCCTGGGCTTCCTGGCCGAGGAGCCGCCGGTGCTGGTGGACTGGCTGCCCTGGAACCATGTCTTCGGCGGCAGCCACAACGTGGGCCTGACGCTCAGCAACGGCGGCACGCTCTACATCGATGACGGCAAGCCCACGCCGGCCGGCATCGGCGAGACGCTGCGCAACCTGCGCGAGATCTCGCCCACGGTCTACTTCAACGTGCCGCGCGGGCTGGAGGAGATCGCCCGGGCGATGGCCACGGACACAGCGCTGCGCGACGGGCTGTTCCGGCGCTGCAAGGCCTTCATGTTTGCCGGCGCGGCGCTCAGCCAGGCGGTGTGGGATCAGCTGCACCTGCAGGCCGAAGCCTCCGTCGGCGAGCGGGTGCGCGTGATCACCGGCCTGGGCATGACCGAGACGGCGCCGGCCTGCACCTTTGCGGTGGGCACGGACGTGGCATCCGGCCACATCGGCCTGCCGGTACCCGGCGTGGAGGTCAAGCTGGTGCGGGACCCCAGCACCGGCGGCAAGACCGAGATCCGCTTCCGCGGGCCGAACGTGATGCCCGGCTACTGGCGCGCGCCCGAGCAGACGCGCCTGGCCTTCGACGAGGAAGGCTTCTACCGCACCGGCGACGCCGCGCGCTGGATCGACGAGCAACGGCCGGAACGCGGCCTCTTCTTCGACGGGCGCACGGCCGAGGACTTCAAGCTCTCCAGCGGCACCTTCGTGAGCGTGGGCCCGCTGCGCGCGCGCCTCATCGCCGCCGGTGCGCCCTGCGTGCAGGACGCGGTGATCACCGGGCTCAACCGCAACGAGGCGGGCGCCCTGATCTTTCCGCGACCCGACGATTGCCGGCGCCTGGCCGGGCTGGGCGCCGGGGCGCCCCTGCCCGAGGTGGTTCATCACCCGGCCGTGAGGGCCTTCTTCCAGGCGCTGGCCGATCGGCTCTGGCACGAAGCCACCGGCAGCGCCAGCCGCATCGCACGCCTGCACGTGCTGGCCGAGCCGCCCTCGATCGATGAAGGCGAAGTCACCGACAAGGGCTCCATCAACCAGCGCGCGGTGCTTGCCCACCGCGCGGCCCTGGTGGAAGCGCTGTACGAAGGCCCGCAGGCCGACCCCTTCCTCATCCTGCCCACGCCGGCAGCCCCGTCTGCCTGAGGATCCACAAAGGGGCGAGACGCCCGACCGGAGACATGACCATGAAGCTGAACCGCCGTCACTTCGTCCACACCCTCGGTGCCGGCCTGGCACTGGGTGCCCTGGGCCGCGCAGCCCAGGCGCAGGCCATCGAGCAGGTGAAGATCCTTTACGGCTTCCCGGCCGGCAGCGCGGGTGACGTGGCCTGCCGCCGCGTGGCGGACAAGCTCGGCGGCAGCGCCTTCGCGCGCAACCCCGCGGTGGTGGAAAACCGTCCCGGCGCAGGCGGACGCATCGCCCTGGAAGGCCTGAAGGCCGCCGCGCCGGATGGTGCGACGCTGGCCATGTCGCCGTTTTCGGCGCTGGCGATCTATCCGCACGTCTACAAGAAGCTCAACTACGACCCGGCCAAGGATTTCATGCCGGTCTCCATCTCCGCCGTCATGCACCATGGCTTTGCCGTGGGGCCGCAGGTGCCGGCCACGGTGCGCGACCTGAAGGACTTTCTCGCCTGGGCCAGGGCCAACCCCGGGCTGGCCAACTACGGCTCGCCGGGCGCGGGCTCCACGCCGCACTTCCTGGGCGCCTTGCTCGGGCTGAGCTCCGGCGTGGATCTCAAACACATCCCCTATCGCGGTTCGGTGCCGGGCGTCACCGATCTGGTGGGCGGCCAGCTGGCGGCCATGTGCACGCCCAGCGGCGATTTCCTCCAGAACCACCGCGCCGGCAAGCTGCGGCTGCTGGCCACCAGCGGGCCGGCCCGTTCGCCCTTCTCGCCCGACGTGGCCAGCTTTGCAGAGCAGGGCTTTCCTGAACTCACGGTAGAAGAGTGGTTCGGCTTCTACGCCCCGGCGCGCACGCCGGCGGCCGTCGTCGCCGCGGCGAATGCCGCGATCACCGCGGCCCTGCGCGACGCGGCCATGGTGGACGCGCTGGGCCAGATCGGCCTGATCGCCCGCGGCTCGACGCCGGAACAGCAGGCCGCCAGTCAGCAGGCTGAATTCGAGCGTTGGGGACCGCTGGTCAAGCGCATCGGCTTCACGGCCGAGAGCTGATCGCCGGGCTCGGCGCTCGTCCGCACAGACCACCGTCGATGCCCGGTCCGTCCCGATGAGCGCCCCCCGCATGCGCCCTGCAGGCCCTGATCGTGCCGCTTGCGCGCCACGCAGCTCCGAGGCCCCGCTGGCCCTCGGCGCGCTGGACGAGATCGTCGGCTTTCACATCGCGCGGGCGGCCGTGTCGACCCTGGACGCCTTCGAGCGCCACCTGGGCACGCCCTTCGAGCTGCGCAAGGTGGAGTTCTCGCTGCTGATGCTGCTGCACGCGAACGCGGCGGTCTCGCCCAAACCCCTGGCGCGCACGCTGCGCGTGACGGCCCCCAAGCTGAGCCTGCTGCTTGATGGCCTGCAGGCCCGCGGCCTGCTGCAGCGCCGCCCCAACCCGCAGGACGGACGCTCCCAGCATCTGCAGCTGACCTTGACCGGCCGGCGCCTGGCCGAGCGCGCTGCCGATGCGGCGCGGACCATGGAAGCCGAGCTGCGCGCCCCGCTGAGCGCCGCCGAACACGCCATGCTCATCGAACTGCTGGCCAAGCTCGGCGCGCCTGGCCCCGGCTGATGTTCAGCACCCCCGGCTCAGCTTGAGCAGGGACCGAACAGGCTTCGAGCCTGCCGAAGGCCCATGTCGAAACGCTCCGGCCTCAGGCGGCTGCCCGCTGCGCCGCGGCGATGCGATCCAAGGCCGCAGCCAGCCGGGCCACCGCGGCTTCGGGCGCGTGCAGCTTTTCCAGCCCGAACAGGCCGATGCGAAAGGTCTTGAAGTCCGCCGGCTCGTCGCACTGCAGCGGCACCCCCGCGGCGGTCTGCAGGCCTTCGGCGATGAAGGCGCGGGCTGACTGCAGGCCGGCGTCGTCCGTGTGGCTGACCACCACGCCCGGCGCCTGGAAGCCCGCTGCCGCCACCGGGCGGAAACCCCGCGATTCCAGCATCGCGCGCACCTGGCGGCCCAGTTCCCACTGCTCCTGACGCAGGCGCTCGAAGCCATAGGCCTCGGTTTCCAGCATCACGTCCCGCGTGACCGTCAGTGCATCGGTGGGCATCGTCGTGTGGTAGAGGTGCCCGCCGGCTTCGTAGGTCTCCATCACCTGCAGCCACTTCTTCAGATCGCAGGCAAAGCTGGAACTGCTCGTGCCGTCGATGGCGGCGCGGGCGCGCTCGCTCAGCATCACGAAGGCGCAGCAGGGCGATCCGCTCCAGCCCTTCTGCGGTGCGCTCACCAGCACATCCACGCCCGTGGCCTGCAGATCGACCCAGAGCGCGCCGGAGGCGATGCAGTCCAGCACGAACAAACCACCCACCTCATGCACAGCCTCGGCCACGGCCTGGAGGTAGTCATCGGGCAGCAGCATGCCGGCGGAGGTCTCCACATGCGGCGCAAACACCACCGCGGGCCGCTGCTCGCGGATCGTGGCCACCACCTCGTCGATCGGCGCGGGCACCCAGGGCGGCTGGCGGCCGGGGCCGGCCGGACGCGCCTTGAGCACGGTCTCGGCCGCGGGAATACGGCCCATCTCGAAGATCTGCGTCCAGCGGTAGCTGAACCAGCCGTTGCGGATGACCAGCACGCGCTGGTTGCCGGCAAACTGCCGCGCCACCGCTTCCATGCCATAGCTGCCGCTGCCCGGCACGACGATCGCCGAGCGCGCGCCGTAGACCTGCTTGAGCACGCGCGAGATGTCCCGCATCACCCCCTGGAAGCGCTGGGACATGTGGTTGAGGGCTCGGTCGGTATACACCACCGAGTACTCGAGCAGGCCATCGGGATCGACCTGGGGCAGCAGTCCGGGCATGGGTCTTCTCTTCTTCAACGGATGGGAATCGACCTGCCAGCGTAGCACCGGCGCGCCGGGCCCGCATCGCGGGCACCCCACAATCCGGGCCTGGGGGCTGCCCGGTCTGCGAGGCTCGCCCGCCCCCTGAGCCTGACCTGGGACGCCGTGCTCCACATCCTGGCCATCACCACCCCGATCTACCTGATCGTCCTGCTGGGCTGGCTGGCCGTGCGGCACGGCTTCTTCGACAAGGCCGATCTGCGCGTGCTGGGGCGCTTTGTCGTGCAGTTCGCCTTGCCCGCGCTGCTGTTCAAGGCCCTGGCCAGCCGGCCCCTGCACGAGGTGCTGGACGCCGGCTACCTGCTGGCCGTGGCGCTGGGCTCGCTGGCCGTCTTCTCGGCCGTGTTCCTCTACTCGCGCTGGACCCTGGGCAAGCCCGCGGCGGTGGCCGCGATGAAGGGCATGGGATCGAGCTTCTCCAACACCGGCTACATCGGCTATCCGATCGCGCTGCAGTTCCTCGGGCCCGTGGCCGGTGTCGCGCTGGCGCTGAACATGCTCGTGGAAAACCTGCTGATGCTGCCGCTGGTGCTGACGCTCGCGGAATCGGCTGACGGCAGCGGCCGGCGCTGGTGGCAGGTGCTGGGCCAGACGCTGGCCGGCCTGCGCCGCAACCCCATGGTGCTGGCGATCGTGCTGGGCTTCGGCGTGGCCTGGATCGAAGTGCCGCTGCCTGCGCCGCTGTGGAAGACCATCGACATGATGGCGCTGGCCTCCACCGCGGTCGCGCTGTTCGTCGTGGGCGGCACGCTCAGCGGCCTGTCCACCCGCGGCCTGGTGGGCGACGTCAGCCGCGTGGCGCTGGGCAAGCTGATCGCGCACCCGATGGCCGTGTATGCGGCGCTCTGGCTCGTGCCGGCCACCACGCCGGAGCTGCGCACGCTGGCCGTGGTGATGGCCGCGATGCCCATGCTGGGCATCTATCCGATCCTGGCGCAGAAGTACGGCCTGGAAGGCCCCTGCGCGGCGGCGCTGCTGGGTACCACGGTCGCGTCCTTCATGACGCTCAGCGCCTGGCTCTGGCTGTTGGGCCACGGCATGCTGCCCTGGCCCTGAGGGCATGTGAAGCGCTGAGACCCGGGGCGCCGCTCAGACGCCCCCAGTGGGCGGCCAGGGGATCGCGCCTTCCACGGTGCCCACGCAGCTGCCCAGGCCGATGCGCCGTGCGCCCTTGCGCTCGCACCAGCCGCGCAGGATGACGCGGTCGCCGTCCAGCAGGAAGCTGCGCGTCTCGCCGCCCGGCAGGATCAGCGGCTGCCAGCCGCCGGCGCTGAGCTCCAGCAGCGAGCCGCCCTGCTCCGGCCGCGCGCCGGACAGGGTGCCCGTGCCCAGCAGATCGCCCGGCTGCAGGTTGCAGCCGTTGACCGTGTGGTGCGCCAGCAGTTGCGCGATCGTCCAGTGCGCGTCCTTGAAGTTGCTGTGCGACAAGCGCACCGGATCCTGGCCGCGGTCTCGCATGGCCGTGCTCTGCAGCAGCACCTCCAGGTGCATGTCCACATGGCCGCCTTCGCGGTTGTCCTGGGAATCCAGGTAGGGCAAGGGCTGCGGCAGGGCCGCATCGCGCGCGAAAGGCACGCGAAAGGGCTCCAGCGCCTCGCGCGTGACCACCCAGGGCGAGAGCGTGGTGGCAAAGCTCTTGGCCAGGAAGGGCCCCAGCGGCTGGTATTCCCAGGCCTGCACGTCGCGCGCCGACCAGTCGTTCATCAGCACCAGGCCGAACCAGTCTTCCTCGGCCTGCGCCATGGTCTTGGGCTCGCCCAGCTCGTTGCCCACGCCCACCAGGATGCCCAGCTCCAGCTCGTAATCGAGCCGACGGCTCGGCCCGAAGACCGGCACCTCCTGCTCCGGCAGCTTGTACTGGCCATTGGGCCGCCGCACCGGGCCACCGCTGACGCGCAAGGACGACGCACGGCCGTGATAGCCGATGGGCACCCAGTGGTAGTTGGGCAGCAGCGGGGTGTCGGGCCGGAAGAGCTTGCCCACCGTGGTGGCATGGTGCACACCGGCAAAGAAGTCGGTGTAGTCGCCGATCGTGCAGGGCAGTGCCATCTGCGCCTGGGCCTGCGGCACCAGGCACAGCTCCAGGAAGGGGCCCTGGTCGCTGTGTTCCGCCAGCGCCGCCGACAGCGCCGCGCGCAAGGCCCGCCGCGGCCGCGCGCCCAGGGCCATGAAGGCGTTCAGATCACCCGCCGCCAGGGGCTCCAGCCAGACCGAGACGCGCGAAGGCCAGGGGCAGAGTTCAGCGGCGAGCTTGAGATCGAGCACCTGATCGCCGATGGCCACGCCAATGCGCCAGGGCTCGCTGCCGTGCGTGCGAAAACGGCCGAAAGGCAGGTTCTGGATCGGAAAGTCGGTGCCCGCCTCGTTGGCCGATTCGACCCAGCTGCGCAGCGAGGGATCGTGCGTGGAATCAGGACCCCGCATGCTGCCCTTCCGCCCCGCTGCCCACACCACCGTCGCCACCGGCGCCCACACCCTGGCGGGCCAGATCCAGCGCTTCCTTCAGCACGCGCAGATCGCCGACATGGTTGGCCAGCAGCAGCACCAGGCGCGCGTTGAGCAGCTCGCTGGCCTCATCGCTGAGGCCCTGGTGCGCGGCAATCAGCATCTCGTAGAAATCATCGCCCGGGCTGTAGCCGTAGCGGCTGCGCACGCCCGGCGTGCCGAAGTGCGGCTGGATATTGAGGTGTTCCACCTGCGGTCTCCCCCTTGTGCAAACTGCTTCCACCGGGTGCCCCTGTGGACCCGGCCCTCCCTGACCACCTGACACGCTGACCCCCTGGCGCCCGCGGCGCCGAAGGTTCACCCGGCTGCGGGCTGCCCGGCGGCCCAGGCGTCCTGCGGTCGCGGCCTGCGCCGCGACGCGTCATCCGCCCTGCGCCGTGGCCCGGCCCAGCGCGGCTGTGACGGCTGCGTCATCCGGCACGCGCCAACGCGCGGCCACGTGCTGATCCGGACGCAGCAGCACCCCGCTGCCGAACTCAAGATCGTAACGCTGCTGCACCAGACCTTCAGTGTCTTCCAGCACCGTCCCTTCCCAGCCGTCGGACACCCTGGCGCCGGCCGGCACGATGCACAGGCTGTCCACCGGAATGCGGCCCGCCGCCAGACGCCGCAGCATCGCCTGCTGGGCGGGGGAGGGCCCGCTCTCGCAGAACAGCATCAGCACGAAGCGGTTGCCGGCATGATCCAGCAGCCAGCCGTTCTGAAGCGGCCGAACGCCTGCGTCGCCCGCTTCGGCCTGCCCGGCCCCGGACGCAGGGCCGGCGGGCCGCACCGGCGCATCGTCCATCGGGGCACCCGGAACCATCCAACCCTTGAACTCATCGGTGTCCGGCGTGTTCAGCGGCGAGGCTTCGTAGATCGAGGGCACCGACAGGCGCCCGGAGTTCACCAGCGCCCGCCCGCCCGGCACCTGCCGCGCCAGCGAGAGCACCGCCTGGCGCAGCAGCTGCGAGGCCCGGCTCTTGGGGGTGATGAAATCCGTCGAGCGCGTGGAATTCATGATGTTCTCGTCCGCTGCCGCCGCGCGCTCGGCGCTGTAGCTGTCCAGCAGGCGATCGGGCGCCAGACCGTCCTGCACCAGCTTGAGCTTCCACAGCAGGTTGTCCGTATCCTGAAGTCCGGAGTTGGCGCCCCGTGCGCCGAAGGGCGAGACCTGGTGCGCCGCATCGCCGGCAAAGAAGACGCGCCCGGCGCGAAAGTCCTTCATGCGGCGGCACTGGAAGGTGTAGACGCTCACCCATTCCAGCTCGAAGCCGATGTGCTGGAAGCCCTGGCTGTCCAGCAGCGCGCGGATGCGCGGCTTCACGCGCTCGGGCTGCTTCTCGGCCTCGGGATCGGCCGCCCAGCCGAGCTGGAAGTCGATGCGCCAGACCTGATCGGCCTCGCGGTGCAGCAGCACGCTCTGGCCGCTGTGGAAGGGCGGATCGAACCAGAACCAGCGCTCGGTCCTGTCCTGCGCGAAGAGCTCGCCATCCAGCACCACGTCAGCGATCAGGAAACGATCCTGGAAGACCTTGCCCTCGATCTCCAGTCCCATCTGGCGGCGCAGCGGGCTGCGCGCACCGTCGGCCACGATCAGGTGATCACACTGCAGGCGGTAGGGGCCGTCGGCCGTCTCCACCTCGACCGTGACGCAGCCATCGTCCTGGCTCAGGCCCACCACCTTGTGCAGCCAGCGCAGATCAATCGATGGGAGCTGCTGCGCCCGCTCCACGAGGTACTGCTCCAGCCAGTACTGCTGCAGGTTCACCATGCCGGGGCGGCGGTGGCCGGGTTCGGGCAGCAGGTTGAAGCTGAAGACTTCGGTATCGCGGTGGAAGGTGCGGCCCACGTTCCAGGTGACGCCCTTGTCCACCACCGGCTGGCCCACGCCCAGGCGATCCAGCACTTCCAGCGCGCGCTTGGCGTAGCACAGGCCGCGCGAGCCGATGCTCACCGTATTGTCCTCGTCCAGCAGGATCACCGGCATGCCCAGCTGCGCCGCATCGATGGCCGCAGCCAGCCCGACCGGGCCCGCACCCACCACGATCAGCGGCACGCGCCGCAGGCCGCTGTGCTCCGCCGCCGGCGCGGGGCGGTAGGCATAACGCGGATACGCATAGGTGCTCAGCATGGCTCGCTCCTCCAGGCATCGGCGGCGCCGGCCCGCCGCTGGCCAGCCGCGCGGGCCGGACAGCTGCCCGGCCTGCGTGCTCTCAGGCGCTCAGGTCTCCAGGGCCTTCCACATCTCGATGTCGCGCTCTGCTGTCCAGATGCGCGGATCGCGGTACTGGGTGGCCTCATCGTAGGCCCGCGTCACATCGAAGGGCATGCAGTGGTCGAAGATGACCCAGTGGCCGTATTTCGGGCGCACCGCGGCCATGGTCTCCTGGTAGACGGTCTTCAGGTCGCGGCCCGCCGCGGCGCCGGCCTTGACGGCGGCAAAGACATCGCTGATGAAGGCGCGCGTACCCTGCAGCCCCGCCGCGACCTCGGCTTCGGTGCACAGCGCGGCACCGCGCCCGGGCACCAGCTGCGCCGGCTTCAGCGCGGCGATGTTGTCCAGCGTCTGCGGCCAGTCGCTGAAGTAGGCATCGCCCGCGTAGGGTGTGGCGTCGAACTCCACCAGATCGCCGCTGAAGAGGATGCGCTCCTGCGGCAGCCAGACCACTGTGTCGCCCTTGGTGTGGCCGCGGCCCAGCTGGATCAGCTGCACCTCCAGCTGCCCCAGCCACAGGCGCAGCCGGCCGCTGAAGGTCATGGTGGGCCAGGTCAAGCCGGGAGGCACGCTTTCAACGGCACGGAAGAGCCTGGGGAAGCGGCCGATCTCGCTGGCCTTGTCCTGCTCGCCGCGCTCCTGGATGAGGCTCAGCGTGTCTTCGCTGGCCAGGATGTGTTCGGGCTGGTAGGCGCTGGCACCCAGCACGCGCACCGCGTGGTAGTGGCTCAGCACCACGTACTTGATGGGCTTGTCGGTCACCTCGCGGATGCGGCGGATGACGTCCTGCGCCATCACCGGCGTGGCCTGGGTATCGATGACCATCACCGCGTCGTCGCCGATCACGATGCCGGTATTCGGGTCGCCCTCGGCCGTGTAGGCGTAGGCGTGGTCCGACAGGCGCGTGAAGCTCACGCGCTTCTCTTCGAGATCGGCCTGGCTGGCAAAGGCCTTGGTGGGCACGCTCATGCTCTGGTCTCCTGAAGATGGACTCTGGCGGTCCTCTGGGGTGCGCTCAGGGGCTGGCCGTTGCAGCACCGGCCTGGTTCAGCCGGGCTGCGTGCCATTCGACCAGGCGCCGCATGTGCCGCAGCGAGATCTGGTGGGCATGGATCAGCCCCAGCACGCCATTGCGGTGGAAGGCCGTGAGCGTGGCGTCCGGCAAATCGGCGAAGCGCTTTTCATCGACGGTGAGAAAGCCTTCCACGGCCAGCGTCTTGCCATCGGGCAAGGTCGCGTCAAAGCGCATGGGCTGCAGCAGATCGGCTTCCACCAGCACGCTGCCGAAGAGCCGCGTGCGCTGGATCTCGGTCTCCACCTTTTCCAGCTGATCGCGCATGCCGGTGAGCAGTTCGCTGGGCTGACCCTGTTCGTCGAACAGCGCCTGGCCTTCGGTCTGTGACCAGCCGGCGTAGTTCTGATCGATCACCACCAGCACGCGTGATTCATCCTGCCGCGCGATGCCGAAGGGGTAGGCGCGCAACAGGGCCGGCACGTACTGCGCGCGCCAGCGGCCGGCTTCGACAAAGAGGTTGGACTTGTCGGTGATGCCCAGCACCGCGATCGGCGCCACCAGCATCTTGCCGCTGGCCTCGTCCTTGCCGGCATCGATGAAGACGATCGGGTATTCGCAGCAGGCGTCGCCGAACTCCACCGAAGCCAGAAAGATCGCGTTGAGGTTGGCGGTCACGGACCAGTCGGCCACGGGGCCGGACAGGCGCAGGCCACGGTGCTGCACGCTGTCGACGGCCACGGGCTGGATGAACAGGTTCGGATTGATCACGGCTCTTGCACTCCATCAGTCTTCGGGCGGGGTGGCCAGCCGGGTCACCAGCACCTTGTCGATGCGCCGGCCATCCAGATCCACCACCTCGAAGCGCCACGGGTGCCATTCGACCACATCGGCGGTGGCCGGCAGCCGCCCCAGAAGCAGCAGGATCATGCCGGCCAGCGTGTTGTAGCGGCCCCGGTCTTCCTCAGGCAGATCCTTGAGCTCCAGGCGGTCCTTCAGCTCGGGCACGGGGATCAGGCCGTCCATCAGCCAGCTGCCGTCCTCGCGCCGCACGGCCCAGGCGTCCTCGGCGGCGGGGCTGCTGAATTCGCCGGTGATGGCCTCCAGCACGTCACGCTCGGTGATCACGCCCTGCACGGCGCCATATTCGTCCACCACGAAGACCAGCTCGGTGCCGGCGCCGCGCAGGTGCTCCAGCAGCTCCATGCCCGACAGCGTCTCGGGCACGAAGACCGGCGGCACCAGGTGCGCGGTCAGATCGAAGGGGGCGCGTGCTGCCAGCGCCGGCACCAGGCGCTGCACCGGCAGCACGCCGATGACATCGTCCAGGCTGCTGCGGCAGACCGGGTAACGCGAGTGCCCGTGCTCGGACAGCGTGGCGATGATCTCGTCCACCGGCGCCGCCGCATCGAGCCAGGCGATCTCGGCGCGCGGGATCATCATCGAGCCGATCTGCCGATCATCCAGGCGGAAGACGTTGCGCACCATCTGGTGTTCCTGCGCCTCGATGACGCCGGCGTCCAGGCCTTCTTCCAGCTGCGCGGCGATCTCTTCTTCGGTCACCGCGCGGGCGCCGGTCTCGCGGATGCCCATCAGCCGCAGCACGGCGCCCGTGCAGGCGCCCAGCAGGGCCACAAATGGCCGTGTCGCCGTGGACAGCCAGTTCATGGGCGGAGCCACCAGCCGGGCCACGGCTTCGGGAAAGAGCTGGCCCAGGCGCTTGGGCACCAGCTCGCCGAAGATGATGGTGAGGAAGGTGATGATCACCACCACCAGCGCCGTGGCGCTGATGCGCGCGGCGCCCTCCTGGATGGCGACACTGGCCTGCAACCAGGCCGCCAGCGGCTCGGCGAATGCCGCCTCGCCGACGATGCCGTTGAGCACGCCGATCGACGTGATGCCGATCTGGATGGTGGAGAGGAACCGCGTCGGGTCCGCACCCAGGGTGGCGGCGGCTTGCGCCCGCCGGTCGCCCTCATCGATCATCTTCTGCAGCCTGGCCTTGCGGGCTGCCACCAGCGCGATCTCCGACATCGCGAACACGCCGTTGAGGAGGATGAGGGCGAAGAGTATCGCTAGTTCCATATGCGGGTGCTGTGCGGCACCGACGCGTAACCCGGGGCGCCAATGGTAACCCGGATTGCGTGAGGGGATTGGTGCGGTGGGGACGGCGCGCCGTTACGCTTGACGT
>JAEUOZ010000005.1 GCA_016790225.1 Rubrivivax sp.
ACGGCCCGGACTTGGGCGGCTGCGAACCATGGCCCGAGAAGAAGAACACCACCTCGTCACCCTTGTCGACGCGGCGCAGAAACGTGTCCAGCGCATCGTTCATCGACTCGCGCGAGGCATCCAGGGCCTTCGTCACCCTGAATCCGGCGCGCTCCAGCTCGCGCGCGATCGCATTGGCGTCGTTGCGCGCATTGCGCAGCTTGGTGACGTTGGCGTAGTTGTCGTTGCCCACCACCAGGGCCAGGCGGGCGGCCTGGGCTTCCAGGGTGATGCAGGCGGCCGCCACGGCCAGCGCCAGCAGCATGCGCGCCGGGCGGCGCGCGGCGGGCTCGGCAGCGGCTTGTCGGTGAGAGTGCGGGTGCAGGGGGGTCTTCATGGCCTCAGGCGAACATCACGGGGACGTTACTCGAACCGACGCACGGGCTCAATGCGGCGCCCGGCATCCAACCGGTGCCGCCGTGCAGGGCATCACTGCGGCGCCTTGCGCAGTTCGACGCGCCGGTTGGCGGCCAGCGCGGCCTCTTCGCCGGCCAGCGGCCGCGCGCTGCCGAAACCGTAGGCGCTGAGCCGCTCTTCGGCCACGCCGCGGCCGACCAGATAGCGGCGCACCGCCAGCGCCCGGGCGCAGGACAGTTCGAGGTTGATGCGGGCATCGCCGGTGCTGTCGGTATGGCCGGCGATGGCGAAACTGTCGCTCGCCAGTTCCTTGGTCTTGAGGGCCTGGGCCACGTTGTCCAGCAGCGCCGCGTCGCGCGCGGCCAGCTTGTCCGAACCGGTGGCGAACTGCACGCTGAGATGGATGCCCGGCGTGGTATCGCCGGCATAGGGCACCACTTCCAGCGTGCGGGTGGCCGGCCCGGCGCTGCGGCCGGCGGGTCCCCCGGCACTGGCCGGTCGGGCCGCTTCAGCGCACAGGTGGCTGCCGGCATCCGGCAACGGGGTGCGCCGAAACGACCGCGTTGCCGGCGCCCCGCCGGCCGGCCCCGCCAGCGCCGCAACCAAGGCCTCGACGCTGGCCTCCGACACCGGGCGCTGGGCCTGCGCCGAAGTGGCCGCCGCGGCCAGCGTCGCCAGCAGTGCGGCCGCCAGCACGCGCCGCGTGCACGGCCGGCAAGACGACCGCGAGCCGGGCCGGGGCGAGGGCGGGGGCGAAGACGAAAGGGGCAGGTTTCGCAACATCATGGATCGGCAGCTCTGGGGGCTCGGATCTTCGGAAGCGAATGATGCCGCGGCGCGGCGCCGGGCCGCATCCTCCGCTGGCCGGAGTGCGGCCCATTCAACGGTTCGTTGCGGTGGCCGCGGCCGCACCACGGCCGCGGCCGTCAGCGCAGATGGCGGCCGAAGAACTGCAAGGTGCGCGACCAGGCGAGCTGCGCCGCACCAGGGTCGTATTCGATCACCGGCAGCAGCCGCTTCTCGCCGACCTGGGTCTCGTTGAAGAAGGCGTGCTGGGCGTCGTAGCGGAAGAACTCGAATGCCACGCCGGCCGCCTTGAGCTTGGCCTCCAGCGCGTCGACCCCGGCGATCGGGAACGGCGCGTCGCGCGTCGCCCAGTGGCCCATCAGCGGCGCCTTGATGCGCGCCGCGTCCACATACTCCAGCGGCGGGTAGCCGTACCAGGTGACGCCGGCATCGAGCTCGGGCACGTGGACCGCCGACAGCAGCGTGAGCGCGCCGCCCATGCAAAACCCGGTGACGCCGCACTTGGCCGAGCCGCCGCCCTTCAGATACTGCACGGCGCCGCGCACGTCCTGGCCGGCGGCATCGCCGAAGTTCAGGTTCGTCATCAGGTGGTGGGCCTCTTCGGCGTCGATCGTGCTCTTGCCGCGGTAGAGGTCGGGCACGAGCGCACGATAGCCCTGCTGCGCGAAGCGGTCGGCCACGCCGCGGATCTGGTCGTTCAGGCCCCACCACTCCTGGATCACCACCAATGCCGGGGCCCCGGCGACCTGCGCCGGCTCGGCCAGGTAGCCGTTGACGGCAGTGCCGTCGGGGCGGTTGAAGCTGACATTGCGGCCCATGTTCGGTCCTCCTGCGGGTGGGTCGGGTGAAGCGGGGTGAGCGCCGCAGTAGAGCGCCCCGCCGCCGCCGGCGTCAATCCCGATCGACCTCCGTTGGAAATTTGCCCCCGCTGGCAGTGGGCGCCGTTCGGCTGCATCATCCGGCCCCTTCCGGTTCCCGATGCCCGATTCCACCGACCCGAGGAGACCCACGATGGCCCAGCTGAACGTCAACGGCCGCGTGCACACGCACGAGGCCGAACCCGACACACCGTTGCTGTGGGTGCTGCGCGAGCACCTCGGCCTCACCGGCACCAAATACGGCTGCGGCATCGCCCAGTGCGGCTCGTGCACGGTGCACATCGACGGCACCGCGGTGCGCAGCTGCGCGATGCCGGTCTCGGCGCTGCAGCCAGCGCAGAAGATCACCACGATCGAGGGCCTCTCGCCCAACGGCAGCCACGCGCTGCAGAAGGCCTGGCAGCAGCTGGACGTGCCGCAGTGCGGCTACTGCCAGAGCGGCATGCTGATGGCCGCGGCGGCGTTGCTGAAGGACAAGCCCAGGCCGAGCGATGCCGACATCGATGCCGCGATCACCAACATCTGCCGCTGCGGCACCTACAACCGCGTCAAGGCCGGCATCCGCCAGGCTGCCGGGCTGCCGGCCAGCGCCGCCAGCGAGATCGTCCACCTGCCCACGAGGAGCGCCTGATGGATACGCCCCTGGAACGCTGGATGCCCGCGGACGCTGAAGCCGGCGCCGCGCCGGGCCTGGGTCTCACGCGCCGCGGCTTCCTGGCCACGGCGGCCACGGGCGCGGGCGGCGCGCTGGTGCTGGGCTTTTCCACCGGCGCGCCGGCGCAGGGTCAAACGGCCGAAATCAACGCCTGGGTGGTGGTGCAGCCCGATGAGCGCGTGATCATCCGCATCGCGCGCAGCGAGATGGGACAGGGCACGCTGACCGGCCTGGCCCAGCTGGTGGCCGAAGAGCTGGAATGCGACTGGTCGCGCGTGAGCACCGAATACCCCACGCCGGGCCAGAATCTGGCGCGCAAGCGCGTCTGGGGCAACTTCTCCACCGGCGGCAGCCGCGGCATCCGCGAATCCCAGGATTACGTGCGCAAGGGCGGCGCCGCAGCACGGCTGATGCTGGTGCAGGCGGCCGCGCAGCGCTGGAACGTGCCCGCCGCCGAGTGCAGCGTGGCCAACGGCCTGATCAGCCACGCCGCCAGCAACCGGCGGCTGAGCTACGGCGCCGTGGCGCAGGACGCCGCACGGCTGACGCCGCCGGATAACCCGCCTCTGAAGGATCCGCGCAGCTGGAAGCTGGCCGGCCGCAGCCTGGCGCGCCTGGACACGGTGGACAAGACCAACGGCCGCCAGATCTACGGCGCCGATCTCAGCCTGCCCGGGATGCTGCACGCCTCGATCCGTGCCTGCCCGGTGTTCGGCGGCAAGCTGCGCGGCTTCGACGCCGCGCGCGTGAGCGGGATGCCCGGCGTGAAGAAGATCGTGCGGGTGGGTGACAACGCCGTCGCCGTGGTGGCCGATACCTGGTGGCGCGCGAACAAGGCGCTCACGGCCCTGCCTGTGGACTGGGACCTCGGCCCTCACGCGGCAGCCCAGCAGCCGGCGATCGACGCGATGATCGCCGAAGGCCTGCGGGCCGAGCAGGCGGCCGTGGGCAACAGCAACGGCAACGTGCGCGAAGCCCTGGCCAGCGCGGCGCGGCGCATCGACGCGGTCTACGCCTACCCGCACCAGAACCACGCCACGATGGAGCCGATGAACGCCACGGCGCGCTGGACCCCCGAGCGCTGCGAGGTCTGGACGCCCACGCAGAACGGCGAGGCGGCGCTGGCCGCCACCGCCGAAGCCGCCGGCCTGCCGGCCGCGCAGTGCGAGGTCTACAAGATCCATCTGGGCGGCGGCTTCGGCCGGCGCGGCGCGGTGCACGACTGGGTGCGCCAGGCCGTGGCCATCGCGCGCGAGCTGCCCGGCGTGCCCGTCAAGCTGCTGTGGTCGCGTGAGGAGGACATGACACACGGCCTGTACCACCCGGTCACGCAGTGCCGGCTGAGCGCGGGCCTGGATGCCCAGGGCAAGCTGCAGGCGCTGCACATGCGCATCTCGG
The DNA here is from genome assembly GCA_016790225.1 of Rubrivivax sp. Next base: position 4,135 of record JAEUOZ010000005.1, read on the forward strand.
GCCAGAGCATCCTGGCGGGCATCTTTCCGCAGAACGTGCGCGACGGGCGCGATCCTGTCGTCTTCCAGGGCTTGAACAACGGCGGCGGCGAGGCGGCCATCGGCTATGCGGTGCCGCACCTGCTGATCGACCACGCGATGCGCAACCCGCACGTGCCGCCCGGCTTCTGGCGCGGCGTCAACCTGAACCAGAACGCGGTCTACCTGGAGTGCTTTCTCGACGAGGTGGCGCACGCCACGGGCAAGGATCCGCTGGTGCTGCGGCGCGAGCTCATGCAGAACCACCCGCGGCACCTGGCCGTGCTGGAAGCCGCCTGCGCGAAGGCCGGCTGGGGCACGCCGGCGCCCGACGTCAAGGGGCAGAAGGTCTTCCGTGGCCTGGCCCAGACGCATGGTTTCGGCAGTTACGTGGCGGCAGTCGCCGAGGTCTCGGTCAGCCGCGAAGGGGTGCTCCAGGTGCACCGCATCGTGGCCGCCACCGATCCGGGGCACGTGGTCAACCCGCAGCAGGTGGAGGCTCAGGTTGAGGGCAGCTTCGTCTATGGCCTGACCGCCATGCTGTACGGCGCCTGCACGGTGAAGGACGGTGCCATCGAACAGAAGAACTTCGATACCTACCCGATGATGAAGCTGGCCGAGATGCCGCGCGTGGAAACGGTGCTGGTGCCCAGTGGCGGCTTCTGGGGCGGCGTGGGCGAGCCCACCATCGCCGTGGCCGCGCCCGCGGTGCTGAATGCGATCTTTGCCGCGACCGGCAAGCGCATCCGCACGCTGCCGCTGAGCCAGCACAGCCTGAAGGCATGACGCGGTCTTGAGGCCCGATACGCAAGCTCACGCCGGTACAGACGTGACGCGGCTGCACGGCCTTCACCGTGGGCAGACGCCATGCTCGTGATCAGCCTGGCGGCAGCGGCCGTGCTGGGCGCAACGGGCTCGGCCGTCGTGGGTGACGGCCTGCCCGCGGCACTGACGGCGCAGCCCGGCGATGTGCAGCGCGGGCGCGAGATCGTCGGCAGCCGCTCGCAGGGCATGTGCCTGCTGTGCCATGCCGGCCCGGCCGAACTCTTTGCGGATGAGCGCACGCCCGGCAACGTGGCCGCGAGCCTGGCCGGGGTCGGCGGCCGCTTCACCGAGGCGCAGTTGCGCCTGCGCGTGGCCGATGCCCGGCGACTGAACCCGCAAAGCCCCATGCCCGCCTACCTGCGGACCGAGGGCCTGCAGCGTGTGGCCCCGGCCTGGCAGGGGCGCAGCCTGCTCACGCCGCAACAGGTGGAGGACGTGGTGGCCTTCCTGAGGACGCTGCAGTGACGCCGCAGCCCAGATCTGCGCCGGCTCGCACGCGCCGCCAACTGCTGGGCGCCGGCCTGGCGGCAGCTTGCACGGGCCTGCTGCGCGTGCAGCCAGCCGGCGCCGCAGCTTCGCCCGCCTTCGAGGCTGCCCTGCAACAGCTGACCGGCGGCGCCGTGCCGCAGCACGGGCGCGTGCAGCTGGAGATCTCGCCGCTGGTGGAAAACGGCAACGCCGTGCCCGTGCTGCTGTGGCTGGACAGCCCGATGACCGAGGCCGATCACGTGCGTCGGCTGGCGCTGCTGACCGAGCGCAACCCGCAGCCCGAGGTGGCGGTCTTCCAGCTCAGCCGGCTCAGCGGCCGGGCGCGTGTGGCCACGCGCATCCGGCTGGCGACCTCGCAGACGCTGTGGGCCCTGGCCGAGACCGGCGACGGCCGCTGGTGGATGAGCGGGGCCGAGGTCGTTGTCACGCTCGCAGCTTGTGTGGAGGGTTAGCCTTGATGTGCATGGCAGAGCCGTCCCTCGCTTCCTTGCCGAAGCGCGCCGCGCAAGGGCGGCGTCCGCTCGGCGCGCCGGGCCGCGTCCAGGCGCGAATCCGGCAGCGCCCCACGCGAAGGGCGGTGCCTTGAGCCTGCGCGTCCTGCTCCATGCGCCGGCCAGCGCGCCGGCGGGCAGCCTGGTCGAGCTGCGCGCGACCGCGGCCCATGCCATGGAGACCGGCTACCGGCGCGGCAGCGACGGCCAGATGCTGCCGCGCGATCTGCTGCGGCGCATCGAGGCCCGCTTCGACGGCGAGCTCTTCTTCAGCGCCGAGCTGCACGCCGCCATCGCCGCCAACCCGACCGTCGCCTTCTGGCTGCGCCTGCCGGGCAGCGGCACGCTGAGCGTGCGCTTCAGCGGCGACCGGGGCCTGGCGCACGAAGAACATGTGCGCATCGCAGCCACCTGAGGCCGCCGACAGGGGGCTCGGGATATGAGGCTGAGACTGAGACTGAGACCGTGGCCCTGATCGCCGGTCGACCGCTGGTCCGCGCACGGCGACCGGGGCTGAAGATGGCGGTACTGGCCGCCTTGATTGGCGTGCTGCTGGGCGCCGGCTGCGCGCAGCCACGGCCCGAGCCGGCAGGGCAGACGCAAACAGACCCTCGGCGCTCCGGCTATCACTTCATGTCGCGCGCCACGCAGGCGCTGCAGGACGATGACGCACAGAACCCGGCCTTTCTGTGGGTGGCGGAAGGTCGCCGCCGCTTCGCGCTGCACTGTGCCGGCTGCCACGCCGAAGCGGGGCTGCGCGACGCGGCCACGCGCCACCCGGCGTTTGACGCGCAGTCCGGACGGCCCTTGCGCTTGGAAGATCGCGTCCGCCACTGCCACCGCCAGCGCCTGATGCCCGCGGGCAGCGGCCCTGACGAAGACGCCGTGCTCGCCGATCTGAGCCATCTGGCCTTCCTGGCGCGCGGCCTGCCGATCCAGCCACCGGACGACCCGCGCCTGGCAGCCGGCGTCGAGCAGGGGCGCCTTCTCTGGCATCGGCGCCTGGGACAGCTGGATCTGTCCTGCGCCGATTGCCACGATCGGCTGGCGGGTCGCCGCCTGGCCGGCAGCACGATCCCGCAGGCGCACCCCACGGGCTACCCGGTCTACCGCCTGGAGTGGCAGACACTGGGCACGCTGGAGCGGCGGCTGCGCGGCTGCCTCAGCGGCATCCGGGCCCAGCCCTTTGCGCCCGGCGCGCCCGAGTGGGTGGCGCTGGAGCTCTTTCTGCGCCATCGCGCCGCCGGCCTGAGCCTGGACGCACCCGGCGTGCGTCCATGACGGCTTTCTTCCACTCCCGCACGGAGCCCCTCGCATGACGACCATCCAGTATTGCTTCACCCCCGTTTCGCCCTGGACCTACCTCGGCCACGCACGCTTCGTGCAGATCGCCGAAGCGGCTGGCGCAACGGTCGAGGTGATGCCGGTCGATTACGGCGTGATCTTTCCGGCCAGCGGCGGCCTGCCGCTGCCCAAGCGCGCACCGCAGCGACAGGCCTACCGCCTGGTCGAACTGCGCCGTTTCAGCCAGCACCTGGGCGTGCCGCTGAACCTGCAGCCGGCCCACTTCCCGGTGGACGGGCGGCCCGCCTCGTTGCTCATCATCTGCACCGCCAGCCAGGCCGGCACGCCCGCGGCCCTGGCGCTGAGCGGCGCGCTGCTGCGAGCGGTCTGGGCCGAGGAGCGAAACATCGCCGATGCCGACACCCTCGCCGGGACCCTGGCCGAATGCGGTCTGGATGCCGGCCTGCTGGAGATGTCCCGCGAACCGGCCGTCGCCCTGCAGTACGAATCCCATACGCAGCGCGCGCTGGACGCGGGTGTCTTCGGTGCGCCCAGCTATGTGGTCGACGGCGAAATCTTCTGGGGCCAGGACCGGCTGGACCTGCTGCAGCAAAAGCTGGGGGTTTGAGGCCGGGCGCTCCAGCGGCCATTGACCGCGGCGGGCCGAGGGTCTCCCACTCGGCCCGACAGTTCGCATCTCGGGCCAGAGTCTTCGGCGGCTCGGGCTGAGCTGCCAAGCTGCGTCTTCGGCCCGGGATTTGCGCCACGCCTTGGCGCCGTCTGAATCTGGCTCGATCCTGCACACACGCCCGACGGAGGTGGCCGGTGAACCCTGAAGCCCTGCGATCGAGATGCCACCCCGGGGCCTTGTGCGAGCGCCTGCAGATCCTGCTGTCCGCATTGATCTTGCTGGCCGGCCTGGCCGCGCACCCGGCGGCACAGGCACAAGGCACGGGGACCTCGCCGCCGGACGCAGCGGCTCTGGCCTCACCGCCCGCGCTCAGCGCCGCGCAGGCGCAGCAGCTGCAGCGCGTGATGCGCGCCGTCATCGGCGTGCAGGCCGAGGCCGTGGAAGACGCGCGCTCCTCGCGCACGCTGGGTGCGCAGCGCGAAGGCTCGGGCATCGTCATCGGGGCCGACGGGCTGGTGCTGACCATCGGCTACCTGATCCTGGAGGCGCAATCCGTCTGGCTGGTCAACGATACCGGTCAGCGCATTCCGGCCCAGGTCGTCGCCTATGACCTGGCCACGGGTTTCGGGCTTGTCAAGGCGCTGGCTCCGCTGGGCATCGATCCGGTGCCGCTGGAGGGCGGCACCGCGGAGGCCACGCCGCTGCTGATCGCCAGTGGCGGCAGCGACGCCGCGGTGACGCTGGCGCGGCTGGTCTCGCGCCGGGCGTTTTCGGGTTTCTGGGAATACCACATCGAGGGCGCGCTGTTCACCACGCCGCCACGGCGCGATCACAGCGGCGCGGCGCTCTTCAACGCGCACGGCCAGCTGCTGGGCGTGGGCTCCCTGTTCGTGCCCGATGCCGGCAGCGGTGGCGGTGCGCCCACGCCGGGCAACATGTTCGTGCCGGTGGAACTGCTGCGCCCCATCCTGGCCGAGCTGCGCCAACGCGGCAGTTCAGCCGCGAGCACGCGCGCCTGGCTGGGCATCAGCTGCGTGGAGCGCGACGGCGAGGTGCGCGTGCTGCGTGTCAACGACGACAGCCCGGCCGAGGTGGCCGGGCTCGCGCCGCGAGATCTGATCCTGCGCATCGACGACACGCCGGTCACGGGGCTGGACGTGCTGTGGAAGACGCTGTGGGCCGGTGGTCAGCCCGAACGTCCCGTGCAACTGCTGATCCGCCGCCAGGGGCAGACGCAGACCATCACGGTCTACACGGTGGACCGTGCCAAGACGCTGAAGCGGCCCGCGCGGATCTGAGGCCTGCAGGCCAGGCCACGGTCAGCCCCAGGCCCGGGCGCCGCCGGGGCCACCCGCCGCGCGTCAGCGGCGCCACACGGACAGCGTTCAGCCGCCGGCCAGCGTCTTGGCTGCGGCGTGGATGGCCACGCGGATGCGCGGGTAGGTGCCGCAGCGGCAGAGATTGCCACTCATCGCGCCATCGATGTCGGCATCGCTGGGCTGGGGCTTGTCGCGCAGCAGCGCACAGGCCGCCATCACCTGGCCGCTCTGACAGTAGCCGCACTGCACCACATCGGCCTCGTCCCAGGCCTTCTGCACCGCCTCGGGCACCGGCCCGGCGAGGCCTTCGATGGTGGTGACGGCCTTGCCGGCCACGGCGGCCAGCGGCGTCACGCAGGAGCGCGTAGGCGCACCGTCCACCTGCACGGTGCAGGCGCCGCACAGCGCCAGGCCGCAGCCGAACTTGGTGCCGGTGAGGCCCAGCTCACCGCGCAGCGCCCACAGCAGCGGGGTGTCGGGCGTGGCCTGGAAAGTGACGGGCTTGCCATTGAGCGTGAGCGTGGTCATGGTGCGTGTGTCCTGGTGCGCAGATCCGGGAAGGTCGATCGCAAAGCGTCTCGCTGCAGGGCGGCGGAGGGCGGTGGGTTCTGCCTGGAGGGATGTCGAACGTCTCAAGCCAGCTGCAACGGCAGGCTGCGCAGGCGCTGCCCGTTCAGCGCAAAGACGGCGTTGGCCACGGCCGGCGCAATCGGCGGCAGGCCGGGCTCGCCCATGCCCTCGGGGTGTTCGGTGCTGGGCAGGATCTCGGTGAAGATCTGCGGGGACTCGTCGAAGCGCAGCGCCGGCATGTCGTGGAAGTTGCTCTGGCGGACCTGGCCCTTTTCGATGCTCACACCGCCAAACAGCGCGGCAGACAGCCCATAGATCACGCCGCTTTCCATCTGCTGGCGGATGCCGGTGGGGTTGACCGGCGTGCCGCAGTCCACCGCGCACCAGACACGGTGGACACGGATGCGCTTGTCGGCGGACAGCGAGACTTCAGCCACCTGCGCCACGATGGAGCCGAAGCTCTGGTGCAAGGCCACGCCCACCGCACGCGGCTCGCCCCCCGGGCCCGCAGGCCGCGGCGTGCCCCACTGCGCCATCTGCGCCGCCTTGCGCAACACCGCCGCGTGACGGGGATGCTGCTTCAGCAGCGCTTCACGGAAGGCGACCGGATCGGCCTTGGCCGACGCCGCGCACTCGTCGATGAAGCCTTCCTTGAAGAAGGCCTGGTGCGAGTGCCCGACCGCGCGCCAGAAGCCCACCGGCACCGGCAGATCGGTGATCTCGTGAGCGATGCGCGCGGCCGGCCACTCATAGGCCTGGTCGAAGGCGCCTTCAGACGTCGTCTTGTCCGGGCCCATGCCCGCCGCGCCGAAGAGACGGCGCAGCACCTGGTGCACGATGGATTGCCCGATCGAGACGTTGTGCCAGGCCACCAGCGCGCCCTGCGCATCGAAGCCGGCCTTGAAGCGTGCCACCGCCGCCGGGCGGTAGAAATCGTGCTGCGTGTCCTCGGCCCGGTTCCAGAAGGTCTGCACCGGCGCGCCCTCGCCGTGCTGGGCGATGGCGGCCGCCTGGGCAATGAAGTCCACCTCCAGCCGGCGGCCAAAACCGCCGCCCAGCAGTTGCACGCGGACATCTATCGCCGAGGTGTCCAGGCCGGTGGCACGGTGCACCGCCATGCGCGCCAGGCCCGGTACCTGCGTGGGCGCCCAGACCGTGGCCTTGCCCTCGCGGATCTGCACGGTGCAGTTCATCGGCTCCATCGTCATGTGCGCCAGCCAGGGCGCACGGTACTCGGCCTCCAGCGTGCGTGCCGCGCCCTTCAGAGCCGTCTGCACATCGCCCACCTCGTGGTAGCCGAAGCCGCTGTCCGGCTGCAGCGCCTGAGCCATGCGGTTCAGCGCCTCGGCGCTGTCGAAGCCGGCAACCGGGCCATGGTCCCAGTCGATCTTCACCGCCTCCACACCCTTCATGGCCTGCCACGGTGTCTGCGCCAGCACCGCCACGCAGCCCGTGCCGCCGTGCAGCCCATCGAAGGACACCACCTTCTTCACACCCGGCAGCGCCTGCGCGGCGCTGCCTTCGAAGCTGCGCGCGCGACCGCCCAGCGTCGGACACATGCGCACACTGGCGTAGAGCATCCCCGGCAGGCGCACATCGATGCCGAAGCTGGCCTGGCCGCGCGACTTGGCCACCCGCTCCAGGCGCGGCGTCTCGCGCCCGATCAGCTTGAACTGGTCCGGCGTCTTGAGCGTCACCCGCTCGGGCAGGGGCAGCGCGGCAGCCTCCACGGCCAGTTCGCCGAAGCGGGCCTTCTGAGCGCTGTTGGCATGGCTGACCTCACCGGCGTGGACGCGGCACTCGTCCTGCGGCACCTTCCAGCGCCGCGCGGCAGCCCCCACCAGCAGCGCGCGCGCCGTCGCACCGGCCTCGCGCATGGGCAGCCACAGGTCCTTGATGCTGGAGGAGCCGCCCGTCATCTGCACGCCAATCTCGCGCATGAGCTTGGCCGTCATCCAGCCCGCACTGCGCTTGATCCAGCCGCGGTCGTCCGGGTGGAAGGGCAGCCCGTCCACCAGCGTGGCCAGGTTGTTGTAGATCGGATCCAGCGGCGGGTGCTCGGTGCTGACGCGGGACCAGTCGGCATCCATCTCATCGGCCAGCACCAGAGCCAGGCTGGTGAGGATGCCCTGCCCCATCTCGGACTTGGGCACCTGCACGATGACGCGGTCATCCTGCGTGATCTTCACCCAGCCGTTGAAGACGGTCTCGCCCGCGCGCGCCGCCAGCGGGCCGCCATCGGGCATCAGACGGCCGCGTGGCGCCCGCAGCGACCAGCCGATGCCTAACGCGCCGGTGAAGATGACCGCGCCGAGCAGGAAGGTTCTCTTCTTCATTCCAGGGTCCCTGCGGCCAGAGGCCGCCCCAAGAGGCATATTCGAGTTGCCGATCGCTGGCGCAAGGCCTGTGGACGCGGCAACCCTGCAGCGGCGCGCAGCATAAACCCGCCCGCGCCGGACCGGAGCAGATCGGCGCGCCGAGCGTGCTCAGGAGAATCCCCGTAGGGTCAAGCCAAACCCCGTGCCACCATGCACGGCACACCGTTGCCCCTTTTCGGAGGCCTTGTCATGACACTGTCGCGCCGCAGCCTGCTGCAAACCGCCACCGCCCTTGCGCTGCCGGGCCTGGGCTCGGCCGCCTGGTCGCAGGCTGCCTTCGAGAGCGTGAAGATCATCACCGGCTTCCCGCCCGGCGGCACCTCGGACACGATCTGCCGCCGTGTGGCGGCCAAGCTGACGCCGGGCTACGGCAAGACCGTGGTGGTGGAAAACCGCACCGGTGCCGGCGGCCAGATCGCCATCCAGGGCGTACGCACGATGGCGCCCGATGGCAGCACGATCCTGCAGACGCCGATGTCCATGCTGGGCGTCTACCCGCACATCTACAAGAAGCTGGCTTACGACCCCGTGGCCGATCTGAGCCCGGTCTCGCTGGGCTGCACCTTCGACTTCGGATTCGGGGTCGGGCCCGCGGTGCCGGAATCGGTCAAGACGCTGGCGGACTTTCTCGCCTGGTGCAAGGCCAACCCGGACAAGGCCAATTTCGGCTCGCCGGCGGCGGGGTCGGTGCCGCACTTCATCGGCGTGCTGCTGGGCCGCAGTGCCGGGATCGAACTCAAGCACGTGCCCTACCGCGGCACGCAGCCGGCGATCCTGGAAATGGTCGGCGGGCAGCTGCAGGCGGTCTCCGGGCCCATCGGCGAATTCACGCAGCAGGTGGCCGCGGGCAAGTGCCGCCTGCTGGCCGCCACCGGCAGCACCCGCAGCCGTTTCGCGCCGGGCACGCCCACGATGGTGGAGCAGGGGCTGAGGGACATGGCCTTCAGCGAGTGGTTCGGCTTCTTCCTGCCGGGCAAGGCCGCGGCCGATGTGGTGGCGCGCGCCAACACTGCATTGCGCGCGGCGCTGGCCGACAAGGAGACCGTCGATGGCCTGGCGCTGATGGGGCTGGAAGCGAAATCCTCCAGCCCGGGCGAACTGGCCGCCATGCTGGATGCCGATACCCGCCGCTGGGGGCCGATCGTCAAGTCCATCGGCTTCACGGCCGAGAGCTGAGCCGCTGATCTTGCGCGTCAGCCCTCTCGCCCGCGCGCCGCGCCGCCGGCCATGCTGAAGGCCTTTGGTGCCCGCGCGGCCGGGCTGCGGCTGGAGCGCCTGCGCGCCAGCCCGCTGTGGCATGACAGCGGCATGTTCCGCAATGCCCATGCGCCGCTGCCCGGCCTTCGCGACACGTCCGCACCGCGGCCGACGCTGTCGGACTTCATCTGTCACGCGGGGCGCCGCGTGCCGGCCGCGCCGCTGCCCGCCGTGGATCCGCGCGAGGCCTGGTCGCGGCCTGCGCAGCAGCCCTTGCGCGCCACCTGGCTGGGCCACTCCACCGTGCTGCTGGAGATCGACGGCTGGCGCGTGCTGACCGATCCCGTCTGGGGCCCGCGCGCTTCACCCACCACGCTGGCCGGCCCCAAGCGTTTCCAGCCGGTGCCGATCGCGCTGCGCGAGTTGCCGCGGCTGGATGCGGTGGTCATCTCGCACGATCACTACGATCACCTGGACTGGCCCACGGTGAAGGCCCTGGCCCGCACGCCCGTGCCCTTCATCACCTCGCTGGGCGTGGGCGCGCACCTGGAAGCCTTCGGCGTGGGCGCCGAGCGCATCACCGAGCTGGACTGGTGGGACAGCCACACCGTGCCGGGCACCGGGCTCACGGTGACGGCTGCGCCTTCTCAGCACTTTTCCGGCCGCAGCCTGACGGACCGCAACGCCACGCTGTGGTCTTCGATGGTCATGGCCGGCCCGCGCAGCCGCGTCTTCTTCAGCGGCGACACCGGCCTCACGCCGCAGTACACGCAGATCGCGCAGCGGCTCGGGCCTTTCGATCTGGTGATGCTGGAGGTGGGTGCCTTCCATCCCAGCTGGGGCGACATCCACCTCGGCCCCGAGAACGCGCTGAAGGCGCTTCAGCTGCTGGGCGGCGGCGCCTTCCTGCCCATCCACTGGGGCAGCTTCAGCCTGGCACTGCACGATTGGGATCAGCCGGCGGAGGTACTGCTGACGCAGGCACCCACGCTCGGCGCACGGCTGCTGATGCCGCGCCTGGGCGAAGCCTTCGAGCCCGCCACGGCGGCGGACATCCGCGAGGCCCGCGAGCCCTGGTGGCGCAGCGTCGAAGACAAGGCCCGGCGGGCCGACCGTGCGGATGCCGCGGCAGACCAGTCACGGGCCGAATCGGCGCCGGCTGCTGAAGCCGAGCCGCCAAGCACGGCAGCGCCAAGGATCCCCAAGGCCTACGTCTGGCCGGCAGACTGAGGCGCCAAGGGTCTGAAAAGGCCGCGATGCGGGATCGCGCTGCAAATCTTCAGGCAGCCAGCGCCTTCTCGATCGCGCCCACCAGGCGCGAACTCAGCGGCGACACCAGGCTGCCGAAGCTGCCGGCCAGGCGGCCCTGGCGATCGATCAGGTATTTGTGGAAGTTCCAGGACGGCACGTCGCCCGCAGCCTGGCCGAGTGCCCGGTAGAACGGATGGGCCTCTCGCCCCTTGACCACCGTCTTGGCAAACATCGGGAACTTCACGCCATAGGTGTTGAAGCAGAACTCGGCGATCTCCTTTTCCGTGCCCGGCTCCTGCCCGCCAAAATCGTTGCTCGGAAAGCCCATCACCACCAGGCCGCGCGCGCTGTATCTGGCGTGCAGCGCTTCCAGCCCTTCGTACTGGGGCGTGAAGCCGCACTTGCTGGCGGTATTCACCACCAGCAGCACCCGGCCCGCGTACTGGCACAGGTCCTGGGGCTTGTCGTCCTGCAGGCGCGCAAAGCGGTGCTGCAGCAAGGCCGGGCAGGCCGCCGACTGCGCTGCCGCCCAGCTGGGGCCCAGGCAGGCGCCGCCCGCCACAGAGGCAAGCCAGACGCGGCGCGAGAGGCCGCCCGAGGAGGGTTCAGAGGTCATGGAGCAGGCTCCGGCGACAGACGATGCGTGATCTTGTCATCCACGCAGTGACCCGTCGCCGGCAAGGGCTCCGGGCGGGTCCGCCGGCGCCCATGGCCAGGGCCGATCAGCTGCTTTCCGGCCCGATGACCAGGCCCACGACTGCGATGCGCCTGCCCTGCATCTCGCGCACCACCAACGTGGCGCCGCCCAGGGGCACGCGGTCACCCGGCACCGGCGCACGCTTGAGCTCCTGGGCCAGCCAGTCCCCCAGGGGCTGATCGGGTCGGCTCGGCTCGGGCAGGCCATAGAACAAGGCCAGCGGGCCGATGGCCGAGCCGACATCCAGCGCAAAGTCACCGAAGGCCTCGCGCTGGCCGCTCTCGTCGCCGGCTTCCGGCAGGGCCACGCCCAGGCGGCGCGCGAGCCAGCCGATCGTGGAGCCCTGCAGCAGCAGCGAGACCAGCACCACCACGAACGCGACGTTGAACAGCAGCGGCGCCTGCGACAGCCCGGCCAGCAGCGGAAACAGCGCCAGCACGATGGGCACGGCGCCGCGCAGGCCCACCCAGGCGATGAAGGCGATCTCGCGCAGTGAAAAGCGCATCGGCCACAGGCACAGCGCCACGGAGACGGGCCGAGCCACCAGCATCAGCACCAGGGCCACGCCCAGCGACGGCCCCAAGGAGGGCAGCAACGCGCTGGGCGTCACCAGCAGACCCAGCAGCAGGAACATGCCGGCCTGCGAAAGCCAGGCATAACCGTCCATCGCCGCCAACGCCGGCTTGACCGCGGCACCGGCGCGGTTGGCCACGATCAGCCCGAAGAGGTAGACCGCCAGAAAGCCCGATCCGCCCAGCCAGCCGGTGAAGGCAAACACGCACAGGCCGCCGGCCATCAGCAGCAGGGCGAGAACGCCGCCGCTGGCGTCACGGCCGGCCACCCGATCGAGCAGCAGCGCCATGCCCCAGCCGCTGACCAGACCGAGCAGCGCGCCCCAGCCGAACTGCTGCAGGAAATCCAGCCCCAGCCCGGGCAGCAGGCCCGGCGCAGCCTGTGCGGGCACCGAAGCCAGCGCGATGAAGGCCAGCGTCAGGTACACCGCCATCGGATCGTTCATGCCGGATTCGATCTCCAGCGTGGCCGCCACGCGCTCGTTCAGCGTGACGCCGGCGCGGGTGAGCAGCGCGAAGACCGCGGCCGCATCGGTGGAGCCGACGATCGCGCCCAGCAGCGCGGCCATGCGCCAGTCCAGCCCCAGCAGCAGCATGCCGGCCAGCCCCGTGATCGCCGCGCAGATCAGCACGCCGGCCGTGGCCAGCCACGCGGCGGGGCGCAGGCCGGTGCGAAAGGTGGTGAAGGGCGTGCGCAGTCCGCCATCCAGCAGGATCACCGCCAGCGCCACGTTGCCGACCCAGAACGACAGGCGGTGATCGTTGAAGACATAGCCGCCAGGTCCGTCCTCCCCGGCCAGGACGCCGGCCAGCAGGAAGACAAACAGGAAGGACAGGCCCAGCCGCGCCGACAGCAAACCCGCCAACACACTGGCAAACACCAGCGCGGCGGCCGCCATCAAGGGCAGGTTGACAAAGTCCATGGTTGCAGTGTGCCCAGGCCGGGGCAACCGGCGCCGGGCCGGGGGCTTGACGGGTCTGGACGGCGAAAGGCAACCGCTGCCCCGGGAAAGCCCGCAGGCCCCCTCTGAGGAATCCACCGTGGACACAAGGTGCATGCGGCGGCTAACCTGCCCTCTTTTGGTTCAACCGGAGCCCCGCGATGGCGCAGCCTCAGAAACTGATGCTTGACTTTGTCTACGACCACGAGAAGAACCTCGCAGACAAGGTGTTCCTCACCCAGCCCATCGGCGGCGGCCAGGTGGTGGACTACACCTGGGCGCAGACCATGGACCAGGCGCGGCGCATGGCCAGCTACCTGAAGGCCCAGGGCTTTGCACCGGGTTCGCGCATCGCGATGCTGTCGAAGAACTGCGCGCACTTCATCATGGCCGAGATCGCGATCTGGATGGCCGGCCACACCACGGTGGCGATCTTCCCGACCGAGACCGCCGAAACCGTCAACTACGTGCTGACGCACAGCGAGGCCAGCATGCTGTTCGTGGGCAAGCTGGATACCTGGCCGCACCAGAAGCCGGGTGTGCCGGCAGGGCTGCCGATGATCGCCTTCCCCCTGGCGCCGGACAACCACGGCCTGCCGACCTGGGACGAGGTGGTCTCGACGGTACAGCCCATGGCCGGCAACCCTGCACGCGGCGCGAAGGATCTGGCGCTGCTGATGTACACCTCGGGCTCCACCGGCACGCCCAAGGGCGTGATGCACAGCTTCGAGCGCTTCTCCGCCGCCTCGGAAGGCATCGCCAGGTACCTGCAGGATCAGCTCGGCCGTGCCGACAACCGCGTGCTGTCCTACCTGCCGCTGTCGCATATCTTCGAGCGTTCGTGGATCGAAGGCGGCGCGCTGGCCGATGGCCGCACGCAGATCTTCTTTGCCGAGACGCTGGACACCTTCCTGGCCGATCTGCAGCGCGCCCGGCCGACGCTCTTCATCAGCGTGCCGCGCCTGTGGCTGAAGTTCTACCAGGGCGTGCTGTCCAAGATGCCCGCGCAGAAGCTGGAGCGGCTGCTGAAGATTCCCATCCTCGGCAAGATCGTCGCCAAGAAGGTGCGCACCGGACTGGGGCTTGAGCAGGTGCAGATGGCCGGCAGCGGCTCGGCCCCGATTCCGCCCGATCTGATCGCCTGGTACCGGCGCATCGGCCTGAACCTGTTCGAGGGTTACGCGATGACCGAGGACTGCGCCTACTCCTTCTCGTCGAAGAATGGTTATGCAGAGCCGGGCTACGTGGGCGTGGCCCTGCCCGGCGTGCAGGCCAAGCTCAGCCCCGAAGGCGAGATCCTCATCAAGAGCCCCGGCCAGCTGGTGGGCTATTACAAGCGCCCGGATCTGGACGCCGAGGTCTTCACCGCCGACGGCTTCTTCCGCACCGGGGATCTGGGCGAGCTCAACAGCAAGGGCATGCTCAAGCTGACCGGTCGCGCCAAGGAACTGTTCAAGACCGCCAAGGGCAAGTACGTCGCGCCCGCGCCGATCGAGAACCGCATCAACTCGCACCCGATGATCGAGCTCTCGCTCGTCTCGGGCGTGGGGCAGCCGGCCGCCTATGCGATGGTGCTGCTGGCCGAGCACATCCGCCCGAAGCAGAACGATCCTTCGGTGCGCGCCGAGGTACAGCGTGAGCTTTCGCAGCTGCTCAACGAGGTCAACGCCAACATTGCCGATTACGAGCAGCTGAAGATGATCGTCGTCGCGCGCGAGCCCTGGACCATCGAGAACGGCTGCCTCACGCCGACCATGAAGATCAAGCGCGCCAAGATCGAGAAGATGCTCGAGCCCGAGCTCGATCGCTGGTATGGCGACAAGCAGAAAGTGCTCTGGCAGTGAGCATCCCGGGCAGCGCCCCGCGCCACGGCGGCGAACGCGTGGCCCGGGCGCTGCACGCGCAGGGCATCCCCTGCATCTATACGCTGTGCGGCGGGCACATCTCGCCCATCCTGGCCTCGGCCAGGGCGCTGGGGCTGCGCATCGTCGACGTGCGCGATGAGGCCACCGCGGTGTTTGCGGCAGACGCCGCCGGAAGGCTGTCCGGCAGGCCGGGCGTCGCCGCCGTCACGGCCGGCCCCGGCATCACCAACACGATCACCGCGCTGAAGAATGCGCAGCTGGCGCAGAGCCCGCTGCTGCTGATCGGCGGCGCCGCGCCCACGGCGCTGCAGGGCCGCGGCGCCCTGCAGGACATCGACCAGCGTCCGCTGGTGGAGCCGCATGTCAAGCGATTCGTCAAGGTCCGACGGGTTTGCGATCTGGCCCCGGCGATCACCGAGGCGCTGACGCTGGCGACCGACGGTGTCCCCGGCCCGGTGTTCGTCGAATGCCCTGTGGATCTGCTCTACGACGAGGCCAGCATCCGCCAGTGGTACGCCGATGCCGCCGGCAAGGGCACGGGTCTGGCCGATCGCGCCTTGCGCTGGTACCTGGGCCGTCACGCGCAGCGACTCTTTGCCGGCAGCCAGGCGCCCTGGGTCGAGCCCGCGGCGCCGGCCCGGCGTGAGGCCGAGGTGTCCTCGGCACTGCCGGCTGCCGTGGCCGCGCTGCAGCGCGCCCAGCGCCCGCTGATGGTGGTCGGCAGCCAGGCCCTGGTGGATGTGCCTCGGGTCCAGGCGCTGGCCGAGGCGATCAGTGCGCTGGGCGTGCCGGTTTATCTGTCGGGCATGGCGCGCGGCCTGCTGGGCCGCGATCATCCGCTGCAGATGCGCCACCAGCGCAGGCAGGCGCTGCGCGAGGCCGACTGCGTGCTGCTGGCCGGCGTGCCCTGCGACTTCCGGCTCGATTACGGCCGGCACGTCCGCCGCAGCGCCACGCTGATCGCCGCCAACCGCAGCCGCCGCGATGCCCGTCTGAACCGGCGGCCCACGATCACCGCGCTGGGCGATGCGGGCGCCTTCATTCGTGCACTGGCGCGCGCCAGCGCCCCGGGCGAGGGCGCACGCCACGCCACCTGGTGCGCCACGCTGCGCGCGCGGGACGAACTGCGTGAAGCCGAAATCGACGCGCAGGCCGCCCAAGCCGCCGAACACGTGAACCCGCTGGCGCTGTTTCGGCTGCTGGATCGCGAGGCCGCCGAGGATGCGCTGTTCGTGGCCGATGGTGGCGATTTCGTGGCCACCGCCAGCTACGTGCTGCGCCCGCGTGCACCACTGACCTGGCTGGATCCCGGCGCCTTCGGCACGCTGGGCGTGGGCGCCGGGTTTGCGCTGGGCGCCGCCATCAGCCAGCCGCAGCGCGAGCGCTGGATCATCTTCGGCGACGGCGCCTGCGGCTTCGGCCTGGCGGAATTCGACAGCTTCGTTCGCCACAGGCTGCCGGTGATCGCTGTGGTTGGCAACGACGCCGGTTGGACGCAGATCGCTCGCGAACAGGTCAAGATGCTGGGCGACGACGTCGCCACGGTGCTCGCGCGCACCGATTACCAGACCGTGGCCGCCGGCTTCGGTGCCCGCGGCCTGCTGGTGCGCGAAGCCTCGGAGCTGCCCGCGGCCTTGCAGCAGGCGCGCGCCTGGGCCCAGGCGGGGGAGCCGGTGCTCATCAACGTGTGGCTGGCGCGCACGGAATTCCGCGAGGGCTCGCTCTCGATGTAGCCGCGGCCCCCATCCGCGGGGAAGCGCTCGGCACGCGGCGCGCCGCAGCCCCCTCTGCGGAGGGCCAGCCGATACACTGACTTGCGCCGCAGATCGCCCCTTCAGGGGTGCCTGAACGCCGTTCCTGGCCGCCGTTTTCCGGTCGCGCCACCGCATCGAGATCCCTTCGCCTGACCATGCCGCTGTCCACCTCGCCCGACGACATCCTCGCCTTTCACACGCACCCGGCTGCCCGCGTGGCCGTGGTCTCGCTGCGCGGCACGCAGCGCGAGGTCTGGCGTGCGCTGCCCTTCGAGTTCGAGGACCTGATCACGCAGATGGATGCGGCGGACATCGTCGGCCCGGCCGCCGTGGTGCGGCGCTCGCCGTTCCAGAAGCGCGTGCAGCGCGCGCTGCAGCGCTTCGTCAAGCCGCGGCCCTATGCGCCGGCCGTGCGTCCGCTGCCGACCACCGATCGTCTCTACGACATGCTGTTCGTGCCGATCGGCGACTTTGGTGAGCTGGGCCTGTTCAAGCAGCTGCGCCCCTGGATGGAAAGCAGCCGCGTGCGCGTGGCCTGGATCGTCGAGCTGTGGTCCCAGTCGATCCCGCTGAACGCCGGCGCCATCCGCCAGCTGCAGCACTTCGACATCATCGCCGTGGGCTGTGAAAACAGTGTCGAGCCGCTGCAGAAGGCGCTGGGCAAGCCCTGCTTCTATCTGCCGGCCGGCGTGGACGCCATGCGCATGATGCCCGGCGATCCGCCAGCGCCGCGCCACATCGATGTCTACCAGATGGGCCGGCGCTCCAACGCCACGCACCAGGCGCTGCTGACGATGTCCAACCAGCGCGGCTGGTACTACCTGTACGACACCAGCTGGGGCCTGGAGACCAACGATCCGGTTCAGCACCGCGCGCTGCTGGCCAACACCATCAAGCGCAGCCGCTTCTTCATCGCCAACCGCGCCAAGGTGGATGCGCCGCAGCAGACCGGCGGCCAGCAGGAAGTGGGCTTTCGCTTCTTCGAAGGCGCCGCGGCAGGCACGATCATGCTGGGCGAGATCCCCGATACGCCGTCGTTCAAGCAGCTCTTCGGCTGGGAGGACGCGGTGATCGCGCTGCCCTTCGGCTCGGACAACGTCGAGGCCGTGATCGATGAGCTGCTGGCTTCGCCGGAGCGCATGGCCGCCATTCAGGCGCGCAACGTGCGCGAATCGCTGCTGCGCCACGACTGGGCGTACCGCTGGCAGGCGCTGCTGGAGCAAGCCGGCCTGCCGCCGATGAGTGCGCTGCTGGCGCGCCAGAAGCGCCTGGGCGAACTGGCCGATGCGGTGGCCGTGCCGGCCGCTGGCCGCCGCGCCGACAGCGGCAACGTGGTGCGCTTCCAGCGCGGCTAAACCCGGGCGGCAGCCCGTCCGGCCAGGCCCGCTGCGGTCCGATCCGCGCACGATCGCCGTTGAGCCGGGGCCCTGCAGGCCGGGGCGAAGGCGTGCTGTCCCTGGGTCAAGCGGGGCTTGCAGGCCCTATTCCGCTTACTGGCCGGGCGGCGCACCGGCAAGATGCCCTTCCCTTGAGCGTGTGTCTGGTGGCACACGCCGAGGATCCACATTGCCGCCCTTGCGCCCATGGACATGAACGCCCCCCTGCACAGTGCCGCTGCGCTCTCGCCTGAACAGACACGCGAGCGGCTGGGTTCCATCACACGCCAGCTGCACGAGGCGATCGTGCACCTGGGGCTGGACGGGCCGCTGAAAGCGGTGGCCGACCAGATTCCCGATGCCCGGGACCGGCTGGAGTATGTGGGCCAGATGACCGAGCGCGCGGCGCACAAGGTGCTGGGCCTGGTCGAAGAAGCGCAGCCGGCCTGCGAGCAACTGGCCCTGGACAGCCTCCAGCTCGGGGAAGATCTGCAGCGGCTGGCGCAGGACCCGCAGGCCGATGCAGCGGTGCTGCGCACCGCGCTGCAGCGGGCTTCAGACGGGCTTGAGCGGGCCGCACAGGGCGCGCGGCGTCAGCAATCGCTGCTGTCGGACGTCATGATGACCCAGGATTTCCAGGATCTCTCCGGCCAGGTGATCAAGAAGGTCATCCGCATCATCAGCGACACGGAAACCCACCTGCTGTCGCTGCTGATCGAAAGCGACCCCTCCGGCGCCAGCGCCGTGCTGGCTGCACCGCTGCAGCCCGCGCCGACCGCGGCCACGCTGCAAGGCCCTCAGGTGCCGGACAAGGCTCTCGGGCAGGGCGACGTCGACGATCTGCTGGCTTCGATGGGCTTCTGATCCCGTCGCCGCGGCACCGCTGCCGCGCGCATCGACCGCCCTTCAGCGCCTCAGCGCTCCGGCTTCTTGCGGGCCGCCGCGGCAGCCTTGGCGGGCGCCGCCCCCGCTGGCCTGGCCGCCTTGGCCGCGGTCTTGGCCGCAGTCTTGGCCGCCGCCTTGCCCAGCAGGCCGTCCAGGTTCTTGAGGATCTCGGTCTCGATGGTCTTGGAGAAGGCGCCCAGCAGGAAACCCAGCTTGGCGTTGAGATCGAAATGGTCCGCGGCCACGATCAGCTCGCCGCTCACGCCGCTGCGCTTGAACTGCACGGTGTCGCTGAAGTCCCCTTCCACGACCGAGCACTCCATGTCGAATTTCTGTTCGACTTCCTCGGCCCATTGCCAGGCGATCTCGCGCGCCTTCTTCAGGCCCAGGCTGTGCTCGCGGTGGATGCGGATGTCGGGCATGGAGCGGGTCTCCTCGTGTCAATCGTTGGTCATCGCCAGCTCGCGGCGGCGCTCGTCGCGCGGCAGCGCCGCCAGTCGCCGCACGGCGGCATGGAAGCGCGCAAAATCGCCGCCTTCGCGCTGGAACAGCCGCTCGAACTGCGGCACCAGCTCATCGTAGGCGGCCTGCACACCGAAGCTGGCATTGTTGGCACTGGCCATCCAGGCATCGTAGCCGCTGAAGCCACCCCAGCGCTCCCGCTTGATCTGCCCGTAGCGCTCTCTCAGCGCCGCCTGCAAGGCTGCCTTGCGCTCCCGCTTGGCGGCCTCGGAGCCCGGGCCGCCATAGACCTCGGCCAGAGCCTGGCGGTGCGCCAGGGTCAGGGCCCGGAAGTCGCGCCGCCGTTCGTCGAAGGCCGCGTACTCCCGGCGCGCCTGTTCGCCGGCCTGGGTCTGCAGCCAGCGCGCGCCGCCCAGGCGCTCCACGGCCGTGGCGTAGCTTTCGTTGAACATGGTGTCGTCCTTCACGTAGACCACCTGGTGCGCCAGTTCGTGAAAGAGGATGCGGGCCAGCTCGCCTTCCGGCCAGCGGATGAAGGTATTGAGCAGGGGGTCGCCGCCGAGCCAGTTGGTCCAGCCCAGGGTGCTGTAGGCCGGCACGCCGTAGACGCTGACCTCCCAGCCCTCGGCACGCAGCTGCGCGGCCAGCGCATCGGCCTCGCGGCGATCGAAATAGCCGCGGTAGCCCACGCAGCCCATGACCGGAAAACACCAGGTCTTCAGCGTCAGCGAAAGCTCCGGCGCGGCCACCACATTCCAGACCACGGCGCCGCGCTGCAGATCGGCGTAGCGCCGGTAGCTGGCGTTGTCGGGCAGCGCCAGCGCCTGCACGGCGAACTCGCGCATGCGCTGGCTCAGCGCCAGCCGTTCGCGCAGATCCGGCGCCGTGGCCGGATCGGCCAGCACCTCGGGCACCGGGCGCGCCCGGTTCATCAGATCCAGATGCCCGCCAACCGACTGCGCGTAGTAGCCCAGGCTGCAGCCGCTCAGGCCGCACAGGGCCAGCGCTGCCAGCGCCAGGCCCGCCAGACCGGCCGCGCTGGCCATCAGCGCCCTGCGCCAGGAGCGCGGCATCGGCGCGCGGGCCGCCTCGTGCAGACGGCCGGGTTCATCGGGCCAGGCGTTCGAGGGAGCGCCGCGCCAGAAGGCCGCAACCGGGCGCCGCGCATCATCCGGCGCGCACCTCGACCAGGCAGTCGTAGAAGGTGGGCGCGCGGCCGATGTCGGTGAGCGCCTGCGAGGTGAGCTCGTTCACGTTGGTGCCGTCCACGCCGAGCTTGCGCCACCACACGCCCAGACCGTTGACCACACCGGGGCGCGCGCGCTGGCTCACGCGCAGCCGGCAGCGGTAGCGACCCCGGTCATTGAAGACGTCCACCAGAAGGCCGTCGGCCAGGCCGCGGGCCTCGGCATCCTGCGCATGCATCTCCAGCAAGGGCTCGCCTTCGATGGCGCGCAGGCTCTTCACGTTGACGAAGCTGGAGTTGAGGAAGTGCCGCGCCGGCGGCGAGATCATCGCCAGCGGATAGCGCGCCGCCAGCGCCGGCGCCGTCGCCTGGCTTTCGTAGTTGGGCACATGGTCGGGCACGCCCAGCCCCGGCGCGTCGATCTGCACCTTGCCGTCGGGCGTGGGAAAGCCGCCGTCGGCAAAGGGGCGCTCGGGCACCGGCAGGCGCAGCCAGCCACGCTCGCTCAGCTGATCGAAGGGGATCGAAGCACCGTGGAAGGCCGCTCGGGCGAGCTGCTCGTCGCTGTCAGAGAAGCAGGGCTCGTCAAAACCCATGCGGGCGGCCAGGCGCCGGAAGATCTCGGTATTGGGCAGGGATTGGCCGCGCGGCGCAATTGCGGGCTGGTTGATCAGCGCATAGGTGTGGCCGTAGCTGCGGTGCACATCCAGGTGTTCCAGCTGCGTGGTGGCGGGCAGCACGACGTCGGCCAGATCGGCCGTATCGGTCATGAAGTGTTCCAGCACCACCGTGAAGAGGTCTTCGCGTGCAAAGCCCTGGACGACACGCCCGCTGTGCGGGGCCACGGCCACCGGATTGCTGTTGTAGACCAGCACCGCCTCGATGCGCGGGCCGAAGGCGGCCGAGCCCTCGCGCAGCAGGTCATCGCCGATGGTGCTCATGTTGACCAGCCGCGGCATGGGCACGGGCATCAGATCCGGCCGTTCCAGCGCCTGGGCATTCACATGCGGCGCAAACCAGCCCGAGGCCGAGAGCAGCAGCCCGCCGCCGCGCTCGCGCCAGGCGCCGGTGAGGCAGGGCAGCAGCGCGATCAGGCGCACGGCGTTGCCCCCGCCGCGCACGCGCTGCATGCCGTAGTTCAGGCGGATCCCCGTCGGGCGCGTCTGGGCCATCTCGCGCGCAAGCTGGCGCACTTCATCGGGCGTGATGCCGCATTCGGCCGCGGTGCGCTCGGCTGTCCAGGGCAGGGCTTTGTCGCGCAGCGCCGGCCAGCCGTTGACATGGCGATCGATGTAGTCGTCGTCCAGCCCGCCATGGACGATCCACTGGTGCATCAGGCCCAGCGCCAGTGCGCCATCGGTGCCCGGCAGCAGGGCGATGTGCTGGTGGCACTTGTCGGCGGTCTCGGTGCGCCGCGGATCGATGCAGACCAGTCGGGCGCCCTGCCGCTTGGCCTCTTGCGCGAAGGTCCAGAAGTGCAGGTTGGAGGTGATGGAGTTGCTGCCCCAGATGACGATCAGCCGGCTGTGGGCGTAATCCTCCAGGTGCATGCCCAGCTTGCCGCCATAGGTGGCCGCCAGGGCCTCGCCGCCTGCGCTGGCGCAGATGGTGCGGTCCAGTCGCGAAGCGCCCAGCCGGTGGAAAAACCGTGCCGCCATGCTCTCGCCCTGCACCAGGCCCATGGTGCCGGCATAGCTGTAGGGCAGGATGGCCTGCGCATCGCGCGCCGCGATGGCCTTCAGGCGGGCGGCGATCGTGCCCAGCGCCTCATCCCAGCTCACAGCCTCCCATTGGCCGCTGCCCTTGGGGCCGACACGGCGCAGCGGCTGCAGCACACGCTCGGGGTGATCGGTGCGCTCGGCATAGCGGCTGACCTTGGTGCACAGCGCGCCGTGGGTGGGCGGGTGATCGGGGTCGCCCTGGATGCGCACGATCCGGTCGCCGGCCACGGTCACGCGCATGGCGCAGGTGTCCGGACAATCGTGCGGGCAGGCGGCGCGCACCGTGCGCGTCAAGGCCTCGGCGGGCGTGTCGGCGAGAAGCTCGCCAGGGTCGGTTGGCAGCGTCGGCGGCGTCATGCGAGCATGATGTCACACCCGATGCAAAGCCATGGGTCAACGCTTACCATCCGGCGTCGCCGCAGCAGGCACAACCCACTCGGCTCGCACGCATGAACCTCATCGATTCCATCCTCGCCGACGCCGCCACGATCACGGCAATCCGGCGCGACATCCACGCCCACCCGGAGCTGTGCTTCCAGGAACAGCGGACTTCCGACGTGATCGCCCAGGCGCTCACCGAGTGGGGCATCCCGGTCCATCGTGGCCTGGGCAAGACCGGCGTGGTGGGCATCGTGAAGAACGGCAGTTCGCCGCGGGCCATCGGCCTGCGCGCGGATATCGATGCGCTGCCGATGACCGAGCACAACCACTTCGCGCACGCCAGCCGCTACCCCGGCCGCATGCACGCCTGCGGCCATGACGGCCACACCGCCATGCTGCTGGCGGCGGCCAAGCACCTGTCGAAGCACCGCCGCTTCGACGGCACGGTCTACCTCGTGTTCCAGCCGGCCGAAGAAGGCGGTGGCGGCGCGCGCGAGATGATCAAGGACGGCATCTTCAAGCTGTTCCCGATGGACGCCATCTTCGGCATCCACAACTGGCCGGGCAGCGCGGTGGGCACGGTGGGCGTCAACCCGGGCGCGATGATGGCCTCAAGCAACGAGTTCTTCATCACCATCCGCGGCAAGGGCTCACATGCGGCCCTGCCCCATCTGGGCGTGGATCCGGTGCCGGTAGCCTGCCAGATGGTGATGGCCTTCCAGACCATCGTCACGCGCAACCGCCGCCCCATCGATCCCGGCGTGATCTCGGTCACCACCATCCATACCGGCGAAGCCACCAACGTCGTGCCGGATTCGGCGCGCATCGAAGGCACCGTGCGCACCTTCTCGCTGGAGGTGCTCGATCTGATCGAGCGGCGAATGCGCGAGGTCGCCGAACACACCTGCGCGGCCTTTGGCGCCACCTGCGAATTCGAGTTCCAGCGCAACTACCCGCCCACCGTCAACCACCCGGCGGAGACCGAATTCGTGCGCAAGGCCCTTGCCGAGGTGGTGGGCGCCGAGCGCATCACGCACTTCGAGCCCACGATGGGCGCCGAAGACTTCAGCTACTTCCTGCAGGAAAAGCCCGGCTGCTACTTCACGCTGGGCAATGGCGACGGCGCGCACCGCGAAGGCGGGCACGGCATCGGCCCGTGCATGCTGCACAACCCCAGCTACGACTTCAACGACGAGCTGATTCCGCTGGGCGCCACCTGCTGGGTGCGCCTGGCCGAAGCCTGGCTGAAGCCGGCAGCCGCCTGAGCGTGGCGCCCAAGCTTCCCCATTGAACCTTTCCGCCATGAAGCCCGCCGCGCCGCACTTTGCCCAGAGCTACGGCGAGGCGCGCCAGAAGTTTCTCGCCGCCGTCAGTGCGGCCGGCCTGGGCGTGCAGTCCATCGCCCATCCGCTCCCCGGCCATGACGGCGAGCCGCTGGCCATGGATGTGGTGCGGCAGGGCCCCGTGGATGCAAGGCAGCTGCTGATGATCACCAGCGCCTGCCACGGCGTCGAGGGCTTCTGCGGCTCCGGCGTGCAGGTGGCACTGTTGAACCACGCGCCCTGGCATGCGGCGGTGCGCGAAAGCGGCTGCGCCGTGCTCTACATCCATGCGCTGAATCCGCACGGCTTTTCGCACTGGCGCCGCGTGACGCAGGAGAACGTCGATCTCAACCGCAACTGGCACGATTTCAGCCAGCCCCTGCCGGAGAACGCGGGCTATGACGAACTCGCCGCGGCCGTCATCCCGCCCCGCTGGCCCGAGCCGCCAGAGACCGCGCAGCAGCTCGCCGATTTCGCCGTTCGGCATGGCGCGCGGGCGCAGCAGACGGCGCTCAGCGGCGGGCAGTACCGCCATCCGATGGGCATCTTCTACGGCGGCACCGCACCCACCTGGAGCCACCTCACCCTGCGCCAGGTGATGCGCGAACAGGCCAGCCGCTGCGCGCGCCTGGCCTGGATCGATCTGCACACGGGCCTCGGCCCCAACGGCCACGGCGAGCGCATCTATGCGGGCAAGGACGATGCGGCCGCCCTGCAGCGTGCGCGCGCCTGGTGGGGACCCGAGGTGACCTCGATCTACGACGGCTCGTCCTCGTCGGCGCTCTTGAAGGGTTTGATGTGGTCGGTGGTCGACTGGGAGTGCCCGCAGGCGGAGTACACCGGGATCGCGCTGGAATACGGCACGCAGCCGCTGGCCGAGGTGCTGAATGCCCTGCGCGGTGACCACTGGCTCTTTGCGCACCCCCAGGAAGGCGCCCCGCAGCGCGAGGCCATCCGCCGGCGCATGCGCGACGCCTTCTATACCGATACCGACGAGTGGAAACAGCGCATCGTCGACCAGGGGCTGGAGGCGGGGCTGCAGGCGCTCGCAGGGCTTTCGCGCGCCTGAGACGCAGGGACATCAGCGTCCCTGAAACGCAGCATCGCTGAAGCCGCGTCGCGCAATCCCTGAGACGGCAGACGCGCTGAAACGCTGAAGCTCTGAAGCTCTGAAGCGCCAGCCTCAGAGCCAGCCGCCCAGGCGCAGTTCAGCCTCGGCCTGCGCGGCGTCCTGGAAGACCACGCCCTGCCAGCCGAAGGCGCGACCGGCATTCACATTGCCGGCGTGATCGTCCAGGAAGACCGTGCGCGCGCCGGGCTGCAGCCCGAAGCGGTGCTGCGCCAGCTGGTAGATCGCCGGCCAGGGCTTGATCAGGCCCACGCGGCCGGAAAAGATCCCGTCGTCAAACTCGGCGATGAAGGGGTTCTCCTGTTCCAGCAGCAGGGCATAGGGCCGCGGCATGTTGGAGAGGAACACCATGCGATGCCCCGCCGCGCGCAGCGCGCGAAACAGCGCCACGCTCGCCGGCAGCGCGCTCAGGTGCCCCGGCACGGCCTGGATCACGCGGCCCATCGCTTCAACCGTCAGCTGCGTGCGCCGGGCGATGCGCTGCGCGAGTTCCGGCTCGTCCAGCAGGCCCAGATCGAAGCGAGCCCAGTCGCTGTCCGGCGTGAAGCTCTGGAAGACCTGCGCGGCCAGTTCCCGCGCGCTGGCCTCGTCGCGCGCATACTCGGGCGCCACCTGCTGCAGCAGCTCGTAGGGCTTCCAGCGAAAGAGCACGGCGCCGAAGTCGAACACCACCGTGCCCGGGCCGGGCACGGCAGCAGATGGCGCCCTCATCCGCGCAGGCGCTGCAGCAGCCCGGCCGTGGAGCCGTCCAGGCCTTGCACATCGCCGCTGGCCAGGCGCGGCAGCAGTTCATTGCACAGGGCCTTGCCCAGTTCCACGCCCCACTGGTCAAAGCTGTTGATGCCCCACAGCGCGCCGCTGACGAAGACGCGGTGTTCGTACAGTGCGATCAGCGCGCCCAGCGAGCGCGGCGTCAGGGCGTCCAGCACGAGCGTGGTGCTGGGGCGGTTGCCCGGGAAACTGCGGTGCTGCGCCAGGCGGCCTGCATCGAAGCCTGCGCTGGCCGTGGGCGGGCGCTCGCCGGCGGCCTGAGCGGTCGTCTTGCCCAGCATCAGGGCCTGGCTCTGCGCCAGGCAGTTGGCCAGCAGCTTGTGGTGCTGGTCGGCCAGATCGTGCAGCGGCCGCTTGACGGCGATGAATTCCACCGGGATCACATCCGTGCCCTGGTGCAGCATCTGGAAGTATGCGTGCTGGCCGTTGGTGCCCGGCTCGCCCCACACCACCGGGCTGGTGCCGAAGGGCAGCGATTCGCCGGCCATGTCCACGCACTTGCCGTTGGATTCCATCTCCAGCTGCTGAAGATAGGCCGGCAGGCGACGCAGCCCCTGGTGATACGGCGCCACGCTGCGGCTGGTGAAGCCGCAGAAATTGCGGTACCAGAGATCCAGCAGCGCCAGCTGCACCGGCAGGTTGCGCTCCAGCGGTGCCTGCGCAAAGTGCTGGTCCATGGCGTGGGCGCCGGCCAGGAAGCTGCGGAAGGCCTCGGCGCCCACGGCGATGGCGATCGGCAGGCCGATGGCGCTCCACATCGAGTAGCGCCCGCCGACCCAATCCCAGAAACCGAAGGTCGTGCGGATGCCGAACTCGGCCGCCGCCTTCAGGTTGGTGGTCACGCCCACGAAATGCGCACCGCGATCGGCGCCGGGCGGCATGCCGGCGTCGAACCAGGCCCGTGCAGCCTGGGCGTTGGCCATGGTCTCCTGCGTGGTGAAGGTCTTGCTGGCGACGATGAAGAGCGTATTCGCGGGCTTCAGACCCTTCAGCACCGCGCTGATGTCATGGCCGTCGACGTTGCTGACGAAGTGGAATCGCAGCCCGCGGTGGACGAAGGGCTCCAGCGCCGGAACCGCCATCGCCGGGCCCAGATCGGAGCCGCCGATGCCGATGTTGACGACGTCCGTGTAGCGCGATCCGGCCTGCGCGCGCACCGATTCGGCAAAGGCCAGCAGGGGCTCCAGCACGCCATGCACCTCGTCACTGAACGGGGCCGCAGCACGCGGAGCGCGCAAGGCCGTGTGCAGCACGGCGCGTCCTTCGGTGGCGTTGAGCGGCTCGCCCGCCAGCAGGGCGTCGCGACGCGAGGGCAGCTCGCACTCGTGGGCCAGGTCGATCAGGAAGCGCTGGGTGGCCAGGTCCCAGCGGTTCTTCGACAGATCGGCAAAGACCTCGGGCGCCTCGATCGCGAAGTGCCCGAAGCGCGCCGGATCCCGCGCGAAGGCCTCGCGCAGATCCAGATCACGGCCATGGGCCTGGTAGTGGCCTTGCAGCGCCGCCCAGGCGCGCGTGCGGTCGCAGCGCGGTGCGGCGATCATGCGCGCAGGCTTTCGATCATGCGATCGAGCTTCTGCGCATCGGCGGCGAAGGCGCGGATGCCCTCGGCCAGCTTCTCGGTAGCCATTGCGTCTTCGTTCAGGGCCCAGCGGAAGGCCGGCTCGTCGAAGTGCACACGCGGCACATCCGCGGCCTGCGCGCAGGCGAAATCCAGCTGGCGCGGCACCGGCGCGCTGGAGCCCTGAAGCTGCGTCAGCAGCTCCGGGCTGATGGTCAGCAGATCGCAGCCGGCCAGCGCAACGATCTGTCCGACGTTGCGGAAGCTCGCGCCCATCACCTCGGTGGCAATGCCGTGGCGCTTGTAGTAGTGGTAGATCTGCGTCACCGACTGCACGCCCGGATCGTGGATGCCGGCACGCGCCGCCTCATCCCAGGCCGCCCCGGCCGCTTTCTTGTGCCAGTCGTAGATGCGGCCCACGAAGGGCGAGATCAGCCGCACGCCGGCGTCGCCGCAGGCCACCGCCTGGCAGAAGGCAAACAGCAGCGTGAGGTTGCAGTGGATGCCGTCGCGTTCCAGCTCGCGCGCCGCGCAGATGCCTTCCCAGGTGGCGGCCACCTTGATCAGCACGCGGCTGCGCGGCACGCCCGCGTTTTCGTACATCGAGACGATGCGCCGCCCGCGCGCCACGGTCGCGGCCGTGTCGAAGGACAGCCGCGCATCGACTTCCGTGCTCACCCGCCCGGGCACCACCTTGAGGATCGCCTCGCCGAAGCGCACGAGCACACGATCGACGATGGCGTCCAGCGTGGCGCCGGGCATTTCCGCCACCGTATCGGCCAGCAGCGGCGCATAGTCAGGCTGCTGCACGGCTTTCAGGATCAGCGACGGGTTGGTCGTCGCATCCTGCGGCGCAAACTGCGCGAGTTGGCGGAAATTGCCGGTATCGGCAACCACGGTGGTGAGCTGGCGGAGTTGGTCGAGCTGGTTCATGTCGGGAATTGGATCATGCCCACAACAGCCCCAGGGGCAGCGCGCCCGATGATCGGTTGCGCAGACCACAAACGGGCAAGCGCCCGTCGGATTGCGGACGGCGGCCAGCCGGGGAGCCGCGCACGGACGGCCAGCGCTGACGTCGCTGATGGAAACGCGGCGTTCGTCCACTTGTTCACGTGGCGAACGTGTGCCAGCCCCCGTGGACGCGCCCGCGCGGCCGCGGGGGTCGCGCAGCGGGCGGCCGCAGAATCGCAGCGTGACCCGTCAGAACCCCCGTCCGACGCTGCTGAAGCTGCTCACCCTGCCGTTCCTGGCGGTGGTGGTCGCCAAGGCTGCCGTCATCGGCTGGCTGTCGTTCCAGTCCGGCTCGGCAGCGGTCGAGCACGCGGCGCAGCAGTGGCTGCGGACAACCGTCCAGCGCATCGGCGACGAGCTGGAACAGCACAGCACGCGGGCTGACGCGCTGCTGCAGGCGGCCCTGGCGGCCGCCCAGGTGCGCAGCGTCGAACCCCTGGCAGAGCCGGAGGAACTGGCGCGGCAGCTGCTCGCAGCCCTTCCCGCCCATGCGCCGGCAACGCAGGATCTGTCGCTGGTATCGAGCGCCGGGCAGGCCTTGACCGTGCGCAGGCTGAGCGCAAGCGACGCCGAGTGGATCTGGCAGGCCGATCCCGCCGGCCCCGTGCTACGGCAACTGCTCGGATCCCGTTCGGCGGATCCGGCACGCCCCGCCCTTGACCCGCGCGAGCAGGCCTGGGTGCGCCTGGCCTGGGCGAGCGCACAGGCAAGCTGGACCCCGCTGCAGATCGACACCCAGCAGAACCAGCTGACCTTGATGCGCATTCGCCCAGCCGGTGCCGGCGCCGGGCAGGCCCCGCTCGTGGCGGGAACCACTGTCCCGCTGAAGCCCTTGCAGGAGGCCCTGCACGCGCTGCAGCTGCCGGCTCGCGGCGTGGCGTTCATCGTCGAAAGGGACGGCCGCCTGGTCGCGTCGTCGGCCGGGCCTGTGCTGCGCCGCGCGGCGGATGGCAGCTGGCAGCGCGTGGCCGTCCACGAGGCCGGCTCGCCGCTGATGTCCGCGGCCTACGATCAGGTGCTGCCGCAGCTCGGTGGGCGCTCGCTCGCGCAGCCGGGCCTGGTCTTGCTGAACGGCGGTCCGGTGCCGCTGATGGCCACCTTTGCCCGCGTGACCGAAGGCGCCCAGCACGACTGGGCCTTGATCGTGGCCGCGCCGCTTGGGGATTTTTCCAGCGCCCTGATGGCCAACATCGCGCACACGGCCGCGGCCGCGCTGGTAGCCGCTGCGGTGATCCTGCTGCTCGGCGCCTGGGTCAGGCAGCGGCTCGGGCGCGACGCGGCCCATCTGGTGGACGCCCTGCAACGCATCGGCGACGGCGATCTGGATACGCCGCCCGAGCCCATGCGCAGCGCCGAAACCCAGGTCGTGCGCGAGACGCTGCACCGCGTTCAGCTGCGCCTGCGCACCGACCGCGTGACCGGGCTGGCCAACCGCGAGGCCATCCTGAAACGCCTGCATGACCGCATGCGCCCCGGGAGACGCCACAACGACGCCCCCTTGCTGGCCTTGCTGTTCGTCGATCTGGATCGCTTCCGCTCGGTCAACGAGAACCATGGCCACGAGGCCGGTGACTTCGTGCTGCAGACCGTCGGCCGCCGGCTACGCCAGACGGTGCGCGACACCGACCTGGTGGCCCGCTGGGCCGGCGACGAGTTTGTCGTGCTGCTGGATGGCGTGGGCACGGCGGACCACGCCCAGCGCGCGCGGGATCAGGTGGAGCGCGTGCTGCGCGATCCGGTCGAGCTGGGCCCCGGCCGTGACGCGGTGGAACTGGATGGCACGGTGGGCCTGGCGCTGTCCCCTGCCGACGGACAGGAGCCCGACAGCCTGCTGCGCGCCGCCGAAGAAGACATGCTGCGGCGCAAGCCGTCTTCGCTGAGCCAGTGGTGAGACGCGCGCAGCGCGCGGCCATACGGCAGCGCGGCAGTGCGGCACGCGCTGCGCTTGACGGCCCGCGTCTTGCGGCTGCGTACAAGCCAGGCTGAGCACATTGACCCGCCGCCGAAACCTCGGCATCATCCGGCGCGTAACAAAATTACATGCGTGCAGCGCCTGCCGAACCGGGCGCCTCGGCGCATCCGGATGGCATGTCCTTCGATCTGGTTCTCTTCGGTGGCACGGGCGATCTCACCTGGCGCAAGCTGATGCCCGCGCTGTTCCAGGCCTTCCGGCACGGCAAGCTGCCGCCCGGCGGCCGCATCCTCGCCGTGGCGCGCGATGAACGCAGCGACGACGATTACCGCGCCTTCATCCGCGACAAGTTTGCCGATGTCGAGCCCTCCAAGCAGCCCACGGACGACGAGTTCGCTGCCTTTGCCCAATCTCTGCATTACCGGCGCATGGATCTCTCGCAGCCCGAGCACTATGCCGGGCTGAAGACCTGGCTGCAGGAACGCGGGGCGGAGACCGTGGTGCTGTTCCTGGCCACCAGCCCGCACCTGTTCACGCAGATCTGCGCCCAGCTGGGTGCGGCCGGCATCAACGGCCAGAACGTGCGCGTGGTGCTGGAAAAACCGCTGGGCCACGATCTGGCCAGCGCGCGCGAGATCAACCGCGTGGTGCGCGCCAGCTTCACCGAGAGCCAGGCGCTGCGCATCGACCACTACCTGGGCAAGCCGGCGGTGCAGAACCTCTCGGCGCTGCGTTTCGGCAATGCCTTGTTCGAGCCGCTGTGGCGGCGCGAGAGCATCGCCAACATCCAGATCACGCTGGCCGAGGCCATCGGCGTGGGCACGCGCGGCGACTTCTACGACCGCACGGGTGCGCTGCGCGACATGGTGCAGAACCATGCGCTGCAGCTGCTGACGATGATCGCCATGGAGCCGCCCTCCAGCAGCGACGCGGACGCGATCCGCGACGAGAAGCTCAAGGTGCTGAAGTCGCTGCGGCCCTTCACGGCCGAGAGCGTGACCCGTGACGTGGTGCGCGGCCAATACAAGGCGGGCACGATCGAGGGGACTGCGGTCAAGGGTTATCTGGACGAACTGAAGGTGCCGGCCGACAGCCGCACCGAGACCTTCGTGGCCTTGCGCACCGAGGTACAGAACTGGCGCTGGGCCGGCGTGCCCTTCTACCTGCGCACCGGCAAGCGCCTGCCGGGGCGCGACGCGCAGATCGTCGTCAACTTCCGGCCTGTGCCGCACCCGATCTTTCCTGGCGCCAACCGGCCGAACAAGCTGGTCATCAAGCTGCAGCCCGAAGACGGGCTGGAGCTGCACCTGGTGGCGGCCAAGGGCAGCGGCAGCAACGAGCTGCTGGTGCCGGTGAAGCTGGACCTGGATTTCGACCGCGCATTTGCGCAAGAGCGTGTGGGCGCCTACGAGCGCCTGCTGCTGGACGCCATCTCCGGCCGCCTGAATCTCTTCGTGCGCAGCGACGAGCAGGAACAGGCCTGGCGCTGGGTGGAACCCATCCTGCACAGCTGGTCGTCCGATCCCAACGGGCCGCGCACCTATGCCGCCGGCAGCTGGGGCCCGCCGGCTTCCAGCGCCATGGTGGCACGCGACGGCTGCGTCTGGGACGAGGAGCAGTAGCCCGGTGCGTGGCGAAGGCGCTCTGGCGCCGGCCGAGCCGGCGATGCTCGATCGCATCCGTGCGGCCATGCCGGCCTTGCCGCCGGCCGAGCAGCGTGTGGCGCGGCTGCTGCTGTCCGACGCGCGCAGCTTTGCCTCCTTGCCCGTGGCGGAGCTGGCCGAACGCGCGCAGGTCAGCAAGCCCACCGTGGTGCGCTTCTGCCGCAGCGTCGGTTACGAAGGCCTGGCCGATTTCAAGCTCAAGCTGGCCGGCAGCGTCAACGAAGGGGTGCCTTTTGTTCACCGGGCCGTGGATGCCGACGACAAGCCGGGCGAGCTGATCATCAAGGTGATCGACAACGCCGTCAGTGCGCTGCTGAAGTACCGCAACGCCGCCGCCCCGCATGCCATCGAACGCGCCGTCGAGGCGCTGGCCCAGGCGGGCCGCAGCGGCCGCCGCATCGAGTTCTACGGGGTGGGCAACTCCGGCATCGTGGCGCAGGATGCGCAGCACAAGTTCTTCCGGCTGGGCGTTTCGGCGCATGCCATCAACGATGGGCACGTGCAGGTGATGAGCGCCACCATGCTCAAGACCGGCGATTGCGCCGTGATCATCAGCAACTCCGGGCGCAGCCGCGATCTGGTGGACGTGGCGGACATCGCACTGCGCAAGGGCGCCACGGTGATTGTGATCACCGCCAGCGGCTCGCCGCTGGCCCATCTGGCGCAGCAGCCGGGCCACATCCTGCTGGCGGCCGATCACCCGGAAGACTGGGATCGCTACAGCCCCATGGTGAGCCGCCTGCTGCACCTGATGATCATCGACATCCTCAGCACCGGCGTGGCGCTGCGTCTGGACAGCCGCGAGCTGCAGCCGCTGCTGCAGGACATCAAGCGCAACCTGCGCAGCCGGCGCTACATGCCGCAGAACTGAGGGACGCCGGCCGGTATCGCCTCAGGCCGCGCCACCCGCAGGCGCCGACGGCAGGCCCAGCAGGCCAGCCACACCGTACAGGCTGGCCAGCTGCTGCAGCTTGGGCGGCGCCGCCTCGATCGTGAAGGCCAGGCCGCGGGCCTGTGCGCCGCGGTGCGCTTCCAGCAGCACGGCCAGCGCCGAGGTGTCGAACTCGGCCAAGGCTGCCGCATCGAGCCTGAACGCCGGCCCCGGAGCCCCGGCCAGCGCGGCCTGCAGCTGCTGATGCACGGCCGAAGCCTGCTGCAGCGTCAGCTCGCGCGGCAAGGGCGTCGCGCTGGCCACGGGCTCACTTGGCACCGGCGGCGGCCTTCTTGTTGAGGTCGACCAGGTTGGCGATCAGCGCGTCGATGCCCTGGTTGGCGGCGATGGGCGAGAACTGCGACTTGAAGCTGGTGTCCGCCAGCCACACGCCCAGCACATTGACGTCGTAGATCTTCCAGCCAGCCGGCGTCTTCTCCAGCCGGTAGTCGATCTGGATCGGATCGCCGCGGCCCTTGATCTCGGTGCGCACCACGACTTCGGCGTCTTCGGCGGCCGCGCGGAAGGGACGCAGGCTGACCGTGTGGTCACGCACCTGCGTCAAGGCCCCGGCGTAGGTGCGAACCAGCAGGGTCTTGAACTCGTCCTGCAGCTTCTGCTTCTGCGCATCGGTGGCCGAGCGCCAGGGGCGGCCCACCGTGATGGCCGTCATGCGGGTGAAGTTCACGTGCGGCAGCACCTTGGCCTCGACCAGCGACATGATCTTGCTGATATTGCCGGCCTGGATGTCCTTGTCGGTCTTCACCGCGTCGATGACTTCGGTGGACAGCTGGCGCACCAGCGCGTCGGGCGTCGGCGCTGCCGTCTGGGCCTGCGCCGCGATCGCGACGGTGGCGCCCACGGCCACGAGCAGGGACTGGAGCAATCGCTTGAACATCGTTTCCTTCACTTCCTTGTGTGGGCGCGCCGGGTCTGGCCCGGCGGCGCCGTTGGGGCGGTTACGGGCCGCCAGCGACTTAACGCATCAGGGCCGGCCGCGGTTCACCCAGAGCCTCACTTGCGCAGCCGCGCCGCCGCCGCCTGGTCTTCTTCCTCGTCGTCGGGATCGGGCGGCGGGTTGCCGTCGTACACCGCGCTGCGCCGTCGCGCGAGATAGGAGTCGCGCACGAAGGTATAGCGATCCAGCGCCACCTGGCCCAGGATCGAGCTGGCGTTCAACAGGCCGGCGCGGGTGTGGATCAGTTCCAGCGCGGCAATCGAGTAGCGGTTCGCGCCCTCGCCGACCACGTTGGAAAAGCTGGTCACCCGGTCCAGCGGCAAGGCCAGACCATCGCGCACGCTGCTCGGCCCGAGCAAGGGCAGCACCAGGTAGGGGCCAGGGCCGAATCCCCAGCGCCCCAGCGTCTGGCCGAAGTCTTCGCTCTGGCGCTCCAGGCCCAGCTCCGTCGCGACGTCGAGCAGACCGGCAAGCCCGAAGGTGGTGTTGACGCCGACCCGCAGGCTGGTGTCCAGGGCCTGCTTGGGCTTGCCCTGCAGCGCATGGTTGATCGCGGACCAGGCATCGGAGACGTTGTTGAAGGCATTGTCGAAAGCCTGCGACAGCACATCCGGCACCACGGTCTTGTAGGCGCGCGCAATGGGGATGAGCAGCGCGCGATCCACCGAATCATTGAATTCGAAGATCGCGCGGTTGAAACGTTCCCAGGGATCGCCGGGCACAGCCCGCGCTGCCGGCACATGCGCTGCAGCGTCAGACATCGGCGAGCCGAGCGTGCCGCAGCCACTCAGCGCCGGCAGCAAGGCCGCCGCGGCCAGCACGGGCGCGATCCGCGCCTGCCATCGTCGGCTCATTTTGGTGCCCCTGCACCGGCTGCGGCCTCACCGGCCTTTCCGGTCACCAGCTGGCCGATGAGGTTTTCCAGCACCACGGCCGATTGCGTCTGCGTGATGCGGCCGCCGGCAGCCAGGTTGTCGTCGGCCACGCCAGGCTCGATGCCGATGTACTGGTCCCCGAGCAGTCCGGAGGTGAGGATCTTGGCCGACGAGTCGCGCGGAAACTTCACCGTGCCGTCGATTTCCATCATGACCACACCCTGGAAGGTCTTGGGGTCCAGCGCGATGCTGGTGACGCGCCCCACGGTGACCCCCGCGCTGCGCACGGCGGAGCGCGGCTTGAGCCCGCCGATGTTGTCGAAGTTGGCACTGACCACATAGCCCTGGCTGGAGCCGAGCGTGGTCAGGTTGGCCGCCTTCAAGGCGAGAAAGACCATGCCGGCCAGGCCGAGCAGCACGAACAGGCCCACCAGAGTCTCGATGCCACGTTTGTTCATTGCGTCGATTCCTTGCTTGCGGCTCAGGGCGTCGAAAACATCAGCGCCGTGAGCACGAAGTCCATGGCCAGAACGGCCAGCGAAGAGATGACCACCGTGCGCGTGGTGGCGTAGGCCACGCCCTCGGGCGTGGCTTCGGTCTCGTGGCCCTGGTACAGCGCCACCATGGTGACGATGATGCCGAAGGCAAAGCTCTTGACGATGCCGTTGCCCACATCGCGGAAGACATCCACGCGCGACTGCTGGATGCTCCAGAAGTTGCCTGAATCCACCCCGATCAGCAGCACGGCCACCACATAGGCGCCCAGGATGCCCACGGCCGAGAACAGCGCGGCCAGCAGGGGCATGGAGATGACCCCGGCAATGAAGCGCGGCGCGAGGATGCGGCTCTTGGTATCGACGGCCATCATCTCCATGGCCGCGAGCTGTTCGCCCGCCTTCATCAGGCCGATCTCGGCCGTCAGCGAGGTGCCCGCACGGCCGGCAAAGAGCAGCGCGGTCACCACCGGGCCCAGCTCGCGCACCAGCGACAGATTGACGATCAGGCCCAGCGACTCCGTGGCGCCATAGGTCACGAGCGCGTAGTACATCTGCAGGGCCAGCACAAAGCCGACCGCCGTGCCCGAGGCCAGGATGATCAGCAGCGAGAGGTTGCCCACCGCGTGCACCTGCTGCACCACGAGCCCGAAGCGCCGCAGGGCCGAAGGAATGGCCGCGATGACCTGCGCTGAAAAGAAGGCCGCATGGCCCAGCCCACGCAGCCAGCCCAGCGCACGGGCACCCAGCGAAGCGATGGCGTCCTGCATCAGGCCCGTCCCCCGAGCCCGAAATCGGCGTCGATGGCCGGCGCGGGATAGTGAAACTTGACCGGGCCATCGGGCTCGCCGCGCACGAACTGGCGCACTTCGGCGTCGCTGCTGTTCATCAGTTGGGCCGGTGAACCCGTGGCCACGATGCGCCCGCCGGTGGCCATCAGCACGACAAAGTCGCTGATCGCCATGCACTCGGGCACGTCGTGCGAGACCACCAGCGACGTCGCGCCCGTCACGTCGTTGAGCGTACGGATCAGCTTGGCGGCCACGCCCATGGAGATCAGATCGAGCCCGGCGAAGGGCTCGTCGTACATGATCAGCTCCGGGTCGAGCGCAATGGCCCTGGCCAGCGCGATGCGTCGCGCCATGCCGCCCGAGACCTCGCTGATGCGCAAGGGCGCCGCGCCGCGCAGGCCCACCGCGTTGAGCTTCATCAGCACGATGTCGCGGATCAGGGCCTCCGGCAGGCCGCTGTGCTCGCGCAGGGGAAAGGCCACGTTGTCGAAGACCGTGAGATCGGTGAACAGGGCGCCGAACTGGAACAGCATGCCCATGCGACGGCGAAGCCGGAACAGCTGTGCCCGATCGGCCGCGTCGATGCGCTCGCCGTCATAGCGGACCTCGCCGGCAGTCGCCGCATGGCTGCCGCCGATCAGACGCATCAGCGTGGTCTTGCCGCAGCCCGATCCCCCAAGGATGGCCGTGACCTTGCCGCGCGGGAAGTTCAGCGAGATGTCGTTCAGGATCAGCCGCGAGCTGTCGTAGCCGAAGCTGACCCGATCGACTTCGATCAGGAAGTCTGCACTCAAACTCAGGGGGCTCTGACAGCGCGGCTGTCAAGAGGCATGTTGAACATGTCCCCCCGAGTTTCGCATAGGGTTGTCCTGGATGCCCGGGCTGGGTGATGAGCCGCTGGCCGAGGCCATCGGCGAGGGCCGACCGGCCTCGCGGGGGAAGGTCAACGGGGCAGCTGGCTGCTGCCCATGAGGTACGTGTCGACCGTGCGCGCCGCCTGCCGGCCTTCGCGGATGGCCCAGACCACCAGACTCTGCCCGCGGCGCATGTCGCCTGCCGCGAAGACCTTGTCGACATTGGTGCGGTAGCCGCTGCCATCGTCCGTGCCGGCCTTGGCATTGCCGCGCGCGTCCTTCTCGACGCCAAACGCGTCCAGGATCGAGGCCACCGGGCTCACGAAACCCATGGCCAGCAGCACCAGATCGGCCTTCCACTCCTTCTCGGTGCCGGGCAGCTCGCTCATCTTGCCGCCCTTCCATTCCAGCTGGACGGTCTTCAGGCCGACGATGCGGTTCTTGTCCTTGCCCGTGCCGGGCAGGAAGGCCTTGGTGGCGATGGCGAAGCTGCGCTCGCAGCCTTCTTCATGGCTGGAGCTGGTGCGCAGCTTGGTGGGCCAGTAGGGCCAGGTCAGCGGGCGGTCCTCGACCTCGGGCGGCATGGGCATCAGCTCGAACTGCGTGACGCTGGCCGCGCCGTGGCGGTTGCTGGTGCCCACGCAATCGCTGCCGGTATCGCCGCCGCCAATGACGATGACGTGCTTGTCGGTGGCCATGATCTGGCCCTTGAGCTTGTCACCCGCCACCACCTTGTTCTGCTGCGGCAGGAACTCCATCGCGAAGTGCACGCCGTTCAGATCGCGCCCGGGCACCGGCAGGTCGCGCGAGTTCTCGGCGCCGCCGCACAGCAGCACGGCGTCGAACTGCGACTTCAGCTCGTCGGCTGAGATGATCTGCTGGGCATCGTTGGTCACCTTGCTGCCTTCGGGCAGGCTGCCGACCAGCACGCCGGTCTTGAAGACCACGCCCTCGGCCTGCATCTGGTCGATGCGCCGGTCGATGTGGGTCTTCTCCATCTTGAAGTCCGGGATGCCGTAGCGCAGCAGCCCGCCGATGCGGCTGTTCTTCTCGAAGACGGTCACCGCATGGCCTGCGCGGGCCAGTTGCTGCGCTGCCGCGAGTCCCGCCGGGCCGGAGCCCACCACCGCCACGCTCTTGCCAGTGCGCTGTGCCGGCGGCCGCGGCTGCACCCAGCCCTCGGCCCAGGCGCGGTCGATGATCGCGTGCTCGATGCTCTTGATGCCCACCGGATCGTCGTTCACGTTCAGCGTGCAGGCGGCTTCGCAGGGCGCGGGGCAGACGCGGCCGGTGAACTCGGGGAAGTTGTTCGTCGAGTGCAGCACCTCGATGGCCAGCTTCCAGTCACCGCGATAGACCAGATCGTTGAAGTCCGGAATGATGTTGTTGACCGGGCAGCCGCTGTTGCAGAACGGCGTGCCGCAGTCCATGCAGCGCGCGCCCTGGATCTTGCTGTCCTCGGCCGACAGCGCGATCACGAATTCCTTGTAGTTCTTGACGCGCGTCTCGACCGCCTCGTAGCCTTCCTCGAGGCGCTCGTACTCCATGAAGCCGGTGACTTTTCCCATGTTGCTGGTCTCTTGCGAAAGGGGTGCAGGGTGATGCGGGGGCGGCTGGCCGGGGCGCTGCGCGCTACTGCGCCGCGATCGTGTTGCCCATCGCCTTGGCCGTGGCCTTGGCTGCGGCGGCCTTGGCGGCGCGCTCGGCAAGCGCGCGCTTGTATTCGTTGGGGAAGACCTTCACGAACTTCGCGCGCGAGGCGGCCCAGTTGTCCAGGATCTCGCGTGCGCGCAGCGAGCCCGTCCACTTGTGGTGGTCTTCGACGAGCTTGCGCAGCTGCTGCTCGTCGCTCAGGCCCCGGTGCCAGGTGGCGGCATCGCCGGCTTGCGCCTGCTCCTCGGTGCTGATGACCTTTTCCAGTATCACCATGCTGGTGTTGCAGCGCGCCGCAAAGTGGCCGTCTTCATCGTAGACATAGGCCACGCCGCCGCTCATGCCCGCCGCGAAGTTGCGCCCGGTCCTGCCGAGCACGGCCACGGTGCCGCCGGTCATGTACTCGCAACCATGGTCGCCCGTGCCTTCCACCACGGCGGTCGCGCCGGACAGCCGCACGGCAAAGCGCTCGCCCGCCACGCCGCGGAAGAAGGCCTCGCCGCTGGTGGCGCCGTACAGCGCGGTGTTGCCGATGATGATGTTCTTGGTGGCGTCACCCCGGAACTCGATGCTCGGGCGCACCGCGATGCGCCCGCCGGACAGGCCCTTGCCCGTGTAATCGTTGGCGTCACCGATCAGGTAGAGCGTGATGCCGTTGGCCAGAAAGGCGCCGAAGCTCTGCCCGCCCGTGCC
Organism: Rubrivivax sp.; assembly: GCA_016790225.1. The sequence goes on from JAEUOZ010000005.1 coordinate 43,043, forward strand.
TTCGGTCTGGATGAAGATGGTGTGGTCCGGCAGGCCCTCGGGTCTCTGACGGATCAACTCACCGGACAGCATCGCACCGACCGAGCGGTTGACGTTGCGCGCCTCTTCCATGAAGTGCACCTTCTCGCCACGTTCGATGGCCGGCCGGCACTTCTCGATCAGCTTCAGATCCAGGGCCTTGTGCAGACGATGGTCCTGCACGTCGATCTGGTAACGCGGCACGTCCGCGGGAACTTGCACCTGGTGGAAGACGCGGCTGAAGTCCAGCCCGCGTGCTTTCCAGTGCTCGACGCCCTTGCGCGTATCCAGCAGATCGGCGCGGCCGATCAGCTCGTCAAATCGGCGCACGCCCAGCTGCGCCATGATCTGGCGCGCCTCTTCGGCGACGAAGAAGAAGTAGTTGACGACGTGCTCGGGCTTGCCGGAGAACTTCTTGCGCAGCAGCGGGTCCTGAGTGGCCACGCCGACCGGGCAGGTGTTGAGGTGGCACTTGCGCATCATGATGCAGCCTTCCACCACCAGCGGCGCCGTGGCGAAGCCGAATTCATCCGCACCGAGCAGCGCGCCGATGACCACGTCACGCCCGGTCTTCATCTGGCCATCGGCCTGCACGCGGATGCGCGCGCGCAGGCGGTTGAGCACGAGGGTCTGCTGCGTCTCGGCCAGGCCCAGTTCCCAGGGCGTGCCGGCGTGCTTGATGGATGACCAGGGCGATGCACCCGTGCCGCCGTCGTGGCCGGCAATCACCACATGGTCGGCCTTGCACTTGGCCACGCCCGCGGCGATGGTGCCCACACCCACTTCCGAAACCAGCTTCACGCTGATGCCCGCGCGCGGATTGGCGTTCTTCAGATCGTGGATCAGCTGGGCCAGATCTTCGATCGAATAGATGTCATGGTGCGGCGGCGGGCTGATCAGGCCCACGCCCGGCACGCTGTAGCGCAGGAAGCCGATGTATTCGGACACCTTGCCGCCGGGCAACTGGCCCCCTTCGCCGGGCTTGGCGCCCTGGGCCATCTTGATCTGGATCTGGTCGGCGCTGACCAGGTATTCAGTGGTCACCCCGAAACGGCCCGAAGCCACCTGCTTGATGCGGCTGCGCAGGCTGTCGCCTTCCTGCATCGCGTAGTCGGCCTCGATGACCTTCTTGCCGATGACATCGGAAACCTGCGTGCCTGCGCTGATGCGGATGCCCTTGAGCTCGTTGCGGTAGCGCGCGGGGTCTTCACCGCCTTCGCCGGTGTTGCTCTTGCCGCCGATGCGGTTCATGGCCAGCGCCAGCGTGGAGTGCGCTTCGGTGCTGATCGAGCCCAGCGACATCGCGCCCGTGGCAAAGCGCTTGACGATCTCCGAGGCCGGCTCCACCTCGGCCAGCGGGATCGCCTTGCTCGGATCGACCTTGAACTCGAAGAGGCCACGCAGCGTCATGTGCCGGCGACTCTGGTCGTTGACGAGCTGCGCGTATTCCTTGTAGGTATCGAACTTGCCGGCACGCGTGCTGTGCTGCAGCTTGGCGATGACATCCGGCGTCCACATGTGCTCTTCGCCGCGCGTGCGCCAGGCGTACTCGCCGCCCGCATCCAGCATGGAGGCCAGAACCGGGTCATCGCTGAAGGCCGCGCGGTGCATGCGCATGGCCTCTTCAGCCACTTCGAAGACGCCGATGCCGCCCACCTGGGAGGCCGTGCCGCGGAAGTACTTCTCCACAAACGGCTTCTGCAGGCCGATGGCTTCGAACAACTGCGCACCGCAGTAGCTCATGTAGGTGCTGACACCCATCTTCGACATGATCTTGGACAGACCCTTGCCGATCGCCTTGACGTAGTTGTAGATCGCCTTCTCGGCCGACAGTGCGCCGGGCAGCTCGGCGTGGATGGCGCCCAGCGTCTCCATCGCCAGATAGGGGTGGACGGCTTCGGCGCCATAGCCCGCGAGCACCGCGAAGTGATGCACCTCGCGCGCCGAGCCGGTTTCGACCACCAGGCCGGCGGTGGTGCGCAGGCCCTCGCGCACCAGGTGGTGGTGGATCGCCGACAAGGCCAGCAGCGCGGGGATGGCCAGCTGGGCGCGGGTCATGCGCCGGTCCGTGACGATCAGGATGTTGTGGCCGCTGCGCAGCGCGTCCACGGACTCGGCGCACAGCGACGCCAGCTTGGCCTCCACGCCCTCGCGGCCCCAGGCCACGGGGTAGGTGATGTCCAGTTCGTAGCTCTTGAACTTGCCGTGCGTATGGCGCTCGATCTCGCGCAGGCGCGCCATGTCGTCGAAATCGAGCACCGGCTGCGTCACTTCCAGCCGCATCGGCGGGTTGATCGCGTTGATGTCCAGCAGGTTGGGCTTGGGCCCGATGAAGCTGTTCAGCGACATCACGATCGCCTCGCGGATCGGATCGATCGGCGGGTTGGTGACCTGCGCAAACAGCTGCTTGAAGTAGTTGTACAGCGGCTTGTTCTTGTCGCTGAGCACCGCCAGCGGCGAGTCGTTGCCCATCGAGCCGACGGCTTCTTCGCCGTTGGCCGCCATCGGCGCCATCAGGAACTTGATGTCTTCCTGCGTGTAGCCGAAGGCCTGCTGCCGATCGAGCAGGCTCTCTTCGAACGGGCCAGGGCCACCCTCGGCCGAGATCGAGTCCAGGCGGATGCGGACTTGCTCGATCCACTGCCGATAGGGCCTGGCGCTGGCGTACTGGTTCTTCAGTTCCTCGTCGTCGACGATGCGGCCCTGCTCCAGATCGATCAGGAACATCTTGCCCGGCTGCAGGCGCCACTTCTTGACGATCCTGTCTTCGGTGATCTGCGGCAGCACGCCGGATTCCGAGGCCATGACAACCAGATCATCGTCGGTGACGATGTAGCGGGCCGGGCGCAAGCCGTTGCGATCGAGCGTGGCGCCGATCTGCTTGCCGTCGGTGAAGACCATCGCCGCCGGACCGTCCCAGGGCTCGATCATCGCGGCGTGGTACTCGTAGAACGCGCGGCGGCGCGGATCCATCAGCTCGTGCTGTTCCCAGGCCTCCGGGATCATCATCATCGCCGCGTGCGCCAGCGGATAGCCGGCCATCGTGAGCAGTTCCAGCGCGTTGTCGAAGGTCGCGGTGTCGCTCTGGTGCTCGAAGCTGATCGGGTAGAGCTTCTTCAGATCCTCGCCCAGCACTGGTGACTTCATCACGCCTTCGCGGGCGCGCATCCAGTTGAAGTTGCCCTTGACGGTGTTGATCTCTCCGTTGTGCGCCACCATGCGGTAGGGATGCGCCAGCGGCCACTCGGGGAAGGTGTTGGTGGAGAAGCGCTGGTGCACCAGCGCAAGCGCCGAGGTGGTACGCGGATCGGCCAGATCCTTGAAGTAGGTACCCACCTGATCGGCGAGCAGCAGGCCCTTGTAGATCACGGTGCGGCAGCTCATGCTGGGCACGTAGTACTCGCGGCTGTGCGTGAGCTTGAGCTTCTGGATCGCCGCGGAGGCCGTCTTGCGGATCACATACAGCTTGCGCTCCAGCGCATCGGGCACGATGACATCCTGGCCACGGCCGATGAAGACCTGGCGGATCACCGGCTCCTTGGCGCGCACGGTCGGCGACATCGGCATCTCGCGGTCGACCGGCACATCGCGCCAGCCCAGCAGCACCTGGCCTTCGGCGCGGATGGCGCGCACCAGTTCCTGCTCGCAGGCCAGGCGGCTGGCATGTTCCTTCGGCAGGAAGATCATGCCCACGCCGTACTCGCCGTACGGCGGCAGCGTCACGCCCTGCGCGGCCATCTCGGCGCGGTAGAACTCGTCGGGGATCTGGATCAGGATGCCCGCGCCGTCGCCCATCAGCTTGTCGGCGCCCACGGCGCCGCGATGGTCGAGGTTTTCCAGGATCTTCAGTCCGCGCTGCACGATCGCATGGGCCTTGTGGCCCTTGATGTGCGCCACGAAGCCCACGCCGCAGGCGTCGTGCTCCTGCTGCGGGTCATACAGCCCTTGCTCGCGGGCCTCGGCCAGCTCCTGCTCGGTGGCGTGATCGACGGAATGCTCGGTCATGTGTCGCTCCTGGGGCTTGCGCCTATGGAAAACCCGGGTCTCAAACGGCCGCCGAGGTTAGTGCAGCGCAGCATGACGATCAAGTGAAACTTAATAGGGTCAGAGTCATGAAAGTGTGGAAACGCTCTGATGTTCATTTTTAATAGGGACATGGTCAATCTCGGCCGACGGTCCGCTCGGACCGGCCAGGGCCACACCGCCCCTCTGGCGCGGACAGCGCTGCATCGGCAACGCGGCGGCGATCCGCGCCCCAAGCCGACAAGCGAGACCCGGGCCAGCCCAGCCAGAAACGATGCCGGCCCCGAACGGCGCTTTTCCGGCGAGCGGACGGCTGTTGCCTTCTGCAAGATCTGCCACGTCGGGTCACTTTGCTCGCTCAAGTCGGCCAAGCCGGCTCAAGTCGGCTCGGTCGATGCCGATACCCCCGTGGATAGCGCGTGATGCGCTCACCTTTCCGGTGAGCCGCGCGCCATTGGGGTGCGCATTGCACACAAGGATTGCCTCATGTCGGTCGGTCAGTCACTCACTTCGTTCCCAGGCCTGAAGAGCGCCGATCGGCGTGGACTCGCGCAGCGTGGCGTCACGCTGATCGAACTGATGGTCGCCGTGGCCATCGTGGCCGTGCTGGCCGGCATCGCCTATCCGAACTATCGGGACTATGTGATGCGCGGCCATCTGGCCGACGCCAGCAATGGCCTGGCCACGATGCGCGCCCAGATGGAGCGCCACTTCCAGGACAACCGCAGCTACGCCACGGTGGGCGCCTTCACGACCCCCTGCGCAGCGGCCGCCAATACGCGCACCTTCGGCAACTTCGTCGTCGCCTGCGTCGGCACGCCCACGGCCACCAACTTCACGCTCAGCGCAGCCGGCAGCGGCCCGGCCTCTGGCTTCACCTTCACGATCAACGAGCAGGACGTGCGCGCCACCACCGCGGCACCGTCCGGCTACAACACCTGCGCCACGAAATGGCTGCTCAAACGAGGCGCCGTCTGCTGATGCGTCCCCGCGGCTTTTCGATCGTCGAGCTCATGGTGGCGGTGGCGCTGATGGCGCTGCTGCTGGGGCTGGCCGCGCCATCGATGACCACCTGGACGCGCAACGCGCAGACCCGCGCCGTGAGCGATGCGCTGCAGAACGGTCTGCGTGTCGCGCAGGCCGAGGCGCTGCGCCGACACCGCCAGGTGGTGTTCTTCCGCACCGCCGTGCCCACCTGCAACAACGCCGTGGTTGCCAGTTCGACCGGCGCCTTCTGGGCCATCCGGACCGTGGCGATGGTGGCCGGCGATCCGGTGGAGACCATCCAGTGCGGCGTGCTGTCCGACGTGGCGGCGGGTGTCGCACTCAACGGTCCGACCGCGCTGTGCTTCAACGGCACCGGGCGTCAGACGGCCAATGCCACGCCCGGCATCGGCGGCGCAACCTGCGATCTGGCGCTCAGCGGCACAAGCCAGTTCGACGTGAGCGTGGCCGCCGGAGATCGGCCGCTTCGGGTGCTCGTCACCCTGGGCGGCAGCGTGCGCATGTGCGATCCGGCTCGCACGCTCAGCAGCGCGGCTCCCGACGGGTGCCCCTGAGATTGCGAAGGTGGCCTGATGCTGAAGTCCTCCCTCTCGACCCACCGTACAAGCCTTCGCGCGGCAGCCGGCGGCCGGCGCACGGCCGGCGTCTCGCTGATCGAAGTGCTGATCGTGGTCCTGCTCTTCAGCTTTGGCCTGATCGGCCTGGTGGCGATCCAGGCGCGCGCCGCGCAGTTTTCGGTCAGCGCCGAAGACACCGGCCGGGCAGCCCTGCTGGCCAATGAACTTGCCGCCCAGATGTGGGCCGCCAACACCGTCAATCTACCCACGGCCACCGTCACGGCCTGGAATGCTCGGGTGGCCAATGCCAGTGCCGGCGGACTGCCCAACGGCGAAGGCGACGTGGTCATCACCAACAACGTCGCCCGCATCACCATTGAGTGGCGGCCGCCGCACGCCGCCGCCGATGCGGTCAATCGTTATGTGACCGACATCCTCATCCCCATTCCACCGGCAGGGTCAGGAACATGAGCCGCGCACCGCAACGCCGAACCGCCCGGCGCACGGCCGGCTCAGCCAAGGGCTTCGGCATCGTCGAACTGCTGGTGGCCCTGGCCGTCGGCCTGGCGCTGACGCTGGCCATCAGCCTGATGCTGATCCGGCACGACGGCCTGCGCCGCTCGCTGACCAGCACCAACGACGCGCAACTCAACGCGTCCTATGTCAGCTACGTGCTGGACCGGCACCTGCGCAGTGCAGGATCCGGCCTCACCCAGGGCTGGCGCAGCAATTTCGGCTGCCTGCTGCATGTCTCACGCAGCGGCGCGCAGGTCCTGCCGCGGGGCTCGGCGTTCCCTGCCCCCTTTGCCGCCGTTCCGCAGCAGGTCAGGCTCGCGCCCCTGCTCATCCATGCGGGCGCCGGCACGGGCGGCAGCGACGTGCTCGCCGTCATGACCGGAGCCTCCGGCCTGGGCGAAGCCGCCTTGCGCGTGCTGCCCGGCTCCGTGACGACCAATGCCTTGCGCGTGCCGGCCACGGTGGGCATGCGCAGTGCAGATCTCGTCCTGGTGGCCGAGACCGGGCTGGGCTGCATGATGCAGCAGCTCACCACGCCCTTTGCCGGCGGCGCCACGCAGCAACTCAACTTCGCCGGCAACTTCGCGGCCGGCACGATCAACTCCTTGCCGCTGAGCAACTTCAGCACCGGTGGCACCGCCTTGCTCTCCCCGCTGGGCAACCCGGGCGGCAACCCACCCGCCTTCCAGTTGATCGGGCTGGGCGCCAACAGCACGCTGGTCACGCTGGACATGCTGCGCCTGAACGGCACGGACGCTGCCCTGCCGATGGCCGAAGGCGTGATCGAACTTCGCGCGCGTTATGGCGTGGACACGAATGGCGACGGTCAGATCGATACCTGGTTCGCCGGCTCGGCGGCGGGCTACACCCCGGCCGAACTGACGGACGGCTCGGCCGCCGCGCAGCAGCGGCTGCTGAGCATCATGGCCATCCGGGTCGGCCTGGTGCTGCGCGCCGATCGCATCGAAAAGGACAACGTGGCGCCCGCCAGCCTGACGCTCTTCGATGACCTCGGCGCGGGCCTCAAGCACACGCGAGCGATCAGCGCCAGCGATCAGCGCATCCGGCATCGCATGCTGGAAGTCACGGTACCGCTGCGCAACGTGATGCATGCGGGGCGAACATGAGCGCACAGAGGAATATCCGGGGGCCAGCGGCCGCCACGCGGCAGCGCGGCGCGGTTCTCATCTTCGGGCTCATCGCCCTGGTCGTGATGCTGATCGGCACGGCTGCACTTGTGCGTTCGATGAACTCGTCGCTGTTCACCGCCGGCAACCTGGCCTTCAAGCGGGACCTGACCAACCAGGGCGAACGGGCGATCGCCACCGTCATGGATACCGTGCAGACCGGGGCGCTCGCGCTGGAGGCCACGCGCGAGGCGAACAATCCTGCCAACAACTACAGCGCCTCCGCACTGCCCACCAACCCCCAGGGCATTCCGCTGGCGCTGCTGTCGGACACGGCACTGGCGGGCGTGGGCGTGACGTCCAACGACATCGCCATCGCCGACATGGGCGTGACCATCCGCTACGTGGTCGATCGGCTCTGCGCGACCACCGGCACGGCCACCACGGACGCCTGCGCCCAAGCCGACAGCAACGTGCCGGCGGGCAGCAGCTCCAGCGAGCTGATGAACCTGATGGATTCGTCCAGCGGCGGCCTGGGCGCGGTGCAGTCCCAGGTCGTCTACCGCGTGAGCATCCGCGTCGACGGGCCTCGCCGCACACAGTCCTTCTTCCAGACCACCTTCCGGCTGTAGGTGACCCATGACGACCATGATCTCACTCATTAGCCATCGACTGACCGGCCTGGCGCGCCGCTGGCAGCTGGCCCTTCGCCTGCGCCAGGGGATGGTGAGCGGCCTCACCGCGCTGCTGGCCACGGGCGCGCTGGCGACGACACCCTTGTCCGATCAGCCTGTCTTTGCCACCGCCAGCGTGCCGGGCAACCTGGCCCTGGCGCTGTCGGTGGAGTTCCCCACGGCGGTCAGCGTGGCGCACACCAACAACACCTTCAACTCGGCAGAGACCTACCTCGGCTACTTCGATCCCAACAAGTGCTACCTCTACCAGTGGTCGAGCACCGAGGCCGACCGCCACTTCGCACCGGCGGGCGCAGCCAGCAACCGCATCTGCACCGGAACCGACGACAGCAAGTGGAGCGGCAATTTCCTCAACTGGGCCACGATGCAGACCGTCGACCCGTTCCGCTGGGTGCTCACGGGAGGCTATCGCTCCACCGATACGGCCAGCGTGACCCTGCTGGAAAAGGCCTGGGCGTCCGGCCAAGGCGGCACAGGCAACTTTCCGGATCGCACACTCAGCACGGCCAGCGTCGTGCCGCAGGTCTCGCCCTTTTCCTGGTCACAGTTCCGCATGCGCATCCAGGGCCTGGGCAACAAGATGCACTTCACGAACACCGGCGACGTGTACAACAGCCCGACCGAGTACAAGCAGGGCATGGCGGTCAGCAACTCGACCACCTACGAGGTGAGCATCCGCATCAAGGTCTGCGACACCAGCACGGGCGCCGGGCCGCTGGAAGACAACTGCACGCGCTACCCGGCCGGCAACTACAAGCCCACCGGCCTGCTGCAGGCCTACGCCGACCAGATCCGCTACAGCGCCTTTGGCTACCTCAACGACAGCGACCTCTACCGTGATGGCGGCGTGCTGCGGGCGCGTCAGAAGTTTGTCGGCCCGACGGCCCCGGTGCCAGGCGCATTGCCCGCCAGCAACGCGGGTGCGGAGTGGGATGCCAGCACCGGCGTATTCATCCGCAACCCGGACACCTCTGACGCCACGGCAACGTCCAGCGCCTACGGCGTGACCGTTTCCGACAGCGGCGTCATCAACTATCTCAACAAGTTCGGCCAGATCACTCCGGGCACCTACAAGACTTACGACAACGTCAGCGAGATGTACTACGCGGCGCTGCGCTACTTCAAGAAGCAGGGCAACGTCCCGGAGTGGACGAACATGTCGGGTGCAGACACCAACACCCGGCGGACCTGGATCGACGGCTTTCCGGTCATCACCAACTGGGATGACCCGATCCAGTATTCCTGCCAGCGCAACTTCATCCTCGGCATCGGCGACGTCAACACGCACGCCGACCGCAACCTGCCCGGCGCGTCGGGCGGCCGAGAGCCGTCCAAACCCGCCGCCGTGTCGAACGACACGAGCGTCAACGCACTGACGGCCACCAACAAGATCGGCCAGCTTCACGGCATCGGCAACATCGGCAACACGCAAGGCTACGGCGGCTGCTGCAACGACAACGGCGCCCTGCTCGCAGGGCTGGCCTACGACGCCAACACCCAGGACATCCGCCCCGACGATCCGGCCGATCTGGGGCGCACCAAGGGCCGGCAATCGGTGCAGACCTACTGGCTCGACGTGCTGGAGTACCAGACCTACAAGAACAACAACCAGTACTACATGGCCACCAAGTACGGCGGGTTCAATGTGCCCGAGAGCTTTGACGCCTACTCGCGCGCGACGGACATCCCCGAGTCCTGGTGGCGGACCAATACCGATCTGGTCGGCAGCCAGCCTCGCCCCGACACCTACTTCATCGCCTCGCGTCCGGACCAGATCGTCAAGGGCCTGAGCCAGGCCTTCGCGAGCATCGCCTCGCGCCTGAAAGCCTTCACGACCTCGTTCGCCACCTCGCTGCCGCAGATCGCCACCTCAGGCCTGGCCAGCTTCGCGACGCAGTACGACGCCCGCACCTGGACCGGCGAGCTGACGGCCAACACCACATCCATCGACACCAGCACCGGCGCGCCCAGTCTGAGCGAGGCCTGGCGCTTCTCGGCGAAGCTCGATGCGCAGGCAGCAGGCACCGGCTGGAACACAGGCCGCCTGATGGCCAGCTGGAACGACTCGACCAAGACCGGTGTGGCCTTCCGCCTGGCCAACCTCTCGGCCACCCAGCAGTCGGCCCTGGACACCAGCTACCGCAGCGGCGCCGACGGCGGCGACTATCTGAACTACCTGCGCGGCGACCGCACGCACGAGAGGTCGTCCACCGCCTCGGGCAGTGCCAAGGCCTATCGCGATCGCAGCGGCCTGGTGGGCGACATCGGCAACTTCAAGGCACGGCCGGTCGGCCGCCCTGACGCACCCTACTCCTCGTCGTCCAACCCCGGCTACGGCACCTTCAAGAGCAGCTGGGCCACCCGTCCGACCGTGGTCTATGTCGGCACGAATGCCGGTGTGCTGCACGCGGTGAACGGCAGCCTGAGCGGCGCCCAGGCCGGGCGGGAGCTGTTCGCCTATGTCCCGGGAGCGTTGTTCGCCGGGCCCAGTGCAACGCCGGCCACGAACGGCCTGCAGGCCGTGGGCAACCCGAACTTCCAGCACTACAACTTCATCGACGCCACGCCCGCGGTGGCCGATGTCGATCTGGGCCGCACGGTGGGCGGCAGCGGCACGGACTGGCGCACCTTGCTGATCGGCGGGCTGGGCAAGGGCGGCCGGGCACTCTACGCGCTGGACATCACCGATCCCGGCAGCATCACGACCGAGGCCCAGGCGGCCAGCCGCGTGCTGTGGGAATTCACCGATCCCGATCTGGGCTTCACCTACGGCGAGCCGGCGGTCGTGAAGACGCGCAAGCACGGCTGGGTGGTGATCGTGGGCTCGGGCTACAACAATGCCAATGGCCGCGGCTACCTGTTCATCATCAATCCGCGCACCGGAGCCCTGCTGGAGAAGATCGACACCGGCGCAGGCAACCCTGCCAACCAGGCGGGCCTTGCGCACATCCAGGCCTTCATCCTCGACCGCACGGATGGCACGGCCGACAGCGTCTACGCAGGTGACCTGTTGGGCAACCTGTGGCGCTGGGACCTCACGGCGACCAGCGGCAGCCTGCCGGCGCCGCTGCTGATGGCCCATCTGCGCGATGGCAGCGGCAACCCGTTGTCGGTCACCGCCCGCCCGCTGGTCGTGGTCCATCCGGATTCCGGCCTGCGCTACGTCACCGTCGGCACCGGGCGCCTGCTGCACAGCAGCGACGCCAGCAGTTCGCAGGTGCAGCGCTACTTCGCCTACGTCGATGGCAATGGGGCACGCTTCGGCGCCAGCAATGGCTCGCAACTGCCCTCCGGCGTCAGCTTTCCCATCCAGACCAGCAAGCTCAAGCAGCTGACCGACCTGACGAAGAAGGCCGTCATCGACCTCAATACCCAGGCGGGCTGGTTCGTGGACTTCGGTGCCGTGGCCGGCGGCGGCGGCTGGCGCATGATTTCCGACGCGACTTCGTTCTACGGCGTGGTCGCGTTCTCGATCATGCAACCCGGTGGTGTGGTCAACCCCTGCGAGCCCACGGGCAACAGCCGTGTCTACGCGATCGACCTGGGTTCGGGTCAGAGCCGCCTGCAAGCTGGCGGCAGCACCGCGCCCTTCCTGGCCACCTTGCCGGGCATCGTGACCGATCTGCGCTTCTACAGCGCCGCCGGAAAGGCCCGCCTGCTCGCCGGGACCGATACGGGCGGCACGGATTCGCTGCAGGGCGGCTGGGGCACGGCCGGCAGCCTGAGGCGACTGAACTGGCGCGAGGTGATCCTCAACGATTGAGTGGCGCCGACGCGGGCGCACCCGGCGCCGCTTCGGCCGCGCACGCCTTGCGTGGCCGGCCCCGCGGACGCGGAAACAGCACGTTCGAGGTCTGCGGCTGCAGCTCCTGCAACACCTCGGCCGGCGCCAGCGGAATGCCGCTGCGCAGCGCACGCTCCACGCACGCCGTGTCCGCAGCGCCGGGATCCTGGGCCAGACAGCGGCGCCATCCGTCCTGGCGCTCGAAGGGCGTATTGCCCAGGCTCCAGTAAGCCGCCAGGTCGCTGATGCCGGCGTCGACCCGCTCGCCCAGATGGTGTGCGCGGCTGGACGCGGCTGTCTCCGGCTCGGCCGCTTCGCGCTCGACGTAGGCCAGCGCCATCAGCTCCAGGGTCGTGCCCAGCACGGCGGTGCAGCGGTATCGCCCATCCCACAAGGTGCCGCTGCGCTGATGTCGAAGGTTGAAGCGGGCGACATAGCGTCGGCCCAGATCCTGCACCAGACGCCCCAGGCTGGCCTCATCCGGCGGCGTCGCGAGCAGACGGAACTCCCGCCCCGTGAGGCTCCACGCGTGCAGCACCACGCGGCGCGTCGCGGCCACGTCGCGCAGCACGGCGATCCAGGTCTGCTGATCCACGGCGTCATGCGCCACGCGCTGCCCGTTGTGCCCGCGCTGCACCACCAGGTGCGGCCTTCCGGGGAGGATGAAGCGCCGCTGGCGGGCCATGCGAGGCACAGCCCTCAGGGCGCCGCCGCGCTGCGGCGCCGGATCACCTCGGCCACCAGGCCCGGATCGGCAGCGGCGGTTTCCGCCCGCCCCAGACCCTGCAGCAGCACATAGCGGATCTGGCCGGCCTCGGCCTTCTTGTCCACGGCCATCAGCTCGAAGAAGCGCTCCACGCCGAGCGCCGGCGCCTGCACCGGCAGACCGGCGCGCAGGAGCAGGCGCTCCAGCCGATCCACCTCTTCGGCGGGCAGGCGACCGAGCCTGGCCGACACATCGGCCGCCATCAGCATGCCGCAGGCCACGGCCTCGCCGTGCAGCCACTGGCCATAACCCAGGCCGGTCTCGATCGCGTGGCCAAAGGTATGCCCGAAGTTCAGGATGGCACGCAGCCCGGCCTCCCGCTCGTCCTGGCCCACCACCTGCGCCTTGATCTCGCATGAACGCTGCACCGCATGGGACAACGCCTGCGTGTCCCGGGCCAGCAGCGCGTCCAGGTGATCCTCGATCCACTGCAGGAAGCCGGGGTCGGCGATCGGGCCGTACTTGATCACCTCGGCCAGGCCGGCGGCCAGCTCGCGCGGCGGCAGCGTGTCCAGCGTGTCCAGATCGCAGATCACCCGCTGCGGCTGGTAGAACAGGCCGATCATGTTCTTGCCGCGCGCATGGTTGATGGCCGTCTTGCCGCCCACGGAAGAATCCACCTGCGCCAGCAACGTGGTGGGTACCTGCACGAAGGGCACGCCGCGCATGTAGCAGCCGGCGGCGAAGCCGGTCATGTCGCCCACCACCCCGCCGCCCAGCGCCACCATCACGGTCTTGCGGTCGCAGCCGCGCGCGAGCGCGTGCTCGAAGATGCGGTTGAGCGCCGGCCAGTCCTTGAACTGCTCGCCGTCGGGCAGCTCGACCACGCTCACCTGTTCGTACTGCGCGGCCAGGGCCTGCCGCACCGGCGCGGCCCAGAGCGGACCGACGGTCGTGTTGGTGACGATGAGGGCTTCGCGCGCCTTGGGCAAGCCGGCCCAGCTGGCCGCCTGGCCGATCAGACCGCGGCCGATGAGGATGTCGTAGCGCGAGGTGCCGGTGTCGACACAGACCGTCGTGCTGCCTGGCAGGTTGAGCATGCTCGGCAGTTTATGCCGCGTCGCCGGCCCGCGCCGCCATCCCGCGCAGCGGCTGTCCTGCAGCGTCAGCGCTTGGGTCCGGACGCCCTCGGCGGATCGCCCTCTGGCGATGTTCCGGCGGGCGGATCGCCTTCGGCCGAGAACGGCGCCGGCTGCCACTCGCCGTTCAGCTCCAGCTGCATCAGCACCATGTTGACCAGCGTGGCGACCGAGGGCCGCGCGGCCTCCACCGTGTAGTGCGCGGTCTGCAGGTACAGGGGATCGCGCTCGCGGAACAGCTCGCGCAGGCGCCTGAGCGGATCGGCCACCTGCAGCAAGGGGCGCTGCGTGTCATGGCGCAGGCGCCGATGCAGTTCCTCGGGCGTGGCGCGCAGGTAGATCACCCGGCGGTGGGCGCGCAGGGCCTCGCGGTTGGCCGCTCGCAGCACGGAGCCACCGCCGGTGGCCAGGACGATGCCGCCCTCGACCGCCAGTTCGGCGATGAGCTGCTGCTCCAGATCGCGAAAGGCCGCCTCGCCCTGGGTCTCGAAGTAGCTGCGCACCGGCATGCCGGTGCGCCTTTCGATTTCATGGTCGGAGTCGACGAAGCGCAGCTTCAGGTGCCGCGCCACTTGACGCCCGACCGTGGACTTGCCACTGCCGGGCATCCCGACCAGAGCGATGGCAGGCACGCGCGGGATTATCGGGCGTCCTGGCAGGTGCTGGAGCGGCCGTAGGGGCTGACGGCATAGGCCGGCGTCACCTTCTCGTTGGTCAGCGAGTCAGCGTCGGCAGGCAGGTTGCCCAGACCATAGGCGAGGCCGGAGTAGCGCGCCCGGGCTTCGGTGCCGGAGATGCCGGAGGCTGTCACCGTGATGATGAAGTCCACCCAGCCGGCCAGGCTCTTGCCGTACTCGATCTGCACCACCGCCAGGCCGTTGGCATCGGTCTTGGCGGAGCCGACCATCTTGATCGCCACGTCGGACTTGCGCGGATCGAGATCACCGTTCCAGTTGAGGTCTTCCTCGCGGGCGGTCAGCACCGGGGCGACAGCGGCCGGGTCAGCATCGAAGCGCGCGGCTTCACGCACGCCGTTGCGGTTGACATCCTCGTTCGGGCACTGCGGCTCCGCCGTGACGCCGCCCTGGACCCAGCGGCGGTTGACATCGTCCCAGCTGTAGTTCTGCGTGTTGGACAGGCTGATGGTCTGCACCCAGCGCACCCGCGTGCCATCCCAGACATAGACACCCTTGTAGTAGGAGGGCAGGTCCACCGAAGGCGTGATCAGGATGTCGGGCTTGGCCTGGCCGGCGGAATCCACCACCATGACCACGAACTCCTTGATGTAGGTGAGCTTGGCAGCCCCTTCCTTGATGAGCTCGTTGGTGCGGATGTTGACGGCCAGCGCCTCCTGCGTCACCGTCAGCGTGGCGCGGCGTTCGTTCGGGCAGCTGCTGGTCGGGAAGTCCGCGGTGTCGTAGCAGATGCGCACGGAGACGCCGTTGGTCGGGCTGGAGCGCTGGCCGGGCGTGAAGGTGGCCCGCGCCGCACCGTTGGCATCCGAGTAGGCATAGTCGCCGCCCAGCCAGGTGATCACGCCATCGGAACTGGTGGCGTTGCCATCCAGATCGAAGCGCACGCGCACGCGCGGGATCGGCTGGTTGCTGGAGCCATAGAACAGCGCGCGCAGCTCCACCTGGTTGGCATTGCTGCCCCCGGCGTTGACCGTGACCACGCTCGGGCTGGGCGTGACGGAAGCCGACTGGGGCACCGCCGGCGCCGGATCGATCGTGCCGCTGCCCACCTCGACGGTGGACTGGCGCGTCGCGCCCGCTGCCGTCGCGGTGAAGACCAGGTTGGCACTCGGCGCGGTGTAGCTGTAGGTGAACTTGCCGTTCAGATCGGTCGAGCCGCTGGCGCCCGGCAGGCCCGGTGCCGTCACCGAGATGGGCTGGCCGACCATCGGCAGCCCGTTGGTATCCAGCAGCGTGTACTCGATCTGGTTGCCGATGGAGCCGCTGTTCACCCGCGGGGAGAACGAAGCCTTGAGTTCCGCACCATCGACGGTGAAGGACGCCGTGCGGGTGATCGTGCCGCTGGTGGCCGTGACGGTCACCACGCGGTTGGAGCGGTCCGCGCCGATGCCGATGGCAGCCGTCACCTGACCTTGGGTGTTGGTGATGGTGCCGCTGACGGAAGCGACGGCGCTGCTGTCCACGCGCACCGTCACCGGGATGCCGCCCAGCGCGTTGCGGTTGGCATCGACGGCGGTGACGGTGGCCGTGACGGTGCTCGTGCCGCCGTTGTTCAGGCGCGGGGCGCTCAGCGACAGGCTGAGGTCCGACGCGACGGCCGTGCCGGCGACCACGGCGTTGGTCACCTGCAGTTGCGCGGTGCGCGTGAGGGTGCCCGAGCGCGCCGTCACCGTGATCATGCGGTTGCTGGAGTCACTGCCGATGCCCACCGTGCCGGTCACCACACCGGAGGCGTTGGTGGTCGGTCCGCTGGCCATGAGCAACGCGTTGGCGTCCACGCTCAGGCTGACCTCGGTGCCCGGCAGCACATTGCGCCGCGCGTCCAGCGCCGTGGCCGACGCGGTGACGGTCTGGGTGCCGTTGTTGGCAATGCTGCTGGACGAGAGGACCAGGATCAGGTCCGAGGCCACGCTGCCCGTGCCCCCGGCATCCCGAACGTCCAGGGTCGCCGTGCGCGTCACGCTGCCGCTGGTGGCGGTGACCGTGACGGTGCGCGCCGTGCGGTCGGAACCGATGCCGATGTTGGCCGTGATGGTGCCTTGCGTGCCGGTGCGCGTGCCGCTGGGCGTGGCGATCGCATTGGCATTCACGCTGATGGTCACCGGGATGCCGGACAGCGCATTGCGGTTGGCGTCGATGGCCGTCACCGTCGCGACCACGGTTTCCGAGCCATTGGTGGCCACGCTGGGCGCACTGAGCACCAGCACGACGTCGGCCGCGGTTGGCGTGGCCGTGCCGCCGCCGGTTCCACCGCCGCCGCCCAGCACCGGCGTGCCGGCACTCTCGCCACCGCCGCCGCAGGCCGTCACCAGCAGGCAAGCCAGCCATGCGGCTGCCCATCGAGAGACGCGTCTCAACATGTGTTCCACCCTAAAAGCTGTGTGCGCGCAGCCCGCCTCAGCGGGCGGCGGCGCGGTCGGTCACGATCTTCGGTGTGATGAAGACCAGCAACTCCGTGCGACTCGAAACTCGCTGCTTGTTCTTGAAGAGATTGCCCAGGTAGGGAATGTCGCCAAGCAGCGGGACCTTGTTGACCTCGTCACGATCGGTCTGGGTGAAGATGCCGCCCAGCACGACCGTTCCTCCGTTTTCCACCAGCACCTGGGTCTTCACGTGCTTGGTGTCGATGGCAAACCCGGCCACCGTCGAGCGCCCCACACTGTCCTTGTTGACATCCACGTCCAGGATCACGTTGCCTTCGGGCGTGATCTGCGGCGTCACCTCCAGCTTGAGGTTGGCCTTGCGGAACTGGATGTTGGTGGCGCCGCTGGACGTCGCGGCCTGGTAGGGAAGCTCCTCGCCCTGCTCGATCAGCGCCTTCACCTGATCGGCCGTGATGACGCGCGGGCTGGAAACGATCTTGCCCTTGCCTTCGGCTTCCAGCGCCGAGAGTTCGAGGTTGAGGAAGCGGTTGGCCGTGGCGCTGAACAGCGACAGGGCGAAGGTGGCCGCGCCGGCCCCGCCCAGCGTGCTGGTGTTGGCCGGCAGGTTCACGAACTGCGTGTCGTTGTAGACATAGGGCGGCTGCGTGATCGCCGGCTGCAGCGTCTGGTAGCCGATGGCGTTGTAGTTGCCGCCGATCACCGCCTGCGTGTTGCCGCCCAGATCCACCCCCGGCACGCCACCCTGGCGTCCGCGCAGATCCGAGGTCCCGAGCTTCACGCCCAGCGCGCGGCCGAAGCGGTCATCCGCTTCCACGATGCGCGCCTCGATCAGCACCTGGCGCACCGGCACGTCGATCTTGGCGATCAGCTGCTGGATCTCTTCGAGCTTGCTCGGGATGTCGGAGACGAAGAGCTGGTTGGTGCGCTGCTCGAACAGCACGCTGCCGCGTGCCGAGAGGATGCGCGTGGTCTGCGCGCCGGAGCCGGCATTGCCCTGGCTCTGCACCTGGCCGGTCAGCCCCTTGGCCACTTCTTCGGCACGGGTGTAATTCAGCTGGAAGGACTGGGTGCGCACGGGCTCCAGCTCGGAGAGTTTCTTCTTCGCTTCCAGCTCCACCTGTTCCTTGGCATTGAGCTCTTCCTTGGGCGCGATCCACAGCACGTTGCCGGTCTTGCGCACGCCCAGGCCCTTGGCCTGCAGGATGATGTCCAGCGCCTGATCCCAGGGAACATCCTTCAGGCGCAGCGTGACGCTGCCCGCCACGGTGTCGCTGGTGACGACGTTGAAGTTGGTGAAGTCCGCAATCACCTGCAGCAGGGCGCGCACCTCGATGTTCTGGAAATTCAGCGAGAGCTTCTCGCCCTGGAAGCCGGGCCCCTGGGTGAGCTTGTTCGGATCGACACGCACCGGCCGCACTTCCAGCACGAACTGGTTGTCGGTCTGGTAGGCGCTGTGTTCCCAGGCGCCGCGCGGCTCGACGACCATGCGCACACGGTCACCGTTCTGGAAGGTGGCCACGCTCTGCACCGGCGTGCCGAAATCGCTGACATCCAGGCGTCGGCGCAGCGCATCGGGCAAGCTGCTCTTGAGGAACTCGACGACCAGTGCCTGGCCTTGCTGGCGGATGTCCACGCTGGCCTGCGGATTGGACAGGTTCACGATGACGCGACCGGCCGAATCCGGGCCGCGGCGGAAATCCACCTCGCGCAGCGACACCGTATCTGGCGTCGCCGGCGCCGCAAAGGTGGCCGGCGCCGTGGGCGTGGCGGGCGCGACGGCTGCCGTGCTCTCCAGCACGATGACGAGTGCCTTGCCGTCCAGGCGGGCGTTGAAGCTGGCGGCCTGCTTGAGGTTCATCACCAGGCGCGTGCGGTCCGTGCCCT
This sequence comes from Rubrivivax sp., assembly GCA_016790225.1. The sequence goes on from JAEUOZ010000005.1 coordinate 61,576, forward strand.
GGGCCAGGCTCACCGAGCGCAGGTTGCCCTGGTTGATCTCGACCGCATTGCGGCCGGTGGCGTTGGTGACCCCGGGCAGATCAATCGCCACCCGCGGAGGCGTCTGCACGGCAAAGCCTGCGGGTACCGCCGGGAGGGCCTCGCTCAGTTCGATGCGGACCACCTCGGTGCCGCCTTGCTGGCTGCTGCTCACCGACTGGATCGCCGGCTGCGCCCAGGCCATCAACGGGGCCGACAGCCATGCCGCGGTGGCCACGAGGGTTGCCGCGACTCGGGCTCGCCACGAATGCATGTTGCAGAACTCCTGGGGGGTTTTCATCGCGCTTGCTCCTGGAGCTGCAGGCTCGTGGGTCGCTCGATCCATTCGCCGGCGGCGTCCTGCACGATCTCGCGCAAAACGATCTGGGTTTCGTCGATCTTGGTGATACGGCCGTAGTTTTGACCCAGGTGGTCGCCGACCTTCACCTGATAAAGCAGCTTGTCCACCCTCAACAGTGCAAAACGGCGCCCTTGGCGATCCACACTGCCGACCATGCTCATGTTGTCCAGCGGGTAGGCTTCCAAGGGTTCCTTGCGGCGACCCATCTCGCTGGCGAGCACCGAATTGGGCTGTCGCGCTTCCTGCTTCAACGCGACCGTGAGCTTCTGCGTGCTGAAGGGATCGACGCTCTGCAGCGCCGAATAGGGATGCGGATCGAACTTCTTGGGCGGCGTCAAGGGTTGCACGCTGGGCTTGACCTCGCGCCGCTGCTGATCGAGCCAGCCCTGCAGCTCCTCGCTTTCGCCGGAGCAGGCCGACAGCAAGGCAAGGGCGGCGATCAGGCCGGCAGCCAGCCCGGTTGAGCCGAATCGGTGAAGCCTGGCACGACTCACTTGCGGGCCCCCTTGTCCTTCTTGTCCCTTTCGGCGGCGACCCTGCGCTGCTCGGCCACCTCGTTGGCGTCCAGGTAGCGGTAGGTGCGCGCCGTCGCTTCCATGGCCAGCAGGCCGTTGGCCTCCTTCAGGCTGGCCGGGCCGATGGACAGGTTGTGCAGCGTGACGATGCGCGAGAGGTTGGCCACATCGGCCGCGAAGGACCCGATGTCGTGGTAGCGCCCGCTCACCTTGATGGAGATGGGCAGCTCGGCGTAATAGTCCTTGACCTCGACCTGGCCGGGCTTGAACAGCTCGAACATCAGTCCGCGGCCGAGGCCGGCCTGGTTGATGTCGGACAGCAGGGCATCCATTTCGGCCTTGCCGGGCAACTGCTTTTCCAGCTGGGTCACATACTCCTGCACCTGCAGCTTCTGCTTGCGCAGCTCGCTCAGGTTGACGGCCTGCCCGAGCTTGCTGCGGTAATCGGCCTTCAGCGTCGGTTCGCGCTCGCGTTCGCTTTCCAGTGCGCTGTAGGCATCGGTCAGCAGCAGCATCCAGCCGGCCGCCATCACGGCCGCGACCACGCCGACGAAGGCGGCGGCGCGCGGCAGCACCGGCCACTGGCCGGGGTCGTTGCGGTTCAGGCCCTTGAACTGGCTGACCGCCGTCTCGAAGCGGCTGGCCACATCCAGGCTGGGCGCTGCATTCTTCTGTGCCATCGGATCCGCCTTATTGCGACTTGCCGCTGGCCGAGGCGGCCGCCACGGCAGGGCGGGCGCCGGCCGCCGACGCGGCAGCCTGCGGTGCCGACGCCGCGGACGCGGCCGCCGCCGGCGCCTGCGCGCGCTTGATGCTCAAGCGCATCTGGAACTCGTACAAGCGCCGCTGCTCCTTGTTGGCCGTGGTCACGTTGGCCGCCTTGATTTCGACCAGTTCCGGTCGCTCCAGCCAGGGCGAGTTGTAAGACGTGTTGCGCAGCAGTTCGGAGACGCGCTCGTTGGTCTGCGCCACGCCTGCCACGGTGACCACCTGGCCGGCCTGCTTGATGCTGGTGAGGTAGACACCTTCGGGCGTCTGCCGCACCAGTTCATCAAGCAGGTAGACCGGCGTGTTGCGGTCGGTCTGCAAGTCTTCCACGGCCTTCTGTCGCGCCTTCAGCGCCTCGATTTCCTGGCGCAGCGTGGCGATGTCCTTGATCTGGGCTTCCAGCCGCGCGATCTCGTTCTTCAGAAAGTCGTTGCGCGCCTGCTGCGCTGCCGTCAGCTGCCCCAGCACGGCGTACCAGGACCCCACGATCACCGCGCCCACCAGCGCACTGGCCGCCAGCCCGACGAAGAAGGCCTGCTTTCGCTGCCGGCGTTTGGCCTCGCGGTGAGGCAGCAGATTGATCAGGATCACTGAACGAACCTCCGCATGGCCAGACCGCAGGCGGTCAGGTACGAAGGCGCCTCGCGTCGGACCCGGCCCTCGCGGATGGCCGATCCGAGCTTCATGTTGTCAAACGGGTTCACGATCATCGAGGCGAAGCCGGTCAGATCGGTGACACGGTCCTTCAAGCCCGGCAGATTGGCTGTTCCGCCCGCCAGCATCACGTAGTGGACCTTGTGGTGCGGCGTGCTGGTGAAGAAGTACTGCAGCGCGCGCCCGATCTCCTGGGACAGGCTGTCCACGAAGGGCGCAAGGATCGCGGTCTCGTAGTCCTCCGGCAGGTCGCCGGTGAGCTTCTTCTGCTCGGCCTCCTCGAACGAGAAGCCGTACTGGCGCGAGATCAGCTGCGTCAGCTGCGAGCCGCCAAAGGCCTGATCGCGGTCGTAGAGCATCTCTTCGTCGCGCAGCACCTTCAGGCTCGTGGTGTCTGCACCGATCTCGAACAGCGCCACCAGCGCATCCTTGCCCTCGTTGGGCAACACCGACACCACACGCGTCATGGCCAGGCGCGAGGCATGCGATTCGATATCCAGCACCACCGGCTTCAGGCCCGCGGCCTCGGCCAGGGCCTGGCGATCCTGCACGCGGTCCTTGCGGGACGCGGCGATCAGCACCTCCACATCACCGGCGGATGTCGGGCTGGGCCCGACGACGCAGAAGTCCAGGCTCACCTCGTCCAGCGAGAAGGGGATGTACTGGTTGGCTTCGGACTCGACCTGCAGTTCCAGCTCTTCCTCGCGCAAGCCGGCAGGCAGCATGATCTTCTTGGTGATGACCGCCGACTGCGGCATGGCCATCGCGACATGCCGGGTCTTGGTGCCGGATTTGGTCACGACACGCTTCACCGCTTCGGCGACCTCATCGAACTTCTCGATCTGGCCGTCGGTGATCCAGCCCTTCTCGAAGGGTTCGGAGCCCAGCCGCTCCAGCATCAGCTCGCCCGTGCCCGTGCGGGCCAGCTCCACCAGCTTCACGCTGGATGAGCTGATGTCGAGCCCAATGACGGGGGGATGTTGGCGACCCAGGATCCGGTCGAGAAAACTCACGGCACTCCCCTCGCGAAACAGACTTCCGCGGGATTGTTGAGAAATCACTTGAATGCTAGCAGCAAGCCCCTTGTTCACAGGGGCAAAACAGCTCCGGGAAGTTTCGGCCGGAATGCCCGGCAGGAGCCCCCGAACAGGGTCAGAAAATCGCCTCAATTCGTAACAGCGGAAGCGACTCCCGCAAGCGCTGACTCCACCCTGCGGGCTTGTGCGCGGCGGCCCTGGCACAACGCGGCCGTGCCTGCGGTGGCGGTTTCTATAATCGGCCGCCGTTTTGCCCTTGCCGGGCAATCCCTAGCATGACCGATCACGCCGACGCCCCTGATCCCGCACGCACCCAGGGCCGCTGGTGGCAGGGGCCCTTGCGCGTGCTGGGGGTGCTCACGGGTCTGGCGGCAGCCGGCGTGGTGGCCGTGGCCATCGGGATCAGCCTGGCGCTGGCCATCTCCTACCCCAACCTGCCCGATACCGCGAGCCTGACCGATTACCGGCCGAAGCTGCCCCTGCGCATCTTTTCCTCCGATGGCGTGCTGATGGGCGAGTTCGGCGAGGAAAAGCGGACTTTTGTCCCCATCGGGCAGATCCCCAAGGTCATGAAGGAGGCGGTGCTCGCGATCGAGGACGCCAACTTCTACCGGCACAGCGGCGTGGATTACCGCGGCATGGTGCGCGCGGCGCTGGCGCAGTTCTCGGAGGCGAAGAGCCAGGGCGCATCGACCATCACGATGCAGCTGGCCCGAAACTTCTACCTCTCCACGGAAAAGACCTTCACCCGCAAGATCTACGAGGTACTGCTGTCCTTCAAGATCGAGAGCCAGCTCACCAAGGACCAGATCCTCGAGGTCTACATGAACCAGATCTTCCTGGGTCGCCGCGCCTACGGGTTTGCGGCGGCCAGCGAGGTCTATTTCGGCAAGCCGCTCAAGGAGATCACGCTGGCCGAGGCGGCCATGCTGGCCGGTCTGCCAAAGGCACCTTCGGCCTACAACCCGCTGGCCAACCGGGACCGCGCGACGCTGCGCCAGCGCCACATCCTGGAGCGCATGCTGGACAACGGCTTCATCACCCAGGCGCAGCGTGACGAGGCACTGGCCCAGACCCTGGTCTATCACGGCGGCGCCGAGCCGCAGGTGCACGGCGAGTACCTGGCCGAACTCGCGCGGCAACTCATCTTTGCGCAGTACGGTGACGAGGCCTATTCACGCGGGCTGCAGGTCCAGCTGACCGTCAATTCCGTGGACCAGAACGTCGCCTACCGTGCCCTGCGCCGCGGCCTGATGGATTTCGAGCGGCGTCAGCACTACCGGGGGCCCGAAGGCTTCGTGAACCTGCCGGCCAACGCCGCCGCGCTGGATGCGCGGGTGGCCGAAGCCCTGCAGGACTATCCGGACAACGACGAGCTGCGTGCCGCCGTAGTGCTGGAGGCCGGCCCGCGCAAGGTCACGGCCATGGTGCAGTCCGGCGAGACCATCACCGTGACCGGCGACGGCTTGCGACCGGTGACCTCAGGGCTGGCGAGCAACGCAACGTCCAAGGTGCAGATCCGGCGCGGTGCGGTGGTGCGCGCCATGAAGGACGCCAAGGGCGAATGGATGCTGACGCAGATTCCTGAAGTGGAAGGGGCGTTCGTCTCCATGGACACGCGCACCGGCGCCATCCGCGCGCTGGTCGGCGGCTTCGATTTCAACAAGAGCAAGTTCAACCACGTGACGCAGGCCTGGCGGCAGCCGGGTTCGAGCTTCAAGCCCTTCATCTACTCGGCGGCCCTGGAAAAGGGCATCAGTGGCCGCACCGTGGTCAATGACGCGCCTCTGTTCTTCGATGCCGCCCAGACGGGCAGCCAGCCCTGGGAACCCAAGAACTACGACGGCACCTTCTCCGGGCCGATGAGCCTGCGCACGGCCCTGGCCAAGTCCAAGAACATGGTCTCGATCCGCGTGCTGCAGACCGCGGGGCCGGAGTTTTCGCAGCAGTGGATCGGGCACTTCGGGTTCGATCTCGAGCGCCATCCGGCGTTTCTGACCATGGCGCTGGGCGCGGGCTCCGTGACACCGCTGCAGATGGCCACGGGCTATGCCGTGTTCGCCAACGGCGGCCACCTCGTGCCGCCCATGCTGGTGGCGCGGGTCCTCGACGATCGCGGCCAGCTGCTCACGCAGGCGCGCGCGCCGCTGCTGGACGAGAGCAACCGCGTGATCGATCCGCGCAACGCCTTCGTGATGGGCAGCCTGATGCAGGAGGTCACGCGCAGCGGCACCGCGGCACGCGCCCAGGCGCAGCTCAAGCGCAGCGATCTGTATGGCAAGACCGGCACCACCAACGATTCCATGGACGCCTGGTTTGCCGGCTACCAGCCGCAGCAGGTGGCCGTGGTGTGGATCGGCTTCGGTACGCCGCGCAAGCTGGGCAGCAACGAAACCGGCGGCGGGCTGGCGCTGCCGGTGTGGATCGAATACATGGCCCATGCGCTGAAGAAGCTGCCCGTGGTCGAGCCCGTCGTGCCCGAGGGCCTGGTCAACGAGGGCGGCGAGTGGACCTACGACGAGTTTGCCGGCGGCCGCGGCATTGCGCACATCGGGCTTGAAGACAAGCTCGCGCCCCAGGCGCCCAGCCCCGAGGAACGCAGCAGCATCCTCGATCTGTTCAGGTCGCCGCGCTGAAGCGCAGCGGCTTGCCCGCCTGCGCACTCGCCTCGCGAGAAAGGACGTCGTGGAATGCGCCACCGTCCCGGGTATCGACCCAGCGGCCGGCCTGGTGCTTGAAATGGAAGCCGCCGGCACGCGCGGCCAGCCAGAGTTCATGCAGCGGCGGCTGCGTATTCACGACGATCTTGCTGCCGCCCGGAAAGCTCAGCTCCAGCAGGCCCCCGGTGCGGTGCGTGTCGATGTCGACCACATCCTGCTGAAGCCAGCGGTCGGCATCGGCTTCGATGGCCGCCAGGATCGCGCCCGTCAGGCGGTGGTAGTCGGCATCGCTCAGGGCATCGGAGGGGTCGCTGGCCATGGCTCGCTAGAATTTCTCGATGAATGACAGGATGGATCCCAGTGTATCGAGGCCTTCCAGGCGCAGGCCCGGTGCGCGACGCGTCACCCTGACGCTGATGCTGGCACTGTCGGCGACGCCGGTCTTGACGGCCTGCGGCCAGAAGGGCCCGCTGCGTCCGCCGGTACCGCAGACAGGCTCCAACACCCCACTTGCGCAGCCGGCGGCTTCAGCCCCGCTGCCCACACGATGAGCGCGGCGCCGCTGCCGGGCAGCCCGTGGCTGCAACGCGAAGGGCAGGAGCTGCTGCTGGACGGCTGTTCGCTGCAGGCGCTGGCCGCCGAGCACGGGACGCCGCTGTTCGTCTATTCGCAGCGCGCGATGCAGGCGGCCGCACGCGGCTACCAGCAGGCACTCGCGGACCACCCTCATCTGCTGTGTTATGCGATGAAGGCCAACTCGTCGCTTGCCGTGCTGCAGACCTTCGCCCGGCTCGGCTGCGGCTTCGACATCGTCTCCGGCGGCGAATTGCTGCGCGTGCTGGCAGCGGGTGGCGATCCGGCCCGGGTGGTCTTCTCGGGCGTCGGCAAGACTGCGGCCGAGATGGCCCTGGCGCTGCACCATGGCGTGCTGTGCTTCAACGTCGAGAGCGAGGGCGAGCTGGAGCGCCTGTCGCAAGTGGCGGTTCAGGCCGGTCGCACGGCGGCCGTGAGTCTGCGCGTGAACCCCGATGTGGACGCCGGCACGCACCCCTACATCTCCACCGGGCTGAAGAACAACAAGTTCGGCATCGCGCACGAACACGCGGTGGCAGCCTACCGGCGTGCGGCGGCGCTGCCGGGCCTGCGCGTGGTGGGCATCGATTGCCACATCGGCTCGCAGATCACGCAGGTCGCGCCCTATCTGGACGCGCTGGACCGCCTGCTGGATCTGGTCGAGACCCTGGAGTCTCAAGGCCTCTCGATCCACCACGTCGATATCGGCGGCGGCCTGGGCATCACCTACGAGGACGAGACACCGCCCTCGCCGGCGGAACTGATCGGCCCCGTGCTGAGCCGCCTGCGCCAGCGCGGCCACGGCCACCGCACGCTGCTGATGGAGCCGGGCCGATCGCTGGTGGGCAACGCGGGCGTGCTGCTGACGCGCGCGCTGTACCTCAAGCGCGGCGAGGCCAAGCGCTTCTGCGTGGTCGACGCGGCCATGAACGACCTGACCCGTCCAGCCCTCTACGACGCCTACATGCGCATCGAGCCCTGCCTGGCGCGCGAGGGCCTGGCCGAACGCTGGGATGTGGTCGGCCCGGTGTGCGAATCGGGCGACTGGCTGGGTCGTGACCGCGATCTGGTCCTGCAGCCCGATGACGTGCTGGCCATTCTTTCGGCCGGTGCCTACGGCATGGCCATGTCCAGCAACTACAACAGCCGCGGCCGCGCGGCCGAGGTGATGGTCAGCGAAGGCCGCGCCTGGGTCATCCGGCAGCGCGAAGACCCGGCTCAGTTGTTCGCCCTGGAGCAGCTGGTGCCAGCCACTGACCCGCAGGCCGGGCCAGGCGCGGCGGGCGGCGCCGCTGGCGGATAGAAGCTGATCTTCCCGTACCACGCCCGCGCCTGGGAGCGTGTGTTGTCCGCATCGGTCATCACGGCCACGCCGATCAGCCGGCCCGGCGGCTCGCCGAAGGCGCGCTCATAGTCCTGCACCAGGTTGCGGCGATAGTCGCGCCAGCTGCGCGCCTGGCCGGCACCGGACTCCACGATGATCTTGCGGATGCGGTCGCTGCGCGGGTTCTTCACGACGCTCTCAGGTACCGTCTCGGTGGCCCAGGCGTACACCAGCGTGGCATAAGGCGGCTCCTCGCCCGTCAGGGCGCGCGCCAGATCGAAGAGCATGCGGGCGCGAGCCGGCAGGCGCGACTTGTCGCCGTCGAACGCCAGCACGATGCTCGCCGGCGCATCGGTGCGGTCGATGTCGGCCAGATCGGCCTGCGCCAAGGGCGCATCCACCCACCAGGACCAGCCCATCTCCGCCAGCGTCTCCGCCGGCATGTCGACGGTGCGGCGCAGCATGCTGGCCGAGCCATCCGCGCGCGCTTCGATGGCCCAGCGGCCTTCCTTGGTGGTGAAGCGGTACTGCGTGGCACGCTTGCCCGGCAGCACGTAGGGCTGCCAGCCGGCCTCCGGCGAGGCTTCGGCACTGGCATCAGCGTCCGCCGGCCGCGGCAACTCCGAGACGGAAGTGCAGGCCGCCAGAGTCCAGACAAGACCCGCCGCCACCGCGAGGTGACAGGTCAGCCGGCGGGCAGCAGGCAAGAATTCGTGAGGCATTCGAGGTGACCCGATCGAGGCCCTCGAAGAGCCTTCCGCGACCATCCAGGGCCGAGAGTGTCGGGCTTCCTGAGCCCTGGCGCCTCCGGGCAAGTGCTGCCCCCTGTTGAAAGGGCGTGGGCTTCAGGCGGGATCGACGTCGGATGGCAGTGACGCGTGCTCAGCTCTCTGCCCCGAAACCCCGCACGGGTCGCGGAACCCGGAAAAGAAAACGCCCAACCGACAAAGGTTGGGCGTTGATCCTGGTGGCCAAGGGCGGAATCGAACCACCGACACGCGGATTTTCAATCCGCTGCTCTACCAACTGAGCTACTTGGCCGTGAACCGAAGATTATAGGGCAGCTGCGCAGGGCTCAGCCGCCGCGGCGGTTGCGCGTGAGATCGACGCCCAGCTGCTTGAGCTTGCGGTACAGGTGCGTGCGCTCCAGCCCGGTCTTTTCGGCCACGCGGGTCATCGAGCCGCCTTCCTTGGCGAGGTGGAACTCGAAATAGCTCTTCTCGAACTGATCGCGCGCCTCGCGCAGCGGCTTGTCCAGATCGAAGCTCTGGTGCGAACTCAGGCCGTTGCTCTCCGCCGTGCTGATCAGGCCGCCGTACACCTCATGGGGCGGCAGACCGAGGCCGGGCGGCAGGCTGGACACCACCGGCATGCCCATGCGCGGAGGCAGGCCGCCGGCAGCGCCCGAAGGCTCGCGAGGCGCCGGCCGCACCAACGCCTGCTCCACCGCACGCAGCAGCTTCTGCAGCGTGATCGGCTTTTCCAGGAACGCCGAGGCGCCGAACTTGGTGGCTTCCACGGCGGTATCGATCGTGCCGTGGCCGCTCATCATGATGACCGGCATGGTCAGCATGCCGCAGCCCGCCCATTCCTTCAGCAGCGTGACGCCATCCACATCGGGCATCCAGATGTCCAGCAGCACCAGATCGGGCTTGAACAGTTCGCGCGCGGCCCGCGCCTGCGCTGCGTTTTCGGCCAACTCGACGGTATGCCCCTCGTCGGTCAGGATCTCGGACAGCAGGGCGCGGATGCCCAACTCGTCGTCGACTACAAGAATGGTGGCCATGAGGCTGTTGTCGTGACCGATCCGAGCGCCGGACACGGGTCAGGCGGCAGTCGCCCTGGGCGGCTCGGGGGGCGGTTGGAAAAGTGAAAATGATAACGAAACGCGTGCGCCTCCGGCCGCAACATTGCTCAGCCGCAGCCGCGCGCGATGCTCGTCGGCGATCTTCTTCACCACCGCCAGGCCCAGTCCCGTGCCCTTGGGCTTGGTGGTGACGTAGGGTTCGAAGGCACGTTTCAGCACATGTTCGGCAAAGCCGGGGCCGGTGTCGCTGACGATCAGGCGGACCCACTGCGCACTGCCGTCGGTGGCCGATGCGGTATCGGTGCTCACGGAAACGGTGCCCCCTTGCGGGCCGATCGCATCCAGCGCGTTCTGCACCAGGTTGTGCACCACCTGCCGCAGCTGGCTGGCGTCACCCAGGATCTGCGGCAGCGCCTGGCCCAGCCGGGCCTGAAGGCGCCCGTGCTCCTGATCTTGTCCGTACAAGGCCAGCACCTCGCTGACCAGCACGTTGAGGTCCAGCGGCAGCATGGTCGCGGTGGGCAGACGCGCGTAGTCGCGGAACTCGTTGACCAGCTGCTTCATCGCCTGGACCTGGGCCACGATGGTGCCCACGCCGCGGCGCAGCATGGCCTGGTCGGCGCCTTCCAGCTTCGCGTCCAGCTTGTGCTGCAGGCGCTCGGCCGAGAGCTGGATCGGCGTCAGCGGGTTCTTGATCTCGTGCGCCAGGCGCCGTGCCACTTCGGACCAGGCCTGGGTGCGCTGCGCAGAGACCACGTCCGTGATGTCGTCAAAGACCAGCAGCCGCTCGGCGCCGGAGAGGTTGGCGCCGCGCACCAGCAAGGTCGTTGCCGAAGGCTGCCCCGCCTTCAGATCGAAGGAATCCTGCCACTGGCCACGCTCGCCGGGTTCGGGGCTGGTGTCCAGGGTCTCGAAACGCTGCTGGACGGCCCGCGCAAAGTCCTCCAGCCCGGGCACATCGCCCAGACGACGGCCCTGCCAGGCCTGCAAGGGCTGGCGCAGGATGCGCGTGGCGCCCGGGTTGGCGCTCTGCACGCGTCCCAGCCGATCGAAGAGCACGACACCGGCCGTGAGGTTGTCCAGGATCGTCTGCATCTGCGATGCGCCGCGCTGCACCTGTTCGCGCGCGTCGGCCACCTGCTGCGTCATGGCGGCGAACGATCGGGTGAGTCCGCCCAGCTCGTCATCGGAGGCAAACACCGGCCGCGCCGCCAGGTTGCCCGCGGAGACCTCGCGCACGCCGTCGGCCAGCAGCAGCAGCGGCCTGACGAGCTGGTTGCCGAGCAAGGCGGCCAGCAGCACGGCGCCGAAGACCGAGAGCACGAGCCCCAGCGTGAGCGTGCCGATGTAGACCCGGCGCAGGCCGTCGCGGGACAGCGCACGCGCCTGGTACTCGCGGTAGGCCGACTGCACCGCCAGCGCATTGCTGGCCACCGAAGGCGGCACGGTCTGGCCCATCATGACAAAGCGCTCGGAGGCCGCGCCCAGTCCGATGCCGCGTTCGTTCAGGCGCGCCAGCGCGCGCACCCGGGCGCCCAGCTGGCTGGAGCCCGGGTCGTCGTCCAGGCCATCGATCTGCGTCGTGCGCCCGGTGCTGCGCGCCGTGCGCAGCATGGTGGCCGAAGGTCGCTCGGGTGCGATGCTGCCGGCACGGCTGCCCACGGCCAGCAGCACCTGCCCGTTGCCGCCCACGAGCGAGAGGTCTTCCACGGCCAGCTGCTGACGCAGCCGCTCCAGCGTCAGTGGCGTCACGGGGCCGGCGATGCCGGCGTCGGCCAGCCTCTCGGCGGCGAGCTCGGCCTTGGCCGCGAGGTCATCGCGCAAGGTATCCAGCGTGCTCTTGCCCAGCGCCAGGCCGGCATCGAGCGCCTGCGCCAGCCGCACATCGAACCAGGCTTCGATGCTGCGCGAGGCAAACTGGTAGGACACGGTGTAGATCACCAGGCCCGGCAGCACGCCCACCAGCGCAAAGATGCCGGCCAGCTTCACCAGCAGCCGGCTGCCGAACTTGCCACGCCGCAGCCGCAGCCACAGCCGCACGACGGCCACGCCAACGACGAAGGCCAGCAGCGCCGCCACGGCGGCATTGACCCAGAAGAGCCAGACGAAGCGGCTCTCGTCGATGGCCGCCTCGGGATCGGCAAAGGACACGACATAGGCCAGCACCAGCGCCACGCCCGTGGCGGCCACGAGGGCGACGATGAGCGACCAGCGCGTGGACTTGCTCAAGATGCCTCCCAGGCCCGACGGCCACCTGAAGGCGGGGCGAGGCGTGTGCGAAGGGCGTGGGGGCCGGCCATCACTCGACGCGCAGCGTGCGCTCCAGGCCCAGCTGCCATCCGCCGCCCCCAGTGAGCCCCACCTGCATGGGCGGCGGCAACTGGGCGGTATCCAGCCGGAAGCTGAACTCCACGTAGTGCCGGGCATCGGGATCCAGCTGCGACAGCTCGGCCAGACGCCAGCCCGAGGTGCGCGTGATCATGGCCATGGCCTCGGACAGCGTGCTGTAGTTCTGCGTCAGCGCGCCAATGCCCAAGCGCCAGCTGCCGGTCAGCGGCTGATACGCCAGCCGCCACTGCCTCGAGACACGCGCCACGCGCTCGTCCCGCCAGTACCAGCGGTGGCGGTACAGCGTGGCCTGCGCGAGAAAGTACATCGGCACGCCACGCATCAGCGCGTCTTCCACGCCACGCGGCAGCTGCGTGCGCAGCGAGAACTCCAGCGTCAGCTGACCGTCCTGCCGGTCCAGTGCCAGGGCCGCCACATCGACCCCCTGGGCTCGCGAGGCCGGCGTTGCCGCCAGCGCGACCAGGCACACGGCCACCAGCACCGCCAGCCGCCGCGCGAGCCTGTGGCCCCAGGAATTGGTCAACACTCGCGGCATCGGTGAAAGCCGGCTCCAGCCCGCGGGCGGGCTCAACGCTTGACGAGCAAGGCGTAACAGAACCCGTCCCCGGGAGGCGCTCCGGCATCGCTCAAGGGTGTCTCGGCATTCTGGGGCAGGGGCAGCAGATGCCCTGGAGACGCTGGATGCAGAAGCGCCGTCCCGCCCGGCTGCCGTTGCAAAAACGCATCGATCTGGTGCGAGCCTTCCGCCTTGAACAGCGAACAGGTCGCATAGAGCAGGCGGCCGCCGGGGCGCAGCAAGGGCCACAAGGCGTCCAGCAGGGCCGCCTGCGTCTGCGCAAGTGCCTCCACATCCGACGCTCGCCGCAGCCAGCGAACGTCCGGGTGGCGGCGCACGATGCCGGAGGCCGTGCAGGGCGCGTCCAGCAGGATGGCGTCGAAGGGTCTGCCGTCCCACCAGGCGACTGGCTGGCGCGCATCGCCGGCCTGCACCTGCGCCCGGAGGCCCAGGCGCTGCAGGTTCTCTCGCACACGCAGCAGCCGCGCGGCATCCTGATCCAGCGCCAGCAGCTCAAGCTCGGCCAGCTCCAGCAGATGCGCCGTCTTGCCGCCAGGCGCCGCGCAGGCATCCAGCACGCGCGCGCCGGGCGGCAATGGCGGCAAGGGCTGCGCGGGGCTGCCGCCCAGCAGCAGCGGCGCCGCGACTTGCGCGCTGCTGTCCTGAACCGAGACCCAGCCGTCGGCGAAGCCGGGCAGGCGGCTCACCGCACAGGGCTGGTCCAGCGTGATCGACAAGGGCTCTTGCGCAGCACCTGGCGGAAGCTGCCCCGCGCCCCGCAAGCCGGGCAAGGGATCCAGCCGGGCGCTCAGGCCTGCCGATTCCAGCTGCTGCAGATAGTCGCCGGGCGTCATGCGCCTGCGGTTCACGCGCAAGCTCATCGGCGGGCGCCCTTGTGCCGCGCGCAGCAGGCTCTCCGCCTGACCGGGCCAATCGGCCTGCAGCCGACGGATCCACCAGGGCGGATGGTTGAGGCTCGCCTCGGGGCTGGAGGCCAGACGTTCGACCAGGGCCGGCTGCTCGCGCAGGAAACGGCGCAGGACTGCGTTGACGAACCCCGCGCTGGCCGGCGCCCGCCGGCGCGCGGCAGCCACGGCCTGATCGACCAGGGTGTGCGCCGCATACGGTGGCTGCGAGGCCGGCCACAGCAGGGCCAGGGACGTCAGCAGCAAGGCATCCACCCGCGGCGGCGGGGCGCGCTCCGCCAGCAGCCCGCGCAGGGCTTGCGCCGCACCCAGCCAGCGCAGCACATGAAAGCTCAGCGCCTGCACGCCCGGCCGCAGATCGGGCGCCACGCCCGCTAGCACATCCGTGAGCGACTGTCCTTCACGCACGGCGGCAACCGCATCGGCACAGAGGTCGAGCTGGCGGGCCAGGCTCGGGCCGGCGTGGACTGGGTTCATGATGCGCAGTCTAGTGGTCACGACCCGGCGCAGCAGCTGCGCCGGGCGAGCCCCGGCCGGCGGTGCAGACCCGCCCCGGGGACTTGCCCGCCTTGACTTGATCAACGGGCCGGCTACAACCGGCCTGTGGCGAGGCTGAACTGTGCCCGCTCTCCCAAGAGGAAACCCGAACATGCCCCTGAAGCCCGTTTCACTGCACGCCCCGGCGCGCATCTTTCGCAGCGAAGACGAACTGGCGCAGCTCAGCGCGAGCGAGCGCATCCGCTACCGCCTGATGACCGCGGACCGCCGCTACCACGCCAACGACAACATCGCGGACTTCGTGCGCGAAGGCGAGATGGACGAACTGAAGGCCGAGGTGGCGGCCAAGGTGCAGGAAGTGCTCAAGGCGCTGGTGATCGACACCGACAGCGACCACAACACGAACGAGACGGCAAAGCGCGTGGCCAAGATGTACCTGGAAGAGATCTTCCGCGGCCGCTACACGGCGATGCCCTCGGTGACCGAATTTCCCAACGCCGAGCGGCTGAACGAGCTGATGATCGTCGGCCCCATCACCGTGCGCAGCGCCTGCAGCCACCACCTGTGCCCGATCATCGGGCGCGTGTGGATCGGCATCCTGCCTAACGAACATTCCAATCTGATCGGGCTGTCCAAGTACGCACGCATCTGCGACTGGATCATGAGCCGGCCCCAGATCCAGGAAGAGGCCGTGACCATGCTGGCCAACGAGCTGCAGGAACGCGTAAAGCCCGATGGCCTGGGCATCGTGATGGAGGCCGATCATTTCTGCATGCACTGGCGCGGCGTGAAGGACGATGAATCCGCGATGGTCAACAGCGTGATGCGCGGCGCCTTCCTGAAGGATCCGAACCTGCGCCGCGAGTTCCTGTCGCTGCTGCCCAATCGGCGCCAGAGCTGAACGCCGGCACCCGCACCCATCCGATCCGTCCATCCGCCCCCGGGAGCCCGCCCTCATGCTTGTTCGCCTGCTGTATGCCAGCCGTGCCGTCCGCGCCATCGATCAGGAGGAACTGCTGGCCATCCTGCGGCAGAGCAAGGCGGCCAACCCCAGGCACGGCATCACCGGCGTGCTGTGCCTGTCGGACGGCATCTTCCTGCAGGTGCTGGAAGGCGGCCGCAGCGCCGTCAACAAGCTCTACAACCGCATCGCTGCCGATCCGCGGCATACCGATGTCGAGCTGCTGCTCTACCAGGAGATCGGCGAGCGACGCTTTGCCGGCTGGTCCATGGGGCAGGTCAACATGTCCCGCCTCAACCCTTCGCTGATGCTGAAGTACTCGGCCACGGCAACGCTGGACCCTTATGCCGTCTCCGGCGCGGTGTCCCTGGCGCTGTTCGAGGAGCTGGTGGCCACGGCCTCGGTGATGGGGCAGGTCTGAGCCTGCGCGGCGCGCCGAAAGGCGCAAGCGCGCCCGGGACCGGCAAGACGCGATGGCGACGGGATGGCCGCTTCAGCGCGGCACGTTGCGCTGCAGCACCTTGCCCATGCTGATGCGCGGCTCCACGGCATAACCCAGCCGTTCATAGAACGCCGCAGTCGCGTCATTGCTGGCGACCAGCTGCAGATTGATCTTCAGGCAGCCGCGCGCCTCCAGCGCCTGCTCTGCATGGCGCACGAGTGCGCTGCCGATGCCCGCGCCCCGAAGCGGCGCCTGCACGGCCACCGAGTACAGCCATCCGCGGTGCCCGTCGTAGCCAGCCATCGCCGTACCGATCACCGCGTCCTGCAAGCCCTGCGCCACGAACAGCAGGCCATCGCTGAGGGCCAGCTTCTTGTCGAGCGACAGCGCGGGATCGTTGTGGGCCGTTCCGTAGGCAAAGGCGCTTTGCCACAGCGCAATGACGCCGGCTCGGTGCCGTGTGTCGTCATAGCGCGTGATGCTGATGGGCTGGATCGAACTCATGGCGTGACCGCTCCTTCAAGGTCTGCAGCGCCCGCGCGTCAGCGCACCGGGGCCCCGAGCGCGAGATCATCCTGCCGCGCCAGGAACGATTCGCCGCTTTCGATGACAAAATATCGCAGCGCCTCAGCCGCGGGTGACAGCAGCTTGCTCTGCAGATGCACCACGTTCCAGGTGCGGATGATGGGCGTGCCGTCGACCTCCAGCACCTTGAGCAGCCCGCACTGCAGCTCCAGGCCGATCGTGTGCAGGCTGAGAAATCCCAGCCCCATGCCGGCCATCACGGCCTGCTTGATGCTCTCGTTGCTGGGCATCTCCATCGCGATGCGCGGCGTGATGCGCTGATCGGCGAAGAAGCGGTCCATCAGCGCGCGGGTGCCGGAGCCCGCTTCCCGCGCGATCAAGGGCTGGCTCTCCAGCGCGGAGGCCGGCGTCTGCTCCAGGCCCAGCAGGCGGTGCCCGGCCGGCGCCAGGAAGACATGCGGGTGCGCGGCAAAGGGTTCGGCGCGGGTGGCCATCTCCTTCGGCGGCCGGCCCATGATGGCCAGATCGATCTCGCCCTGCTGCATCCAGGCCACCAGTTGCTCGCGGTTGGCGCCCACGCGCAGCCGGATCTCGATGGCGGGGTGCTCCTCGCGAAAGCGCGTCAGCAGGCGCGGCAGAAAGTATTTGGCCGTGCTGACCATGCCCACCGTCAGCTCGCCGGCCTCGACGCGCTTGAGGCGGCTCATCGCATCGCCGGCCTCCTTCAATGTGGCCAGCACGCGCCGCGCGTAGACCAGCAGGTATTCGCCGGCCGTCGTCAGGCTCACCTTGCGGCCCTGGCGCTCGAACAGCGGCAGGCCCACCTGCGTCTCCAGCTCCTGCACCTGCATGGTGACGGCAGGCGGCGTGAGGTGCAGCGCTTCGGCGGCACGCACGAAGCTGAGGTGCCTGGCGACCTCTGCAAAGACACGGAACTGACGCAGCGTGACGCCTTTCATTCAGGAAAGCTTAACTGATGAGTCACGCGAAGTGAATAGTCATGAGTCGACGCCTTCCCTAGATTTCGCTCCAAGGCGCCCTGGACAGCGCCGCCAACGCAAGGAGCCCCCACGTGAATGCACCCGTCGACACCGGCATCGTCAACGACGCCACCCAGATCACCGACGCCCGAAAGCGCTACAGCGCGGGCGTGCTGAAGTACCGGCAGATGGGGTACTGGGATGCGGACTATGTGCCCAAGGAGACGGATGTCATCTGCCTGTTCCGCATCACGCCGCAGGACGGCGTGGACCCGGTGGAAGCCGCGGCCGCCGTGGCCGGCGAGAGCAGCACCGCCACCTGGACCGTGGTGTGGACCGATCGCCTGACGGCCTGCGACAGCTACCGCGCCAAGGCCTACCGCGTGGAGCCCGTGCCCGGCACGCCCGGCCAGTACTTCTGCTGGGTGGCCTACGACCTCATCCTCTTCGAAGAGGGCTCCATCGCCAACATGACGGCCAGCCTGATCGGCAATGTCTTCAGCTTCAAGCCGCTGCGCGCCGCGCGCCTGGAGGACATCCGCATCCCGGTGGCCTACGTGAAGACCTTCAAGGGCCCGCCTACGGGCCTGGTGGTCGAGCGCGAACGGCTTGAGAAATACGGTCGCCCGATGCTGGGCGCCACCACCAAGCCCAAGCTGGGGCTGTCCGCCCGCAACTACGGCCGCGTGATCTACGAAGGCCTGAAGGGCGGCCTGGACTTCATGAAGGACGACGAGAACATCAACTCGCAGCCCTTCATGCACTGGCGTGACCGCTTCCTCTACGTGATGGATGGCGTCAACAAGGCCAGCGCGGCCACCGGTGAAGTCAAGGGCAGCTACCTGAACATCACCGCGGCGACCATGGAAGACATGTACGAGCGCGCCGACTTCGCCAAGGAGCTGGGCAGCGTGGTCGTGATGGTCGATCTGGTCATCGGCTGGACGGCCATCCAGAGCATGGCCAACTGGTGCCGCAAGCACGACATGATCATGCACATGCACCGCGCGGGGCATGGCACCTATACGCGTCAGAAGAACCACGGCGTGAGTTTCCGCGTCATCGCCAAGTGGCTGCGCCTGGCCGGCTGCGACCACCTGCACACCGGCACCGCCGTGGGCAAGCTGGAAGGCGACCCGATGACGGTGCAGGGCTACGTGAACGTCTGCCGCGACAGCTTCACCCGGCAAGACCTGCCGCGCGGCCTGTTCTTCGACCAGGACTGGGCCGACACCAAGAAGGTGATGCCCGTGGCCAGCGGCGGCATCCACGCCGGCCAGATGCACCAGCTGCTGGATCTCTTCGGCGACGACATCGTCTTCCAGTTCGGCGGCGGCACGATCGGCCACCCGGCCGGCATCCAGGCCGGTGCCGTGGCCAACCGCGTGGCGCTGGAAGCGATGGTCAAGGCCCGCAACGAGGGCCGCGACATCAAGAACGAAGGCCCGGCGATCCTGCAGCAGGCCGCCCAGTTCTGCACGCCGCTGAAGCAGGCGCTGGACACCTGGAAGGACGTCTCCTTCAACTACGCGTCCACCGACACCAGCGACTACGCCACGACGGCAAGCCCGGCGGCCTGAGCACGGTCAGGCGCCGATCCGCACCCAACACCCGACACAAGGATCAACCCCATGATGACCAACCCCACCGGCCGGCTCACGCAGGGCCAGTTCAGCTTCCTGCCCGACCTGAGCGACGCCGAGATCACGCTGCAACTGGAGTACGGGCTGCGCAAGGGCTACGCCTGGAGCGTGGAATACACCGACGACCCCCATCCGCGCAACGGCTACTGGGAGATGTACGGCATGCCGATGTTCGACCTGGTCGATCCGGCCGGCGTGATGGCCGAACTGCGCGAGTGCCGCAAGACCTTCCCCCAGCACTACATCCGCCTGATGGCCTTCGACTCCACGCGCGGCGTCGAGACCGTGGCCATGAGCTTCATCGTCAACCGGCCGGCCCACGAACCGGGCTTCGGCCTGGCGCGCACCGAAGGCGCCGGCCGCACGATGCGCTATCGCATCAGCAGCTACGCCACCGACAAGCCCGAAGGCGAGCGCTACGGCGCCTGAAGAGGAGCGCACCATGCACCGCATCGCCCCGTCCATCCTGAGTGCCGACTTCGCCCGGCTGGGCGAGGAAGTGCGCAGCGTCATCGCTGCCGGCGCCGACTGGATCCACTTCGACGTGATGGACAACCACTATGTGCCCAACCTCACCATCGGCACCGGCGTCGCGCAATCGCTGCAGCGGCACCTGAAGCGCGCCGACGGCAGCAAGACACCTCTGGACGTCCACCTGATGGTGCAGCCGGTGGACGCGCTGGCTGTGGCCTTTGCCGAGGCCGGCGCCGATCTGATCAGCTTCCACCCGGATGCCAGCACCCATGTGGACCGCACGCTGCAGCTGATCCGCGCGGCCGGCTGCCAGGCGGGCCTGGCCTTCAACCCTGCCGCGTCGCTGGACGTGCTGGAGTGGACCCTCGATCAGCTCGATCTGGTGCTGATCATGAGCGTCAATCCGGGCTTCGGCGGCCAGAGCTTCATCGAAGGCTCGCTGCGCAAGATCGAACGCGCGAGAAAGCTCATCGACGCCAGCGGCCGAGACATCCGCCTGCAGGTGGATGGCGGCATCAAGGTGGACAACATCCGCCGCGTGGCCGATGCCGGCGCCGACACCTTCGTGGCCGGCAGCGCCATCTTCGGCAAGCCCGACTACGCGGCGGTCATCGATGCGATGCGCGGGGAACTGGGCGCCGTGCCAGCAAGACCCGAGTCCGCCGGGCATGGCCTTGCCGTGCAAGCGGACCGGGCCCTTCGACACGGGCCTTCGCCTTCGCTCAGTGCCTGCTTAGGATGATCGGAAAACTCCGTTCGGGCTGAGCCCGCCGAAGCCCTCCAACACCGCACCCGCGCGCAACATGACCGCTCCGCTCTACCGCATCCCCGGGACGACCGCCAGCAGCCCGTCCAACCCGGACGGCGCTGCCACGGCCGCTGCGCCGGCCACACCGCCGCCCGCGCCGGCCCCCCGCACGGTCAACGCGGTGCTGGCCCAGAGCCAGGTCGAATCGGTGATGGATGAGCTGGATCGGGACCTGATCGGCCTGGCGCCCGTGAAGCAGCGCATCCGGGACATCGCCGCGCTGCTCGTCATCGACAAGCTGCGCCAGGGTCTGGGCCTCCAGGCGCAGACACCCAGCCTGCACATGTGCTTCACCGGCAACCCGGGGACCGGCAAGACCACCGTCGCGCTGCGCATGGCGCAGATCCTTCATCGCCTGGGCTATGTGCGCAAGGGGCACCTCGTGGCCGTGACGCGCGATGACCTGGTGGGCCAGTACATCGGCCACACGGCACCCAAGACCAAGGAGGTGCTGAAGAAGGCCATGGGCGGCGTGCTCTTCATCGACGAGGCCTACTACCTCTACCGCCCGGAGAACGAGCGCGACTATGGGCAGGAGTCCATCGAGATCCTGCTGCAGGTGATGGAGAACCAGCGCGACGATCTCGTGGTGATCCTGGCCGGCTACAAGGACCGCATGGACACCTTCTTCCAGAGCAATCCCGGCATGAGCAGCCGCATTGCGCACCACCTGGACTTTCCCGATTACGCCAGCACCGAGCTGCTGCAGATCGCCGAGAAGATGCTCGTGCAGCAGAGTTACGCGTTTGGCGAAGGCGCCCGCGAAGCCTTTGAGGACTACCTGGCGCTGCGCGTGCAGCAGCCGCATTTCGCCAACGCGCGCAGCGTGCGCAATGCGCTGGACCGGGCGCGGCTGCGACAGGCCACGCGCCTGTTTGCCGAGCGCGACCGCGAGCTGGACGCGCAGGCGCTCAGCACCCTCGCGCCCGAAGACATCCGCGCCAGCCGCGTCTTCCGCGCCGCAGGCCAGACCTGAAGCTTCAACACTCCAGTCAACCCAACCGATTTCGCAGGCCCGCCATGCCCTTGTCCAAGCGCCAGACCCTCACGCAGTACCTGATCGAACAACGGCGTCGCTTCCCGCAGGCCAGCGGCGAGCTCAATGCACTGATCCTGGACGTCTCCATCGCCTGCAAGGCCATCGCGCGGGCCGTGGCTTTCGGGCAATTGTCCGAATCCAACGGGCTCGCGCACCTGGCCGCCGCGTCGGCGGCCGGCAACACCAACGTCCAAGGCGAGGAGCAGAAGGCGCTGGACGTGGTGGCCAACGAGATGTTCCTGCGGCAGACCGAATGGTCCGGCAACGTCGCGGGCATGGCGTCCGAAGAGATGGAGGCGCCCTACGCCATCCCGCCGGCCTATCCGCGCGGTAAATACCTGCTGGTCTTCGATCCCTTGGACGGCTCGTCCAACATCGACGTCAACGTCTCGGTGGGCAGCATCTTCTCCATCCTGCGTGCGCCGCAGGAGGCGGTGGAGTCCGGCCGCGAACTGACCGAAGCCGACTACCTGCAGCCGGGCAGCGCCCAGGTGGCCGCCGGCTATGCGCTCTATGGCCCGGTGACCATGTTCGTGCTCAGCGTGGGCAACGGCGTGGTCGGCTTCACGCTCGATCCGAACCTGGGCGAATTCAAGCTCACGCACCCCCACATCACCGTCCCGGCGGACACGAAGGAGTTCGCCATCAACACCAGCAACAGCCGCTTCTGGGAGCCACCGGTCAAGCGTTATGTGGACGAGTGCCTGGCAGGCCGCAGCGGCCCCCGTGGCAAGGACTTCAACATGCGCTGGATCGCCAGCATGGTGGCCGAGGCGCACCGCATCCTGATGCGCGGCGGCGTCTTCCTCTACCCGCGCGACACCAAGGACGCCGGCAAGCCGGGCCGCCTGCGCCTGCTGTACGAAGCCAATCCCATCGGCTTCATCATGGAGCAGGCCGGCGGGCGCGCCAGCACCGGACGGCAGGCCGTGCTGGGCGTCAAGCCCAGCGCGCTGCACCAGCGCATCGGCCTGGTCTTCGGCTCGAAGAACGAGGTGGAGCGCATCGAGCGCTACCACCACGAGCCCTCGGCCGGCAGCGACATCGCGCCGCTTTTTGCCGAGCGCAGCCTGTTCCGCGACTGACGCGCCCCGAATTCCCCAACTCCCCGCAGAGCTCCATCATGTCCGAACGACACCCCATCATCGCCATCACCGGCTCGTCCGGCGCGGGCACCACCTCGGTGACCCGCACCTTCGAAAACATCTTTCGCCGCGAAGGCGTACGCGCCGCCATCATCGAAGGCGACAGCTTCCACCGCTACGACCGCCGGGAGATGAAGCAGCGCCAGGCCGAGGCCGAATCACAGGGCGACACGCACTTCAGCCATTTCGGCCCGGAGAACAACCTCTTCGGCGAGCTGGAACAGCTGTTTCGCAACTACAGCGAAAGCGGCACCGGGCGGCGCCGCAAGTACCTGCATGACCCCGGCGAAGCCGCGCCCTACGGTCAGGATCCGGGCACCTTCACGCCCTGGGAAGAGGTGCCCCAGGGCACCGACATGCTGTTCTACGAAGGCCTGCACGGCGCCGTGGTGACACCCGACGTCAACGTGGCGCGCCTTCCCGATCTGCTGATCGGCGTGGTGCCGGTCATCAACCTGGAGTGGATCCAGAAGCTCTACCGCGACAAGAACGTGCGCGGCTACAGCGCCGAGGCCGTGACCGACACCATCCTGCGCCGCATGCCCGACTATGTGCACTACATCTGCCCGCAGTTTGCGCACACGCATGTCAATTTCCAGCGCGTGCCGGTGGTGGACACCAGCAACCCGTTCATCGCACGCGACATTCCCACGGCCGACGAGAGCCTGTGCGTGATCCGCTTCGCCAGGCCCAAGGGCATCGACTTCCAGTACCTTCTGAACATGATCCACAACTCGTGGATGTCGCGCGCCAACACCATCGTCGTGCCCGGCGGCAAGATGGCGCTGGCGATGGAGCTGATCTTCACGCCCTTCATCTGGCGCATGATGGAACGCCGCCAGCGCGCCGTGGGAGCGCTGTGATGAGCAGCAGCAACACACAACAGATCCTGCGCGGCAGCGCCGGCTGCACCGACATCCGCGCCAACGCCCTGCGCGTGCTGGCCATGGACGCCGTGCAGAAGGCCAATTCCGGCCATCCTGGCGCGCCCATGGGCATGGCCGAGATGGCCGTGGCGCTGTGGTGCGGACACCTGAAGCACAACCCGGCTGACCCGCGCTGGCCCGATCGCGACCGCTTCGTGCTGAGCAACGGCCACGCCTCGATGCTGCTGTATGCGCTGCTGCACCTCAGTGGCTACGCGCTGCCGATGGCGGAGCTCCAACGTTTCAGACAACTGCACAGCCTGACGCCCGGGCACCCGGAGGTCGGCATCACGCCGGGTGTCGAAACCACCACCGGCCCGCTGGGCCAGGGCCTGGCCAATGCGGTGGGCATGGCGCTGGCGGAGCAGCGTCTGTCGCGCGAGTTCAACCGCCCGGGCCACGAGATCGTGGACCACCACACCTATGTCTTCCTGGGCGATGGCTGCCTGATGGAGGGCATCAGCCACGAGGCCTGCTCGCTGGCGGGCGTCTGGGGCCTGAACAAGCTGGTCGCGCTGTACGACGACAACGGCATCAGCATCGACGGGCCGGTGCAGGGCTGGTTTCGCGACGACACGGCGGCACGCTTTGCGGCCTATGGCTGGCAGGTCATCGGCCCGCTGGACGGCCACGATCTGCAGGCGATGGACGCTGCGCTGCGCCAGGCCCGCGCCAGCACGGACAAGCCCACGCTCATCCTCTGCCGCACGACCATCGGCCAGGGTGCGCCCACGCGCGCCGGCACGGCCAAGGCGCATGGTGAGCCGCTGGGCGCCGAAGAGATCGCCCGGGTCCGCGGGGCGCTGGGCTGGACGGCGCCGCCCTTCGAGGTGCCCGACGAGGTGCGGCAGGCCTGGGACGCGCGCGAAGCCGGCCAGGCGGCGCAAGCCGGGTGGCAGGCGCGCTGGTCGGCCTACGCGGCCGAGTTCCCGGCACTGGCCGCCGAACTGCAGCGCCGGCTGGCGGGTGAATTGCCTGCCGAATGGCCGCAGCGCGTGGACGCCGCGCTCGCCCGCTTTGGCGCGCAGCCGGAGGCCGTGGCCTCTCGCAAGGCCTCGCAGAAGGCGCTGGCCGCGCTCGCGCCCCAGCTGCCGGAGCTGCTGGGCGGCAGCGCGGACCTGACCGGCTCCAACCTGACGGACTTTCCCGGTGGCGCCGAGCGTCACATCAGCTACGGCGTTCGGGAATTTGCGATGGCCGCCATCCTCAACGGCCTGGCGCTGCACGGCGGCTTCATCCCCTACGCCGGCACCTTCCTGACCTTCAGCGACTACAGCCGCAATGCGCTGCGCATGGCCGCGCTGATGAAGCAGCGGGTCATCCATGTCTTCACGCACGATTCCATCGGGCTCGGCGAAGACGGCCCCACGCACCAATCGATCGAGCATGTGCCCTCGTTGCGCCTGGTGCCGCAGCTCGATGTCTGGCGCCCTTGCGACAGCATCGAGACCACCGTGGCCTGGGCAGCCGCCATCCAGCGCGCCGACGGGCCCAGCGTGCTGGCCCTGTCGCGCCAGGCGCTGCCGCAGGTGGCGCTGGCCACGCAGGCAGCCGAGATCGCCCGGGGCGGCTATGTGATCGCCGAGGCCCCGGCCGGCGCACCGGCGCAGGCGGTCATCATCGCCACCGGCTCAGAGCTGCAGCTGGCACTCGGCGCGCGCGAGCAGCTGGCCGCCGCGGGTGTGCCGGTGCGCGTGGTCTCCATGCCCTGCACGCAGGTCTTCGATCGGCAGGAACCTGCCTGGCGCAATCAGGTGCTGCCTGCGGGGCTGCCGGCCGTGGCAGTGGAGGCCGCGCACCCGGACTTCTGGCGCAAATATGTGGGCCTTCAGGGCGGTGTCGTGGGCATCGCCAGCTATGGTGAATCAGCCCCGGCGGGTGAGCTGTTCCGCCACTTCGGCCTCACGGTGGATCACGTCATTCGGGCCGTCAGAGCCTGTGTGGCCGCCGCTCTGTCTGCCGTCGTCCTGGAGAGCGAATGACCTGCCTTCGCGCCCTGCTGTGGGACGTGGACGGCACGCTGGCGGAGACCGAGCGCGACGGCCACCGTGTCGCCTTCAACCAGGCCTTCGAGCAGCTGCAACTGCCCTGGCGCTGGAGCGAGGCGCACTACGGCGGGCTGCTGCAGGTGACCGGTGGACGGGAGCGGCTGATGCACGACATGGCCTCGCGCAGCGATGCCCCGGCCACCTCTGGCGAGCGCGATCGGCTGGCACGCGAACTGCACCGCCTGAAGAACGGCTTCTATGCCGAGATCGTCCACGCCAGCGCCTTGCCGCTGCGCCCGGGGGTGGCCGCCCTGGTCGATCAGGCCCGCGCAGCCGGCATGCGCCAGGCCATCGTCACCACCACCAGCCGCAGCAACGTGGACGCGCTGCTGGGGCGCCATTGGGGCACACACTGGCGCGAGATCTTTGCCGTGCAGGTGTGCGGCGAGGATGTGCAGCGCAAGAAGCCCGATCCGCAGGCCTATGCCTTGGCGTGCACGCTGCTGCAGCTGCCACCGTTGCAGACGCTGGCGATCGAGGACTCTCCCGGTGGCGTCGCCGCTGCCTGCGGCGCCGGCGTTCCGGTGGTCGTGCCGCGCAGTGCCTACTTCTTGCAGGCGGCGATCGAGGGCGCCATCGCCATCGGTCCCGGCCTGGGACAGCTTGCCGGGTGGCAGCCGCGCCGCCTGAAGCACGCCTTGCCGCGGCCGGAAGCACCCGCCGAAGCCCGCTGCGATGACCCGCAGGGTGGCGTGACCCTGGAGCATCTGCGCGGCTGGCATGCCGAGGCGGACATCGTGTCATCGTTTGCCTGAATCCTGCCGGTCCGGGCGGATGCCGCGCAGGCCGTCCCGCGCGGCATCCGCCAGGGCTGGGCAGCGCGCGCCTGCGCACTCGACATCGCCGCAGAGCCTGCAGAGCTGAATCGCGGCTGACATCCTACGGTCCGACGGGTCAGGACTTTCGCTCTTGCCATGTCTCGCCGCGGTCTGTATATTCATACTTGCTTATATCTAGATTAAGCAAGCCGTCGAACCCCAGAGGCCCCGCCATGACCCTGATGCGAGACAACGCCGGCCGCGTGCTGAAGGCACCGGAGAACTTTCTCGATGCCCAAGGCATCCGCACCGTCTTCCGCGAAGGCAAGGCCGGGCGGCGCGATTTCATCCGCACGGCCTTCTCGGCCGCGGCAGCCACCGCGGCCACGGGTGCTGCGCTGGCGCAATCGAACCCCGTGCCCAGCGAGGGCGGTGACCCGAACATCCTGAACCTTCCGGCCCACAGCACCGGCCTGGGCCAGCCCGTGGTGACGGATGGCTACGGCAAGCCGTCGAAGTTCGAGACCAATGTGCAGCGCCGCCAGAGCCCCGGCCTGACGCAGACCACGCAGGCCAGCGTGAGCTTCGCGCCGCTGCAGAGCCTCTTCGGCATCGTCACGCCCAGCGGCTTGCATTTCGAGCGCCATCACCAGGGCTGGTGGGATGTCGATCCGTCCAAGCACCGCCTGATGATCAACGGCTCTGACGCGACACTCGTCAGGAAGCCCATGGTGTTCACCATGGACGAGATCATGCGGCTGCCATCGGTCAGCCGTTTCCACTTCATCGAGTGCGGCGCCAACACCGGCATGGAATGGGGCAACGTGGCCGTGCCCACCTGCCAGTACAGCCACGGCATGATCAGCTGCAGCGAATTCACCGGCGTGCCCTTGAAGGCCGTGCTGGACATGTGCGGCGTGGATTACAAGCGGGGCCGCTACGTGCTGGGCGAAGGCGCTGACGGCTCCTCGATGACCCGCACCATCCCGATGGAGATGGTGGAAAGTGGCGAGGTGCTGCTGGCCTACGGACAGAACGGCGAGATGCTGCGGCCGGAGAACGGCTACCCGCTGCGCCTGGTCGTGCCCGGCGTGCAGGGCGTGAGCTGGGTGAAATACCTGCGCCGCATCGAAGTGGGCGACAAGCCCTATGCCGCCAAGGACGAGGTCATGCACTACGTGGACCTGATGCCCGACGGCGTGCACCGCCAGTACACGAGCGTGCAGGAGTGCAAGAGCGTGATCACCACGCCCTCGGGCGGGCAGGTGCTGCTGGACAAGGGCTTCTACAACATCAGCGGCCTGGCCTGGAGCGGCCGCGGCAAGATCCGCCGAGTCGATGTCTCGGTGGACGGCGGGCGCAACTGGCGCAGCGCGCGCCTGCAGACGCCGGTGCTGGACAAGTGCCTGACCCGCTTCAACATCGACTGGATCTGGGACGGCAAGCCGGCACTGGTGCAAAGCCGTGCGATGGACGACACCGGCTATGTCCAGCCGACCTATCGCCAGCTGCGGCAGGTGCGCGGCTCGCGTTCGATCTACCACAACAACGCCATCCAGACCTGGCTCGTGCAGGAGAGCGGGGAGGTGAAGAATGTCCAGCTTTCGTAAGTCCTTGACGGCCGCGCTGCTGGCGCTGTCCGCCGCAGCCGCGTTCGCGCAGGCCAGCCAGCCCAGCGTCATCACCGGGCTGGGTCGCCCGGCCACGCCCAAGGAAATCGCCGCCTGGGACATCGATGTCCGCCCGGACTTCAAGGGCCTGCCCAAGGGCAGCGGCTCGGTGGCCAAGGGCATGGACGTCTGGGAGAGCAAGTGCGCCTCCTGCCACGGCGTCTTCGGCGAGAGCAACGAGACCTTCTCGCCACTGGTGGGCGGCACCACCAAGGACGACATCAGGACGGGGCGTGTCGCGCGGCTGCTGGACGAGAGCTTCCCCGGCCGCACCACGATGATGAAGGTCTCCACGGTGTCAACGCTGTGGGACTACATCAACCGCGCGATGCCCTGGAACAACCCCAAGACCCTGACGACGGAAGAGGTCTATGCGGTCACGGCCTACCTGCTGAACATGGGCGGCGTGCTGCCGGACAACTTCACCCTGTCCGACCGCAACATCGCCGAGGTGCAGAAGCTGCTGCCCAACCGCAACGGCAAGACCACCGACCACGGCATGTGGCCGGGCCGCACCATGGGCAATGGCGGCAAGCCGGACGTGCGCGCCGTGGCCTGCATGAAGGATTGCGTCACCGAGCCGCGCGTGCGCTCCTTCCTGCCCGACCATGCGCGCAACGCCCACGGCAACCTGGCCGAGCAGAACCGCATGATCGGCGCCCAGCTTGGCGCGGACACCACCAAGCCCCCCGGGGCACCGTTCACGGCGCCGGCCGCTCCCGCCGCAGGCTCACAAGGCGCCGGTGCGGCGGC
Organism: Rubrivivax sp.; assembly: GCA_016790225.1. The sequence goes on from JAEUOZ010000005.1 coordinate 89,794, forward strand.
CGCGCCGGCGGACCTCTTCAAGAAGTATTCTTGCAATGCCTGCCATGGCGTCGAGAACAAGCTGGTAGGCCCCGGTCTGCGCGAAATCGCGAAAAAATATGCCGGCCGCAGCGATGCTGTCGACTACCTGGGCGGCAAGATCGTTTCCGGAGGTACCGGGGTGTGGGGCGCCATCCCGATGCCGGCACAGACCCTGCCGCCCGCAGATGCCAAGGCGCTGGCGCGCTGGATCGCCGAAGGCGCCAAGCCCTGATGTCGCCGTTGTTTCACCTGTCACTTAGGAGAGAAGAGATGCAAACCCGACGCGAGATGCTCTCGACCAGCGCCACGCTGGCGGCACTCATGGCCTCGGTGGGCTTGCTGCCCACACAGGCCCAGGCAGCCTGGAGCAAGGAGGCCTTCGACGCCAAGACCCTGGCTGAGGCCGTCAAGGGCCTGGGCGGCGGTGCGCCCGTGCTCAGCAAGGATGTCACCATCACCGGCCCGGACATCGCCGAAAACGGCGCCGTCGTGCCCGTGGGCGCTTCCACCAGCCTGCCTGGCGTCAAGCGCCTGGCCCTGATGGTGGAGAAGAACCCCAACGCCCTGGCCGCGGTGTTCGACGTCTCCGACGCCGTGGACGCCAACATCTCCACCCGCGTGAAGATGGGCCAGTCGTCCAACGTCTTCGCCGTGGCCATCATGAACGATGGCAAGGTGTTGTACGCCCAGAAGGAAATCAAGGTCACGCTCGGCGGTTGCGGCGGCTGAAACCCGCCGGACGCTCGCAGGACCCAACCCCTCAGTTCACAGGAGAAACCCATGGCAGATCCGATGCGCATCCGCGCTCAAGTCGCCGGTGACAAGGCCACCGTGCGCGTGCTCATGAGCCACGAAATGGAAACCGGCCAGCGCAAGGACAGCGCGGGCAAGACCATCCCCGCCTGGTTCATCCAGGAAGTCACCGCCCAGCACAACGGCAAGGAAGTGCTGTCGGCGCAGTGGGGCCCCTCGGTCAGCAAGAACCCCTTCCTGCAGTTCAGCGTCAAGGGCGCCAAGGCAGGCGACAAGATCACCGTCAACTGGATCGACAACAAGGGCGACAAGCGTACCGACGAGGCCACCGTCAGCTGATGCGCGCCCCAGGGTCGATGCGGACTCGTCGACCCTATCCGGACCTGCGAGACTTGGTTTCTCGCAGGCCGGTTGTGAACCCCCTGCAAGAACAACAAGAGCCCCAACCTTCAACCTGAGGAGACAGGTGTTGAAGAATACGCTGATCGCGGCCGGCTTGATGCTGGCAGTTTCTCTGGGCGCGCAAGCCCAGAGGTCGTCGGCCGACGGCATTGCCGAATACCGCAAGATGCTCGAAGACGGCAACCCGGCCGATCTCTTCGAAGCGCGCGGCGAAGGCCTGTGGAAGCAGAAGCGCGGCCCGAAGAACGCTACGCTCGAAGCCTGCGACCTGGGGCTGGGACCCGGCGTCGTCAAGGGCGCCTTTGTCACGCTGCCACGCTACTTCGCGGATACACAGCGTGTGCAGGATCTGGAGTCGCGGCTGGTCAGCTGCATGGAGACCTTGCAGGGCTTCAATGCCGCCGAGATTGCGCGCACGCCCTTTGGCCGCGGCGAGCAGAACAACGTCACCGCTCTGGCCACCTGGGTGGCCGCGATGTCCAAGGGCATGAAGTTCAGCCTGCCTCAAGGCCATGCGGAAGAGCGCCGCTTCTATGAGCTGGGCAAGCGCATCTTCTTCTTCCGCGGCGGCACGCACGACTTTTCCTGCGCCGCCTGCCACGCCGAGGACGGCAAGCGCATCCGCCTGCAGGATCTGCCCAACCTCACCAAGAACCCGGGCGATGGCGTGGGCTTCGCGGCCTGGCCGGCCTACCGGGTGTCCAACGGGCAGATGTGGGGCATGCAGCTGCGCCTGAACGACTGCTATCGCCAGCAGCGCTTCCCGTACCCCGGCTTCGCCTCCGACGCGACCATCGCGCTGGGCGTCTACATGGGCGTCAATGCCAAGGGGGCCGAGTCCATCGCCCCGTCCATCAAGCGCTGATGCAGGAGCGAATGCCCATGAACCCCGCCATCAAGACCCTCGCGCAGCGCGCCGCCGTGGCCGCTGCCGCCGGCGCGGCCGCGCTGCTGCTGGCCGCCTGCGCCACCGGGCCGAGCCCGGCCGAGCTGGACGCCCAGGCCGCCGCCATCATGAAGAACTCGTTCCGCGACCAAGGCATTGCCAAGGTGGACCGCATTGCGCAAGACCTCGGGCAATCGGCCTGCTCGTCGGACAAGCCCCCGTCCGACGCCGTGGCCAAGCGCATCGAGGCCGAAGCGCTCGCCTCCATCAAGCCGCCTTCGAACGGCGTCTTCCTGGGCGACTGGAAACAAGGTGAACGCATCGCCCAGAGCGGGCGCGGCATGACCTGGACGGATACCAGCGTGGCCCCCAAGGACAACGGCGGCAACTGCTACAACTGCCACCAGATCGACAAGGCCGAGATCTCCTACGGCACCATCGGCCCGAGCCTGTGGAACTACGGCAAGATCCGCGGCGTCAGGAACCCGGCGGACCCGGCCGCCAAGCCCATCGTCGACTACACCTGGGGCAAGCTGTGGAACAGCAAGGCCTACTCGGCCTGCTCGAACATGCCGCGCTTCGGCCACATGAAGCTGCTCGACGAAGAGCAGATCCGCCACATCATGGCGCTGTTGCTCGATCCGGCCTCGCCGGTGAACCAGTAAGGTCCGATCCCTGCAGCCCGGCCCGTGCCGGGCTTCTTTTGACTTCAAACATAAGCCGATACTTATCATGAGCCTGAGCAAGCGCGAATTCCTGCAGGTGCTGTCCGCCGCAGCGGTAGCCGGCATGAGCCTGTCCCGCTACGCCGATGCCGATGCGGCCACGGCCGAGGCGGGTCTGTATGACCTGCCTCCGCTGGGCACGGGCGCCGGCCACGTGAGCTTTCTGCACATGACCGACTGCCACGCGCAGCTCAAGCCCATCCACTTCCGCGAACCCAGCGTCAACCTGGGCCTGGGCAGCATGCAGGGCCAGTTGCCTCATCTGGTCGGCGAGCAGCTGCTCAAGAGAGCCGGCATCAAGGCGGGCACGCCGCTCGCGGCGGCCTACACCTTTCTCGACTTCGAGCGCGCCGCGCGCCGCTACGGCAAGGTGGGCGGCTTTGCGCACCTGGCCACGCTGGTCAAGCGCCTGAAGGCCAGCCGCCCGGGCGCCTTGCTGCTGGACGGCGGCGACACCTGGCAAGGCAGCGCGACCAGCCTGTGGACCAACGCGCAGGACATGGTGGACGCCTGCAAGGCGCTGACCGTGGACGTGATGACAGGCCACTGGGAATTCACCTACGGCATGAAGCGCGTCAAGGAGATCGTCGAGAAGGACTTTGCCCAGGGCCCGCACCGCGTGGACTTCGTCGCCCAGAACATCAAGACCGCGGATTTCGGTGATCCGGTGTTCAAGCCCTACGTGATCCGCGAGATGAACGGCGTGTCCGTCGCCATCGTCGGCCAGGCCTTCCCGTATACCCCGATCGCCAACCCGCGCTACCTGGTGGCGGACTGGGAATTCGGCATCCAGGATGAGAACCTGCAGAAGGTGGTGGACGAGGCGCGCGGCAAGGGCGCGCAGGTGGTGGTGGTGCTCAGCCACAACGGCATGGATGTCGACCTGAAGATGGCCAGCCGCGTGCGCGGCATCGACGCGATCTTCGGCGGCCACACGCACGACGGCGTGCCGCTGGCCGTGCCGGTCAGCAACCCGGGCGGACGCACGCTGGTGACCAATGCGGGCAGCAACGGCAAGTTCCTGGGCGTGATGGACTTCGTGGTCAAGGATGGCAAGGTCGCCGAGGCGCGCTACCGCCTGCTGCCCGTCTTCGCCAACATGCTGCGCGCGGATCCGGAGATGGACGCGCTGATCACGAAGCTGCGCGCCCCGCACGAGAGCAAGCTCGCGCAGAAGCTGGCCGTCACCGACGGGCTGCTGTACCGGCGCGGCAATTTCAACGGCAGCTGGGATCAGCTGCTGTGCGATGCGCTGATGGAGGTGCAGGGTGCGCAGATCGCCTTCAGCCCCGGCTTCCGCTGGGGCACGAGCCTGCTGCCCGGTGACGTGATCACGCGGGAACTGATGATGGACCAGGTGGCCATCACCTACCCCTACGCCACCGTCACCGACATGCCGGGCGAGATGATCAAGACGGTCCTGGAAGACGTGGCCGACAACCTCTTCAACCCCGACCCGTACTACCAGCAGGGCGGCGACATGGTGCGCGTCGGCGGCCTGCAGTACACGATGACACCCGGCGAGAAGATGGGCTCGCGCATCAGCGACATGCGCCTGGGCGGGCGCCCCATCGAGGCCGGCAAGACCTACAAGGTCGCCGGCTGGGCCCCGGTGGCCGAAGAGGCCGCCAGGGCCGGCAACAAGCCCGTGTGGGACATCGTGGAGACCTGGCTGGGCTCGCGCCCCAACGGCCGCGTCAGTGCCCGCCGCATCAACACGCCGCGGCTGGTGGGCGTGCAGGGCAATCCCGGCATCGCCTGAGCCCGAATCTGAGCCTGCCCGCGCGCCGCCCGTCGGCGCCAGCTCACCACTGCGCCAGCAGCCGCCCCTTGACGACCTTGCTAGGCCAGGTCTTCAGCGGCGCGTCGCCCTTGGCCGTGCAGGCGCCGCTGCGGATGTCGAACTGCCAGCCGTGCTTGGGGCAGGTGAGCGTCTGGCCCTCCAGCGCCAGGTGCGGGATGTTGGTGGTCTGGTGCGGGCAGCGGCTGTCGTAGACGCGGAAGGCCTTGCCGGCGCGGTGCACGAAGACCTCGCGCCCGTCGCAGGCCACGCGCTGCGTCTGGCCATCGGCAAAGCCCTTGGTGCCCAGCAGATCGTGCCAGGTCGGCTGGGCGAGCATGAGCTCGGGCTTGAAGTCCGGCAGGTCCATCGCCAGGATGATGTCCACGGCCCAGACGATCTTGTGCAGGCCCAGCGTCGGAAAGGCCATCAGCAGCGCATCCAGCACCTCCACCGGTGTGCAACCTTCGCGCAGGGCACGCCCCAGGTACTGGCGAAAGCCGCGCTCGGTCTGCGCATCGACCTTCGTGATCACCGAAATCAGGTTGCGCGTCTTCGGGTCGAGATGCTTGCCGCAGTTCTTCAGGAACGCGAAATAGTGGCCGACGGCATCGGGCCGTGCCTTGACAAGGTAGGTCAGCGCATCACTCATGGGGCACCTGTGGACGAAGACGGGTTGTCTGGTAGGGTCTCGTCGCTCCGCCGCAACTCGGGCACATGCACGAGCACCGGCAGATCCACGAGGCCGATCAGCTTCTGTGCGACGCCGCCGATCCAGGCCCGCGCCAGCTGCTGGCGCCCGTGTCGGGCGATCACGAGCAGGTCGGCCTGCAGGTCGGCCAGGGCCTGCGGCAGCTGCTCGTGCGGGCGGCCGGTGCGCGCTTGGCCGCGGGCATCGGCGCCCATGGCGCGCGCCTCATGGACGGCGGCGGCCACTGCAGCTTCGGCCAAAGGCCGACGCGTGGCGTCCAGCGCCACGCTGACCACGTGCAAGGGCAGGCCCGCGTCGCGCGCGCGGGCTGCGGCCAGCGCCAGCAGGCTGGGCAAGGGATTGAGCGGATCCACGGCCACCAGCAGACCTTGGCGCCACAGGCGCGCCTCGCGAGGGGCGATCAGCACATCGCAGGGCGCATGCGCAACAACCTTGCTGACCATCTCGCCGACCAGCAGATTGGCCAGCAGGCCGCGCCGCCCGCGGCGGCGGATGAGCAGCAGCCGGCAGTGCGTGCGGCGGGCCTCGTCCACGATCTCTTCGTAGGCTTCGGGACCCCGGCGCACGCTCAGCTGCAGGGCCACGCCCGCCGCCTGCGCCGCCGCCTGCAGGGCGTCGGCCTTGACGCGCGCCTCGGCCTCGGCCCGCGCCGCCAGCTGGGGCGCGATGGCTTCGTATTCGGCGTTGCTGGTCAGCGGCAGGATCGCCAGCAGCGGCTCACCGGTCCGCGCGGCCAGCGCCAGCGCCACGCGCTGCGCACCCTGGTCGTGCTCGGTGCCTTCGGTGGCCAGCAGCAAGGGCCGCGTCATGCGCCCAGCTCTTCGTCAGATCGAGCGCGGGCGCAAGGCGGGGCGGAAACACAGGCGGCGCAGGGGCCGGACGGGCTGGAGGTGCTCACGCGCTCAGTGTCGCCCAATCAGCCAACCCGTGGCGGCCAGCAGGATGACCAGCGACTCGGCTGCACACAGCAGCGCCAGCGCACGATCGCGCCGATCCCACAATCCCGGCACCAAGGCCAGCAGCGCGGGCACGGCGCAGCCCGCCAGCACCACGATGCCGAGCAAGGCGACCCCGTCACCTTCGCCCAGATGACCGAGCCAGGACCAGCCGGCACCGCGCCCAGTCTGCTGCAGCAGCTGCTCCACCGGCAGAGACCACAGCTGCGCCAGCTGCTCGGGTGGCACGGCCGAAGGCAGCCAGCCCAGCACATAGGCTGCAAAGCTGAGGACCAGCACCAGCAGACCGAGCCGCGTGCCGGCTTCGATCCAGGCGGCAAAGCGCAGCTGCTCCGGCGGCTGCTGAGGCGGCGGATCTGGCGCGTTCACGGGACTACCCTCCGCCCTGCGGGCTCATGACCACACCCCCAGGCCCTTGAGCAACGCCCGCAGGCCGGCAAAGACCAGCACCGCCAGCACCAGGCGCCGAACCGTACGCGCCGGCAGCACGTGCAGCAGCCGCGCGCCGATGCGCGCGCCCAGCATCATGCCCACCACCGAGGGCACGGCTATCAGCGGCAGCACGGCGCCGTTGTTGAGGTAGACCCAGGCGGCTGACGAGTCCACCAGCGCCAGCACCACGCCCGAGGTGCCGGCCGAGACCTTCAGCGGCGCGCCCATCAGCAGGTTGAGCGCCGGCACATTGGCCCAGCCGGCGCCGATGCCGAACACACCGGCAAGCACGCCGATGCCCAGGAAGACCGCCATGCCCGGCAGCGTGCGGTGGACCTGCCAGCGCACCACCCGGCCCGAAGCCCCATCGACGAAGACACCGTGCAGCGCCAGCGCGCGCGACCAGGCATCCGGCCGCTCGACCAGCGGCAGCTCGCTCTTGCGCGACACCAGCATCAGCACCACGATCGCCAGCACCACCACACCCAGCAGCGTCTGCACGAGCGCCACCGGCATCGCCAGGCCGATCACCGCGCCGAAGATCGAGGAGACCGAGGCCATCAGCGCCAGCGGCAGCGCCAGGCGCAGACTGGCCAAGCCGCCCCGCATCAGCATCGGCCCCGCTGACAGCGCGCTGGCCAGTGCCACCAGGAGGCCCGCGCCACGCACAAAATCCAGATGAAACGGAAAGAAGCCGCCGACGATGGGCACAAACAGCGTGCCGCCGCCGATGCCCGCGGGCACGGCGACGATGCCCATCAGGAAGCAGGCGACAAACAGCGCCGCGGGCCAGAACCACCAGGGCAGCGAAGAGCCCGGCACTGCCGCCGGCACCGCAGCCGGCACCTCAGCGGCCGCAGCCGCCCAGCCGCACACGGCCAGCAGCACCAGCCCGCCGGCCAGCGCCCGTGCCCAGCGCGCAGCCTGCGGGTTCAAGACACAGCCTGGTAGTACAGGTTCTGGGGGTGGTTCGCCTGGGCGAAGAAGAACCAGCGCTCGGCCAGCAGGCCCACCGACTGCACTACCGAGGCCAGCACCAGCCAGGGCAGCGCGCCGCTGGCCAGGCCCAGGCCGAGCAGCAGCGCCGGCAGCACGAAGGCCGCCAGCAGGAAGAAGCCCTTCACCTGCCGCAAGGCGCCCGGCGAGCGCCCGTGGAAGAACTCCTGGGTATTGAAGGAGCCGCCCATGAATCCCTGCGCGCGCTGTCGGATCTGCGGGTGCCGGATGCCGATCGCCGTCTGCAGGCTGGACTTGGGCTTCAGGCGCGCATTGCGACGCAGCGACAGCCCCCGCGTGATGCCGCCAGCCAGCGTCAGCAGCAGCGCGGCCACGCCCAGCGGACGCAACAGCGAAGGGGCCAGCGCCGCCGCCAGCGCACTGGCCAGCACAGCTCCCGACGCCAGGCCCAGCAGCAGCAGGTTCACCAGCGTGTAGGCGCTGGCCCACTCCTGCAGAAATCGCACCGAGGCATAGATCATCGCGGTGCAGACAAACAACAACGCACACAGCAGCGCCACGCCCAGGCCCAGCCACCAGCCCGCCGGCAGCGCATCGGCGCCTGGCGGCGCGGCGCGCAGCTTGACCAGCACCCACAGGGCCAGCCCGGCCATGAACAGCGGCAGCGCGATGACCTCGCGCGAAAGCCAGGAGCTGCGCCACTGCGCCGCGGCGCGCCAGGCGCGCTCCGGCCGGCCGAGGTGGAAGAACGAGGCCATGAGCCCCGCTGCCATCAGGCCCAGCGCCAGCAGACCGCCCAGCACCAGCAGCGCCCGACCGCCCTCGCGCTCAGACGCGCCGAGCAGGCCATCGGCGGCCCACAACGCCAGAAACAAGCCCTGCCCCGCGCCGATCAGCGTGGTGAGCAAGATCACGGACCATGCGGGGTTCATGTGGCGAAGTCCTCCCGGCCGGCTCCTTGCGCCGGCGTCTGCGGCTGAAGGCCATCGATCTTCAGCGGATTGGCCACGCGCCGCAGGTCTTCGGCATGCACGGTGAGGTTCGTGCGGCGGCGCGGCAGGTAGTGGTTGGCCGGGCGCGTGTCCCACTCGGGCATCAGCGTATAGCCGCCCCGCTCGCGGATGGCGCGCGACACCTCGGACTCTGCGTCGTGCACATCGCCGAAGAGCCGCGCCTGGGTCGGGCAGGCCATCACGCAGGCGGGCTTGCGTTCCGCTGCGGGCAGCCGACTGTCGTGGATGCGGTCCACGCACAGGGTGCACTTGGTCATCACCTTGCGCTCGCCGTCCATCTCGCGCGCGCCGTAGGGGCAGGCCCAGGCGCAGTACTTGCAGCCGATGCACTTGTCGGCGTCCACCAGCACGATGCCGTCTTCCGGCCGTTTGTAGCTGGCGCCGGTTGGGCACACCGGGACGCAGGGCGGGTCTTCGCAATGCAGGCAGCTCTTGGGAAAGTGCACCGTCTGCGTATTCGGGTATTCGCCCACCTCGAAGGTCTGCACGCGGTTGAAGAAGGTGCCGATTGGATCCTGGCCGTAGGGGTTGTCGTCCACCAGCGGGCCTGCGGCGCCGGAGGTGTTCCATTGCTTGCAGCTGGTCACGCAGGCATGGCAGCCCACGCACACGTTCAGGTCGATCACCAGGGCCAGCTGTGTCATTGCGCACCGCCTTTCGGCCCGGTGTTGCCCGACAGGCGCTGGCCCAGTCCGGCCATCCAGCTGCGGCGCTGCGGCGCAGGCGACATGCCGGGCACCGCGGTCATCGGGCGCTGCGGCCGCGGCCAGGTCTCCTCGGGCTCGCCGTCTTCGGCCGGATAGATGCGCACCCGCACGTCGTACCAGCCCGCCTGGCCAGTGATGGGGTCGCTGTTGGATACCGTGCCGCCCTGCGGATGGGGCAGCTCCTCGCGGATGAGGTGATTGAGCAGGAACCCCTGGCGCGATTCGTTGGCGTCGGCCGCCAGATTCCAGGCACCGGGGGCCTTGCCGATGGCGTTCCAGGTCCAGACCGTGCCGGGCTCCACGGCCTCGGTGTGGCGGCACTGGCAGCGCACCTTGCCCCAGGGTGACTCGACCCACATCCACGCGCCATCCTCGATGCCCGCGGCCTGTGCCGTGCGGCTGTTGACCATCAGGAAGTTGTAGGTGTGGATCTGGCGCAGCCAGGCATTCTGTGAATCCCAGGAGTGGTACATCGCCATGGGCCGCTGCGTCACGGCGTTCAGCGGGTAGCGCGTCAGATCGGTCACCTGAGACTCCAGCGGCGCGCTGTAGAACGGCAGCGGGTCGAAGGCGGCCTGCACCCGCTGCCTCAGCCGCGCCGGCGGCTGCTTGCCCGGATGGCGGCCCTGCGCGGCCAATCTGAAACGTTGGAGAAATTCCGAGTACAGGTGGATCACCACCGGGTCGCGATCGCGGCGCAGCCCCACGCTCTGCGACCAGCGCATGTAGCCGTCGTTCCAGTTGCGCATGTACTGCTGGCCCGGCGGCAGCCGGTGATGGAACACGCAGTTGTTCTGCGCATACATCTCCCACTGGCGCGGGTTGGGTTCGCCGCGCATGGACTTCTCGCCGCCCTGGCCGCGCCATCCCGCCAGAAAACCGATGCCCGAACCGGGCGCCGTCTCGTAGTTGACGATGAAATCCGGATAGTCCCGGAACTTGCGCCCGCCATCGGCGCGCGTGAAGGCCGGCAGCTTCAGGCGCGAGGCCAGTTCCACCAGCACCTCCTGGAACGGCCGGCACTGGCCGGTGGGCGGCAGCACCGGCACGCGCACGGCATCCATCGGGCCGTCGAACTCCGAGATCGGCCGGTCCAGCAGCGACATGCAGTCATGGCGCTCCAGGTAGGTGGTGTCGGGCAGCACCAGGTCGGCATAAGCCGTCATCTCGCTCTGGAAGGCATCGCACACCACCAGGAACGGGATCTTGTAGGCGCCGTCCTGATCGCCGCCCACATGCCGGTCGTTCAGCATGCGCCGGACCTCCGACGTATTCATCGTCGAGTTCCAGGCCATGTTGGCCATGAAGATCATCAGCGTGTCGATGGGGTAGGGATCGCCGCGCCAGGCATTGGTGATGACGTTGTGCATCAGCCCGTGGGCCGAGAGCGGGTACTCCCAGCTGAAGCCCTTGTCGATGCGCACCGGCTCACCCTGCGCATCGACGAACAGGTCGTCCGGCCCTTCAGGCCAACCCAGCGGCGCGCCGTCCAGCGGCGTATCCGGCTTCACGGCCTGCGGGCCTTTGGGCGGCCGCGCGTTGGGCGGCACGGCACGCGGGTAAGGCGCCTTGTGGCGAAAGCCGCCGGGTCGATCGATGGTGCCCAGCAGGCTCATCAGGATCGCCAGCGAGCGCACGGTCTGGAAGCCGTTGCTGTGCGCGGCCAGGCCGCGCATCGCGTGGAAGGCCACCGGATTGCCGGTGACCGAATCGTGGTGCCGGCCCCAGCTGTCGGTCCAGCCGATCGGCAGTTCGATCTTCTGATCGCGCGCCGTGATGCCCATCTCGTGCGCCAGGCGCCGGATGGTGGCGGCCGGGATGCCCGTGATGCCGGCCGCCCACTCGGGCGTGTAGTCCTTCACCCGGTCCTTCAGCAGCTGAAAGGCCGGCACCGCCGGCGTCCCCTGCAGTGGACCGTCAGGCACCGTGAAGCGCCCCAGCAGCGAGGGATCGGCCCCTTCGGCGTGGTCGGCCACCGGCCGCTCGCTCAGGCGATCCCACCACAGGAAGTTGTGCGGCCGCAGCGGGTTGATCACCTCGCCCTGCTCGTTCCGCAGCATCAGGCCGAACTCGTCGCTGTGCTCGTCCTGGTTCACCAGCTGGCCGGCGTTGGTGTAGCGGGCGATGAACTCGCGGTCGTACAGGCCGAGCGCGATGATCTCGTGGATCAGGGCCAGCAGCAGCGCACCATCGGTGCCCGGCTTGATGGGCACCCATTCGTCGGCGATCGCCGCATACCCGGTGCGGATCGGGTTGATCGCCACGAAGCGGCCCCCGGCGCGCTTGAATTTCGACAGCGCGATCTTCATCGGGTTGGAGTGGTGGTCCTCGGCCGTGCCGAGCATCACGAACAGCTTCGCGCGGTCCAGGTCGGGGCCGCCAAACTCCCAGAACGAGCCGCCGATCGTGTAGATCATGCCGGCGGCCATGTTGACCGAGCAGAAGCCGCCGTGCGCCGCGTAGTTGGGCGTGCCGAACTGCCGCGCGAACAGCCCCGTGAGGGCCTGCATCTGATCGCGCCCG
>JAEUOZ010000070.1 GCA_016790225.1 Rubrivivax sp.
AGCAGGAAGCACCCCACCATGGTCACCAGGAAACCCAAGGGCCTCGGCCTCGGCCTCGAAGCCCTGCTCGGACCCCAGGTCCGCGACGGCGACGCCGGCAGCGGCGACCGGCCGAGCCTGCTGCCGCTGGCGCAGTTGCAGCCCGGCCGCTATCAGCCGCGCACGCGCATGGACGAGGGGTCGCTCTACGAGCTTGCCGAGAGCATCAAGAGCCAGGGGGTGATGCAGCCGGTGCTGGTGCGGCCGCTGTCTTCCGGCCGCTACGAGATCATCGCCGGCGAGCGGCGTTTCAGGGCCGCCGGGCTTGCCGGGTTGAGCGAGTTGCCGGTCCTGGTGCGCGACGTGCCCGACGAGACCGCTGCGGTCATGGCGCTGATCGAGAACATCCAGCGCGAGAACCTCAACCCGCTCGAAGAGGCACAGGGCCTGCAACGCCTGACGCAGGAGTTCGGGCTCACTCATGAAGACGCGGCCAAGGCCGTCGGCCGCTCGCGCAGCGCGGCGAGCAACCTGCTGCGCCTGCTCCAGCTTGCCGAGCCGGTACAGCAACTGCTGCTCGCCGGCGACATCGACATGGGCCACGCGCGCGCGCTGCTGGCGCTGGACAAGGCGCACCAGATCACGCAGGCGAGCGAGGTGGTGGCGCGAAAGCTGAGCGTACGAGAGACCGAGAAGCTCGTCGCGCGCGTGGCCGCAGGCGGCGGACGGCAGAAGCCGCTGTTGCGTGTGCGGCAGGAGAAGTCGCGTGACGTCGTGCGCCTCGAGGAGGAGTTGTCCGACGCCTTGACCGCGACGGTCGAGATCCGGGTGCGCAAGCGCGGCCGGCGCGGCGAGCAGGGCGAAGTGGCGATCGCGTTTGCATCGCTCGACGAGCTCAACGGCCTGATCGACAAGCTGCGCCGCGCTTGATGCGGTGATCCCTGTCAACCGCCGGCCCCGGGCGCAGCGTTTTCTCAAGTGGGCGTGCGGAACTTCACGCCGCCGCGCCACTCGATCCGCGCGGACGGGTGACGGCGGCGTATCACAGGCTCAAGCTGCCGAAGACCGCATGATGATGGCGGGCACGAACAGGCCTGGGATCGGTGCTCTATTCGCCCCGTATCGGACGCCGCCGTTGAACGAAGCTGGACGCAGATGAATCGCTGACTGCCAGGAAAGCTCTGATGGAGCCGGGCCCGCACCGCCGGGTCGGACTCCACCAGAACTTCCCAGACGTCGGCAGGGCATCCTCCCTGCCTGCGCCATCCGCAAGACCGGAGGTCGGCATGGACATCATCAGCAGCTTCACCGCGCGCTACGAGCGCAACCGCGAAGAGGAACTCTCTCTCGAGGACTACCTCGCCGAGTGCAAGCGCAACCCGCTCGCTTACGCCACCGCGTCCGAGCGCATGTTGAAGGCGATCGGCGAGCCGCAGGCGATCGACACGCGCAACGATCCTCGGCTGTCGCGCATCTTCGCCAACAAGGTCATCAAGCGCTACCCGGCCTTCGCCGAGTTCTACGGCATGGAGGACGCGATCGAGCAGGTCGTGAGCTTCTTCCGCCACGCGGCGCAGGGCCTGGAGGAGAAGAAGCAGATCCTCTACCTGCTCGGGCCGGTGGGCGGCGGCAAGAGCTCGATCGCCGAGCGCCTGAAGCAGCTGATGCAGGACGTGCCCTTCTACGCGATCAAGGGCTCGCCGGTGAACGAATCGCCGCTCGGCCTGTTCGACGCCACGGAAGACGGCCCCATCCTCGAGAAGGAGTACGGCATCCCGCAGCGCTACCTGAACCGCATCCTCTCGCCCTGGGCGGTGAAGCGCCTCGAGGAGTTCGGCGGCGACATCCGCAAATTCAAGGTCGTCAAGCGCCATCCGTCGATCCTGAAGCAGATTGCGATCTCCAAGACCGAGCCCGGCGACGAGAACAACCAGGACATCTCGGCCCTCACCGGCAAGGTCGACATCCGCAAGCTCGAGACCTACGCCCAGGACGACCCGGACGCCTACAGCTATTCCGGCGGCCTGTGCCTCGCGAACCAGGGCCTGCTCGAATTCGTCGAGATGTTCAAGGCGCCGATCAAGGTGCTGCACCCGCTGCTGACGGCGACTCAGGAAGGCAACTTCAAAGGGACGGAAGGCTTCGGCGCGATCCCCTTCGACGGCATCGTCCTCGCGCACAGCAACGAGAGCGAGTGGAAGGCGTTCCGCAACAACAAGAACAACGAGGCCTTCCTCGACCGCATCTACATCGTCAAGGTGCCGTATTGCCTGCGCGTCAGCGAGGAGATCAAGATCTACGAGAAGCTGCTGCGCAACTCGTCGCTCGCCAACGCGACCTGCGCGCCGGGCACGCTGAAGATGATGAGCCAGCTCGCGGTGCTCACGCGCCTGAAGGAGCCCGAGAACTCGTCGCTGTACTCCAAGATGCTGGTCTACGACGGCGAGAACCTGAAGGACACCGACCCGCGAGCGAAGAGCTACCAGGAGTACCGCGACTACGCCGGCGTCGACGAAGGCATGAGCGGCCTGTCGACGCGCTTCGCGTTCAAGATCCTCTCGAAGGTCTTCAACTTCGACAGCACCGAAGTCGCCGCCAATCCGGTGCACTTGATGTACGTTCTCGAACAGCAGATCGAACGCGAGCAGTTCCCGGCCGAGACCGAGCAGAAGTACCTCGCCTTCATCAAGGAGCACCTCGCGGTCAAGTACGCCGAGTTCATCGGCAAGGAGATCCAGACCGCCTACCTCGAGAGCTACAGCGAGTACGGGCAGAACATCTTCGACCGCTACGTCACCTACGCCGACTACTGGATCCAGGACCAGGAGTACCGCGACACGGACACCGGCGAGGTCTTCGACCGCGCCAGCCTGAACGCGGAGCTGGAGAAGATCGAGAAGCCCGCCGGCATCGCCAACCCCAAGGACTTCCGCAACGAGATCGTCAATTTCGTGCTGCGCGCGCGGGCCAACAACCGGGGCAACAACCCGGTATGGACCAGCTACGAGAAGCTGCGCACGGTGATCGAGAAGAAGATGTTCTCCAACACCGAAGAGCTGCTGCCGGTCATCAGCTTCAACGCCAAGGCCAGCGCCGACGAGGCCAAGAAGCACGAGGACTTCGTGCAGCGCATGGTCGCCAAGGGCTACACCTCCAAGCAGGTGCGCCTGCTGTGCGAGTGGTACCTGCGCGTGCGCAAGAGCTCATGAGCCACCCTCGAAGCGCCTTCGGCGCTCCCCGCTGGGGGGGTGCTGTCAGCGGACCGGCCCAGCCGGTTCCGCCGCGGCCGTTGGGATAGACATCCGGGACACCACTTCGCATGGCGCTTCAATCCATCATCGACCGCCGCCTGGCCGGCAAGAACAAGTCGATCGGCAACCGGGAACGCTTTCTTCGCCGCTACAAGGAGCAGGTGAAGGAAGCCGTCAAGCGCGCGATCGATGGCCGCGGCATCCGCGACATCGAGCGCGGCGAAGAGATCCGCATCCCCAAGAAGGACATCAACGAGCCCGTCTTCGGCCACGGCTCGGGGGGCACGCGCGAGATGGTGCACCCGGGCAACCGGGAGTACGTGCAAGGCGATCGCATCCAGCGGCCCAAGGGCGGCCAGGGCGGCGGTGGCTCGGGCAAGGGGCAGGCCAGCGATTCCGGCGAAGGCGAGGACGAATTCAGCTTTGCCCTGAGCAAGGAAGAGTTCATGCAGGTCTTCTTCGAGGACCTGGCCTTGCCGCACCTGGTACGCACGCAGCTGGCCGAGACGCCGGAATGGAAATCCCACCGCGCCGGCTTCACCAACGACGGCACGGCCAACAACCTGCATGTGGTGCGCAGCCTGCGCGGCGCCATCGGTCGGCGCATCGCCATCGGCGCGGCTTCGCGCGGCGAGCTGCGGCGGCTGGAAGAGCTGCTGATCGTCCTGAAGCGGCGCGCCGGCGATCCGGTGGTCGACCGCGAGATCCAGCAGACCGAAGACACCGTCGCGGCGCTGCGGGCGCGGCTGGCGCGCATTCCCTACCTGGACCCGATCGATCTGCGCTATCGCAGCCGGGTGCGCGTGCCGGTGCCCACCAGCAAGGCCGTGATGTTCTGCCTGATGGACGTCTCGGGCTCGATGGACGAGCAGCGCAAGGAGCTGTCCAAGCGCTTCTTCATCCTGCTCTACCTGTTTCTCACGCGGCACTACGAGAAGATCGAGATCGTCTTCATCCGCCACCACACGCAGGCGCAGGAAGTGGACGAAGAGGCCTTCTTCCACGCCCGCGAGACCGGCGGCACGGTGGTCTCCAGCGCCCTGGTGCTGATGGAAGAGGTGATCCGCGCGCGCTACAACCCCAGCGAATGGAACATCTACGGCGCGCAGGCCAGTGACGGCGACAACTGGCACCACGACAGCGGCCGCTGCCGCGAGCTGCTGGCCGAGAAGATCCTGCCGCTGTGCCGCTACTACGCCTACGTGCAGGTGGCCGAGGAAGAGCAGAACCTCTGGGAAGAGTATGCGCAGCTGCAGGCCGCGCAG
This sequence comes from Rubrivivax sp., assembly GCA_016790225.1. The sequence goes on from JAEUOZ010000070.1 coordinate 4,496, forward strand.
CCGCACTTTGCGATGCGCAAGGCCACCGAGGCCAGCCAGATCTACCCCGTGTTCCGCGACCTGTTCAAGAAGGAAGGCGCGAAGGCCGCCTGAGGGCGCCGAAGCCGCCGCCGCAAAAAAGAGGAGCCCGATGAGCGTCAACCGCATTCCGGAAGTCCCGCTGCCGCCGGCAGAGCGGCCCGCCAGCCGCCTGCCCGGCCCGAGTGACTGGACCTTCGAGCTGATCGAGGAATACCACCGCGTCATCAGGGCCACCGCGCAGCGCTTCGGCCTGGACACCTACCCCAACCAGCTGGAGATCATCACCGCCGAGCAGATGATGGACGCCTACGCCAGTGTGGGCATGCCGGTCAACTACCGCCACTGGAGCTACGGCAAGGAGTTCATCTCCACCGAGAAGAACTACAAGCGCGGCGGCATGGGCCTGGCCTACGAGATCGTCATCAATTCCAACCCCTGCATCAGCTACCTGATGGAAGAGAACACGATGGCCATGCAGGCCCTCGTGATCGCGCACGCGGCCTACGGGCACAACAGCTTCTTCAAGGGCAACTACCTCTTTCGCATGTGGACGGACGCCTCGTCCATCATCGACTACCTGGTCTACGCGAAGGACTACGTCGCCAAGTGCGAAGAGAAGTACGGCCTGGAGACCGTGGAGCTCTTCATCGATTCCTGCCACGCGCTGTCCAACCATGGGGTGGACCGTTATCGTCGGCCGACCAAGAAGACGCTGGCCCAGGAACTGACGCAGCGCCAGGAACGCGAAGCCTATGCACAGCAGCAGGTGAACGACCTGTGGCGCACGCTGCCGCGCCGCGCGGAGAAGGACGACATTGCCGCCGCGGCCAAGCGCTTTCCGGCCGAGCCGCAGGAGAACCTGCTGTACTTCGTGGAGAAGCACGCGCCCTTGCTGGAGCCCTGGCAGCGCGAGATCGTGCGCATCGTGCGCAAGGTGGCGCAGTATTTCTACCCGCAGCGCCAGACCCAGGTGATGAACGAAGGCTGGGCCACCTTCTGGCACCACCGGCTGCTCAACACGATGTACGACGACGGCTGGCTCACCGATGGCGTGATGATCGAGTGGCTGAAGTCGCACACCAACGTGGTCTACCAGCCCAAGGTCGGTGACCGCGGCTACTCGGGGCTCAACCCCTACGCGCTGGGTTTTGCGATGTATACCGACATCCAGCGCATCTGCGAACACCCCACCGAGGAAGACCGCGTGTGGTTCCCGCAGATCGCCGGCAAGCCCTGGCTGCCCGTGCTGCACGAGGCCATGCGCGAGTACAAGGACGAGAGCTTCATCGGCCAGTACCTCAGCCCCAAGCTGATGCGCGACCTGCGGCTCTTCGCGATCCGCGACGACCAGACCGAATCCGAGCTGGAGGTGGCCGCCATCCATGACGAGACCGGCTACCGCCGCCTGCGCGAATCGCTCTCGCGCCAGTACGACCTGGGCTCGCGTGAGCCCAACATCCAGGTCTGGAACGTCAACCTGCGCGGCGATCGCTCACTGACCCTGCGCCACTTCCAGCACAACGATCGCCCGCTGCACGAAAGCGCACCCGAAGTGCTCAAGCATGTCGCTCGGCTGTGGGGCTTCGGCGTGCAGCTGGAAAGTGTCAACGGCAAGGGCGAGGTCACGCGGCACATCAGCGTGCAGGCGCCGGCGCACTGACAGCAGCCACGGCCCGCAGCCCCTGGCCCCGGCAGCGCCGCCCCCGCCTGCGTTGCCGCAGCGTGGGGGCCGGCCCGCTCAGCGTTCCTCCCTTCAACCGGCGCGCGCCCGCAGCGCTGCCAGCGTCGCCTTCGGGTGGATCAGGTTGACACGCCCCTGGCGCTCGGCGCCGGCCAGGATCATCTGCTTGAGCTGCACCGGCGTGAGCCGCGGATCCAGCGCCAGCATCTTGGCAGCGAGGTTGGTGACCTGCGGCGCGGCCATCGAGGCGCCGCTGATCTTCATGCGCTCGCCGCCCGGGATCAGGCTGTCCACCTCGAAGCCGTTGGCGTGCACGACCACCGTGCGGCCGAAGGTGGAGAAGCTGGTCTCTTCGCCCGTCATGTCGGTGGCGCCAACCGTGATCAGGTTGGGCAGTTCGAAGCCACCCGGGATGTACTCGCTGAAGTCGGCGCTGTTGTTCTCGTTGCCAGAGCCGGCGACAAAGAGGATCTCCGGCGCGCTCTCGAAGGCCGCCTTCAGCGCATCGCGTTCCACCGCAAACAGCTCACGTGCGGCGCGCCGGCGGGCATCCGCGTCCGGGCCCACGCCGTGGACCGCGAGCATGGCCTCGTAGGCGCCCGGGCTGTAGCGCCAGCTCATGTTCACCACGCGCACGCCGGCCGCCTTCATGCCTTCGACGATGGTGCGGTAGTTGGCGGCGATGCGCTGGGAGAGCTCGGCGCTCGGCTTGACCGGTGGAAAGGTGTGGCCGAAGTGCATGGCCACCGGGTAGACCCGCGCAAAGGGGTTGCCCGCCACCGCAATGCCGCCCACGTGCGTGCCATGCACATAGAGCGAGACCAGAGCCGCATCTTCCTGGAAGCCCTTCACCTGTTCGGGCTTCAGCGCGGCCAGGGTCTGCCTCAGGCGGCGTGCGTCCTCGCTGTCCAGCCCCGCCTGCAGATCCAGCGATCCCTTGGCGATGCTGCGCAGCTGCGGCCAGCGGGCCTGCGCCTCGCCCAGCGGACGCAACAGATCGGGCACCGGCAGGCCGCGATCGTTGAAGGCCAGGCCGCGCGCCGCCGCAGGCTGGAAGAGCGCCATGTCGATGCCCGAATCCCAGATCGCCACGGTCACGGGCGTGGCCCGCTCCGTCGGCGACAGCTCGGCCAGCCGCGCGCTCCAGCGGTCCACCCGAGGTGACTGGGCCGCGCGCTGACGTTCCACCACCGGGGTGATCCCGGCCAGGATGGCTTCGCGCAGCGGAAAGACCTGCTCCAGCTGGGCGCGCGCGCCGATGATGCCGGCCACCACGCCGGCGGGCACGCTCATCTGCCCGTTGCGCGCGATGGTGTCCAGGTTGGCCTGGAAGGCGCCGACGATGATCGCCCGGTTGGCCGTCTCCATCTGCGTCTTCAGGCCCTGCACGGTTTCCTGGGCATCGGCCCAGGGCAGCGCGCCGTAGCGCTGGTTGACCAGCGCCGTCACGCGAGCCGCCTGTGCCGCGGCATCGCCCCCGCCGCTGCGCGCTTCGGCCAGGATCTCCAGCAGCACGCCGGTGGAGGTGCGCAGGGCGGGCTTGTCCTGCAGCGTGCGCAGGCGCTGCGCGATGGGCGGCAAGGCATCCCACTGCCCGCGCAGCAGCGCCAGTGACGCCAGCGCCTGCTCGATGCCGCGCAGCGTGGCGTTGTCCTGGATGTCGTAGCGCGCCAGATCGGCGCGGATGTCGCGCTCCAGCATGTCGGCCATGGGCATCAGCTCGGCCAGTGGCGCGTCCAGCCACTCGCTGGGCAGCCGGCTCAGCGTATAGCTGCGCCGCGGCAGCTGATCGGCGCTGGTGATCGGCGTGCGCGTCGCGGGTGTGGCCGGGGTGCTGGCCGGCGGCTGAGCCGCCGGCTGGGGCGCCTGCGCGAGCGCTGGCGTGGGCGCAGCCAGCGTGGCGGCCAGCAGCAGGCAGGCCAGGGCAGCGGCGCTCAGGCGCAGCCTGCGGTTTGTCGTGATCATCATGGCGGGCTCCATTGGGCAGGAAGGGTGCGATCCGGGCGGACTGTGCGCTCACCCGCGCGCGCACGCTGACTGCGCGCGGCGAGCGGCCGGTGGCGTGTGATGAACGGCCGTGGGACGCCGACGAATGGCGGGCCGCGAAGGCGGTTGCGCGCCGGCCGAAGCCCGGCATCACGGCGGCAGTGCGGCGGCGTCCGGCCAGACCCCAGACGCCCCGGCGCTCTGCGCCACCGCGGCGCGGGCTCTCAGCTGCGCGTGGCCGAGCCTTCAGTCAGCAGCGAAGCCGTCGACCCGGGATCCGACCCCGCGGCCGGGCGCAGCACGGCAAAGAAGGCCGGCAAGGCCAGCAGGTAGGCCCAGCCCGCGATGCTGAGCACGGTGCCCAGCCCGAAGCCCGTGGCAACCAGCGGCACGGCGGCCGCGCCGATGACCGAGAAGCAGCCGTTGACGCCCCAGGCCCAGACCAGCATCGGCTGCTTGTTCAGCCGCGCCAGCCAGGCCATGGCCATGGGCATCGGAAAGCCCATCAGGAAGGCCGGCGGCGCGATCAGTGCAAAGCACAGCAGCAGGCGCAGGCCGTAGGGCACGCCGCCGATCAGATCCAGCACCGGATCCAGGAACCAGGCGTAGCCCAGCAGCATCGCGCCGATGGCCACGAAGACGATCGGCATGGCCTGCCGCGCGCGATCCTGGAAGCGCTCCGACACGTAGCTGCCCAGGCCCGAGAACACCAGCATGCCGGTGATCAGCACCGACGCCGACACCGTGGCATTGCTCAAGGCCAGCACGAAGTGGGCGATCAGGCCCACCTCCACCAGGATGTAGCCCAGGCCCAGGCAGGCGAAATAGACCAGCGTGAGCGCCTTGCCGGGGTAGGCATGGAAGATCGTGCGCCAGCCGAAGACCAGCGGCAGCAGCACCAGCACGGCCGCCGCGGCCGCGGCCAGCGCCAGTGTGGCCCACAGCAGCAGGGTGCCCCACTCGTCCTGCAGCAGTTCCAGGCGGTCGGTCACATGCGGCAGATCGGCCGGTTTGACGTAGGCCGCAAAGTAGGGTCGGTCATTGCTCAGCTCGCGGGCATCAAAGACGTAGCGCTGCGCCATCTCCGGCCAGCCCCCGAGGATCAGCGCATTCCAGGCCAGACGCGCCAGTTGCGTCGACGGCAGGGGCTGAGCGGGTGACTCAGCGCCGCGTGATGCGCCGTCGGGCAAAGCACCCTGCAGGCCTTCGGCCTCGTCGTCCGGCCCGGGGCCGGCGGCCGAGGGCGTGTCGGCCGCTGCCATCGCCCCGGCTGCAGCGGAAGCACCCGGCGGCGCGGGCGCCGCCTGCGCCAGGCCGGCGCCACCCGCGGATGCCGTCGGCGGCGGCGCGGCCGAGAAGATCTGCTCGCGGTAGGCGCGCAGCAGCTCCTCGGCCCCGGCGCGGTTGACCGGCAGCCCGAGGGCGTAGATGACGTCGAAGGACAGCGCCGCGCTGTGCTCGTTCAAACGGTCGAGTTCAGCGGCGCTGAAGCCGCCACGCTTGTACAGCACCGTGGTGGTGGACAGGTAGCTGGAGACGGCATAGAAGCTGCCCTGCAGCGCCTGCGGATCCAGATCGCGCGCGGCGGCCACGAGCGTGGCATAGAGCTTGAGCACCGACTTGGGCGGCTCCTCCTTGTTCCACAGCGTGACCGAGAGGATGCCGCCCGGCGCCAGCGCGCGCAGGTAGCTGGCAAAGGCCTCGCGTGTGTAGGCGAATTTCTCCACCACCGCAAAGCCGCCCGGGCTGGACAGCCCCGCCGAATCGGCCAGGCTCAGGTCGATCACGTCGTAGCGCTGCGCCGTGCGCGACAGGTGCAGTCGGCCATCGATCTCCACCAGCTTCACGCGCGGATCGTGCAGGATGTCGCCCGTGAAACGCCGCAGCTCGGGATCCGTGCGGAAGGCCTTGACGATGGCCGGGTTGCCTTCGGCCACCGTCACCGAGGCCGAGCCCAGGCGCAGCGCCACGGCCGTGGAGATGCCGCCGCCAAACTGCACGACAAAGCTGTTCGGCCGTTCCTTCAGCAGGTACGGATAGGCCATCGGCAGGTAGCGGAAATAGGCGCTCTGCGATTCGTCCAGCTGGCGCATCACGCCGATCGGGCCGTCGCCATCGATGTAGAGGCCCAGGTAGGCGTTCTCCGGCACGCTCGGCAGGTTGAAGGCCGCGTTGTCCGACAGCCCCGGCGCAAAGTGCAGGTAGGAGCTGGCGATGATCTCCAGCTGCCCGAAGGGCGAGTGATCGGCGTAGACAAGCCGGCTGTCCGGAAACTTGCGCGCGTAGGACACGCCCTTGTAATCGCTCACCGCCAGGCGCGGTGCATCCAGCCACACCGGCAGCATCAGGTGGGCCGTCAGGCATGACGCGGCGGCCAGCGCCAGGCCGCCCAGCGCGCGCCGCTGGCGCAGCGCGCGGAACCAGCACGCGCTGCCCAGCGCCCACAGCGTCAGCGGCACCAGGATCAGGTGCTCCGGCGCGAGAAACCACATCGCCGCCAGCAGCAGCAGCCCGCACAGGCCCGAGCCCGCCAGATCGGCGAAGTAGAAGCGGCTGAAGCTGGTGCGGGCCCGCAGGAAGACGATGCCCAGGAAAGCGGCCCCGGCCAGGAAAGGCAGCAGATAGAGCAGGAAGTTGGCCGCCAGGCGCCACTTCTGCGCCGGATCCGCCACCAGGAAGATCGGGTTGAACGGCAGCTGCTGGGCCAGCAGGTGGGCGCCCACCATCAAGGGCCCGAGCAGCAGCAGCGCGCTGCCGGCCGCGCCGCGCCAGTGCGCGCCGATCCAGCGCGTGGACAGCGCCATCACCGCGCTGCTGAGGCCGAAGCCGAGCATCGCCAGGCTCACCACCAGCGAGCCGAAGTGGGCCCAGCTGCCCACCGAGAACACGCGCATGATGGTGATCTGCAGCGCGATCACCGCGCCGGCCACCAGCGCCACGGCCAGATAGAGCAGGGCGCGCGGGCGCCGACGTCGGCCCATCGGTGATCAGCGGTTGTGGGTGCCGCGGATCGCTTCACCGTCGAGCTTGGTGAAGGGCACGAAGGGCACGATGCGGCCGTTGTAGATGTCCGAGCGGGCGACGGTGATGGCACCAGCCGCGTTCTGTTCCTTGCGGACCTTCAGCACCCGCTGCGCGCCCGGCGGTCCCACCGGGATGACCATGGTCCCGCCCACCTTCAGCTGCTGCAGCAGCGGCGGCGGGATGTGATCGATGCCGCAGGTCACGATGATCTTGTCGAAAGGCCCGGCTTCGGCCCAGCCGTGGTAGCCGTCGGAGTTGCGGCTGCTGATGGCCTTGAACTCCGTATAGCCGCGGGCGATGAGGCCGTCATAGACGCCGCGCGTGCGCTCGGCCAGGGGCTTGATGATCTCGATGGTCCAGACCTGGTCGGTGAGGTTGGCCAGGTAGGCCGCCTGGTAGCCCGATCCGGTGCCGATCTCCAGCACCTTCTCGCCCAGCTTGACGTCGATGACGCTGGTCATGCGGCCCACCAGGTGCGGGCCGGAGATCGTGACGCCGAAGCCGATGTCGAGGAAGGCGTGCTCGTAGGCGCGCGCGTGGTTGCGCGGCAGCACGAAGTCTTCACGCGGGGTCATCAGGAAGGCGCGCTGGTTGCGGGCGTCCCACAGATCCTTGTTCTGGACCAGGCGGCCGAAGCGGGCATAGCGCTCGGCCAGCGGGCCGGGCGCCTCGCCGCGGTGCTTGACCATCCACGCGACGAAGCTGGCCGCATCGCCCATGGGCGGCGTGAGGTCGAAGCTGTAGGGCTTGCGCCGGGTCGGCTGTGAGGTCGCGGCGGCCAGCGCCGGGATCAGGCTGGCGCTGCCGGCGGCAGCCCAGGCGGCAACGGTGGCGAGCGCATGGCGCCGGTGCATGAACGACTCCTCGGGGCTTGGCGGCCGCCGTGCGTGCCAAGCCCCGCGAGCCCGACCCCGCGCCGAGTGGCCGGAGCCCGCATTGTCCGCGCTGCGCGCGCCGCTGCCTACCAGGGCGCGCCGCGCAGCGAGCCCTGGCTCAGGTAGAAGACGGCGTCGCCGATCTGCAGGCTGCGGTCGCCCCACAGATCCCAGCCGTTGCTGCCGGGCGGCGCGCCGAGCGCCGGGCGCGGGTTCAGCGTGCGCGCCAGCGCATCGACGTTGAAGCGGTGCAGCGCCTGCTCGGGCTGCACGCTCTCGTCGCTGAGTGTCAGGCTCATCGGCAGGGCCAGGCGGATCTGGCTGCCCACGCGGTGGACGTTCAAGCCGTGGGTGCTGAAGTCCAGGGCGGTGCTGCTGCCGCGCGCACCCAGAACCATCGACCGCAGCAGCGCCGGGCGGCTGGCGTCGCGCACGTCGAAGAGCGCCAGCTTCACGCCCTGCCATTGGCCTTGCGCGCCGACCTCGCGGCCCACGCCCAGCAGCAGGCCATCGCCCAGCGGCAGCAGGCTGTCGGAGAAGCCGGGGATTTCCAGCTCGCCGGCGATGCGCGGATCGGCCGGATCGGCCAGGTCCAGCACATAGAGCGGATCGATCTGGCGGAACGTCACCAGGTAGGCGCGCGCGCCGTCGAAGCGCACGCCGTAGAGCTGCTCGTCGGGCTTGCCCAGCGAGGCCGGCCGGCGGCTGTTGGGCAGGGTGGAGACGACGGCCAGCGTGCGCGCGGCGCTGTCCTCGCGCAGCACGGTCAGCGTGGCGGGCGAAGGTGGCCGGCTGGTGCCGTCGGTGGCGTCGGCCGGCATGGCCCAGCCCCAGCGGCCCGTGAAGCTGATGACGCGCAGATCACCGTTGTGCTCGCTCAGGCGCAGCGCCATGCGCTGCGCATCCCAGCCCAGGTGGCCGTTCACCTGCCCGGAGGCGCGGTAGCGGATGTCCAGGCCGCTGAAGGCGAAGCGGTGGATGTCGGTCAGGTGATCGGGCGAGTACTCCAGCCGCCCGTCGGCAAGCAGGCGCGGCGGCGCCGAGCGTGAGGTCGCCAGGTAGAGATGGCTGGGCGACAGGTACAGCGCGTCCGTCCCGCCCAGGAAGCAGCGGGCCTGGCGCGCCAGCGTGGGCGAGCCCAGGTCGATGGCCACCAGCGTGGTCAGCGTCAGCGACGCGGAGCTGTTGGCCGGCTGCAGCAGGCAATCGCTCTCGTTCAGCAGCGGCTGCCAGGCGCCCCCGTCGATGCGCTGGCGCGGCAGCAGATCGGCGGCGCTCATCGCGGCCAGCGCGGCTTCACGTTCGGCGACGCTGGCCGTGCCCGGCAGCTGATCGGCCGCCACGCGCGGCGAGTGGCTGGTCAGCAGGTACAGCGTCTGACCGACCCGGCGGCTGTTGACGAGGCGGCCTTCGATATCGATGCGCCGTCCCAGGCTGAGCGTGCCCGGGCCGGCCACATCGGCTGTCTGCACCTGCACGTGCGAGCGCAGCGCAGGACCGGGCCAGATCAGGCTGCCGGTGATGCAGGCCATGCCCGGCGGGCAGGGTTGCGGCATCGCCACGGGCGTGAAGTGCTCGGACAGCGCGGCGAGCCTGCGGGCCTCGGGTGCGAGCAGCAGGCCGCGCGGGCTGGGCTGCGTGTCGTCCTGCGGCAAGGCCAGCGCCTGCAGCGGCGTCACGCGGCCGTCCGCGCCCGCCTGGGCGACGAGGATCTGGTGCGGCGTGCGCGGCGAGCCGGCGCTGCGCAGGCCGTAGGTGTCCAGCGCGTAGAGCACCCGGCCGTCGGTCTTCAGCAGATCGGGCTCGTCCACGCCCGGCTCCTGCACCAGGGTGCCGGAAAACGCCGGCGCCACCGTGCCGGCATCCGCGGCGGCGCTGGTGGCGCCCAGCGGCACGAGGCTCACATCGCGGTCGATCAGCGCCGCGGCCGACTGCGCGCGCAGGTCCAGCCGTTGCCGCACCAGGGCGCGCGCCTGCGCCAGCAGCTCGCCCGGACCGGCTGCCTGCAGGCCGCTCTGCGCCTGCGCCGGAGGCGGCGCTTCGCTGCCGCCTCCGCCGCCGCAGGCGGCCAGCAGCAGCGCGCCCGACATCGCCAGCAGCAGCGCCCAGGCGGGCGCTGCGCGAGGCCGGGTCGGCGCAAGGTGTCGCGCGGCCGGGCAAGGCCGGGCCGGCGGGGCCTCAGCGCGCTCGGCGGGAGGTGTCGCCCGCGCGCCGGACACGGCCGTGGGAGGGGAGGAATGAGCCTTGATCGTGTGCATGACAGCTTGCCTGGGACATCAAGATGTGGGAAAATATCCCACACACACAAGGCCCTCGTCAAGTCATGGACGATCTCTCCGCCGGTCGATCGCGCCACAGCATCGTGCTGAGTGCGGTGCTGCGCGCGTTGCGCCCGCTGGTGCGGCTGCTGCTGAAACACGGCGTCACCTACCCCGAGCTGGCGCAGGCCTTGAAGCCGGTCTTTGTGCAGGCCGCGCGCGAAGAGCTGGCCCAGCGCGGCATGGGCAGCACCGACAGCGCGATCACGCTGCTGTGCGGCGTGCACCGCAAGGACGTGCGCGAACTCACGCGCGGTGCGGCGGCCGAGGCAGCGGCGCGCGCGCGGGCTCAGCGACCGCCGCCAGCCGAAGGCACGGACAGTACCCAGGTGATCGACGGCAGCGACGGCAGCGACGGCGCCGATGCCCTTGAAGGCGCGCCAGGCGAAGCCCTGCCGCTGTCCCTGAGCGGCGAGCTGGTCGGCGCCTGGCTGGCGCTGCCGCGCGCCGATGCGCAGGCGCCGCCGCCCTTGGACCGCGCGGCCTTCGATGCGCTGGCCAGCCGCCTGAGCCAGGACATCCGGCCACGCGCCTGGCTGGATGAGCTGCAGCGCCTGGGTGTGGTGCAGGCACAGGATGACGGTACGCTGCTGCTGCGCAAGCAGGGCTTTGCGCCACGCGAGGGTCTGGCCGAGATGGCGCAGCTGATGGCCGACAACCTTGGCGATCACGCCGCCGCGACGGCCGCCAACCTGCAGGGCGAAGAGAACTTCCTGGAGCAGGCGATGTATGTCGACCGGCTGCGCCCTGAATCCGTGGCCCGCGTGCGGCAGGCCGCGCGCCAGGCCTGGCAGCGCACGCTCAGGCAGGTGCTGCAGGAAGCCCAGGCCCGCTACGACGAAGACGAGGCCTTGCCGCCCGCCGAGCAGGCCTCACGCAAGCATCGCGCCCGCTTCGGTGTCTACTTTTTCAGTCAAGAGGATTCTTCATCATGAATGCCCACCGACCCGCCCGCTGGCCCTTCCTTGCCTGGCTGGGTGCCCTGCTGGCCGGCCTGTGGCTGGCCGGCTGCGGCCCGGGCGTGGGCGGCACGGGCACGGATTCCGTCGGCGCTGCGATGGCCGAATTTGGCGCGGCCCCGGCGGCCGATTGCCCGGTCTGCCAGCCCGGCACCTTGCCGGCGGATGCCTCGGCGCTGCGCTTCGTCGGCCCGGCCGCCAGCCTGGCCGTGGTGACCAGCTATCGCCAGCAGTCCGTGGAACTGCAGGAGCGCTGCCTGAGCTGGAGCTTCGAGGGAAGCTGGGGCCGCACGGCCGCCGGGCGCGGCGCCTACTACGGGCTGCTGCGCCTGCCCGGCAACCTGGATTCGCTGCCGGCGGCGCTGCTCGTCAGCCCGCCGGCGGCCGGACAGCAGACGGTCGAGCTGCGCGATCTGGCCAACCGCCTGCTGCTGGGCCCGGTCGTTCTGGCGCAGGCCACGGCGACGCCGGGGGCGGCGAGTTGCCGTTAGGCGCGTGGGCGGCAGAAATCGGCACCCGCGCCTGGCCGGCCTCAGAGCTGGAAGATCTTGCCCGGATTGAGGATGTTGTCCGGGTCCAGCGCTCGCTTGAGCTGGCGCATCAGCGCCACCGTGCCTTCGCCGGCCTCTTCCACGAGGAAGCCCATCTTGTGCAGGCCGATGCCGTGCTCGCCGGTGCAGGTGCCCTCCAGCGCGATCGCCCTGCGCACCATCTGCATGGACAGGCGCTCGGCCAGCTCGCGCTGCGCCAGATCGCCCTCCTTGACCAGGTAGGCCAGGTGGAAGTTGCCGTCGCCCACGTGCCCGACGATGTAGTACGGCAGGCCCGAGGCATCGGCCTCCTCGATGGAGATGTCCAGGATCTCTGCCAGGCGCGAGATCGGCACGCAGGTGTCGGTGGTGACCGTGCGGCAGCCCGGGTTGGCGGCCATGCCGGCAAAGTAGGCCTTGTGCCGCGCGGTCCACAGGCGCGTGCGTTCTTCGGGCGTGCTGGCCCACTCGAAGGCCTCGCCGCCCATCTCCGCCGTGATGGCCTGCACTGTCTCGGCCTGCTCGCGCACGCTGTCCGGGCTGCCGTGAAACTCCATCAGCAGCATCGGCAGCTCGCGCAGGCCCAGCTTGCTTTGCGCATTGACGGCGCGCACCGCGTTGGCGTCCAGCAGCTCGCAGCGCGCGATGGGCACGCCCATCTGGATCACCTGGATCACCGCCTGCACCGCATGGCCCACGGCGCTGAAGTGGCACACCGCAGCGCTCACCGCCTCAGGCAGCGGATAGAGCTTGAGCGTGACTTCGGTGATCACGCCCAGCGTGCCCTCGCTGCCCACGAACAAGCGCGTGAGGTCGTAGCCGGCGCTGGACTTGCGCGCCCGCGTGCCGGTGCGGATGATCTCGCCGCGAGCCGTGACCACCTCCAGCGCCAGCACGTTCTCGCGCATGGTGCCGTAGCGCACGGCATTCGTGCCGCTGGCGCGCGTGGCGCTCATGCCGCCCAGCGTGGCATTGGCGCCGGGATCGATGGGGAAAAACAGGCCCTGGTCCTTGACCTCCCGGTTGAGCTGCTCGCGCGTGACGCCCGGCTGCACCGTGACGGTCAGGTCCTCGGCATTGACACGCAGCACGCGGTCCATGCGGCTGAGGTCCAGGCTCAGGCCGCCCTGCACGGCCAGCAGGTGGCCTTCCAGCGAGGAGCCGACGCCGAACGGGATCACCGGCACGCGCTGCGCAGCCGCCAGCCGCACGGCCTCGGCCGCCTCGGCCGTGCTTTCGCAGAAGACCACGGCATCGGGCGGCGTGACGGGAAAGGGCGATTCATCGCGGCCATGCTGCTCGCGCACGGCGTGCGCCGTGGACAAGCGATCGCCGAAGCGCTGCCGCAGGCTCTCCAGCAGCGCCGGCGGCACCGTGCGCAGCGCGAGCGGGGGCATCACCTGGCCGGGCAAGGGAGCATTCATGGCGGTCTCCGAAATCGTGCGGTGAGCCCGAAGCGGGCGTCAACGATTCTAGGCAGCAGGTGCAAAGCTGTGCTGGCGCAGAGCCGGGCCCGCGCGCGCGACCGAGGCCGCACCCCATCCAGCCGGCGGGACGACAGCGCGGCCTGACTGCGCAACTCTTCGCGCCCCGGGCACGGGCGTGAGGCGGCCGTGTCAAGACCGGGCCTGAACAACCGAAACCCGAGGCCATGCGACCCGCGCCAGCTAGGAGCGCGGCCGGCGCCCTTGCCCCAGCCCACCGCCCCGCCCCGCGAACCCATGGCCCCCAGCGAGCGACGCAACCTCTACCGCATCCTCTACGTCCAGCCGGAAGCGCCGTCGGAAGTCATCAAGGCCGCCTACCGCGCGCTGATGACGACGATGCGCGCACACCCCGATTTGGGCGGCGGTCACGATGAAGCCGCGCGGCTGAACGCCGCGTACGCCGTGCTCAGCGATCCGCAGCGGCGCGCCGCCTATGACCAGTCGCTGCGGCGACCGGCGCGCTTCGCTGTGCCGCCGAAGCCGCAGAAGCCGTCGGAAGTGAAGATGAAGGAGCGCGATCCGCAGTTCTGGCACCTGGAGCGCAGCTGCCCCTTCTGCGGGCAGGCCTTCGTGCGGTCCGCCGCGCCCGAGCCGCGGTGCCACCATTGCAACAGCCCGCTCACGCCCGCGCCGAACAGCGGCATCGCCAGTGCCGAGCTGCTGGGCCGCCGCCAGGGCGAGCGCTTCGAGCGCAGCAGTGAAGCGGTGCTGCGCGTGCCCGGCCACGAAGCGGCCGAACCGGCGCGCCTGAAGGATCTGTCCCTCACCGGGCTGTCGATGTACTGTCGACCGGCGCTGGAAGCCGGCAGCGCCTTCCACATCAGTGCGCCGGGCTTCGAAGCCGTGGCGGCGGTGGTCAGCAGCCGCGCCCAGGGCAGCGGCCATACGGTGCATGCCCGGCTGCTGACGCTGCAGCTGATGCGATCGAACGCCGGGACCTTCGTTTCGACAAAAGCCTGAGCCGAGGCGAAAGCCTGGCTCGGCCGGTACGAGGCCGGCAAGCTTGGCCTGCCCGCGGCCACGTGCTCCGAGGGGCGGCGAGCCGTCTCAGCCCAGCGTCTGGTCCAGCAGATCCACGCGCAGCGGCGAGCGCCCCACAGCACCGGTCACTGCCCGGGCGTAGGCCTGGGCCCAGGCCTCGTCGCCAAAGCCCGCGGGGCCCGCCGCGTCGGCCACGGCCAGGATCTTGTCGGCAAACAGCAGCTTGCCGCTGGCGCGCGCCGGCACGCAGTCCAGCCGCACGAACTCCTGATCCAGCCAGCGCCGCGCGTCTTCCAGCGGCAGGGGATCGGCCGCATGCACCAGGCGCTCATCGGCCGGGCCAAAACGGATCATCACTTCCACTCGCATGATCGATGTCCTCAAGGGTCAGTCACGATCGGGGTTCGCGGGGCTGCGAACCGCTGCAAGCCTGTCACGCTAGTGCGCTTGCGCCGGATCCGCCTTGCGCAGGATCGAAGCGCGGTGACTCTGGCCGAGGCTTGCCCAGGCCCAGGCCCGGTCCCGGTCCCAAGCCCATGCACCAGCGACGCGAAGGACCACTCCTGCACAATGCCACGATGGGACAACGCCTCACGCAGATCGCCACCCGCACCGGTGACGCCGGCACCACGGGCCTGGGCGACGGCTCGCGCGTGGCCAAGGATCACCTGCGCGTGCAGGCCATGGGCGATGTCGACGAGCTGAACTCCACGCTGGGCGTGATCCTGGCCGAGCCGCTGCCGGCCGAGGTGCGCGAGCTGCTGGTCGTGGTGCAGCACGAACTCTTCAACCTGGGCGGCGAGCTGTCGATCCCGGGCTTCGAGCTGCTCAAGCCGGCCGCCGTGCTGCGCCTGGACGAGGCGCTGCAGCAGCATAACGCCCAGCTTCCGCCGCTCAAGGAATTCATCCTGCCGGCCGGCACGCGCAGCGCGGCGCTGGCGCATGTCAGCCGCACGGTCGCTCGGCGTGCGGAACGCGCGGTGGTGGCCCTGGGAGCGGCCGAGCCGGTGAATGCCGCCCCGCGCCAGTACCTCAATCGCCTGTCGGATCTGCTGTTCGTGCTGGCGCGCGTGCTCAACCGCGCCAACCTCGACGGCCTGGGCGGCGACGACGTGTACTGGCGCAGCGAGCGCCTGGCCCGCGAGGGCGGCTGACCCCTTCGACGACAGGGCCAACCGGCGTCCGGTTGGCATGCTTCATGCGTGTGCTGGCTTGTATACCAGTACGTGCACCAATATGCTGCCTGCCGCCGACCCCGCTGCCGCGCCCGAAGGCCTTGCCGCCTGGCGTGAGCGGGTGCTGGCCGACCCCGACGCGCTGCTGCCTGCGCTGCAGCGCTGCCGGGCTTCAGCGCAGGCCGCGTCGGCCCATTCCATCTGGATCAGCCTGGCCACGCCGGCGCAGTGGCAGCAGCAACTGGACACGCTGGCGGCCAGGCTGGCCGAGCCGCTGTCTCGCGCCGAACTGGTGCGGCGCTACCCGTTGCTGGGCGTGCCCTTCGCCGCCAAGGACAACATCGACATTGCCGGCGTGCCCACCACCGCCGCCTGCCCGGCTTTTGCCTACCTGCCCGCACGCCATGCCACGGTGGTGCAGAAGCTGGTCGATGCCGGCGCGCTGTGGCTGGGCAAGACCAACCTCGACCAGTTCGCCACCGGCCTGGTGGGCACGCGTTCGCCCTACGGCCGGCCGAGCAGCGCCTTCGATGCCGAGCGCATCAGCGGCGGCTCCAGCTCCGGCTCGTCGGTGGCCGTGGCGCGTGGTCAGGTGGCTTTTGCACTGGGCACTGACACGGCGGGCTCGGGCCGCGTGCCGGCGCTGTTCAACGGCTTGGTCGGGCTGAAGCCCACGCCGGGCCGCGTCAGCACCGCCGGTGTGGTGCCGGCCTGCCGCAGCATCGATTGCGTGTCGGTGTTTGCCCATGGCGTCGACGATGCCGCGCAGGTGCTTGCCGTGCTGGAAGGCGCCGATCCACTCGACGCCTACAGCGACTTCCGCCCGGGCCCGGCGCGCCTGCCCTGGCCGCTGCGCATCGGCGTGCCGGCGCAGCCCGAGTTCTTTGGCGACGCCGGTTACGCACCCTGCTTCGACGCCGCACAGGCCCAGGCCCGCGAGCACGGCCATCAGGTAGTGGCGATGGACTTCGCGCCGCTGTTCGAGGTGGCGGCCCTGCTCTATGAAGGCCCGTGGGTGGCCGAGCGCCACACCGTCGTGCAGCAGCTGCTGGCCGAGCGGCCCGAGACACTGGACGACACCGTGCGCCGCGTGATCAGCCGCGCTGTCGGCCTGAGCGCCACGCAGACCTTCGAGGCGATGTACCGCCTGCGCGCACTGCAGGCGCGGCTCCGCACGCTGTGGCAGCAGGTGGACGTGCTGATGGTGCCCAGCGCGCCGGGGCATCCGCGCTTTGCCGAGGTCGATGCCGATCCGGTGGGCGTCAATGCCAAGCTCGGCACCTACACCAACTTCGTCAACCTGCTGGGCTGGAGCGCGCTGGCCGTGCCGGCCGGCCGCACTGATAAGGGCCTGCCCTTCGGCCTGACCTTCATCGCCCCCGGCGGCGCCGATGTCGCGCTGCTCGATCTGGCGCGGCGCTGGCAGGGCCTGCCGCCCGCGCCGGCCGATGCGTCCGGCCCGGCGGTGCAGCCCACGCTGCCGATCGCCGTGGTCGGCGCGCACCTGTCCGGCCTGCCGCTGAACGGCCAGCTGCTCGAACGCGGTGCCGTGCTGCGCGAGGCCACGCGCACCGCGCCGCACTACCGGCTCTATGCCTTGCCCGGCACGCAGCCGCCCAAGCCGGGGCTGCAGCGCGTGGCCGAAGGCGGCGCGGCCATCGAGCTCGAGGTCTGGGACATGCCGCAAGCCGCCCTGGGCTCGTTCCTTGCGTTGATCCCGCCGCCGCTGGGGCTGGGCTCGGTGCAGCTGGCCGACGGCAGCAACGTGCACGGCTTCCTGTGCGAAGCGCATGCGCTGACCGGGGCACGCGACATCAGCCACCACGGCGGCTGGCGCGCCTATCTCGCAACCCTCTGACTCCTGGAGCCAAACCATGGACCGACGCGACTTCCTCACCAGCGGTGCCGCCCTTGGCGCCTTGCCCCTGGCCGCCCACGCCCAGGCCCGGCCCAAGGACGTGCTGATCGTCGCCAACGAGTTCGGCCCGAACTCGCTGGACATCCACACCGTCGGCGCCAACCGGCCCAGCTACGGCGTGAGCTGGCTGGTCTACGACCGGCTGATGACCTACGGCAAGCGCACGCTGCCCGACGGCCGCGTCGCCTACGACCGCAACAAGCTCGAGCCCGAGCTGGCCGAAAGCTGGCAGATGGCGCCGGACGGCATGTCGGTGACCTTCAAGCTGCGCAAGAACGCCAAGTTCCACGACGGCACGCCGGTGACCGCCAAGGACGTGAAGTGGAGCTTCGACCGCGCCGTCACCGTGGGCGGCTTCCCCACCTTCCAGATGGCCGCGGGCTCGCTGGAAAAGCCCGAGCAGTTCGAGGTGGTCGATGACCACACCTTCCGCGTCAAGTTCATCCGCAAGGACAAGCTGACGATGAACGACCTGGCCGTCGTCGTGCCCTGCGTCTTCAACAGCGAACTGGTGAAGAAGAACGCCACGCCGCAGGATCCGTGGGGCCTGGCCTGGACGCGCAACAACGTGGCCGGCGGCGGTGCCTTCAAGGTCGAGGCCTTCCGCCCCGGTCAGGAAATCGTCTACGTGCGCTACGACGAGTGGAAGAACGGCCCGATGCCGAAGTTGCGCCGCATCGTGCAGCGCGACGTGCCCAACGCCGGCAACCGCCGTGCGCTGCTGCTCAAGGGCGACATCGACATGACCTACGACCTGCCGCCGAAGGACTTCGCCGAGTTGAGCGAAGACACCGCGCGCATCAAGGTCAGCTCGATGCCCATCGAGAACTCGATGTTCTACCTGGGCATGAACACCACCAAGCCGCCCTTCGACAACCCGAAGGTGCGGCAGGCGGTGGCCTATGCATTGCCCTACGAGAAGATCTTCGACAACGCCTTCTACGGCCGCGCGGCCAAGCTGTGGGGCGGCAGCGACCCGGTCAAGTCCATCGCCTGGCCGCAGCCCACCTGGTACCGCACCGACCTGGCCAAGGCCAAGGCGCTGATGGTCGAGGCCGGCGTGCCCAACGGCTTCGAGACCACGCTCAGCTTCGACCTGGGCGGCGCCACCATCGGCGAGCCCGCGGCGGTGCTGACGCAGGAGGCGCTGGCCGCCATCGGCATCAAGGCGCAGATCAACAAGATCCCCGGCGCCACCTGGCGCGCGGCGCTGCTGAAGAAGGACATGCCGATGATCCTCAACCGCTTCGGCGGCTGGCTGGACTACCCGGAGTACTTCTTCTTCTGGTGCTACCAC
>JAEUOZ010000053.1 GCA_016790225.1 Rubrivivax sp.
AGCTGATGCCCACGATGCGCGCGGCCATGCCGTCGAGCGAATCGGTCTCGGTGTCCAGCGCCACCAGCTCGGCCGCCTGCAGGCGCTGCAGCCAGTGGTCGAAGCGGGCCCAGTCGGTGACCGTCTCGTACTCGCGCGCCAACGGCGTGGCCGGCGTCGGGTCGGCGGCCGGAGCGGCCGCCGTGGTGGGCGCCAGCGCAGCGCCGGGCACGGCCACACCCAGGGCACCTTCCAGCTCCTTGCGCCAGGCGCGGAAGCCGTAGCGCTGGTAGAACTCGAGCAGCGCCTCGCGGTCGACCTCGCGCAGGGCCAGCGCCTCCAGCGCCGGCCAACCTTCCACGTGGCCGGCCAGGTCGCAGTCGGTCACCACGGTGATCAGCCGCCGGCCCGTGGGCAGCCAGTCCAGCGCCTTGCGCAGGTTCTCGCCGGCCACGCCCTTGATCTGCCCCGAGGCCGCGATCACGCCGTCCAGCGAGCCGAATTCCTCGATCCACTTGGCGGCAGTCTTGGGCCCGACCTTGTCGACGCCGGGCACGTTGTCCACCGTGTCGCCGATCAGGGTGAGGTAGTCGACGATCAGCGTCGGCGGCACGCCGAACTTAGCCTTCACGCCGGCTTCGTCGAGCCGCTCGTTGCTCATGGTGTTGATCAGCGTGACCTGGGGCGTGACCAGCTGCGCCAGGTCCTTGTCGCCCGTGGAGATGACCACGCGGTGGCCCGAAGCCGCGGCCACGCGCGCCAGCGTGCCGATCACGTCGTCCGCCTCGATGCCGGGCACCTCCAGCACCGGCCAGCCCAGCAGGCGCACGACCTCATGGATGGGCTCGATCTGCTTGACCAGGTCTTCAGGCATCGGCGCGCGCTGCGCCTTGTACTCGGCGTACCACTCATTGCGAAAGGTGGGGCCCTTGGCATCGAAGACGCACGCGGCGTGTTCGGCCGGCACCTGTTCTCGCAGGCGCTTCATCATCGCCACCATGCCGTGGATGGCGCCGGTGGGCACGCCGCCCGGCCCGCGCAAATCGGGCATCGCGTGGTAGGCGCGGTAGAGGTAGCTCGAGCCGTCGACGAGCAGCAGGGTGGGTTCGCTCATCCCGGCATTGTGGGCGGGAAAGCCGTCAGGCGACGAGCCTGGGTTGCCGCCGGCGCGCCCGAGCAGCCGCCGGTAAACTCGTCCGCATGCGCCTGCGCCCGTCCTGCCCGGATGTCCGGACCCCGCCCTTCGCGACCCCGATCAAGACGCCGATCGGGTCGCCGGCTGGGCCGCTGCCGTGGTCTCCGGCAGGGCCGACCGAGGGCGCAGCGCTGCGCGCGGCCTGAGGCGATGGCGGTCTACACGCCGGTCCAGCCTGAAGAGGCCGATGTCCTGATGCGCCGTCTCGGGCTGGGCGATGTGCTCCATCTGGAAGGCATCCGCAGCGGCATCGAGAACACCAACTATTTCGTCACCACCACCCAGGGCCGCTGGGTGCTCACGCTGTTCGAGCGGCTGTCCACCGACGAGCTGCCCTATTTCCTGAAACTGATGGGGCACCTTGCCGGGCTGGGGCTGCCGGTTCCGGCGCCACAGGCGGACCGCGGTGGCCGGCTCGTTCATCCCCTGGCCGGAAAACCGGCCGCCGTGGTGACACGTCTGCAAGGGCAGCCGGTGATCCACCCCGAGCCAGCGCACTGCGCGCAGCTGGGCACCACGCTGGGCCGCATGCACGTGGCGGCGGCCTCGTTCGAAGGCGAGCAGGCTCATGGGCGCGGGCTGGCCTGGTGCCGGCAGGTGCTGCCCCAGCTGCACGATCACGTGCCCGCGGCCATCGCCCGGCGCCTGGAAGAAGAGCTCGCCTACCAGCAGGCCGTGGCCGATTCGCAGGCCGGGCGCGCCTTGCCACGCGGGCCGATCCACGCCGATCTCTTTCGCGACAACACGCTGTTCGAGGCCACGCCGGCCGGTGATCGGCTCAGCGGGGTGCTGGACTTCTATTTCGCCGGCACCGACAGCCTGCTGTTCGACCTGGCCGTGTGCGTGAACGACTGGTGCATCGACGAAGCCAGTGGTCGCATCGATGACGCCCGCGCGCTGGCCCTGCTGAACGCCTACCGAGCCGAGCGGCCGATGGCGCACGGCGAATGGCGCCTGCTGCCCGCACTGCTGCGCGCGGCGGCCCTGCGCTTCTGGATCAGCCGATTGTGGGATTGGTACCTGCCGCGCCCGGCCAGCCTGCTGGTGCCCAAGAATCCGGAGCACTTCGAGCGCGTGCTGCGGCAACGCACCGAGAATCCCTGGTTGCCCCTTGATTGAACCGCCTTGAACGAACCGCGCATGTCCCTGTCCCTCCGCTCTGTTCCTGCCGCGCAGGGCTCGCGCTGGATGCGCGATGGCTTTCGCCTCTTCGGCAAGCACCCGCTGGCCTTCAGCCTGATGCTGGTGGTCTTCTGGGCGGCGGCCATCCTGGTGTCGGCCATTCCTTTCCTGGGCAGCGCTGTCGTGCTGGCCGCCGTGCCGCTGCTCGGGCTGGGCTTCATGGTCGCGGCCGAATCGGCGCTGAACAAGGGCCCGATCCACCCGGGGCAGTTCCTGACGCCGCTGCGCAAGAGCCCGGCGCAGCGCAAGTCGCTGCTGATCCTGTGCGTCATGTTCGGCATCGGCACGGGTCTGGTGTGGTGGATCGCGCATCTGATCGACGGTGGCAGCTTTGCGCAGCTCAACCGGCTGATGGCGGCCGAGGGCTCCGAGCAGCAGATGCGCGCGCTGGTTGAAACGGCCGAGTTCCAGCAAGGTCTGGTCGTGCGCCTGGTGCTGCTGGTGCTGCTGTCCATCCCCTTCTGGCACGCCCCGGCGCTGGTTCACTGGGGCGGGCAGGGCCCCGGTCAGGCGCTCTTTTCCAGCACGCTGGCCATGTGGCGCAACCGCGGCGCCTGTGTCGTGTACGTGCTGTCGTGGTTTGCCATCATGCTGCTGTTCGGCATCGTCATCACGCTCGCCTTCGGGCTGCTGGGCATGGGCCAGATGACCGCGCTGATGTCGGTGCCCGCCGGGCTGATCTTCAGCACGGTGTTCTATGCCTCGTTGATCTTCACCTTCAACGACAGCTTCGGCGGCAGCGGCATCCGGTCGAACGACCCCTGACGATCCATCTCAACGGCGGGCCTGCGGCATGCGGCCGGCCCGCGCCCTGCGGTCAATCCACTGGGGTCAGCTTGGCCACGGACAAGGCCAGCCACTTGCTGCCGTGCCGCCCGAAGTTGACTTGCGCGCGCGCGTCCTCGCCCTGCCCTTCAAGCGTGACGATCACGCCTTCACCGAACTTGTTGTGGAACACGCCCTGACCCACGCGCAGGCCCTGACGGCCCGAGCCGCCTGCCGCGCCCGCAGCCCGGGCGGGCTCGCGCGGCGTGAAGGGCACGGCCGGCTCCACCCGCCCCGCGCCGACGATCGAATGCAGGCCGCTGCCACGCTGCCAGGCCTGCTGGTATTCGCGGGCATAACCTGAGCCGAACCCCGCCTGGCGCGGCGTCAGCCACTTCAGCGCCGCTTCGGGCAGTTCATCGAAGAAACGGCTCTTCACGTTGTAGCGCGTCTGCCCGTGCAGCATGCGCGTCTGGCTGAAGCTCAGGTACAGGCGCTTGCGCGCCCGCGTGATCGCCACATACATCAGACGCCGCTCTTCTTCCAGGCCGTCACCTTCGGACAGCGCGTTCTCGTGCGGGAAAAGGCCCTCTTCCAGGCCGGTGATGAAGACCGCGTCGAACTCCAAGCCCTTGGCCGAGTGCACCGTCATCAGCTGGATGGCGTCCTCGCCGGCCTGCGCCTGGTTGTCGCCAGCCTCGAGTGCGGCATGGGTCAGGAAAGCCGCCAGCGGCGACATCACCTCGCCGCTCTCGGCATCGGGCACGCTGAGCGCGGGCGGGTTCTCGTCCACCGGCAGGCTCACTGCGTCCTTGCCGAAGCCTTCCTGCATCACGAAGGCCTCGGCCGCGTTGACCAGCTCTTCCAGGTTCTCGATGCGGTCCTGGCCTTCCTTCTCGCTGCGGTAGTGCTCGATCAGGCCGCTCTCGGCGACCACGCGCTCGATGATCTGGCGCAGCGTGGCGCCACGCGTGGTGGCGGCAAGACCCTCGATCAGCGCATTGAAGGTCGCGAGATGCGCGCCCCCTTTGCCGGGCACGGCACCCACGCACTGGTAGAGGCTGCGGGCGCTCGCCCGGGCGGCATCCTGCAGCTGCTCCAGCGTGCGCGCGCCGATGCCACGCGCCGGAAAGTTCACCACGCGCAGGTAGCTGGTGTCGTCGTTGGGGTTCTCCACCAGGCGCAGGTAGGCCAGTGCGTGCTTGATCTCGGCGCGCTCGAAGAAGCGCAGGCCGCCGTAGACGCGGTAGGGCACGCCGGCGTTGAAGAGCGCGCTCTCCAGCACGCGGCTCTGCGCATTGCTGCGGTAGAGCAAGGCGATCTCGCGGCGGGGTGTGCCGCTGCGGTGCAGTGTTTGAGCCTCTTCCAGGAACCAGCGCGCCTCTTCGTAGTCGCTCGGGCTCTCCTGGACCCGCACCGGCTCGCCGGCACCGGCTTCGGTGCGCAGGTTCTTGCCCAGACGCCGGCTGTTGTGCGCAATCAGGTCGTTGGCCGCATCCAGGATGTTGCCGGCCGAGCGGTAGTTGCGCTCGAGCTTGACGACCGTCTGCACGCGGTACTCGCGCTCGAAGTCGGCCATGTTGCCCACCTGCGCGCCGCGGAAGCCATAGATGCTCTGGTCATCATCGCCCACCGCAAACACGCCTTGCGCCGGCTGGGCGCCGGGTGGCGCGAACATGCGCAGCCACTGGTACTGCAGGCGATTGGTGTCCTGGAACTCGTCGACCAGGACATGGCGGAAGCGCCGCCGGTAGTGCTCGCGCAGCGCGTCGTGATCGCGCAACAGTTCGTAGGTGCGCAGCAGCAGTTCGGCAAAGTCCACCACGCCCTCGCGCTGGCACTGGTCTTCATAGGCCTGGTAGATCGTCACCAGCTTGCGCGTGTGCTCATCGCGCAGCTCGATGTCCCGGGGGCGCAGGCCGTCCTCCTTGCTGCCGGCGATGAACCAGCTCACCTGCTTGGGCACGAAGCGAGATTCGTCCAGCGCCATCGCCTTGATGACCCGCTTGACGGCCGAGACCGTGTCCTGCGCATCCAGGATCTGAAAGCTCTGCGGCAGCGCTGCGATCTTCCAGTGGGCGCGCAGGAAGCGGTTGCACAGGCCGTGGAAGGTGCCGATCCACATGCCGCGCACGGGAATCGGCAGCATGGCCGACAGCCGCGTGAGCATCTCCTTGGCGGCCTTGTTGGTGAAGGTCACCGCCATCACCCCGCCCGGCGACACCTGGCCGGTCTGCAGCAGCCAGGCCACGCGCGTGGTGAGCACGCGCGTCTTGCCCGAACCGGCGCCAGCCAGGATCAGCGCGGGCTGCGCCGGCAGGGTGACAGCCGCCAGCTGTTCGGGGTTGAGCCCCTTGAGCAGGCCACCGGAGGTCTCGACAGGCTGGGCGGCATCGGGCGCGTGCGGCAGGGACATGCGCCGATTCTAGGCAGCGGGCCTGCGGCGACCGCGCCGTGCAAGCCGGGTTGCTTCAGGCGCCAGGCACCAGGCTGCCGGCCAGCATGCCGGACGCGGCCGCACTTGGGCGGACCACGTCGGGAATCCGGATCTCCGGCAGATCGTCAAGATCGGAGGCCTGGAAGCGCCGCGGCTGTGTGCGCCGCACATGTTCGCGATGGCGGTCCTTCAGCCACTGCACCAGCTGTTCGGGCGGCAGGGCCCGGCTCAGCAGCCAGCCCTGCATGTCGGTGCAGCCGAGCTCTCGCAGGTACTGGGCCTGCGCTTCGGTCTCCACGCCTTCGGCCACCACATTCATCTGCAGGCTCTTGCCCAGCGCCACGACGGCGGTGGCGATCGCGCAGTCTTCCGGATCGTCGGGAATCTGCATCACGAAGGAACGGTCGATCTTCAGGGTGTCGACGTCCAGCCGCCGCAGATAGCTCAGCGAGGAGTGACCGGTCCCGAAGTCGTCGATGGCCAGCTTGACGCCCAGCTTCTGGAAGGCTGCCAGCACCGCCCGATTGCCCTCGGTATCCTCCATCAGCAGGCTCTCGGTGAGCTCCAGCTCCAGCCGCGTGGGGTCCAGCCCGGTCTCGCGCAGCGTGTCCTCGACCAGCGGCACCAGGAAGGGGTGGCGCAACTGCCGGGCCGAAAGGTTCACGGCCACCGAAATCGGCGGCAGCCCGAGGCTGTCCCACTCCGCGATCTGGGCACAGGCCGCGCGGATGACCCAGGCCCCGACCTGCACGATGAGCCCCGTGTCTTCGAGCACCGAGATGAAGCGATCCGGCGGCACCATGCCGCGCCCGGGGCAGTGCCAGCGGATCAAGGCCTCCACGCCCGTGATCTGGCCCGTCTTGAGGCTGGCCTTGGGCTGGAAATGCAGGCAGAACTCCTTGCGCTCCAGCGCGCGGCGCAGGCTGCCTTCCAGCGACAGGCGGGCACTCACGGCCGAGTTGAGGTCGTCGCTGAAGAAGCTGTAGGTGTTGCGGCCCAGTGCCTTGGAGCGGTACATCGCCATGTCCGTGTGGCGGATGATGCCGTCCAGGTCGATGTCGTCCGTGGGGAACAGCGAGATGCCGATGCTGGCCGACACGGTGAGCTCTTCGTCGCCCATCTTGAAGGGAACCGACAGCGCATCCAGCAGCCGTTGCGCCACGATGGCCGCGTCTTCGGCGCCGGAGATGTCTTCCAGGATGACCGTGAATTCGTCGCCACCCAGGCGAGAGAGCGTGGCGCCCTCGCTCTTGGGCGTGAGCATCACGGAGTCTCCACCGCGCAGGCAGCCGCTGAGCACCTGAGCGACGTGTTTCAGGAGTTTGTCACCGGCCTCGTGCCCGAGGCTGTCGTTGACGACCTTGAAGCGGTCCAGATCCAGAAAGAACAGCGCCATGGGCTTGCCGCTGCGGCCCGCACGTTCCATCGCGCGATTCAGGCGATCGCGGAAGAGCACCCGGTTGGGCAGGCCGGTGAGGCTGTCGTAGTTGGCCAGGTACTCCAGCGTCTGTTGCGTCTTGCGATCCTCGGTCAGATCGCGCACGCCCACGATGAAGCGGCTCGCGCCCTCGATCTGCGTCTCGTGCACCTCGATCCGGGCGAAGAAGCTCTTGCCGCCGCCCCGCGGGCTGACGGCCGCCTCGCCCTGCACGATCGGAAAACTGCGCATCGCGCGCCGCGCCTGCTCCGGCACCGCCTGGGAGCGGATCCAGTCAGACAGCAGGCTGCCGGAGGCGGATGCCGCGTCCATCTTCAGCAAGCGTCCGGCTGCCGGATTGCAAGCCAGCACACGCCCGGTTTCGTCGCAGACGAACAGGCCGTCATCGCTGCGCTCGAAGAGAACGCGCAAGACCTGAACCTGCGCCGATTCGGCCTGCGAGTGGCGCAGCTGTCCCTGTACCTTTTCCAGCGACCGGCGGACACCGGCATAGGCTCCCGTACCCAGCAGGGCGCCGAGCAGCGCGCCCGCCAGCAGCGACCAGACCAGCGGCGCGGGCGAGGTGGCCACCTCGATCGTGGCCTTGAGCTCCTGAGGGCCGGCGATCGCGGCGCTGCGTCGCGGCCAGAGCCAGCCGGGGATCGGCCCCTGCTCCGAGATCAGCTGGCCATGCGCATCGCGCACGCCGCGCCATTCGCCAGCGCGCATGGCACCCGGAGTGGCACCCGTGAATTCACGCATGGCATCATGCCAGCGCTCGACCGGCTGCTGTCGCAGATCGCGCGCGCTGGCCAGGGTCTGAGCCGCCACCTGCGCTTCTTGTCGAAGGTTCATCCAACCCAGGCCGACGCTTGCCACCACCGTGCCCGTGGCGAGCACGCCGGCCGCCCAGGCTGCGGCGGTTTGCGCCCTCAGATGTTTGATCGACCGGCGCACGGTCGGATCGCCTCGCTCGCTGGCTGCGTGCATGGCTCAGCGCCCCCGAACCCGCCGCGCAAAGGCGGCCGGCAGACAGCATGGAATCGAAAGGCAGGCAGGCAAGGCAGTGCGTCCCGTGAGGTCCTTCGGGCCCCGTCCGGGTACCCGTCCTGCTGGCTTTCGGCCCGCTGACGCTCAAGCTGAACCTCGCACCGCCCGCTCCAGGGGCGCGACGCGCGTAAAATTTGTGCCATTGGCCCCTGCCGTGAAGGGTGTCACGCAGCTTCGCCCGCCACCCGGCCGCAGCGTCTTGACGAGCAGACCTGCGGCGCCTGCACCGCGGGCCATCCGGCGCCCGACGCAGCGCGGCCTTGCAGGGCCCAGGCCGGCTCGATGGCCCGCGCACGACCAGACCCCACCCGGATCCCCGATGGAAATCTTCGACTACGACAACATCCTCCTGTTGCCGCGCAAGTGCCGCGTCGAGAGCCGCAGCGAATGCGATGCCGGCGTGGAGTTCGGTGGCCGGCGCTTCGAGCTGCCGGTGGTGCCCGCCAACATGAAGACCGTGCTCGATGAGCCGATCGCTCAATGGCTGGCGGCCAACGGCTACTTCTACGTGATGCACCGTTTCGATCTGGACAACGTCGCCTTTGCACGGCGCATGCGCGAGCGCGGGCTGTATGTCTCGATCAGCTCGGGCGTCAAGCCGGCGGACTTCAGCACGATCGAACGCCTGGCGGCTGAAGGCCTGGGCGCCGACTACATCACCATCGACATCGCCCACGGCCACGCGGACAGCGTGCGCCGCACGCTCGAGCACATCCGCCAGCACCTGCCCCAGGCCTTCGTCATCGCCGGCAACGTGGCCACGCCCGAAGCCGTGATCGATCTGGAGAACTGGGGCGCCGACGCGACGAAGGTGGGTGTGGGCCCAGGCAAGGTCTGCATCACGAAGATGAAGACCGGATTCGGCACGGGCGGATGGCAGCTCTCGGCGCTGAAGTGGTGCGCGCGCGTGGCCACCAAGCCCATCATTGCCGACGGCGGCATCCGGCACCACGGCGACATCGCCAAGAGCGTGCGCTTCGGGGCGGCGATGGTGATGATCGGCTCGCTGTTCGCGGGCCACGAAGAATCACCTGGCCAGACCGTCGAAGTCGACGGCAAGCTCTACAAGGAGTACTACGGCTCGGCCAGCGACTTCAACAAGGGCGAGTACAAGCACGTCGAGGGCAAGCGCATCCTCGAGCCCATCAAGGGCCGGCTCGCCGATACGCTGCGCGAGATGCGCGAGGACGTGCAGAGCTCGATCAGCTACGCTGGCGGCCGCACGCTGGCCGATCTGAAGAAGGTGAACTACGTGATCCTCGGCGGCGAGAACGCCGGCGAGCACCTGTTCATGTAGATCGGCAGCGCGCTGCGGCGATGACCTTGCGCCGGCTGCGGCGCATCTCGCGCGCGCCGACGGGGCCCTGTGCCTGCACGCCTCAGCGCGGAATCATGCCCTGGCGCTCGCCGGGCTCTATCGTCAGCCCGCCTGCACGGCGCGCACTCAGCGGCTGCTGGCGATCCGCGGAGACCGGGCAGGCACCGCCATCGGCCACCGACAGTGCGGCCGACACCAGCGCGTCACCCGTGCTGCCCTGGGGCTGGGTCCAGCTCTCGGCCACCGCGCAACTGGCGTTGATGCCGGTGAAGTAGCGGCCCTGCCGCTGGCCGTTGACACTCTCGAAATTGACCACGCTGTAGGTCGTGCCGCAGGCATCGGAGACCGGCACGAATCCCAGGGGCTTGCCGCAGGAGGCCTCGCCGATGCCGATGACCTGGATGCCCGCGCCTTGCAGCCCGTTGATCACCTGCTCGCTGGCCGAACAGGTGCGCCGCCCCATCAGCACGAAGACGCGCGGCACGCTGGCCGCAGCAGCCGGTGCGGGGTTGGTGAACAGGAAGCTCTGGTTCGAGGTGGCGCGCCGGTCGTTGTAGAGCAGCGAGGCATAGGTGCGGCCGGCCACCCGCGTCCCGCCGACCAGCGAAGCCACCGTGGCGCCCATCGACACCAGTCCGCCCCCGTTGTAGCGCAGGTCCAGCACGATGTCCTGCACGCCGTCGGCACGGAATTGCGAGAAGGCAGCTTCCAGCGGCGCAGCCGTCTGCGCCACCATGTTGCGCACCTCCACATAGCCCACGCGCCGCCCCAGTGGCGTGCTCAGCGTGAGGGCACGCGGCACGGGCGTGATCGCATAGATCGATGCCGTCAGCACGGCGCTGCGCAAGGCGCCGGCGGTGGTGCGCCACTCCAGGCTCAGCGTCTGCCCGACTGCGGTGGCGCTGAAGGCCGTGAAGTCATCGGCCGCGATCAGATCCGACACCGCGCGGCCATTCACCACCAGCAAGGAATCACCGCGCACCAGGCCCGCGGCGGCGGCGGCGGAGCCGGGTTCCACGGAGCGGACATACAAGGGGCGCGCCGGCTGGCGAGACACCTCCAGGCCCGCCACCGAAACACCAAAGCCCAGCGTGCGTCCTTCGCCGAAGAAGCGGTTGAAGGACTCCGTGCTCTCGAAGCGGCTCCAGCGGTCGGCCGGGAAGTTGCTGTCGGTCCCGGTATAGAGCAAGGCCGAAAAGTGATCCGACACCGAATTGGCCAGGAACGGAGAGGGCCGCGGGCTGAGCGCGTACCAGAAGTAGTCGGTCGAGAAATAGCTGGAGAGCCAGCTCTTGACGTCATCCGGGCTGCAACTGACGGGGTCGCCACCACCGCCTCCTGAAGCGCCGCCCGAGCCGCCCCCGCCGCAGGCCGACAACAGGATCAGGCCCGCCACGGCCAGGGCGCGCTGCAGGGTCTTGACGGGGCTCGGGAACAGGTCTCGGGTCATGGTGTCTCTCGGTTTGCACGCGGCCTGGCGCGCGTCTGGCAGGCGCTGGCCATGAGCCGGCTCACGATAGCCGCCACCTACAATCGAGAACAACTCCCCAGATGAAACAAGCGTTGACACGTTTGACGTGTCCGGCTGAACTTTGCATGCCCATGAGCGAACTCGCCAAGTCCTTCGAACCCGCCGCCATCGAGGCCAGGTGGGCACCGCTGTGGGAGGCCGGCGGCGCCGCCGCGCCCACGCTCGATGCCGCACGCCCTTCGTTCTGCATCCAGCTGCCTCCGCCCAACGTGACCGGCACGCTGCACATGGGCCATGGCTTCAACCACAGCATCATGGACGCGCTCACGCGCTACCACCGCATGCGCGGCTTCAACACGCTGTGGCTGCCCGGCACGGATCACGCGGGCATCGCCACCCAGATCGTCGTGGAGCGCCAACTGCAGGAGCAAGGCATCTCGCGCCACGACATCGGTCGGGACAAGTTTCTGGAGCATGTGTGGGCCTGGAAGGAAAAGTCCGGCAGCACGATCACCGGCCAGATGCGCCGCATCGGCGATACGGTGGACTGGAGCCGCGAATACTTCACGATGGACGAGGCGCAGTCCGCGGTCGTCGTCGAGACCTTCGTGCGGCTGTACGAGCAAGGGCTGGTCTACCGCGGCAAGCGCCTGGTCAGCTGGGATCCGGTGCTGAAGTCTGCGGTATCGGACCTGGAGGTCGAGAGCGCCGAGGAAGACGGCTTCCTCTGGCACATCCGCTACCCGCTGGCCGACGGCTCGGGCTCGCTGGTGGTGGCCACGACGCGGCCGGAAACCATGCTCGGCGACACGGCCGTCATGGTGCACCCTGATGATGAGCGTTATGCCTCCTTGATCGGCAAGCAGGTGATGCTGCCGCTGTGCGATCGCGCCATTCCGGTCATTGCCGATGCCTACGTCGATCGCGAGTTCGGTACCGGCGTCGTCAAGGTGACGCCCGCGCATGATGCCAACGACTACGCCGTCGGGCAGCGCCACGGCCTGCCGATGATCGGCGTGCTCACCCTGGACGCGAAGATCAACGATCAGGCGCCGCCAGCGTACCGGGGCCTGGATCGCTTCGCGGCGCGCCAGCGCGTGGTGGCCGATCTGGAGGCCCAGGGCCTGCTGGTCGAGACGCGAAAGCACAAGCTGATGGTGCCGCGTTGCGGCCGCACCGGCCAGATCGTCGAGCCCATGCTCACCGACCAGTGGTTCATGGCCATGACGCGCCCGGGGCCGGATGGGCGCAGCATCGCCGGCAAGGCCATGGCGGCAGTGGATGCGGGCGACGTGCGCTTCGTCCCCGAGCAGTGGGTGAACACCTGGAACCAGTGGATGAAGAACATCCAGGACTGGTGCATCTCACGCCAGCTGTGGTGGGGCCACCAGATCCCCGCCTGGTATGGCACGCAGGGCGAACTCTTCGTCGCCCGCAACGAGGACGAGGCGCGCCGCAAGGCCGAAGCCGCCGGCTACCAGGGCCCCCTCACGCGCGACGCCGACGTGCTGGACACCTGGTACTCCGCCGCGCTGTTTCCGTTCTCCACGCTGGGCTGGCCGCGTCAGACCACGGAACAGGCGCTGTTCCTCCCCAGCAGCGTGCTCGTGACGGGCTTCGACATCATCTTCTTCTGGGTCGCCCGGATGATCATGATGACGGTCCACTTCACGGGACAGGTGCCCTTCCGGGACGTCTACATCCATGGCCTGGTGCGTGATGCCCAGGGCCAGAAGATGAGCAAGAGCGAAGGCAACGTGCTCGATCCCGTGGATCTGATCCAGGGCGTGGACCTGCCCACGCTGATCACCAAGAGCACCAGCGGGCTGCGCCGGCCGGAAAAGGCGCCGGCCATCACCGCGCGCGTGAAGAAGG
Source organism: Rubrivivax sp. (assembly GCA_016790225.1). Next base: position 12,690 of record JAEUOZ010000053.1, read on the forward strand.
AGTTCCCCGAAGGCATTCCGGCCTATGGCGCGGATGCCCTGCGCTTCACCATGGCCAGCTACGCGAGCCTGGGGCGCGACATCAGCTTCGATCACAAGCGCTGCGAGGGCTACCGCAACTTCTGCAACAAGCTCTGGAATGCCACGCGCTTCGTGCTGATGAATTGCGAAGGCCAGGACTGCGGGCTGAAGGAACACACCAAGGCCGAGTGCGCGCCCGGCGGCCCGGCGCATGGCTACCTGCGATTTTCAGCAGCCGACCGCTGGATCACCAGCGAGCTGCAGAACGTGGAGGCGGCCGTCGCACAGGGCTTTGCGGACTACCGGCTGGACAACGTGGCCAACGCCGCCTACGCCTTCGTGTGGGACGAGTATTGCGACTGGTACCTGGAAATCGCCAAGGTCCAGCTGCAGCAGGGCGACGCATCCGGCCAGCGGGCGACGCGACGCACCTTGATTCGGGTGCTGGAGACCGTGCTGCGGCTGCTGCACCCGTTGATCCCCTTCATCACGGCCGAGCTCTGGGAGCGCGTGGCGCCGGTGGCGGGCCGCAAGCCCGAAGGCGATGTGCGCGGTCTGATCGTCGCGCCCTACCCCATCGCGCAGCCGGAGCGCATCGACGCGGCGGCCGTGGCCTGGATGGACCGTCTGAAGGCCGTGGTCGGCGCCTGCCGTGTGCTGCGCTCGGAAATGAACCTTCCGCCAGGGCAGCGCGTGCCGCTGCTGGCCCACGGGGACGAAGCGTTCATGGATCAGGCCGAGCCCTTGATCCATGCCCTGGCGCGCATCAGCGAAGTGCGGCGCCTGACGGATGACGCGGCGTTTTCCGCTGCCACGCAGGCTGCGCCGGTCTCGGTGCTGGGGCCGCTGCGCTTTGCGCTGCACGTGGAGATCGACGTGGACGCGGAGCGCGAGCGCCTGGGCAAGGAGATCACCCGCCTGCAAGGCGAGATCGGCAAGGCCGAGGCCAAGCTGGGCAACCAGAGCTTCGTGGCGCGGGCCCCTGCGTCGGTGGTGGAGCAGGAGCGCGCGCGCCTGGCGGAGTTCAGCCAGGCATTGGACCGCCTGAATAGCCAGTTCTCGCGCCTGGGCGCGAAGCCCTGAGCGTCAACGGCGGCACGGCACCCCGATCAGCCGGCTGCGACAGCACCTCGTCCAGCCGCCGCGCCACAGCCCAGGCGGCACGCAGGTGCGCCTCACGCGTGGCGCCTGCCACCCGCGGCGTCACTTGCAGCGAATCCCGATGGGCGAGGGGCCGGCCGGGCTCGATCATCCCGGGCTCGACACTGTCCAGCCAGGCCGCCGCCATGCGGCCGCTGGACAGTGCATCGGCCAGGGCCGTCTCGTCGAAGATCAGCGCGCTCGACAGATTGACCATCACCTGATCCGTGCGGCAGCGGGCCAGGTAGCGGTCACCCAGCAGGCCGCGATAACGGCTGAAATAGTTCAACAGCACGACCACCGCGTCGCATTGCTCGATCAATTCCAGCAGGCCGATCGGCGTGACGTTCCAGCGCGCCCAGAGCGCGTCCGATGCGTGCAGACCCGGGTCGTAGCCCACGACCGTCGATCCGAAGGCCTGCAGCAGGTCGGTGAGCGGCTTCGACGCGGGCGTCATGCCGATGATGCCGACGGTGGAACTGCCCAGTTCGCGCCCGACCAACAGGCCTTCGGGGCTGATCACGGGAACACGACGCAACATTTGCAACAAGGCGCCCACCGCAAACTCGGCTTCCGCGGTCACGCCGGCACCCCCCGGACGGACCACCTCGACCCCCGCGGCGGCACAGGCGGCCATGTCGATGTTCTCGCTGCTGGGGGTGAGGCGGCCGATCGCGCGCAGGGCGCCGGATTGCTTGAGCGCAGAGCCGGTGACGGCCACGGACGCAGGGATGATGGCTGATCGGGCCTGCGCAAGCGCCTTGCGAAAGGCGCCCGGATCGCGCGCCAGTTCGGGCTCCACGCGCAGCGAATGACGCGCGGCCAGCCAGTTCAGCACTTCGGGCTCGAGGGTGTCGACGACCAGCACATCCATGCCGTTCACCACCCCTCGGACAAGGGTGGCGTCGCCGGCACCCATGCCAGAATGATCTGATTCATCCCAACGAACTCTTGTCATCTTATGCAGGTCAAGAAGGCCATCTTCCCCGTTGCGGGCCTCGGAACACGGTTCCTGCCCGCTACCAAGGCTCAACCCAAGGAGATGCTTCCTGTCGTGGACAAGCCGCTCATTCAGTACGCGGTTGAAGAAGCCTATTCCGCAGGGGTGCGGGAGATGATCTTCGTCACCGGGCGCCACAAGCGGCCGATCGAAGACCACTTTGACATGACGTTCGAGCTCGAGGTAGCCCTTGAACAAGCGGGCAAGCAGGAACTGCTGAACGTCGTGCGCAGTGTCAAACCCGATGACATGGAGTGCATCTACGTGCGCCAGGCCCAGGCCCTGGGCCTGGGACATGCGGTGCTGTGCGGGCAGCGCCTGGTCGGCAACGAGCCCTTCGCGGTGCTGCTGGCCGACGACCTGATGGTCGGGCGCCCGCCCGTGCTGGCACAGATGGTCGAACAGTTCAGCGAATGGCGCGCCTCGATTCTGGCGGTGCAGGAAGTGCCGCCCGAGCAGACGCGCCGCTACGGCATCGTGGCCGGCACGCCGGTGAACGATCGCCTGGTCGATGTCAACCGCATCGTCGAGAAGCCTGCACCGGAGGCTGCGCCTTCGCGTCTGGGCGTGGCAGGCCGCTACATCCTCACGCCTGGCGTCTTCCATGAGATCGCCAACCAGCCGCGTGGCGTGGGTGGCGAGATCCAGTTGACCGATGGCATCGGCGCGCTGCTGCGCCGCGAGAAGGTGTTTGCCTACCGCTACGAAGGCCGTCGCTTCGACTGCGGCAGCAAGGAAGGCTTCCTGGAAGCCAACGTGGAGCTTGCGCTGCAGCACCCGGATCTGGGCGCCGATTTCCGCGATTACCTGCGCCGGCTCGAATTCTGATCCTCGCCCGGCCGGCCTGGCACTGCGAGCCGGCCGCCGCCCTGCCCGGCGGCTGCGGCTTCAGCGCCGGCGCAGCAGGTGGATGAATTCCGAACCGGCGTTGGTCTGCTGAACCAGCTCGTTGCCGGTCTGGCGAGCAAAGGCCTGGAAGTCGCGCACGGAGCCGGGATCCGTGGCGACGATCTTCAGCACTTCTCCGCTGGCCATGTCGGCCAAGGCCTTCTTGGCCTTCAGGATCGGCAGCGGGCAATTCAGGCCGCGCGCGTCCACTTCCTTCTGAGCTTCCATGGGATCTCCTGTGGGCAGCGATTCTATGAACGGGACGGCGGGCTCATGAAGACGGGCTCATGGCCGCGCGAGCGCAGCCAGTCGGCCAGCGCCTGCCCGGTGCCGGCAGGCCAACATTTGACCTCAGCCGGCGCAAACAGCTTGTATTCCGCCAGCTCGGGCGACAGGCGGATCTCGCCCTCGGCCCGCACGTGGTAGGCGATGATGACCTGGTTCATGCGACGGAACTCGTAGACGCCCACCAGATTCACTGCGCCGGCCCGCAGGCCGGTTTCTTCCAGCACTTCGCGGGCGATGCCCTCCTGGGGCGACTCGCCTTGTTCCATGAAGCCGGTGATGAGCGCAAACATGCGCACGGGCCAGGCGGCATTGCGCGCCAGCAGCAGCCGGCCCTCGCGGTCCGTGCACTCCACGATGGCCGCCAACACCGGTGTCGGGTTGTTCCAGTGGGTCCAGCCGCAGGCCGCACAGCGCAGCCGTTCCTTGGTGCCGCCGTCCTCCTGCGCCGCGATCAGCGCGAGCGGGCCAGCGCAGTGCGTGCAGAAGCGGACTTCAGGGTCGGTCATCGGTGGGCCCGCGCTCAGGCCGGGAAGACGCCCGTGCTGAGATAGCGGTCGCCCCGATCACAGACGATGAAAACGATGGTCGCGTCCTTCAGCTGTTGCGCGATCTGCAGCGCGACCCAGCAGGCGCCGGCCGCGGAGATCCCGGCAAAGATGCCTTCTTCGCGCGGCATGCGACGTGCCATGTCTTCGGCATCCGCCTGGCTGACCAGCACCAGCTCATCAACTCCCGAAGGATCGTAGATCTTCGGCAGGTAGGCCTCGGGCCACTTGCGGATGCCTGGAATGCGCGAACCCTCCGCGGGCTGCGCGCCGATGATGCGCACCTGCGGGTTGCGCTCCTTCAGGTAGCGCGACACACCGGTGATGGTGCCGGTCGTGCCCATGGCGCTGACGAAGTGCGTGATGCGACCCTGCGTGTCTTCCCAGATCTCGGGGCCGGTGGTCTCGTAGTGGATGCGGGGGTTATCCGCATTGGCGAACTGGTCGAGTACCAGGCCCTTGCCGTCGCGCTGCATCTGGTCGGCCAGATCGCGGGCGTATTCCATGCCCCCGGAGCGCGGCGTGAGGATCAGCTCGGCGCCGAACGCGCGCATGGTCTGCGCCCGCTCGATGGACAGATCCTCCGGCATGATCAGCACCATGCGGTAGCCGCGGATCGCGGCTGCCATGGCCAGTGCGATGCCGGTGTTGCCCGAGGTCGCTTCGATCAGCGTGTCGCCCGGCTGGATCTGGCCGCGCTCTTCGGCACGGCGGATCATGCTGATGGCCGGACGGTCCTTCACGGAGCCCGCCGGGTTGTTGCCTTCCAGCTTGCCCAGGATCACATTGCCGCGCAGAGCGGCCTCAGGCCCCTGCAGGCGTTGCAGTCGGACCAGCGGCGTGCGGCCGATGGCGTCTTCCAGGGTGGGGTACTCAGCTGGCACGGCTTGGCTCCTTGACGTGCGGATTGTCGCAGCGGACCGTCGGCGGCGTCGAAGGCCGGGGTACCCCATGCGATACTGCGCCGCGCTTCCACCGCACCCCTGATCATTGCCCGGGTGGCGAAATCGGTAGACGCAGGGGACTCAAAATCCCCCGCCGAAAGGCGTGCCGGTTCGAGTCCGGCCCCGGGCACCAGCACCGCGTCCATGCCGACACTGCCACCCACCACCAAAGCCGTCATCCTGGCCTGCGTGGCCCTCTTCTGCATCGACGTCTTCGTACGCCTCACAGGCTTCTTTGCCTTGTGGCCACTGGGCAGCGGCAACTTCTTCCCCTGGCAGATGCTCACCTACGCCGGCCTGCATGGCGACGTGGCGCACCTGTTCTTCAACATGCTGGGCCTGTGGATCTTCGGCGCCGATCTGGAGCGCCTGTGGGGCCGCGCCCGTTATCTGACCTTCCTGGCCGTGTGCGTGGTCGTGGCGGCGACGGCCCAGCTGCTGGTCACCTCGCTGATCGGCTCCAAGGTCGCCACCGTCGGCGCATCGGGCGCGCTGTTTGGCCTGCTTCTGGCTTATGCGCTGTCCTTTCCGCGGCGCCAGTTCGATCTGGTGGGCTTCATCCCGGTGCTGTTCTTCATGGTGCCCAACACCATCGTCAACATGCTGGGCTTCGCGCTCTACATCATGCTGCTCACCAACCGCAGCGCCGTGCCCATCCCGCCGGTGCCGGTGCCGGCCATGACCATGGTGGTCATCTTCGGCGCGATCGAGCTGGTGCTGGGGCTGTACTTCCGTGCCGGCGCCGGCGTGGCGCACTTTGCGCACCTGGGCGGCATGCTCGGTGGCTGGCTGATGATGCAGTACTGGCGCGGCCGCGGGCCGTTCAAGCGTCGCCGCTGAACTGAAGTGTCAGGCCCTGCCGGGCAGGGTGCCTGAGATCGGCCCGGGTGTGTCACCCGCTACCGCAGGCCCGCCCGGGGTTGCCGCCGATGCGGCGTCGCGCAGCGCGTCTTCCACCCCGGGATAGCGCAAGGCCAGGCCCAGCTCCTGCTTCAGGCGGTGGTTGCCGATGCGGCGCGACTCGTTCATGAAGCTCCATTGCATCGCAGAGAACACGGCCTGGGCCTGCTCTCGCGACAGCCGCGGCGGGCGCGCCAGGCCGCAGAGATCGGCCACCCGGTCGTAGTGGTCGCCCATGCGCAAGGCCGAGTCGTCGCACACGTTCACGCTGCGCTGGGGACGGCCGCGATGCAGGGCCAGCACGCAGGCCCGCGCCAGGTCATCGGCATGGATGTGGTTGGTGAAGACATCGTCCTCGCGCTGCAACACGGGCGAGCCGCGCGCCACGCGCTCGCGCGGATGCCCGCCTTCGCGGTCCGGCGCATAGATGCCGGGCACGCGCAGGATGCTGACCGTCGCCCCGCTGTGGCGCCCGAAGAAGCGCAGCAGGGCCTCGGCGTCCACGCGGCGACGCGCGCGTGCGGTGATCGGCGCGACAGTGCGCGTCTCGTCGATCCAGTCGCCCTGGCAATCGCCGTATACCCCGGTGGTGCTGGCATAGACCAGCCGCGCGACACGGCCGCCGCGTGCCAGCACGCGCAGGAGATTGCGGGTACGGGGATCGGTCTCGCCCTGCGCCGGTGGTGGCGCCAGGTGCAGCACGGCATCCGACAGCATCGCGAGCCGGCCCAGGGTCTCTGGCCGATCCAGGTCACCCAGCAGTGGCAGCACGCCCGCAGCCCGCAGGGCCGGCAGGCGCTGCGGGGAGGAACTCAGGGCCAGGATGCGCCACCGGCCGGCCAGCAGCCGCGCCACGCGCAGGCCGACGTCGCCGCAGCCGATGATGAGCAGGGTGCGGCGGCGGGTCATGGTGCGCGGTGTGATCGTGGCAGTCGGGGCGGAGCGCCCGCATTGTGCCGCCCGCGATGCTGCTAAGCTCGCCGGTCAGGGCTTGCTGGAGCAGGAGCGTGGGCCAAAGGTGTTCAGCCCGCGCCCCGGCAAACGGCAGCCGCAAACCCGACATCGCAGTCCCGGGAGGCTGGCATTGGGAAAACGAAGCTCACCGTCTTCGAGCGCGGGTCTGCCGCCGCGTGCTGCGCAGACCCGCTACCAGAGCAACCGCGGCCCCGAGCGCGAGCGGGCCTTCAAGATGGCGCTGGACGACGGCGAAGCCGGCGCTGTCCAGTCCGTGCCGGTGCGGGTGCAGCGCTCCCGCCTGGGGGTCTGCCGCATCACCACCGGCTTTGCGCTCAGCTCCGTGGCGATCGGACAGCCCTTCGATGTGCAGTCGCGCACCCAGGGCTCGATCTGGCCCGGCGAATCGACCGGCGCCGTGCAGATCCAGGCCGATCTGCGCGCTGCGCTGCTGCCGCTGCTGGAGGCCCTCGTCGAGGGTGCCAGCCTGCTGGTGGAGTACCGCTTCGACCCCAGCTCGTCCGGCCCGCCGCGCGTCGAGGTGCGCGTGCTGGTGGAGTCTCGCGCGCTGCCGGAGGCCGAAGCCCTGCGCGAAGCGCGACAGCTGCGCACCGAGCTCAAGGTCGCGCTCGGGCCGCTGGCCGGCTGGTATGCCTTTGCCGATGCCGAACTGTCCAGTTCAGACGACTTTCCGCGCGGGCGCGTGGTGCGTCTGCAACCGCAGGCGCTGTCCGTGGGGGCGCCGGAGGTCATGGGCTTCGTGGCCAGCACCTCGTCGCCGCCGCTGGCCTGGCTTCCGGCGCGCAACAAGGGGGCCGGCGCCGAGGCGCCCTTGTGCTTTGCCGCGGACTGGCGCCCTTGCCTGGCGCGCACGCTGCTCTCCGCGGCAGGTCTGCCCTCGCCGGTGGGCCTGCGCATCCGGCTGCAGCGCGAGCGGCTGGACTCGGCCGTTATGCAGGCGCTGCTGCGGGCCGATCAGTCCTTGCGCGTCACGGAGGTTGCCGAGGCCATGGCACCCACCCCGCCACAGGGCGCGCAGCAGCTCGCGCGCGCCAGCCAGGTGCAGACCTTCCTGGGCACGCTGGCCGAACGGGGTGACTGCCTGAGGATGGACGTGGAGCTCAGCTCGGAGGCCGCCTTGCCGGGGGCCTTTACCCATCTCGTCGGCCACGAGCTGTTTCCCTACACCGCGCTGGAGATCCTGCAGGACGAGGCCGCTGCGGCCAAGGCGCGCGGCGCGGCCTCGGCGCGCCAGCACGTGCAGCCGCTGGATCTGACGCGGGCCATTCCCTACCCGCTGTGGGTTCCGCCCTGCCTGCCGGACCCCTGGGTGCTGGACCGCCTGTCCTTTCCGCGCCACCTGGAAAACGTGAGCGTCGCCCTGCCCTCGTCCGGGCTGCTGATGGGCCGCATGATGCAGCGCGGCTTCGAGCAGCCGGTGCACGTGGCGCAGGCCGATCGATCGCGCCACATGTACGTGCTGGGCGCCACCGGCACGGGCAAGTCCACCCTGATCGCCAACCTGGCGCGACAGGACATCGAGGCTGGCCACGGCGTGGCGGTGATCGATCCCCACGGCGACCTGTTCGACCATCTGCTGGATACCTTGCCCGCCGCGCGCGTCGGTGATGTGGTCGTGATCGACCCGAGCGATGTGGCGCACCCGGTCGGCCTGAACCCGCTGGACCTCGGGCCGTCACCCACCGAGCAGCAGCGCACGCGCATGATCAGCGACTTCATCGAGATGATGATCGAGCTGTATCCGGAGCTGCAGGCCTGGACGGCGCGCTTCGAGCAGTTCATGCGCAATGGCCTGGGGCTGCTGCTGGATGCGGAAGAGTGGCCCACGCTGCGCGATCTGATGCGGATCTTCTCCGACGCCGGCTACCGCGAGATGCTGCTGGCCCGCTGCCGTGACCCCCAGCCGACCCAGTACTTCCGGATGGCCGCGGGAACGGTCGGCGAGAACGCGTTCGACAACTGGGCGCCGACGATCACCAGCAAGTTTGCCGCCTTCGTCGACAACCCGACCTTGAGCGCGATGCTGTGCGCGCCACGCCGCACGATCAACTACCGCAGCCTGATCGACGAACGCCGCATCGTGCTGGTCAACCTGGCCAAGGGCGCGATCGGCAATGTGGACGCACGCATGCTGGGCATGCTGGTCAGCAATGGCCTGTTCCAGGCGGCCCTGTCGCGCCAGGATCTGCCGCGCGATCAGCGCAGCCCCTTCTACTTCTACCTGGACGAGTTCCAGAACTTCACCACGCGGGCCATCGCCGAGATCCTGGCCGAGGCGCGCAAGTACGGTCTGCACCTGGTGCTGGCGCATCAGACGCTGGGGCAGCTGGTCGATCGCCGGCTGTCGCCGCCCACCAAGCTGGTGGACGCCGTGCTGGGCAACATCGCCACCAAGCTGTTCATGCGCGTGGGCCTGGACGAGGCCCGGCTGATCGAGGCCAACTTCCAGCCGCAGTTCGATGCGGCGACGCTGGCGCAACTGCCCGACCGGCGGGTCGTCTGCCGGCTGCTGGTGGACAACCGGCCGTCGCCCCCGTTCGTCTTTGCCACCCTGCCCCCGGCTCCGCTGGGGCCGGCCGGGGCTCGGCAGAAGGTGCGTGCGGCCGCCCGGGCGGCTTCGGTCAAGCGTTATGGTGTCTGAGCCGTCCCCGGCGCTGACCGGGGCTAGTCTTACTGTGTTAGTAAAATCAAGGCATTATGCGCACTTCTTCAAGCAAGAGGTGAGCCTTGATGGAGGAGTTGGCTGAGTTCGAGCGATACATGGCGCACTTGTGCGCCGGTCTAGGTCATCTGGATCGACACGCG